>NZ_JACMYK010000007.1 GCF_020889785.1 Bradyrhizobium acaciae
CCAGCCGCGCCGGCGGCCGCCGCGGGCAACCAGCAGGTCGAGCAGGCCAAGCAGTTCGTCGCACAGGGCAACTACGCGGGCGCCATCGCCAATCTCACCCAGGTGCTGAGCGGCGATCCCCGCAACGAGGCTGCGCTCCGCCTGCGCGCGGTGGCCTATTCACGGCTCGGCCGGATGGCGGAGGCGCGCAACGATCTCAGCGATCTGCTCAAGCTCAAGCCGGACGATCCCCAGTTGCTGGCGTTCCGCGCGCTCAACGCTGCCGGCATGCGACAGCTCGATGAGGCCATGACTGATGCCGGCCGCGCCATCACGCTCGACCAGAACAATTCGCTGGCTTATCTGGCGCGCGGCCTCGTCAAGGCCGGCACCGGCAAGGTGCAGGATGCGCTCGCCGACTATGATCATTCGATCTCGCTCAACGCCAAGGAGACGCTCGCCTTCACCGAACGCGGGCTTGCCTATATCAGCCTCAATCAGCTCGACAAGGCGCTGCTGGATTTCGATCAGGCCCTGGCGCTGGTGTCGACCAATTTGATCGCCAAATCGTGGCGGGGCCTTGCGCTGATGCTCAAGGGCCGTGCCGATGAGGGACTGGTCGATATCAACGCCGTGCTGGAGCGAAGCCCCAACAATCCCACGGCCCAACTCGGCCGCGGCCTCGCGATGCTGACCTCTTCCCAATACGACCGCGCGATCGCCGCCTTCGACCAGATCGTTACGCGCACGCCCAACGACGCCTTCCCGCATGTGCTGCGCGCGCGGGCCTATCTCGGGCTGAAGAAGCCGGATGACGCGATGAAGGATCTCAACTTCGTTCTCGCTGCGCGGCCCGATTATCAGCCGGCGCTGACCTTGCGCGGCATCACTTGGTCGGCGCTGCGCAACTACGACAAGGCGGTCGACGATCTCGACCGGGCGATTGCGCAGAAGGAGACGGTGGAGGGCCTGTTCGCCCGTGCCAAGGCGCACGAGGCGCTCAACCATGCCGACAAGGCGACCGAGGATTTCCGCAAGGCGACGCAGCTCACGCCATCGAGCGTGTTCGACGTGCTGGCGCAGGCCGAGTCGAAGCGCAAGGTCCAGGAACTCTCGAAGCGGGTGCCGTGCGGCATCGGCCAGGGCGGCACTTGTCTGTGAGGCGGCGACCCATCCCGGAGTAAAGGATAAATGTCGGCACGCCGGCGATGGCGGCCGAAAAATCAAAGGCGTGGCGCGCGGGCGTCGTGCCCGCTCCGCCGAACGTCACGTCGTGTGGATTTGGGATCGGCCCTCACTCCCGGATCGGGTCCGAGAGTGCGCCGCTGGATCTGGCGCGGATACGCTAGACCTTGAGGTTCTCCGCTGACGTCTTGCCGCGATTTGCAATTTCTTCGTATTCAACCGACTGGCCTTCGTTGAGGCTCTGAAGACCAGCCTTCTGAACTGCTGAAATATGGACGAAAATGTCCTTGCCGCCCGATGCGGGCTGGATGAATCCATAACCCTTGGTCGGGTTGAACCACTTCACTGTACCTTTGGGCATTCCAGTCGTCTCCGCGGAATCAATCGAAAACAGACCAGCCGGTCCCCGCAAAAACCGGCTAGTCCGCGCCGCACAGGATAGCAGTTTGGAAAAAGCTGGGTAGATCAAACGACGGTGTGTTTTTGACCGGAAACAACCCGCTTTGCGGGGATTTGCCGCCGGTTTGCCTGTTTCGTGGTCAATTGATGCGCTGCAAAACAGATCGGTTCCGCCGAGCCCAAGCTGGATCGGTGGCCCGCGCGTGGGTTTTCGGCCGGCGCGCGGGGCGATGGACCGATGCGCCTCAATAGGTCGCGGAGAGATACTCGACGATCTTGCCGACGTCGGCCTGGTCGATCGGCGCACCGTAGACCTTGATCATCTTGGTCACCTCGGCCTGCCAGAAGTCCTTCTTGAACTTCTCGCCCTGCGGCTGGGTCTTGATGTAGTCCGCCGAGTGGCAGCCGGTGCAGTTGCCCTGCACGACCTCGAGGTTGGGACCCGGCTTGAAGGCCGCGGTCTCCTCGGGGAGCGTGTAGTTGACGGGCGCGGCGATCACGGCGCCGATCGACAGCATCGCGATCGCGGCGAGGGAGGCAAGCAGCTTGCTGGTCATGTTGCTTCTCCTCATGCCGCGGTGACGCGCACGGTTTCGACGACGTTGCGCAGATAGCCCGCCGGATTCCACAACGGGTCCATCGGCTGGGTGTCGCCGGCATTATTGGTGGCGCGCACCTTCAGATCCGAGGGGCCTGCGGGGAGCGCGACCTTCAGCTTCCATTCGCGGAAGGCGTATTTGCCGAGGTCCTTGCCGAGCTTCGCCGGCGTCCAGCTCTTGCCGCCGTCGATCGAGACCGCGACCTCCTTGATGCCCTTGCCGCCGTCGAAGGCGATGCCGCGCAGCATGGTGTGGCCTGCCTTCAGCTGGGCGCCATCGGCAACGCTGGTAATGAACGAGCGCACCGTGAAGCGGTTGATCGGAATCGTCGCCTTCGGTGCGGTGCCGGGCTCGACCGCGTTGTTCGGCGTATCCGGAATCCGGTAGGCGGATTTCATCCAGAAACCTTCGAACACGTTGTCGATCACGGTGATCTCGTTGAGGTGCTTCACCCAATAGGTGCCGTAGTAGCCCGGCACCACGAGGCGGAGCGGGAAGCCATTGAGGAACGGCAGGTCCTCGCCGTTCATGCCCCAGGCCAGCATCACCTCGCCGTCGCGTGCGTGGTCGATGTCGAGCGCCTTCACAAAGTCGGGCGTCGTCTCCATGACAGGACCGTCCATGCCGTTGAAGGTGACCTGCTTGGCGCCGGCCTGCACGCCGGCCATGTCAAGCACGGTCTTCAGCGGCACGCCGTGCCAGCGCGCGCAGCCCATCGCGCCGTTGCCGAGCTGGCCGCCGGCGACGCGGGGATTGAAGAAGCCGCGGCTGTTGCCGGAGCACTGGTTGACCGCGACGAGCTCGACGGCCTTCAGCTTGCGGATGTCCTTCAGCGACAGCTTCAGCGGCTTGTCGACCTTGCCCTTGATCTCGAGGGTGAACTTGTCCGGATCGAGGTCGTAGGGGACGCCGGCGAGGTGATAGCGGACGAAGAACGCGTTGTTCGGCGTGAGCGGGCCGTCGTTGAAGATCGCAAACGGCGTTTCCAGCTGCGGCGGCCGGGCGGTCAGGCCGATCATCGGGCGCTTCTGCGGGTAGTGCACCAGCGGCCGTTCGCCATTGCCAAAGGGCAGCGTCACGGTGTCGAGCGCGAGTGCGCCCCTTGATCCCAGCCCCGTCACCAAAGCGGCCAACCCGGCACGCTTCATCAAGTCTCGTCGATCGAGCATTCCGCTTCCTCCGAAGCTGTTCTGTCCTGAGCTGGTCATCACCAGGCTCAGATTGCCTTGCGCGCCTTCGCATCATGGACTGCGCGCGACCACAAATGTCGCACCTGACAACCGCGAGTCAATTGAGCTTTCGCAGCGTTGCCGGCGTTGCATCGCAATAACGAAAAGCCCCGATCGCATGAGGCGACCGGGGCATTTCGATTCCAGGTCGTCGGCTCGATCAGTAGCAGACGTTCACGGTGCGATAGCGATAGCCGTAGGGCGTCAGCACCAGGCGCGTCGCGTAGCAGCCGGAGTCGACGAAGCCGACGGAGATGCCCGGGCCACCTCAGAAGTGATGGTGGTACGGATGCCAGAAGAACGGCTTGGCGGAAGCTGCGGTCGGCGCCAGCGCGGCGGCTCCGAGGGTTGCGGCGGTAGCGAGAGCGAGCGTGACTTTGCGAAGCATGGTCGTCTCCTTCGGATGCGCGTTGAACTCTGTCGCGGCGCGGTTGCAGTGTTACCCATCGCCAGTCAGTCGCATCCGGCAGCGGGCGCGTTCGAGCATCTCTGCCGAGCGCAGCTTCGGATGTGCGGCAGGTCACATTCGCTGAAGGGGGAGATGAACCGGTCAGGCCGCGACGGCACGCCGGTCGTCGACCAGCGCGGACAGGACGCGCGTCGTCTCGACCGTGCGCACGGTCATCGGCTCGTTGCGGCCGCGGATCGCGACCTCCTGCGCCGGCAGGACATCGTCGGCGAGGCCTGCGGTGACGCGCACCTCGTCGGAGATGACCGCCTCGCAGGCCAGCGCCTTGGTCATGTCCTGCAGCCTTGCCGCGACGTTGACGGCATCGCCGAGCGCGGTGAACACCATGTGGTCGCGATAGCCGATATCGCCGACGATCACCTCGCCGCCATGGATACCGATGCCGAAGCGGATCGGCTCGTGCAGATCGTGGCTGAGGAACTGGTTCAGCTCGTCGATATTGGCGGCAATCAGTGCCGCGGCGCGCAGCGCCTGTCGGCATGCCACCTGCCGGTCGGTAGAGAGCCCGAACAGCGCCAGCATGCCATCGCCGATGAACTGGTTGGGCCGCCCGCCGGCTTCCAGCACCGCCTGCGACACTGCCCCGAGGAAACGGTTGACGATGAACACGGTGTCGAACGGCAGCCGCTTCTCGGCAAGCTGTGTCGAGCCGCGCATGTCGACGAACATGCTGACGAGATAGCGCTCCTGGCCGACCCGGGTCGGATTGGAGGCGTGCGAGTTCGCCGACATCGTCTGCGGCAGGAACAGCTGGAAAAAGGTCAGGTCGCCGGTCGGCCGCAGCTGGCAGGCCAGTCGGATCGACGGATCGTCGGTGCCGACCCGGTGCAGCACGAAGGCTTCGCGCGGCGAGGGCTCGGGCAGCTTGGCGTGATCGCCGATGATGCGGATGCGGCAGGTCGAGCAGCGCGCGCGGCCGCCGCAGACGCTGGCATGCGGCACGTTGTAGCGCAGGCTCGCCTCCAGCACGCTCAGCCCCTTCGGCACCCGCAGCGTGCGACCGTTGCCGTAGGACAGCGCGATCATGCCGCCGCGGCGCTCCAGCAGGGCCCGCGCGCCGCGCGCTAGCAGCACGAGGCCGAGCAGGGCGAGATAGCCGATGCTCAGGTCATCGGCGATCTTCTCGAGCGTGGTCCCCTGGGCTGCCGTGCCGAGCTTCTGTACCGACAGCTCCTCGCGCCGCCAGTCGGCATCCTGATAGTCCTCCATAGTGGCGCGGCCGCCCTGATAGATGCCGAGCATGGCGAGCGTCGGGATCAGCACGGCCGCGGCGAGCAGGAACGGCGCGGCGCGCTGGAAGAACGGGCGCAGCCGCAGCCAGAAATACAGGCCGATGCAGCCATGCACCCAGGCGATCACAAGCACCGCCAGCATCACCCACAGCCGGTGCGGCGAGGCGATAAAGAAAGTGTACAGCTCCTGCGGGTAGAGCTTTTCGTGCCCGTACAGGGTCCGGCCGAGCCGCACGCCGACAACATGCGCAACGATCAGCATCGGAACGCTGAGGCCGAGCGTGAGTTGGAGGGGCTCGATCGCCTTCCAGTGGAACTCGCGGCGCTGATAGAGCGCCCAGATGCCGAGCGCGGTGTGCACCAGGCAGGCGCTGTAGAACACGATCGCGACCGGCAGAAACTGCCAGAACCTGGCGTGGTAGTGCACCCCGATCGCCATCGCCTCGGTCGAGATATTGCCGAGCGCGTGGTTGAGGAAATGGCTGATCAGGTAGGCGAACATGATCGCCCCCGTGACCAGGCGGACCTGCCGCAGGCCGACGCCGCGGGCCATTTCGTGCAGGTGCTCGCGCGAGGGGGAGGCCATGTGATTCATGATCGACAAGTCTAGTGGTTAATTCCCGCGCTGAACACCGCCACGGGTCGGGACGAGCCGCGATAGCGGGCGGTGCGGAACGTTGACACTCCGTTAAGAGTCGAACAAAAAGCGCCGTGACGATAGCCCAAGCCAAACCTGGAGCCGATAACAACAGCGTTAAGCCGGCCCGTTCGCGCGCGCCGGATTGGCGCGGCGTCATCGCCGTGATTGTTGCCATGACCGCGATGCGGCTGGTCTATGCCCATGCGCTCGATCTGCGCACCGATGAGGCCTATTACTGGACCTGGTCGAAGGAAAACGTACTGTCCTTCCTCGACCATCCCCCGATGGTCGCATGGTTCATCCGATCAGGCACTGCTGTTCTCGGCGACACCAATCTCGGCGTCCGCCTCGGTGGCATCGTGGCGATGCTGGCCACCCAGCTGTTGCTCGCCGACATCGTCCGCCGCGCGACATCGAACAATGTCCGCGCCGTGATGCTGGCGCTGCTGCTGCCGGAGGCCGCGCTTTATTACGGGTTGTTGATGGCCAAGGTCGCGCCCGACACGGCGCTGATACCGTTTTCAGTGGCGATGCTCTGGTCGCTGGTGCGGCTCGCGCAAAGCAATGACGGGCGCTGGTGGCTCGCCGCGGGGCTGTTCGCCGGGCTGTCGCTGTTGTCGAAATTCACCGCGGTCATGTTCGCGCCAGCGGCGCTCGCCTTTGCGCTGGTGCCGGACTGGCGCTGGCGTTGGCTGCGCAGCCCATATCCCTATCTCGCCGCGCTGATCGCGATCATCGTGTTCTCGCCGGTGCTGATCTGGAACGCGGAGCACGACTGGGCCTCGTTCCGTTTCCAGGCGGTGCGCGCCACCGTCGACCGCGATCTGACCTTTCGCACTCTCGGCGAATTCATCGGCATGCAGTTCGGCCTGGTCGGCTTCGTGCTGCTGCCGGTGACGCTGTTCGGGACAGTGCTGACGGCCTGGCGCGGCTATACCAGGCGCGAGCCGGTCGCGATCCTGCTGGCGACCGCGGTGCTGGTGCCGTTTGCATACTTTCTCTGGAAGTCACTGACCTTGCGGGTCGGCGACACCTGGCCGATGTTTCTGTGGCCGGCCGGCTTTGCCGCTGTTGCCATCAACGTGACACGGATGCCGTTCGAGGGCTGGTCGATCGGGCTCATCAAATCGACGGTGTATTGGGCAAGGACTGCGATTTCGACCGGCATCGTATTCGTGGTCTGCGTCTTCCTTTATTACATGTTCGCGCCGTGGAATCTGATCGGCCGCACCGATCCGATCGGCACCGAAGCGGGATACGACGCGGTCGCCGCGCGTACCCTGGCGCAGGTGCAGGCGAACGGTGCGACCTGGGTCGCGACCACGGACTACCGCACCTATGCGATGCTGCGCTGGATGCTGCGCGGGCGGGTGCCTGTGATCGAGATCAACGAGCGCGGCCGCTTCCAGGGCTTTGCCGATCCGGGCATCAGTCAGATCCGCGATCACGTCGGCATTTATGTCGGGCGTGAGCCCGAGAACAATCTGCCGCTGTGGAGCGAGACATCAGCGGTGCGTCAGCCGCTGGAGCGTGTGAGCCGGAGCTGGCGCGGCATGGTGATGGACACCTATTCGCTGGAGAAGATCAGCGGATGGACACCAAATCTGTCGCCGCCGCCGGACACGACATTCTTCCGCTGGCGCGTGCTGGCCTTCTCCTTCTCCCCGCGTGCGGGGAGAAGGTCGGGATGAGGGGGAGCTTCCGCGAGGACGGTGAGGGCCTGATCCGCGGAGACTTCCCCTCACCCGGAATTTGCGCTTCGCGAAAATTCCGGCCTCTCCCCGCAAGCGGGGCGAGGCAAGCAAGCTACTCCTCTTCGTCGCGCTTGCGGATCAGGTCCTTCGCCAGATCAGTCAGCGCCGGGCGCGGCAGGGCATTGAACGGGAGCGGGCGGGTGACGTCGATCGCGGCGAGGCCGAGGCGGGCAGTCAAGAGGCCGTTGAGCATGCCTTCGCCGAGCCGCTGCGAGAGTTTTGCCGCGATGCCGTGACCGAGCATCTGCTGGATCAGGCTGTCGCTCGCAGCCATGCCGCCGGTGATCGCCAGGTGCGCGATGACATGGCGCAGCAGGCGGATCATGCCGAGCGCGCCGGGCCGGCCACCATAGAGCCGCGCCAGCTGCCGGATCATCCGCAAGCTTGCCACGAACACGAACAGCACGTCGAACAGCGCGCGCGGGCTGACTGCGGTGACCACCGAGACGCGCTGCGCCGCCGACGACACCAGCCGCCGTGCTTCCTCGTCGAGCGGCGTCATCAGCTCGCGCTCGGCGAGGCGGATCATGTCGGCGCCATCGATGATATCATCGGTGTGGCTCTGCAGCGCGCTGCGGGCGCGGGCGAGCTGCGGGGTCCGGTGCGCGAACTTGAGCAAATCGGCGACAACAGCCCGGCTCGCGGCCCGGTCGTCGCTGATCAGCACTTCCTCCGCGCGCAGGTGCAGCTTCTCGATGGTCGCAAGTCGCGCCAGGCCGACGAGCTCGCGGGTGGTGACGACCGCGAGCGCCACCGTGGCGATGACGGCAAGCGCCAGCCCGAGGAAGCCGAGCCCTTCATTGCGTGCGAACAGATCCTCGACCAGATTGAGGACGCCGAGTCCGGTGCCGAGCACCACGAGGCCCGCGACTGCGCTCCAGAACAGCGTGCCCCAGCGAAAGCCGCGGCGCGCGGGCACCAGCGCTGCATCGACCGGCACAGGGAGCTGCGCGGGCTCTACCTCGGGAACGATCTGGATCGTGCCGTGGGTGAGACGGCTGGCCGCGTCCGGATCCATCACGACCACGCCGGGATCGTTGAGCTTGAACGTCGCCGGCCGCCGCGGGGGCGTCTTCTCGTTCATTGCAGTTTGTCTCCGATCAGGAACTGGAGGGCGCGGTCAAGGCGGATGTGAGGCAGCGCCGGCTCCGCATCGCCGTTGCGTTCCAGCTTCGGCGGGCGGAAGCGCAGGAAGCGATAGTCGGCGGCGTCGGCACCTGAGCTCGAGAGGCCGCGGAATCCGCCGTTGAACATTTCCTCTGGATTGTCGGGCAGGTCGCCCGGGAAGGTCGCAACCTCGGTCTCGCCGTCCAGCGTCTCGCCGTTGGCGACTTCGCCCGGCGCCGGCGTGCCGAGGATCGACGGCAGCCGGTCGCGCCCGCGCTGAACCTGGGCCTCGCGCGTGGCGCGCACCGCGGCGAGCGCCACCACGTCGATGTCGGCGCCGGCATATTCGGCGCGCTCGGCGGCTTTCGCCACGATCCGCCGCAGCACGGCCTCGAGCCGGTCATGGCTCTGGTGGTGCAGATGGTCGGCCTTGGTCGCTGCGAACAGGATGCGGTCGATGCGCGGGCGGAACAGTGCGCTCACGATCGTGCTGCGGCCGATCCGGAAGCAGTCGAGGATGCCGGCGAGCGCGGCCTCGAGATCGTGCAGCGCCTCGGGGCCGGCATTGAATGCGGCAAGCGCATCGGCGAGCACGATCTGGCGATCGAGCCGCGCGAAGTGATCGCGGAAGAACGGCCGCACCACGACGTCCTTGTAGGACTCGTAACGCCGCCGCATCATCGCCCACAGCGAGCCGTCGGGCGCGCTCTCGTCCACGGGCACGTCGATTGGCGCAAAGGTCAGCGCCGGCGTGTCGGCGAGGTTGCCCGGCATCAGGAAACGGCCGGGCGGCAACAGGCTCATCGCGAAGCGTTCGTCGCGGCAGGCGCGCAGATAACCGGTGAACAGTCTTGCTGCGGTGAGCGCAGCCTGCTCGTCCGCGTTGGCCTCGGGCTTCAGCGTCGTGAGATGTGCCTGCCAGGGCGCCGCGAGTTTTGTGCGCAGCGGCTCGCGCGACAGCGCAAGGCTGTCCGCCGACCATTGCTCGTAGCTCTTGTTCAGCAGCGGCAGGTCGAGCAGCCACTCGCCGGGATAGTCGACGATGTCGAGGGTGAGCTTGCGGTCCGCGCCATTTTGCCGCTGATACTCGATCACCAGCCGCAGCTCGGAGATGTCGGTGGTCGAACTCGGCCAGCGCCGCTCCTCGACCAATGTACGGACATGGTTCTCATAGGCGAAGCGCGGCACCGCATCGTCGGGCTGCGGAGCGAGGTAGGCGCGTGCGATCCGCCCCGAGGCATAGGCCTCGAATACCGGGAAGCGGCCGCCGCGGGTCAGGCCGTGCACCAGTGCGGTGATGAACACGGTCTTGCCGGCGCGCGACAGGCCGGTGACGCCGAGCCGCACCGTCGGGTTGAAAAAACCCTCGCTATAGTCGAGCAGCGCCCGCGCCGAGAGACGCGCTTCCTCGACGATATCTCGAAACCTGGGGGGCATGGAGGGTTAAGGAAAGACCCGGCAGGAGGGACCAAAATGGGCGGGCGATCACCCGCAAGGTGGCGATTATCGGGCCAAAATCAAGCTTCACATTTCCGGCGCCTTTGCAGGCGAGGGATTGCAGGGGAATTGCCCGCGCTACCCATCGTCCATCGGCCCACGGGAAAGCCTGCATGACGGTCTTCCGCCTGAAGCAACTTGCCTCGACCTCGATCCATGCGGCCGGCGCCGCGTTGTGGAACTACGACCGCGCCGAGCTGATCGCCGACGGCGTCGTCCATCTCGTCGGCGTCGCTTTCGGGCTGATTGCCGCCACCGCGCTGATCGTGCTGACCGCAGTCTATGCCGGCCCGTTCGATGTTGCCGTGGTGTCGGTCTATGTCGCGGGCCTGCTCGCGATGCTGATGCTGTCGGCGACCTATAACCTCTGGCCGGTGTCGCGCGCCAAATGGGTGCTACGGCGCTTCGACCATTCCGCGATCTATCTGTTGATCGCCGCGACCTATACGCCGTTCATCGTGGAACTGAAGGACAGCTATTTTGCGATTGCGCTGCTGGTCGGTGTGTGGTGGGTGGCGATCGTCGGGATCTGGCTGAAGCTCGCCTATCCCGGCCGTTTCGACCGGCTGTCGGTCGGGCTTTATCTCGCGATGGGCTGGAGCGGCGTCATGCTCTACGACCGCGTCGTCAAGGCGCTGCCGGCGATGGCGCTCGGCTTCGTGCTGGCCGGCGGCATCCTCTACAGCCTCGGCGTGATCTTCCACTCCTGGCGCCGGCTGCGTTTCCAGAACGCTATCTGGCACTGTTTCGTGCTCTGTGGGGCTGCCTGCCACTATACCGCGGTGTTCGACGTCGTGCTGGCGAGCTGAAGTTCTCGCCATCCACCGCGGATGGGTTATCATGCTTCGTGATACGCCCCGTTCCGCCTGTCCCGTCACCCTGAGGAGCGCGGTACGCGCGTCTCGAAGGGTCGACGGCCACCAGCCGGGCCGTGCATCCTTCGAGACGCGCTTCGCGCTCCTCAGGATGACGGGACACGAGGAGTGGGTGAGCAAATCGACAGTGTGCAAGCAAAGATATCGGGAGGATGGCCATGCAGGTGGCAGGTAAAGTGGTGGTGGTCACCGGCGGTGGCAACGGCATCGGCAAGGCGCTGTGCGAGGCATTCCACGCCGCCGGCGCATCCAAGGTCGTGGTCGTTGACCTCGATCATGCCGCGGCCGAGAAGGTCGCGGCCTCGGTCGGCGGCGCCGCGTTCAAATGCGATGTCGGTCAGGAGAAGAACATCCTGCACGTGATCGACGAGACCGAACGCATGTTCGGCCCGATCGCGCTGTTCTGCTCCAACGCCGGCATCGGTGGCGGCTTCGATCCGCTGTCGAAAAACGCCGGCGGCACCTCGGATGAGCCGTGGTCTCGAAGCTGGGCGATCCATGTGATGGCGCATGTCTATGCTGCGCGGCATCTGGTGCCGCGGATGAAGGCGCGCGGCGAGGGCTATTTCCTCAACACGATCTCCGCCGCGGGCCTGCTGTCGCAGGTCGGCAGTCCTGCTTACTCCACCACCAAGCATGCCGCGGTCGGCTTTGCCGAGAACCTGGCGATCTCGCACCGCGCCGACAACATCAAGGTCTCGATCCTCTGTCCGCAGGGCGTCGACACCAACATGCTGCGCTCGATCCCGAAGGGCCCGCAATCCGGCGACGGCGATCTCACCGCGGAGCAGGTCGCACAAGATGCGCTCAAGGGCATCGAGCAGGAAACCTTCCTGATCCTGCCGCACCCGCAGGTGCTTGGCTACATGCGCAAGAAGACCGAGAACTACGACCGCTGGATCGGCGGCATGGCCAAGATCCAGGCCAAGATGCGCGAGAGCTACGGAAAGTGACCGAAGGTCATTCCGGGGCGCGAAGCGAACCCCAATTCGCAATTGCGAATTGTGGAATCTCGAGATTCCCCGGTGCGCAATTGCGCACCTGAGGTTCGATGCTTCGCATCGCCCCGGAATGACGGTGATTGACTGCGCATGTCGCTACGACGTGAGGTGCGCACGATAGTCAGGCTCCCTCCCCCCTTGCGGGGGAGGGCGGGGAGAGGGGTGGCCCCGGGCGAGATCATTGATCGAAGCGTCGCTATCGCAATCTCGGTCGCGCGCCGTCGGGATTGAAGGGAGAGAGCACCCGTGTGGTACCCCTCTCCCTATCCCTCCCCCGCAAGGGGGAGGGAACCCTTCCGCTGGTGCCATCCTCACGTAAGGTGAACTCACTCCCTGGTGAGCTGCGCGACCTTCTCGCGCAGATAGGCGTCCATCATGTCGGGGGCCGAGGCGCCGAACATCCTGATGCGGCCGGTGTGCAACAACAGCAGCAGGCCGGTTGCGTGGGCGAAGCAATCCACCACCACCATATTCGCCTTCGGCCTGGACGCACCGAGCGCTTCGGCAGCTTCCGCAATCGGATGCAGCGCCGTCTCCAGCGCGGCGTTCAGCGCGTGGTCGCGGTCATGGCCGAGCCCGGCCGGCTTCATGCCGCCGCGGAATAGATAGAAGCCGAGATCGAGATCGCGCGGGTTCTCCGCGTAGTAGCGGAAGAAGCCCATGCCGGCCGCGTGCAGCCTCTGTTTGGCGCCGCGCGTCGTCGCAACCGCGGCGCCGACGGCTTCGCCGAGCGAGGCCAACGATTGCCGCAGCACCTCGGCATAGATCGCTTCCTTGGAATCGAAGTGGAAATACAGCGCCGCCGGCGTATAGCCGGCCCGCGTCGCGATCGCGCGCAGGCTCGCGCCCTCGAGGCCTTCTTCTGCGAACACGCTGCGCGCCGCATCGAGGATCAGCTCCCGCTTGTGGCGGCTGACCGCTTCCTTCCTGCTCTCGCGCATCCGCATCGGGCCCCAATCCGTTCTTGACTCAATTCTAACAGTGTTCAATAATTTAACAATGTTAAAATAAATGAGCAAGGGAGAAGCGCCATGCTGATGACGGCTGCGGACTACCGGGAATCCCTGCGCCGCTACAAGCCGCGGGTGTTCGTCAACGGCGAAGCCGTGGCGAGCGTCGCGGACGAGCCGTTGCTGGCGCCGGGCGTCGCCGGTGTCGGCGTGACCTATGATTTCGCGCATCGCGCCGAGCACGCGCCGATCATGACGGCGCGGCAGGCGACCTCCGGCAAGACCGTCAACCGCATGCTCCACATCAATGAGAGCTCGCAGGACCTGCTCTACAAGCTCGAGGCGGTGCGGCTGGTGTGCAGGACATCCGGCTGCGCCCAGCGCTATCTCAGCCATGACGCGCTCAACGGGCTCTATCAGGCAACGAAACTGACCGACGACCGTCACGGCACCGATTATAGCCAGCGCTTCCTCAACTATCTGCACGAGGTGCAGGACCAGGACCTGACGCTTGGCATCGCCATGACCGATGCCAAGGGCGACCGCTCCAAGCGTCCGGGCTTGCAATCCAATCCGGACGTCTATGTCCACATCAAGGAGCGCCGCGCCGACGGCATCGTGATCCGCGGCACCAAGGCGATCGTGACAGGCGCGCCCTACATGCACGAATTCCTGGTGATGCCGTGCCGCACCCATGTGCCCGATGACAAGGATTTTGCGGTCTGTTGCGCGGTGCCGATCGACGCGCCCGGCGTCACCATCGTTGCGCGGCCGGCCGGTCGGCCCGGTGACGCGGCGGCGAAATTCTCGGCGAAATACGGCCAGTCGGTCGGCGTCGTGATCTTCGACGACGTGTTCGTGCCGCACGACCGCGTCTTCCTCGCCGGCGAGACCGAGGAGGGCGGCTTCCTCACCACGTCATATGCCACGCATCACCGCCACTCCTGCATCGGCGCACGCGCCGGTTTCGGCGATCTCCTGATCGGCGCCGGTGCGTTGATGATCGAGGCCAACGGGCTCGATGCCGAGAAGCACGCTCATATCCGCGAAGCGATGGTCGAACTGATCACCATCACCGAGAGCTTCTATGCCTGCGGGGTCGCGTCCTCGGTCTATTGCACCAGGGACCCGGCGGGATCGGTGATGCCGGATGCGGTGTTCTCGAACATCGGCAAGCTCTTGCTCGCGACCAAGATCTACGACATGCACCGCGTCGCGCATTACGTCTCCGGCGGCCTGATCGTGGCGCTGCCGGGTCCCGACGAGGACCACAATCCGGAGACGCGCGCTTCGCTCGCCGCCGTGATGGGCGGGCGTCCGGATATTCCGGCCGAGCAGCGCGCCGAGGTGGCGCGGTTGATCGAGGACCTCACCGTCTCGCACGAAGCCGGCTGGTACTCGGTGATCTCGCTGCATGGCGGCGGCTCGCCCGAGGCGATGAAGCGCGAGATCTGGCGCAACTATCCTGTGATGGAGAAGGCCGAGCTGGTCGAGAACCTGCTCGGCCGCGGCCTCGTCGACGAGGGGCAGCGGGTGTCGAAGCAACCCGGCCGCTGCTGCGCCACCGGCTGCGAAGTGCCGACGCCGTCGGCGATGGCGCTGGAGTATGAGCCTGCTCTAGTGAGGTGAGTACGCTAGTCAGGCTCCCTCCCCCCTTGCGGGGGAGGGTCGGGGAGAGGGGTAAGCCCCGGGCGAGATGTTGAAGTAAGTCCCGCTCTCGCAATCTCGATCGTACGCGTTGAGACTCATATTGAGAGAGCATGCCGTGTGGCACCCCTCTCCCTAACCTCGAGAGCGAGCTTCGCTCGCCTCGGACCCCCGCAAGGGGGAGGGAACCCAACCGCCGGTGCCGTCCTTACGACGGCAGTGCCGACGCTGTCGGCAGCCGGGTTGGAGCAGCAACACGTGCTCGTGTAGGATGGGTAGAGCGTAGCGAAACCCATCAACTCGTGTCCGCGGCTAGAACGATGGGTATCGCTTCGCTCCACCCTTCCTACGGATCTGCCGTTGCCGCCCCTAGCTCTTCTGCGTGTAGAGCAGCGGCACCGCGGAATCGACCACCACCTCGATCAGGCTCGTGCCCTGATGCGAGAGGGCGCGCTGGTAGGCGCCCGGAAGCTCGGCCGATTTCGTCACCCGCATTGCGTCGCAGCCCATGCCTTCGGCGAGCTTGACGAAATCGATGCCGGGCAGATCGAGGCCGGGCACGTTGCGTACCTGCATCACCTGGCTGAATGAACGCATCGCGCCATAGCCGGAATTGTTCATCACGACCACCGTCAGCGGCAGCTTGCGCTGCGCCGCGGTCCACAGCGCCTGGATCGAATACATCGCCGAGCCGTCGCCGATTAGGCAGACCGTGCGTCCCTCGCGCCGGCCGAGCGCCATGCCGACCGCGGCCGGCAGGCTGTAACCGAGGCCGCCGCTCGCCATGGTGTAGAAGCTGTCCTGGCCGCGCATCGGCATCGCCTTCTGCATCAGCGGACGGTGCGACGGCACTTCCTCGACCAGTGCATCGTGCGGCCCCATCGCGGCCGAGAGCGCGTGCAGCGCGTATTCGGCGGGAATGGGATCGCCGGCCGCGGGCGCCGGCGGGAGGATGCGGCCCGCGGGTGCAGCGCGTTTGGTCTCGGGCAGCAGCCCGAGCAGCGCGGTCAGTGCCGGCTTCATCGTCGCGATGATGCTGTGGCCGGTCGGCGTCATCGCGGCGGCATCGGGATCGTCGGTGATCTGGAAGATCGGGGTCGCGCCGTCGAAGATCGCGGCATGGCCCTCCACATGGAAAGTGAACACCGGCGCGCCAACCACGACGACGAGATCGTGCTCGCGCAGCGCATCGGAGAGCTGGCCAGGTGCGGCATGCAGGAAGCCGGCAAATTGCGGATGGCGCTCGGGGAACGAGCAGCGCGCCGAGAACGGGCTGGCCCAGACCGCAGCCTTCGTCCTCTCGGCGACCTCAACCATGAGGCCGACCGCTTCGGCGCGATCGACCGCCGGGCCGACGACGAGGGCAGGGTGTTTGGCCTCGCCGAGCGCGGCCGCCAGCGCTTGCATCGCGGCCGCATCAGGGCCGACCTCGCGGCTGACTTGGCGCGCATCGAGCGGTTGCGTCGCATGCGCCCAGTCGTCGATCGGCACCGAGACGAAGGTCGGCCCGCAGGGCGGCTGCATCGCGACATAGTAAGCCCGCGCGATCGCGGCCGGCACGTCCTCGGCGCGCGCCGGCTCGACCGCAAATTTCACGTAAGGCCGCGGAAATTCCGAGGCGCGCTCGGCATAGAGGAAGGCCTGCAGCGGCATGATCGAGCGCGCTTGCTGGCCCGCGGTGATCACCATCGGGGTCTGGTTACGATAGGCGTTGTAGATGTTGCCGAGCGCATTGCCGACGCCGGCCGCCGAATGCAGGTTGACGAAGGCGGCGTTGCGCGTCGCCAGCGCATAGCCGTCGGCCATGCCGACGACGGAGGCCTCCTGCAGGCCGAGCACGTAGTCGATGTCGTCGGGCCAGTCGCTCAGGAACGGCAACTCGGTCGAGCCGGGATTGCCGAACACCTTCTTGATGCCCCACGCGCGCAGCAGCCCGAACGTGGCGTCCTTGACGGTGACGGTCTTGCCTTTGCTGGCGGCGGGTTTGCGCGACGACATCGGGCGGCTCCCATTTCGGTCTTGTTTGGTTCCGTCATTGCGCGCGGCAAAAGCGGAAAGGCAATCCACCTGTCGATGGATTGCCTGACGATGTCAAGCCGCCGTGCCCATGGTTGCCGCGGCAACGGCTGAAAAACCGCTCGAGAGGTTACTCCACGTCATCCCCGCGCAACGGCTTTGCCGTTGTCGCTGGAGGTGCGAGCGCAGCGAGCCTCGAAGGATGCGTGGCCCGAGTGGGGCCGTGCATCCTTCGAGACGCGCCCTGTGCGCGCTCCTCCAGCGTCAAAGGCAAAGCCGTTGCGCGGGGATGACGGTGCCCCCTAATTGGCCTTCTGCAGCGCGGCGGTCTGTTTGGCGAGCTGCTTGTCGAAATCCTGCTCGAGCCCGGTTACATAGGTGGCGTTCTCGCCGGGCTTGACGAACGGGTTCGGCGCGCCGTCCTTCATTTCGGCGCGCTTGGCCTGCATGTCGTAGACCTCCGGATGCGGCCCGAGCAGCACGTCGACCTTCATCGCCTTGACCTTGGCGAAGGTCGCGCGATAGTCGTCGACGATGCCGGAATAGGTCGGACGGCCGACCAGCCGGTTCAGCGCCACCGTTCCGCTGCAGAAAAACAGTACGTTGCGTGTCTGGTTGCCGTCCTTGACCGTCATCTCCCAGCTGGTGCAGCCGGGCGAATGGCCGGGCGTCGTGTGCGCGGTCAGCGTCACGTCGCCGAGCGTGACCTTGTCGCCTTCCTTGACGGTGCGGTCGACCTTCACAGGCGTAAAGACGAGATCGACGTTGCTCTCGTCTCCGGGATAATAGCCGCCCTCGAGCAGCGGCTTGTCGCGCTCGCCGGCAATCATCTGCGCGCCGGTCTCCTGCTTGATCTCGGCAAAGCCGCCGGTGTGGTCGAGATGGGCGTGGGTGTTGAGGATGATCTTGATGTCGCCTTCCTTGAAGCCCAGCTTGGCGATGTTGTCCTTGATCATGCCGGTCGACTGCTGCATCGCCGTGTCCATCAGGATCAGCCCTTGCGACGTCTTGATGATGTAGACCGCGATCCCGTCAGTGCCCACGTAGTAGATATTGTCGACCAGATCGAACGGTTCGAACGGCGCGGTCCATTTCTTCATGACGACGGCCATGAAATCCTTCAGCGTCTGTGCTTGCGCACCGGTTGCGATCAGCGCGAGCGCGCACAGCGCGGCTGCGATCGTCCTCATGGTTGCCTCCCTGCTTGTTGTTGTTCGTGCACGGTCCGCACTATGCGTGCTGGCAATGCTGGCCGCAAGCGGCGGAAGGCGAGCCGCCGGGGAGGCGGCCGTCCGTCCGGCGCATTCCTGTTCTGCGTTCAGCTTGCGTATTGCGCGATGCCGTGGCCGAACGACCAGTTCTCCTTGACGACCTCGACGAGGTTGATCACGACATCGTCGGGCCGCCCCTGCAACCGGCTCTGATAGTCGTCCACGATCCGCTTGTAGAACGCCTTCTTCATCTCGACCGTGCGCCCGGCGTTCATGGTGATCTGGATGAAGACGAGATCGTCGCTATAGGTGTTGCCCAGATAGTTGTCGGCGTAGTTCAGGTCGCCGCGGTCATGCTCGGTGATGACCTGAAACTTGTCGTTCTCGGGCACGTTGATCACCTCGCGCATCGCCTTGTAGACGATCTCGCCCAGCGTCTTGCGATACTCGGCGGACTTGCCGCGCTTCAGGTCGATACGAACGAATGGCATGGTGGTCTCCTGTGTTGTGCGGGCGCGCCCCGCGTGATCGAGATCCTTCGGCAGTGTGACGGCGATCGGCGGCCCGAAGAATCAGCGGCTCGCCTTGAAGGCGTCCCATCGTGCGTCGCGCTCCTTTTGATATTTGGCGGTCCGTTCTCCGACCATGTCTTCGCGACGGACCGGCTTGCCGCAGGATTCGCAGACCGGGCCTAGTCCGGCCGGCTTGCCACAGGTGAGGTGCGTGTAGTTCATGGCGCGGCCTTCCCTGGGGGACTTGCACCAGGCCTCGCCCCAGGCGCGCAGCGCCATCAGCACCGGAAAGAACGCCTCGCCCTTCTCGGTGAGGTGATATTCGTGGCGCAGCGGACGCTTGTTGTAGACCCGCCGCGTCAGCAGCCCATCCGCCTCCAGCTTCTTCAGCCGCGCCGTGATCATTTGCGGCGTGCCCCCGGTCTGCGCCTGGATCTCCTCGAACCGATGATTTCGCGCGAACAGTTCACGCAGAACCAGTACGGTCCAGCGGTCGCCCACGACGGTTTCGGCGCGGGCGACAGGACAGAGCGTTTGGTCAGCCATGTTGTCCCTGATTTTCATCATCACGTTTTCTTCATCGGGCTTGTTACTATGATTTTCATAGTAAAATAGCGTATCACCACCGCGAATGCAATGGGGCCCACCGGCCCAACCGATCAGCGCAAAGGGAGCGAGCCATGACCACGGAAAGCAAAGGCCAGGCAGCAGCGTCAGTCGATCTGAAGCTCGAGGTCGTCGTCATTCCCGTTTCGGACGTCGACCGCGCCAAGCGCTTTTACCAGGATCTCGGCTGGCGGCTTGATGCCGACTTCGTCAGGCCCGACGGCTCACGCGCGGTTCAGCTGACGCCTCCGGGTTCGCCGACCTCGATCCATCTCGGCTCGGGATCCGCGCTGCCACGCTTCCTGATCGTGAACGACATCGAGGCGGCGCGTGCCGAGCTGATCGCGCGAGGCGCCGATGTCAGCGAGGTGTTTCACCGCGGTCCGGAAGGCCGCATCAAGGGACCGGGTCCGCAGCGGCCGAGCTACGGCGCGCTCGCCACCTTCAACGATCCCGACGGCAATGTCTGGCTGCTGCAGCAGGTGACGCAGCGCCTGCCCGGGCGCGTCGACGGCAACAGCACGAACTTCTCCTCATCCGCGGATCTTGCGGCGGCGCTGCGCCGCGCAGCCATCGCCCATGGCGAGCACGAGAAGCGGACCGGCGGGCACGATGCAAACTGGCCCGATTGGTACGCCGACCACATCGTCCGCGAACAGGCCGGCAAGCCGCTGCCGGAGTGAACGAGCTGCGTCGTTGCAGCAAATCCAACCGGCCGCCTGATGGCCAGGGAGCGATCGATGTCCGAGACCGTCTATCCACGCGAGCGAACCGCGCTGCTTCTCGTCGACCCCTACAATGATTTCCTGTCCGAGGGCGGCAAGGTGTTTCCGCGCATCAAGCCGATCGCCGACGAGGTCGGGCTGCTCGACAACCTTCGCCGGCTCGATCGTGCAGTCCGGGCCGCCGGCATTCAGGTGGTCATCGTCCCGCACCGTCGCTGGGAGCCGGGTGACTATGAGGGCTGGGATCATCCCAATCCGAGCCAGCGCCTGATCATGCAGCGTCACAGTTTCGCGCGCGGCGAGTGGGGCGGGGAGTGGCATCCGGATTTTGCGCCCAAGCCCGGCGATCTGATCGCCGGGGAGCACTGGGGGCAGAGCGGCTTTGCCAATACCAATCTCGACTTCCTGTTGAAGCAAAAGGGCATCACGCATGTGATCGTGGTCGGGCTGCTGGCCAACACCTGCATCGAATCGACCGCCCGCTTCGCGATGGAGCTCGGCTATCACGTGACGCTGGTGCGCGACGCCACCGCCGCCTTCTCGCACGACATGATGCACGCCGCGCACGAGCTGAACGGCCCGACCTACGCCCATTCTATCCTGAAAACCACGGAGGCGATCGCGGCCTTGCCGGCGGCCTCCGCTTCCAGGGAGACAGTCAAATGACCACGACATCGAATACAGCAGCTGCAATCGCGATCAGCCAACCGACGCCGGAAGCGATCGACCACGACAGACGCAAGCTGCTCACGGGCGCGGCGTTCGGCCTTGCCGCCGCCGCTGCCGCCAGCCTGTTCCCCTCGCATCCCGCCGCGGCAGCCGCCAATGATGCGATCCGCCCGTTCCGCATCGACTTCCCCGAGGAAGACCTGGTCGACCTTCGCCGCCGCCTGGCGGCGACGCGATGGTCCGACAAGGAGACCGTCAACGACGACTCCCAGGGCGTCCCGCAGGCCATGCTGCGCGATCTCGTCCGCTACTGGCAGACCGACTACGACTGGCGGAAAGTCGAGGCGCGGCTCAACGCCTTGCCGCAGTTCATCACCGAAATCGACGGGCTGGACATCCACTTCATTCACGTTCGCTCGAAGCACGACAACGCACTGCCGATGATCGTCACGCATGGCTGGCCCGGTTCGGTCATCGAGCAGATGAAGATCATCGATCCCCTGACCAATCCCACCGCGCATGGCGGCAGCGCGTCGGATGCGTTCCATCTCGTGATCCCGTCGATGCCGGGCTACGGTTTCTCCGGCAAGCCGACCGCGACGGGCTGGGATCCGCAGCGCATCGCGCGTGCCTGGGTCCAGTTGATGAAGCGGCTCGGCTACACGAAGTTCGTGGCGCAGGGCGGCGACTGGGGTTCGCCGGTCTCCAATGAAATGGCCAAGCTGGGTGCGCCGGAACTGCTCGGCATCCATGTCAACCTGCCCGGCGTCGTTCCGCCCGAGGTGTTCAAGGCGGTCGCGACCGGTGGCCCCGCGCCGGACAATCTGTCCGCAGAGGAGCGGCACGCGTTCGACCAGATCAAGCTTCAGTTCGCGAAGCGGCGCGCCTACGCGCAGATCATGGGCACGCGCCCGCAGTCGCTTGCGGCGTTCGCGGATTCGCCGGCTGGCCTCGCCGCCTGGCTGCTCGACCACGGCGACGGCTATGCCCAGCCGGCCTCGGCGATGCAATCGGCCGTGCTCGGACATGCCGTCAACGGCCATTCCGCCGGTGCACTGACCCGCGACGACGTGCTCGACAACATCACGCTGTACTGGCTCACCAACAGCGCGATTTCCTCGGCACGCCTGTACTGGGAAAACAAGACCAATCTGTATCTGCCGGCCAATGTCACGATCCCCGCCGCCGTCACCGCGTTCCCCGGCGAGAGTTTTGTGGCGCCGCGCAGCTGGGCGGAAAAGGCCTATCACAAGTTGATCTACTTCCATCAGGCCGCAGCCGGCGGTCACTTCGCGGCGTGGGAGCAGCCCGACATCTTCAGCCGGGAGGTTCGCGACGCGTTCCGGCCGCTCCGCAAACTGATCTGAGAACGCACCCCAAAAGGAGTATCCATCATGTCCAAGCTTGCACTCATCGCCACTGTCGAAGTCGCGCCGGAGAAGCGCGATCAGGTGCAGTCGCTGCTGTCGGCGCATGGCGCCCGCTCCCTCAGGGATGAGCCGGGCACGCTGCATTTCGAGATCTTGGTGCCGCGCGAGGATGCCGCGAAGCTCCTGATCTATGAGGTCTATCAGGACGACGCCGCATTCGAGGCGCATCGCAATGCGCGGTCGATCACGCAGTTCCGCAAGGAGTCAGCAAGGCTCGGCGTCAAGATCAGCGCGACGCGGTGCACGCCGGCCGCCTAGACCTCCGGCGCGGGTGAAAGATCAGACGATCTGACGCAGCAGGCTGATCAGGCGGCCGCACTCATCGTCCGTGCCGACCGTGATGCGCAGGAAATCTTCGATCCGCGGCTTCTGGAAATGCCGGACCAGGACGCCGCGCTCGCGCAGCTTCGCGGCCAGATCGGCGCCGCGATGGGCGCCATGGCGGGCGAACACAAAATTCGCCAGCGACGGCAGCACCTCGAAGCCGAGTTCGGTGAGACCGCTGGTGAGCGCTTGGCGGCTCCTGATGATGCGTTGCCGCGTCTCATCAAACCACGCGTCGTCTTCGATCGAGGCGACTGCACCTGCGATCGCAAAACAATCCAGCGGATAGGAGTTGAAGCTGTCCTTCACCCGCTCCAGCGCCTCGATCAGCGGGCGCTGGCCGATGGCGAAGCCGACGCGCAGTCCTGCCAGCGCGCGCGACTTCGAGAGCGTCTGGATGACCAGCAGATTGTCGTGGCGCGCCACCAGCGGCACCGCGCTTTCGGCGCCGAAGTCGACATAGGCCTCATCGACCACCACCAGCCGGTCCGGTTGCTCGGTGACCAGCGCCTCGATCGCGGCGCGCGGCAGCGCGATGCCGGTCGGCGCGTTGGGATTGCACAGCAGGATGGCGCTGCCCGGCCGCCGGTAGTCGGCGAGGTCGATCCGCATCGCGGCATCGAGCGGCACCAATTCGTAGCTGATGCCGTAGAGGCGGCAGTAGACCGGGTAAAAGCTGTAGGTGATGTCCGGGAACAGCAGCGGCGCGTCGTGCTTCAGCAGCGCCGGAAAGGTGTGAGCCAGCACCTCGTCCGAGCCGTTGCCGACGAATACCTCGTCCGCCGTGACGCCATGGCGCGCCGCGATTGCCTCGCGCAGGGCGGATGCGCGCGGATCCGGATAGAGCCGCAGGCGATCCGTCGTCGCTGTGATCGCCGCCACCGCGCGCGGCGACGGCGGGTAGGGATTCTCGTTGGTATTGAGCTTGATGAGGCCATCGATCTTCGGCTGCTCGCCGGGCACGTATGGCGACAGATTGTGGACGACCGAACTCCAGAAGCGACTCATGATCTGCGATCCAGGGATGAATGCGACCACAATACGGAATACAAGGCGCTGATGAAAGCGCCCCTTTAATCCTTGGCAGTCTGATGTGGGTCGCGCTCGCGGCCTACCAGGTCGCGGTGCCCTTCATGGTCGGCTGCCCCTCGGCATTCGCCGTCCACAGCTCCAGGCCGCCGTCCTTGTCGTTGGCATTGATCGAGAACTCGCTGCCTTCGAACAGCGGCTGCACACCGCGATAGGACAGCTTCTTCGGCGGCTTGCCGCCGCGCAGCTTGGCGGCGAGCTCGACGATGAAGGAAGCCTGTAGCGGGCCGTGGAAGATCAGCCCCGGATAGCCCTCCACCTTGGTGACGTAGTCGCGATCGTAATGGATGCGGTGGCCGTTGAAGGTCAGCGCCGAGTAACGGAACAGCAGCACCGGATCAGAGACGTGGCTCTCGCGATGCTGCGCGACCGGCGGAGGCGGCGCCTTGGCGGGCGCGGCGGCTGGCGTGCTCGTCATCTCGCGATAGACGATGTCCTGCCGCTCGCGGACCGCAAGCCCGCGCGACGTCGTCACCTCGTGATTGACCGAGACGAAGCACAGCGTGCCGGTCGAGCCCGACTTCACCGTGACGTCGGCAATGCGCGAGGTTCGCTTGGCCTCGTCGCCGATCCGCAAGCAGTCGAAGAATTCGAGCTCGCCGCCGGCCCACATCCGGCGCGGCAACGGCACCGGCGG
This sequence comes from Bradyrhizobium acaciae, assembly GCF_020889785.1. Classification (GTDB taxonomy): domain Bacteria; phylum Pseudomonadota; class Alphaproteobacteria; order Rhizobiales; family Xanthobacteraceae; genus Bradyrhizobium; species Bradyrhizobium acaciae. The sequence continues at coordinate 23,783 of NZ_JACMYK010000007.1, forward strand.
CAGGAAGCCGCCGCGGGTTGGGTGGCCGTCCGGTCCGAGCTGCGACATCGGAAACACCGGCTGCGCCAGGCACCAATGCGTGGTCCACGGCGCGGCGTCGCCCGCCTTCGGCTCGCCGATCTCCTGGAACAGCGTCGCGCGCAGCCCCATCACCAGGTACTTGGTGACGACGTCGGAAGCTTCGGTGGTCTTGCCAATCCACTGGCGGAGATGATCGAGGTCGAGTTTATCGGTCATGACTGTCTTGCCCGGGGCAGGAGGGATTTCAGGAACGTCCGGTGCGCTCGCCGATCGCGGGCACCTTGCCGTAGTGCCTGTCCTCGCCGACCACGATCGCGGCTGGCGCGGGATAGCTGACCTTGCCGTTCGGCGTGTCGACCTCGATGCGGCGCAGATGCGGATGCTTCGCGAGATCGTCCATGCTGTTGACCTCGGCGAACGCGATGTCGGCCTCGGCGAGCTTGGTCAGCAATTCCTCGCGCGTCAGTCTGCCGAAGCTGTCGCTGACGATTCCGTCGGTCAGCGCGCGGTTGCGTACGCGCTCCACCATGTTGGCAAAGCGCGGATCGTCGGGGAGGCCCGGCTGGCCCAGCACCTTGGCGCAGAGCGTCTTCCACTCGCGTTCGCTCTGGATCGAGATCAGGATCTCCTTGCCATCCTTGGAGCGGAACACGCCGTAGGGCGCGATCGAGGGATGGGCGAGGCCGATGCGTTTGGGCGACTTGCCGTCCTCGGCATTGAGCAGCGGCACGGTGAGCCAGTCGGCCATCACGTCGAACATCGAAATGCGGATGTCGGCACCCTGGCCGGTGCGGCCGCGGCCGATCAGCGCCTCGAGGATCGCGGCATGCGCGGTGGCGCCGGTCGCGACGTCGACGATCGACATGCCGACGCGCGAGGCGCCCTCGGGGCCGCCGGTGATCGAGGCAAGGCCGCTCTCGGCCTGGATCAGGAGATCATAGGCCTTGCGGTCGGCATAGGGGCCTGTATCGCCGTAGCCGGTGATCGTGCACATGATCAGCTTCGGATACTCCTTGCGCAGCCGCTCGCGCGAGAAGCCGAGCTTGTCCATTGAGCCGGGCTTGAGGTTCTGCAGCAGCACGTCGGCGCCAGCGATCAGCGCCTCGAGCTGCGCGCGGCCTTCCTTGGTGGCGAGATCGACCACCGCGGAATCCTTGCCGCGATTGAGCCAGACGAAATAGCTGCTCTGGCCTTTCGCTGCAGCGTCGTAGCCGCGGGCGAAATCGCCCTCGGGCCGCTCGATCTTGATGACATGAGCCCCGGCATCGGCCAGGCGTGACGAGCAGAACGGCGCGGCAACCGCCTGTTCGACGGCGATGACGGTCAATCCCTCAAGCGGCAGCATGATCAGAGAACTCAATAGGAGCGGGGCATACCGAGCACGTGCTCGGCGACGAACGACAGGATCAGATTGGTCGAGATCGGCGCCACTTGGTAGAGCCGGGTTTCGCGGAACTTGCGCTCGACGTCGTATTCCTCGGCGAAGCCGAAGCCGCCGTGGGTCTGCACGCAGGCATTGGCCGCTTCCCAGGAGGCATCCGCCGCCAGCATCTTGGCCATGTTGGCCTCGGCGCCGCAGTCGAGCCCGGCTTCATATTTGCGGGTGGCTTCCTTCACCATCAATTCCGCCGCGCGCATCGAGGCGTAGGCCTTCGCGATCGGGAACTGGATGCCTTGATTCTGGCCGATCGGCGGCCGAACACGCTGCGCTCCTTGGCGTAGTTCGTGGCCTTGGCGATGAACCACTTGGCATCGCCGACGCATTCGGCCGCGATCAGGATGCGCTCGGCATTCATGCCCGAGAGAATGTAGCGAAAACCCTTGCCTTCCTCGCCGATCAGGTTCTCCGCCGGCACCTTCATGTCGGTGAAGAACACTTCGGTCGTGGCATGGTTCATCATGGTGCGGATCGGGCGGATCTCCAGACCCTTGCCCTTCACCTCGCGCATGTCGACGATGAACACCGAGAGCCCGTCGGTGCGCTTCTTCGACTGCTCCTTCGGTGTGGTGCGCGCGAGCAGGATCATCAGGTCGGAATATTCGGCGCGGCTGGTCCAGATCTTCTGGCCGTTGACGATGTAGTGGTCGCCCTCGCGGCGCGCGAAGGTCTTCAGCGAGGAGGTGTCGGTGCCGCTGGTCGGCTCGGTGACGCCGAACGCCTGCAACCGCAATTCGCCGGTCGCGACCTTCGGGAGATACTTCGCCTTCTGCGCGTCGTTGCCGTGCCGCAGCACCGTGCCCATCGTGTACATCTGCGCGTGGCAGCCGCCGCCATTGCAGCCGGCGCGCTGGATCTCTTCCAGGATCGCCGCCGCCGCAGACAGTTTCAGGCCTGCGCCGCCATATTCCTCCGGGATCAGGACCGAGAGATAGCCGGCCTCCGTCAGCGCATCGACGAATTCCTTCGGGTAGGCCATCTGGCGGTCGAGCTTCCGCCAGTATTCGCCGGGAAACTGCGCGCAGAGCTTTGCAACGGCGTCGCGGATGTCGGTGTGGTCGTCGGTGTGCTGATCGTGTGTGGTCATTGCTTCGTCTTGCCGAGAGGTTGCACCAAGGCGTTTTCAAGCGAAACGGAAACCGGCTCGCATGAAGAAAACGCCCGCTGTTGTGGGGCCCCGGTAAACTCCCTATGCTGTTTTGTTATAGCGTATGAACCTGCCTTCCAGGATTGGCAAGTATGGATTTCCGCCAGCTTAGGACCTTTGCGTGCGTCGCGGAACTCGGGAGTCTGAGCAAGGCATCCGACACCTTGCGGGTCGCGCAGCCGGCGCTGAGCCGGCAGATCAAGCTGCTGGAGCACGAGCTGCGCACTGAATTGTTCACGCGCAATGGCCGCGGCATGGTGCTGACCGATGCCGGCCGGCTGCTGCTGGCACGCACCGGCGGTATCGTGCGGCAGATCGACCAGATCCGCGACGACATCCAGTCCGCCGGCGGCGCGCCGTCCGGCCGCGTCGTGCTCGGGCTGGTGCCGACGGTGAGCTGTGTGATCTCGGCGCGGCTGGCGCGGCGCACCGTGGAGCGCTATCCCGGCATCTCGCTCTGCATCGTCGAAAGCTACAGCGGCCATCTGATCGAATGGCTGCATCGCGGCGAGATGGATCTCGCGGTGATCTATGGTCCGTCGGTCGATCTGCACCTGGCGGTGCAGAGCCTCGGCCGCGACTCGATCGTCGCGGTCGGCCCGCGCGGCAGCGGGCTGAAGCAGAAGAAGCAGGTCGACATCGGCTGGCTGCTGCGCCAGCGCCTGGTGCTGCCAAGTCATTCGCACGGGCTCCGCGCCATGATCGAGCACGCAGCGGCGAAGAAGAAGGTCACGCTCGACGTCAAGCTCGAGGCGGATTCGTTCCGGGTGCTGACGAGCCTGGTCGAGGAGGGGCTCGGATACACCATGCTGCCGCCGTCCTCGGTGCGCGGCGAGGTCGCGGAGGGCCGGCTCGAGACCGCGCCGATCGCGCGGCCGGCACCGCGGCGCGAACTGACTTTGGCCTCGCCGGTCGAGCATCCCGGCTCCAATGCGATCACGCTGATCGCACGATTGCTGCGCGACGAGGTCGCCGCGTGCCGCGCCGAGGGGCTCTGGGATATCCAGCTCGCCTGAGCGCGGTGGCACTGATTTCCGTCATTGCGAGCGAAGCGAAGCAATCCATCGCGCGGCATACGCGGAGGCATGGATTGCTTCGTCGCTTCAGCGCAAAATTGCCTTGCAATCTTGTCGCGAGCTCCTCGCAATGACGACGCTGTGTACATTAGATCTCAGCTCACCTTGAAGCCGAGATGACTGCGGAAGCGGTTCTTCAGATAGGCGCCGTCGCGCGGCGGCAGCGCGCGCTCGACTTCGCCGGCCGCGATCCTGATCCGCGCCAGCCGCGGGCCGCCGCCGAGATCGCGCAAGCTGTTGCGGAAGCGCTCGATGCCGGCCATGTCGGCGATATCGGACACATTGCCGATCCCCGCGCCGGCCGCGATCACCTCTAGCCTGGCGCCGAGGCCGGAGTGGCTGGGCTGCATCCCGGTCTCGCCGAAATGCCCGTTGTCGAGCACCGCGATCGAGAGGTTGCCGGGCTGCTTGGTCGCGGTGGTCAGGAGGCTGCCGATCCCCATCAGCTGCTCGCCGTCGCCGGTGACGACCAGCACCGGCCGCTTCGGCTGCGCCAGCGCGAGGCCGAGCCCGACCATCGCCGCGCCGCCCATCGCGCCCCAGAGATAGAAATTGCCCGCGTGCTCGCCGGCATCGAACACGTCATAGGACGAGGAGCCGAGCCCGGAGATCACGAGCAGATCGCCGCGGTCGGCGAGCAGCGCCTTCACGGCGGCGCGGCGGTCGAGGGTGCCAAGTGTGATGGACATCAGTGCGTCTCCTTGGTCCACTTCTTGCGGCCGATCATCCGCTGCGAGATCAAGACCGCGACCTGCTGGTCGCCGTCATAGGCGAGCGAGGCCGCAGCCGAGATCACTTCCTCGGCGTCGTCGGGATTCTCCAGCCGCAGCACCGTGGTGCCCATGATCTCGAAGGCCTGCGGCGTCGCGCGGCCCATCGGGATCTGCCAGGGATTGAACTCGGCCCATTCGCCGCGCATCGTCACCAGCGTCAGCAGCGGGAAGCGGCAGCTCGCCATCAGCGACAGCATGTTGACGCAGTTGCCGACACCGCTCGATTGCATCAACAGCACGGCGCGGTCGCCGCCGAGCCAGGCGCCGGCGGCCATCGCCACGCCTTCCTCCTCGGTCGTCAGCACCGTGGTCTTGATGTCGGCATCCGCGTGCGACAGCTTGATCAGCTTGGAGTGTCCCGCATCCGGGACGTAGGACACCTGTGCGACGCCGAAGCTCTTCAGCGTGCGGTAGATCGCAACCGGCCAGTCGCTGCCGGTCGCGCTGTCCTGGTGAACGGCAATCTGGTCCATCATGGCCTCGGTCTGGGGACGCGCATGGGCGCGTCCTCACACCGGAAGCATTAGCGTACGGGGCGGTTTAGCTCCCGTCGCATCTGTTTCGTGCAGCTATGCCGGAATTGTATACCCCGTCATTGCGAGCCAACGGGTCGCGCGAATGCGCGCCCGATGACAGGCTCGGCGAAGCAATCCATCCATCCGCATGCGTGGACGGATGGATTGCTTCGTCGCTTCGCTCCTCGCAATGACGGGGCAGACGATCTCCCGTTCAGGCATTCGGCTGCAGGAACGTGCCGTACTGCTTGCTGGTGGCGACCGCGGCCGCGGCCTGTCCGATGGCACGCATCGCCGCCATCATCGGCCACGGCCCAAGGCTCACCCTGCGGACACCGACGCGGGCAAGGTCCCTGATTTCGGGGACACCTTGCGTCACCATGATGTTGACCGGCAGCGGCGTGAGCTGAACGAATTTCTCGATCAGCGCGAGGTCGGTCAGTCCGGGTACGAAGATTCCATCGGCGCCGGCATCAGCATAGACCTTGGCACGCTTTGCCGCTTCATTCAGGCATTGCTCCGGCGAACCGAACTTCAGCAGAAACGGGTCGGTTCGGGCATTGATGAAGAGGTGAATTCCGAGTGTTTGCGCGGTGTCGCGCACAGCCCCGATCTTCGTGGCATGCTGCGCGGGATCAGCGAGTTGCCGCTTTCCGCCAACAAGCCCGTCCTCGATATTGATGCCGATGGCGCCGGCCTTCAGGATCCGGGCCGCCGAGTTCGCGGCTGCCTCCGCCGTGTCGCCATAGCCTGCCTCCAGATCGATCGATACCGGAACCGGGACCGAAGCGGTCATCCGCGAGACCAGGCCCTCGACCATGCCGAGCGGGGCGTTTTCTCCGTCGGCATAGCCGAGCGCGGCTGCGACGGCGCCGCTGCTGGTCGCGACCGCCGGCGAGGACTTCGCGATCGCCTTGGCGGTGGCGACGTCCCAGGCGTTGAACAGCACGAGCGGATCGCCCTGCTTGTGAAGACCGTGAAACGCTTCGGCATATTGCTGCTGTCTTGTGGCGTCCATTGCGCGCACTCCTGTTCAGAGAATCTGATGACGTTGTCGTCAACGCCGCCCTGGTCGGGCATCCGTGCCAAAGGCGGCGATTTCGTTCGGCAGGTGGCGCTGACCAGCGTCCGCCATCTGCGTTCAATCGGGGGCGTGGGTCTTGAACCATTCCATGATCAGGCCGGTGACCTCGGCCTCACGCTCGAGGTGCGGGAAGTGCCCGACATCGGGCAGGACAACGCGCTGATGTGGCCCCTTGAAGAGCGGCTCTTCCTTCATCGAATACCGCGCCGTCGGATCGTTGCCGCCATAAATCGTCAGCGTCGGCGTATGCATGTCGGTGATCGGCAGCCGGCCCACAACGCCCGCATCGACCAGGCCATTGTAGTATTTCAGCGCCGCCTTCATCGTGCCTGGAGAGCTGAGCGTCTCCTTGACCGAGCGGAGATGCTCGTCGTTCTCGAGGGTCGGCGACCACAACTTCCAAAGGTAGTCGACGAAGGGAAGTCCCTCGATGTTGACCGCCGAGTGAGCGCCAGGCACCGTAAAGAAATAGACATGGAAGACCGATCGAACGGCATCGGGATCGCTCCTTAGGCTCGGGATTGTGATCGGGTGCGCGGTGTTCATCACCACCGCGGCCTTGATCGCCGACGGCGCCGTGGCCAGCGCCTGAAAGGTCGACGTGCCGCCCCAATCCATGCCGACGACGCGCGCCTGTCCGTCGTCGCTCAGCGCCGCGATCAGCGCTTCGAGATCCCTGCCCAGCGCGATCGGATCGAAGATGCCGTCGGCCGGAATCTCGGTCGGCGCATAGCCCCGCAGGAACGGCGCAACCGCGCGATAGCCGGCATCGGCGAACACCCGCAATTGCTTTCGATACGACCAGGCATTGTCGGGGAAGCCGTGCATGAACATGACGAGCGGACCGCTGCCCTGTTCGAGATAGGCAAACCGCACGCCGTTGGCCTGCACGTATTTCAGCGCGGGTTCGCTGCCGGCGGCCTCAGGCGTTGCCAATGCGGTGCTTCGGATCGTCATCGCTGTTCTCCATTTTGGTCTTGCCTGCTTTCCGATAAATATGTGCGTAGCGCACATATATGGTCAAGTTGTTTTTTGTGCGCAGCGCACATATTATTCACCGCATGGAAAACGGAATCGCCAATCTGCTGGGCGCGTTTTCGCTCGCCGTCATGGATCGGATCGAGCAAGGCGCGCGCGAGGTGGTCGGCCGCGGCGGCGAGACGCCCGCGGCGCTCATCGTCATCGGCTACGGCCAGGGCATGACCAACGACAAGCTGCGGCGGATCCTCGGCCTGTCGCATTCCGGAACGGTCCGGCTGGTCGACCGTCTGGTTTCGGATCGGCTCGTCGAGCGCCGGGCGGGAAAGGACGGCCGCGAGGTCGCCTTGCACCTGACGGCGTCAGGCGCTGCGTCGCGCAACGAATTGCTGGCGTCGCGGATATCAGCCGTGACGTCGCTGCTGGACGTGCTGTCGTCGGCAGAACGAAAGCAGCTCGCAACGCTGATCCGCGAGTTGCTGGCTAGGCAGGATACATCAGAGATGGATCGCTTCACGATCTGCCGGATGTGCGACGACAGGGTCTGCACCAACTGTCCGTTGCCGACCAGCAAGGGCCAGCACGCGCGCTAGCAGGCGATGCCTTGCAGGGCCAGCGGGCGAGAGGCCGCGCTCAAGCAGCCTGCGGGCTCGCGCGCGAATAGATCGCTCCCGTGCCGGCGCCGTTTCAAGCCTTTTGACCGGGAAGGCGAGCGATGGCCGCTTCCGCCGCGGTTGCCACCTTATCCCTATGTCTCCCTGTGTCCTTGTGGAGCGTCTGATGCGCGAGACCTAGGGGCGAATTTTTGATCTGGATCATGGAGCCGTTCCATCCAGGGAATACAGATTGAGATAACCCTTGCCGCACAAGGGGCGTCTCAACGGGAAGAACTCCAGGGATCATTGATGTGATTAATCTCGCAAGGATTGAACGCGACCCGAACTACCGGGAGCTCGTGCGCCGGCGGTCGTCGCTGGGTTGGGGGTTGTCGCTGGTCATGCTCGTCGTCTATTTCGGCTTCATCGTGCTGGTGGCGTATGCGCCGAAATTTCTGGGCACGCCACTGGGCAGCGGCGTGATGACGATCGGCATTCCGATCGGTCTGTCCGTCATCGCGCTCGCCTTCATTCTGACGGGCATCTACGTCCGCCGGGCGAATTCCAGCTACGACGTGCTCGTTCGCAAGATTGTCGAGGAGAACCGGTCGTGAAGAAGATCTCGTGGCTGCTGACGATTTTCCTCATCGTCATACCGACTTTCGCGCTTGCCGCAGGTTCCGTCGAAGGCGGCTCGAAGCAGGCGGTCAACTGGTCGGCGATCGGCATGTTCGTCGGCTTCGTCATGCTAACGCTTTTCATCACCTATTGGGCCGCCAAACGGACCGCGTCGGCTGCGGATTTCTACTCTGCCGGCGGTGGGATCACTGGCTTCCAGAACGGACTGGCGATCGCCGGTGATTACATGTCGGCGGCGTCTTTCCTCGGCATCTCGGGCCTCGTCTACACGTCCGGCTATGATGGCCTGATCTATTCGGTGGGCTGGCTCGTGGGGTGGCCGATCGTCACGTTCCTGATTGCCGAGCAGCTGCGCAACCTTGGCAAGTTCACCTTCGCCGACGTCACCTCGTTCCGGCTGGGACAGACCGACATCCGCATCCTGGCGGCGTGCGGCTCGCTGGTCACCGTTGCGTTCTACCTGATCGCCCAGATGGTCGGTGCCGGAAAGCTCATTCAGTTGCTGTTCGGCCTCGATTACTGGATCGCGGTGGTGCTCGTCGGCGGTCTGATGATGGTCTATGTGACCTTCGGGGGGATGAAAGCAACGACCTGGGTGCAGATCATCAAGGCCGTGCTGCTGCTCGCGGGCGCGACGTTCATGGCCGGAGCCGTTCTGTACAAGTTCGGATTCAGCCCGGAAGCGCTGTTTGCCAAGGCAACCGAGGTGCATCCCAAGAAGCTCGCGATCATGGAGCCCGGGACCCTGATCTCCAATCCGCTATCGGCGATCTCGCTCGGCCTCGCGCTGATGTTTGGAACGGCCGGCCTGCCGCACATCCTGATGCGCTTCTTCACGGTGAAGGACGCTCAGGCTGCCCGCAAGTCTGTGTTCTATGCCACGGGCTTCATCGGCTATTTCTACATCCTGACCTTCATCATCGGCTTCGGCGCGATCACGCTCGTGTCAACCGATGCGCTGTTCCTTGACGGTTCCATCCTGGAGAAGACCAAGAGCGGCATCGCGGCGATCAAGGGCGGCTCGAACATGGCGGCGATCCATCTCGCGAATGCGGTGGGTGGCAACCTGTTTCTCGGCTTCATCTCGGCCGTCGCCTTTGCCACGATCCTGGCGGTGGTGTCTGGTTTGGCGCTGGCCGGCGCATCGTCGATCAGTCACGACCTCTACGGCATGGTGATCAAGGGCGGTGCCGCCAATGAACAGGACGAGATCCGGGTCTCGAAGATTGCGACGCTGGTGCTTGGCGTGCTTGCGATCTTTCTGGGTATCGTGTTCGAGAACCAGAACGTCGCATTCATGGTCGGTCTTGCGTTTGCCATCGCGGCTTCCTGCAATTTCCCCGTGTTGGTGATGTCGATCTTCTGGAAGGGCCTGACGACGCGCGGCGCGCTGGTCGGCGGCTTCCTTGGCCTCGTCAGCGCTGTGGTCGGCGTCGTGCTGTCGCCGGCCGTGTGGGAGGCGACCCTGGGCTACGCCAAGGGTTCGGCACCGATCAAGCTGGATAATCCCGCGCTGTTTTCGATGGCGATCGCCTTTGCCGGAATCTGGTTGTTCTCGATCCTCGATCGCAGCAAGCGGGCGTCCATCGACCGCGACGGCTTTGATGCGCAATTTGTCAGGAGTCAGACCGGCATCGGGGCTGCCTCCGCCACGACGCATTGAAACAGGCGTTGATCTGGTACCGGCTGGGTTCATAACCCGCCGGTACCGCCTCCCGGCCGGCCCTCAGAACCGACATGCCCAAGGCGTTCGACATCAGCAATGCCCCTTACGATCGCCTTGCGCCGGGCGAGGCCGAGATGCTGCGGGCGTCGCTGGATGTCGCCTACTTTCGTCCCGGTGAAGTGATCCTCGGCAAGGGAGTGCCCGCGGATGCGCTCCATGTCATCATCAAGGGCACGGTCGAGGAGCGGGACGCCGCCGGGTTGGTGGCCCTGCTCGGCCACACCGATACCTTTGACAGCCGTGCGCTCGTCCACGATCAGAACGGGCACACGTTTCTGGCACGCGATGAGACGCTTTGCTATACCATTCCCCGCAAGGTCGCGCTCGACCTGATCAGGTCGAACCCGCGCTTTGCGGCGTTCTTCTACCGCGAGATATCGCAGAAGCTGGATGAACTCGCCAACGACGAGGAGGCGAAGCGTTACGGCTCGCTGATGTACGCCAAGGTGGGCGAGCTTTTCCTGCATCCTCCGGCATTTATCGCCGTGGAGGATACCATCGAGACCGCCGGCCATCTGATGCGCCAGATCGACAGCAATGCGCTGTTCGTTCGCGATGGTGAGCGGGTCGGCATCATTACGGGCATGAGCCTGTCAAAGGCGGTGGTGCTGCGGCGCGAGTCGACCCAGATCCCGGTGGGCCTGCTCGCGAGTTTCGACATCGTATCGGTCCGTCGCGACGATTTCGTGTCCTCAGCTCTCCTGCTCATGACGAAACACAACAAGCGGCGGCTTGCAGTGAAAGACGGCGAACAGTTCGTCGGCATTCTGGAGGAGATCGACCTGCTGGGATTTCTGGCAGGAAGCGCCCAGGTCACGGCCGGTCGTATCGACCGGGCCTTGAACCAGCGGGATTTGGCCGTCGCGGCGCGCGAGATCGAAGCGCAAACACGGGCGTTGCGGCGACAAGGTGTCAAGGTGGAGGTGATCGCTGAGATCGTCTCCGACCTCAACAGGCGCCTGCTGTCGAGGCTGTTCGAAATGGTAGCGCCGCACGAGCTGCGCAGCGGCAGCTGCCTTATCGTGATGGGCAGTGAGGGGCGCGGCGAGCAAACCATGCGCACCGACCAGGACAATGGTCTCATCCTGTCCGCCCCAGTCGACGCAGGAACTCTTGAAGCGTTCCGGGGCGCTTTCTCCGGCGCTCTGCGGAGTTTCGGTTTTCCGCCCTGTCCCGGCAACGTCATGGTGAGCAATCCGGCGTGGTCCAGACCGCTTCCCGAATACCTCGCGGATTTTCGTCGCTGGGTCGCGCTCCCCGACGAGACCGCCCACATGAATGTCGCCATCATCTACGATGCGCAAGCGATCGCCGGCAATGCGCAGCTGCTCGACGGTGCCAAGGCGGAGCTGATCGACCTGATACGGGGCGAGCAGGCCTTTCTGGCCCATTTCGCGCGCGCGATCGATGCTTTCGAAACGCCAATCGGCCTGTTCAACCAGCTGATCACGTCTGAAGGCTCCGGGGATGCGCTCGATCTCAAGAAGGGCGGCATCTTTCCCATCGTCCACGGCGTTCGCAGCCTGGCGCTGGAGCAGGGGCTGCGCGAGGCCTCCACCGACCAGCGGATATCCCGGCTGTGCGAGTTGGGCGTATTACGCGCCGAGTTTGGACGCGACCTGAAGCAAGCCTTCCGGTTCTTGCTGATGCTCCGGCTCGATGGACAACTGGCTGCGTCCGCCGGCACGTCGGGCACGCTGGTGAGGCCGGCGCATCTGTCCAGCATGGAACGTCATCTGCTGCGCGACGCACTCCAGGTGGTGAAGCAGTTTCGCGAGATGATCCGGCACCACTTCAAGCTTACGATGTTCTAGGATGCTTCCTCGTGCGATCAAACGATTGCTCCACCGGGCGACTCTGAGCGACCAGTCGTACCGCTTCATGTTCGATCGTCCTCCGGACGACGACGTCGTCGTCATTGATTGCGAGACGACCGGTCTCAACGTACGGACAGACGACGTCGTCACCATTGCCGCCATCAAGATCCGTGGCAACCGCATTCTGACCAGCGAGCATTTCGAAGCAGTCGTGCATCCCGACAGTGAGATGAAGGCGGAGGCAATCAAGATCCACCGCTTGCGTCAGTCGGACGTCGAGGCCGCGCCGATCGTCTGGAAGGTGTTGCCGAGCTTTTTGCGTTTCATCGGCTCACGCCCGCTGATCGGCTACTATATCGACTTCGACGTCGCTATGCTGGACAAGTACATCCTGCCGCTGGTGGGGATCGAACTGCCGAACGAACGCATCGAGGTATCACGGCTGTATTATGATCGCAAATACGGTGACGCGCCGCCCAACACGTCGATTGATCTCTCGTTCTCTGCAATCCTCGAGGACCTCTGCATTCCCTCCCTCAACCAGCATGATGCGTTCGATGATGCATTGATGACGGCGATGATGTTCGTTCAGTTGCGCGACCTCGCCCTGCGCGGCGAGCGGATCGCGCGCGAGCGCACCAACGCCGTCTTCAATCCGACCGGGGCATGACCGGATCGGCAGCGTCCGAAAGCGTCAGGGCGCGTCCTTCGTCACCGTGAAGACGTACATGTCCCAGAACGTCTCGGGATGAGCGACCTCGAAGCGATGCCACTGATCCAGATTGGTCTCGTCCGCCGTGCCCGGAAACTGCTTGTGAAATTGTTCGAGCACCGCGGGATCGTCAAACGGCTCGAAGCCCTGGAATGTCAGGCCATGCTCGTTCAGGAATGCCGCGATCTCGGGAATCGTGAGGCGGTGCTCCATGACGTTGAACAGCAGATCGCGGCAGCCGCTCATGCTGTAGAAATCCTTGGCGCCGATCAGCGGTCTCCACTGGTCCGCCTCGCGGAAGATATCCTGCCGGCATCGTCTGATATCGTCGGCAGTGGCGCGATAGCCGCGCGCGGAGATACGGGCGCGGGCCTCCACGATGACGCGGCGCGCCGGATCGCTGTACAGGCCGATGCGCATCGTGCCGCCCGGCCGCAGCAGCGAGACCAGCACGCGCCAGCCGGCCATGGGCTCGGCCAGATGGTGCAGCACGCCGACCGACTCGATGCTGTCGAAGGTGCGATCGATCGAACCCAGTTCGAGGATATCAGCCTGTGCATATTCGATGTTGCGCAAGCCGAGCTCCCGCGTCTTGCGGCGCGCATAGGCGAGGCTAGTCATGCTGATATCGACCGCGAGCAGGCGGGCGTTCGGATAGACCTGCGCGATCTGGATCGCGTGCGAACCGGTGCCGCAACCCGCGATCAGGATATCCCGCTCGGCTCGCTGTTCCGCGGTCGCGACGGTTCGTCCCCGCGCGCGATCGGCGGTGAACGCCGTTAGCGGGTTCACGGTCCAGCGCGGATAGGGATTTTCCTCGTACTGGCGCATCACCTCGACGGATACGTCGTTCCTGATCGGGGTGAGCGCCGCAATGGCGTTGCGCTCTTCCATCTCCTCGCGCGGCTCGCGAAGCTGCACCCGCAACAGGCCGGCTGTGGTCGCAGGCCAGTCCCGGCGCAGCAGTGCGTCCGCCTCAGGCAGGGCATGAAGCGGGAAATAGGCCGCAACGACGGCCAGCGTGAGCGGCGTGATCGCGGCACCTGATGCCAGGTCCTGCAGCAAGCGATCGCGCAGTGCGCCCGCTGCCTCGCTTTCCACCGCAGCCTGTCCATTGACATATTCGTTGATGAAGCACTGCCGGGCGAGCGCGCAGGCAAAGGCAACGATGTCGTCGTCGACGTCGCTCTTGTTGCTCGCGAGCCGCAGCAGCTCGGTCCGCGCATATCCAAGCAGCACCTCGAGCTGCATGCTCGCCAGCGTCGTCGCTTCCATCGCCGACCGCAGGAACAGGTCGCCCGCAAGCGGCGCAATGCCTTCGCTGCCGAACAGTTCGACGCTCGGTACCGGCAGCGGCCATTGACCGGCGATCCGCCCGACATAGGCGGTGACGGTAGGGCTCTGGAGGATGAAGCTGACAGCCTTCGCATCCATGCCGAGCGCAAGCGCCTTGCTGAAATGCGCGGACGCCTTGGCGCGATTGCCCAGCGCCAAACAGGAGTTGCCGGCATTGTAGTGGCAGGCGGCGTTCACCTCGTCCGAAGCGATGGCTTTCGCGAACATCTTCGCCGCGACCCGGTGATCGCCGGATGCCTGCGCCATCAGGCCGAGAAGGTTCAGGCTCTGCACATGCGCAGGCTCACGCGCGAGAATTTGCCGGCAAATCTCCTGCGCTTCATTGAAGCGGCGCATTCCGTAGAAGCGGCTTGCCTCCGCAGCGAGGCCAGCAATGCTGACGCCCGCGGAGCCGAAAGCAGGTGCGTTCCTGGTGGACTCGTCCCGTCGCTTACCGGCCGCACGCCGTTCTTTTCGGTTCATGTTCCGTCAACTGGCCCAAACTGCGAGACGCGGCGCATCGACCGCTCAGCCCAGACATAGGGCCGATCGCATGTGTGGCCAAGGACTATCTAAGCTCAGCCCGGGATACGCACCGGCAGGTTTTCGATGCCGCGGACGAAGCTGGAATAGACCCGCTTCGGTTCGCCGACCACCTCGATGCGGTCGAAGCGCTTCAGCATCTCCTGCCAGACGATCTTGAGCTGCAGTTCGGCGAGCCGCATGCCGACACAGCGATGGATGCCGAAGCCGAACGACAGGTGGATGCGCGGCCGGGCGCGATCGATGATGAACTCGTCGGGGCGCTCGATCACCTCGTCGTCGCGGTTGCCGGAGACGTACCACATCACGACGCGGTCGCCCTTCCTGATCGTCTTGCCGCCGATCTCGGTATCCTGAAGGGCGGTGCGCCGCATATGCGCGAGCGGCGTCTGCCAGCGGATCACCTCGGGCACCATAGTGTCGATCAGTTCGGGGTTCTCCTTCAGCTTCCGGAACTGATCGGGATGCTCGTGCAGCGCCAGCACCGAGCCGCTCATGGTGTTGCGGGTGGTGTCGTTGCCTCCGACGATGAGCAGGATGATGTTGCCCATCAGATTATCGGGATCCATGTGCCGCGTGGCGTCGTTATGCGCCATCATCGACAACAGGTCGTTGCGCGGGGCCGAGTTGACGCGTTCGTTCCAGAGTTTCGAGAAAGTGGCGTAGCACTCGTCCATCTCCTGCCGGCGCTGTTCCGGCGAGTCGACGATGCCGCTCTTCGGCAGCGCGGTGGAGACGTCGGACCAGCGCGTCAGCTTGCGCCGTTCTTCCCAGGGGAAGTCGAACAGCGTCGCCAGCATCTGGGTCGTCAACTCGATCGAGACGCGCTCGACGAAATTGAAGGTCTCGTTGCGCGGCAGATTGTCGAGCACGCTGGCCGAACGCTGGCGGATCAGCTTGGCGAGCTCATCCAGATGCGTCGGCGTGAACATCGGCGACACGGTCTTGCGCTGATGGGCGTGCTTCGGCTGGTCCATCGCGATGAAGCTCGGGTAGTCGTAGCCGGGCGGCACGTCGCGGATCGAGATGCCGCCGAGCGTGGAGTCCGACGAGAAGATGCCGTGGCTGGTGTCGACATGCATGATGTCGTTGTACTTCACGACCGACCAATACGGTTCGATCGGGGCATTGGTGCAGTAGTGCACCGGCTCTTCCTTGCGCAGGCGCTCGAACCACGGCCACAGCGTGTCGTTCTGGAATAGCCGCGGCGCGCCGGGATGGAAGTCCTTCAGCGGCGTCGCATAGGCTTCCTCGCGCGCCTGGCGCAGCAGTTCGGCCCGGTCGGCACGGATGGCGGTCTGGACGTTCATCTCCGGTAGCTCCACTGAATGCTCTGGCTTCCACCTCTCCCGCTTGCGGGGGAGGTCGGATCGCATCGAAGACGCGATCCGGTTGGGGCTTTCTCCACTCAAAGACTTCGTCTGCGGCGAAACCCCACCCCAACCCGCCCCCGCAAGCGGGAGAGGGGTAAACCTTCCATGCGTCACGCGGCAATGCGCACGGGCAGCGTCTCGTAGCCCTTGATGAAGCTGGAATACACCCGCTGCGGCTCCTCCACCACGTCGATGGTGTCGAAGCGCTTGAGGATCTCTTCCCAGATGATCTTGAGCTGCAGTTCGGCGAGCCGCAGGCCGACGCAGCGGTGGATGCCGAAGCCGAACGAGATGTGGGTGCGCGGGCGGGCGCGGTCGATCAGGAACTCGTAGGGCTTCTCGATCGCTTCCTCGTCGCGGTTGCCCGAGACGTACCACATCACGACCTTGTCGCCCTTCTTGATCTGGCGTCCGCGGAATTCGAAATCGGCGAGCGCAGTGCGCCGCATATGGGCAAGCGGCGTCTGCCAACGGATCACCTCGGGCACGAAACTGTCGATCAGCGCCGGATTCTCGCGCAGCTTGCGGTACTGCTCCGAATGCTTGGCGAGCGCATAGATGCTGCCGGACAGCGTGTTGCGCGTGGTGTCGTTGCCGCCGACGATCAACAGGATCAGATTGCCGAGGAAATTCTTCGGGTCCATGTTCCGCGTGGCGTCGCTGTGCGCCATCATCGAGAGCAGGTCGCTCTTCGGCGGCTGGTTGCTGCGCTCCTTCCAGAGCCTGGCGAAATAGCTCGCGCATTCCATCAGTTCGGCCTGCCGTTCGTCTTCGGTGGCGACGAGGCCGCCGGCGCCGGGCAGGGTGGTCGCGACATCGGACCAGCGCGTCAGCTTGCGGCGGTCCTCCCAGGGGAAGTCGAACAGCACCGCGAGCATCTGGGTCGTCAGCTCGATCGAGACCTTGTCGACCCAGTCGAACACCTCGCCGCGCGGCAGGTTGTCGAGGCATTCGGTCGAGCGCTTGCGGATATTGGTTGCGAGTTCGTCAAGATGCGTCGGCGTGAACATCGGCGCCACGGTCTTGCGCTGCGCCGAATGGCGCGGCTGGTCCATCGCGATGAAGCTTTCGCGGCGCAGATCCGGCGGCACGTCGCGGATGGTGATGCCGCCGAGCGAGGCAGCCGAGGAGAACACCGAATGGTTGGTCTCGATGTCCATGATGTCGTTGTAGCGGGTGACCGACCAGTACGGACCGAACATCGAGTCCTTGCAGTAGTGCACCGGATCCTCGCGGCGCAGCCGGTCGAAATATGGCCAGAAGGTATCGTTCTTGAACAGCTCGGGATCGCCGGGATCGTAGTCCGCGAGCGGAAGCGTGTTGGCGCGTTCGCGGGCGGCGTCCAGATTCGTAGCCTCGGCGAGATCGATGGTCCCGTGCATGAGCGGCTCCTCAACCGTTTGTGCTGCCGGGGCATCGCCGGCGCGACATGTTTTACCGAATTACATTCCCATTCCGCGGTTTGCGCAAGGGCTCTCAGCGCGCATTTGGCCGCATTGGTAGCCGGCCAAAACGGCCGAATCCGGGCTTTTCCTGTTGTGGAGGCGGAGCAGCGGCGACCATGCGCGTTTGAAACGGTGTTTGATTTGGCCGGGCGGAGGCGTGCGAACGGGGCTGGGCCTTTATTGGCTGTCGGTTTTTTCGGTGCCGGGCTTTTCGCAGGGGTAGGTGTCCTGCATGCCCCAGAGCAGCAGGAGCGCGACCAAGGCATCGCCCTTTGCGGACCGCTTGTCGGCCGACTTCAGCATGATCTCCTCGGTTTGCTCGGTGGACAATGCGAGGTTGCCGGGCATGCAGAACGACGGTTGGCCGTGGCGCCGCAGCCATGCATTGTAGGCCATCAGGCCGCCTTTCACGCCGTCCAGGTACATATGATTGAAGATGCGGAAACTCTCATTCGCTGGATTGCGATAGGAATCCAGCCGCACGTCGCCGGCCGCTGCGGGAGCCGCCGTCAGCACCAGAATGCATGCCGACAGGATCCATTTGTTCATCGTACCTGTCCTCGCTTGCGGCGGCGTCCTTGCTGGTCGTTCCATCACCTGATCGGTAAGTATGGATTTCCCTCGTTGAGGTTCGAAGCTCGTTCTCGCCGGCCGGGGGTATAGGGACCGCGAAAGAACGACCCGGCTGGCGTCCCGTGTTGGTCAGCAGGCGGTTGATCGACAGCTTCAGGAAGTGGAAAGCGAGGGCAGGATCCGCGTGGCACACCTGGGCCAGCTCGCCCTCGGTGAGCCAGAGCAGCTCGACATCGGAAATTGCCTGAGCCGTCTGGGTACGCTGATGTGCCGTCGAGAAAACGCCAATTTCCCCGAACAGCTCTCCCGCCCCCAGAACGAGATCGATTTCATTGAGGCGTACGCTTCCCTTTGCAAGCAGATAGATGCGATCGGCGTGATCGCCTTGCCTGAAAATGATCTCCCCGGCCTTCCACGTCGCCGCTTTCATGAACGGACGTAGCGGTTCGGTCGTGAATTCGCCCTTGGAGGCCTGCTCCACAATTCGCCTGAGGCGGAGCATCTGGACTGCTCGGACGACGTTGAGAGGCAGCAGAACCGAGTGAAGGATCAGGATTGGATACAAGCCGTCGCAGAACGCGTATGCGATGAACGCGACATTGCTCAAGATGGCCGCGATCCTGAGCGGGAGCATCGTCTTCATGCAAAACGTGGCGAAGACGAGAAGCGATGCGAGATAGCCGGCAGCTTCAACCCAGGACTTCGAGCCGCAGAGCAGACCGTCTGGGCAGAGCATTTCCGCGTCCTTTTATGAACTTGCCCCTGAAGAGCGCGACGCCCCCTGCACATGCGGCTGAAGGGGCCCGGATACCGAAGCAAACCCAAGATCACATGCCGATCGGCTAGAAGAATCCGGCACTGAGATCCAGCCCATAAGTCACCGATAGCAGCCACACCAGGAGGGCGGCTCCGCAGAACGACGCGGTCTGCTTAAGGACGTTTGCTTGCACTGACGATGCCGGGAATACCCGGACAAAAGCCTTTGCAATCGCAGCAGCTGCAACGGCGCGCATGATGATCTCCAGGAGGGTGCCAACAGCGCTCGATCAGGGAATGTCGATCGCTGGCAGCGGGCCAGTAGGTCGGATTGCCCCTTCGCCGGGTGGCTCCTGCACGAAGGCCGCGAGTGCAATCAAGACTGCGCATGATAGGGCGATGAAAAAGCCGAGACGCCATCGCCGCTCCGTCCGGTCGTCGTCGGGCGTGTCAAGCCGCCGCGCGCCCGTTGCTGTGCGCATCGTTAATCTCCGAATATCGTGTCGGTGAGAAGACCAGTCTTCGCAATACCCGCACTGTATCGCGCCGTTTGATGCGCCTGGGAACTACCTAGAAAGGTGGTCTGGTGTCCCTTATGCTTCGCCTGAAGTTCGATGACCTGCACACTCTTTTCGGGGGAAGGGGGGACATGCATCTATCCACGGATTCCACCAATCCGCAGAATCAAAACGTCTACGCACTCTGGGATCGGCTGGCCGAGTTCTCCGTCGGCGACGGCGACGCCGCACTGACGCACCTGCTGGCCACCCTGTGTGCCATGTTGTCGGCACGCAATGCGCTGTGGGCCGTGGTCGTGCGATTGCCGTCGCCAACGCGGACCGATCCCTTGCTCGGCTGGCGTCCTCGCCTCGTCCGGCTGCTGGACCCGATACCGGCGGTGGCCGCATCCGTGCAGGAGCAGTTCGATACGCTCTGGTCCACCGACGTCGACCTGTCTCAGATCCTCGCCGTGTCGGGGGATGAGCCGTTCCGCACCCGCCTGCTCTTCGAAGCGCTGCCGCCGGCATGGTTCGAGGGCGAACACTATCGGCGGCACTACCTGGAAGTCGGTCTCGCCGACAGCATTTCCGTGCGCTGTGCACTCAATGACGACGTCAGGATTCACCTATTCGTGTTTCGCGATGCGCAGGCGCCCCGCTTCTCGACGCCGGACAGCAAGCGCCTGGACTTCGTGATGCGTGGGTTGAGATGGTTTTACCGGCAACAACTGCTCAGCCACGGTCTGCTCATCGCCAACGCGCCCCTGACACCGGCTGAACGCAGGGTGTTGCTCGCACTGCTCGACGGGCACATGGAAAAGCAGATCGCCCAGAGGCTCGACCAAAGTCCGAACACCACGCACTTCCACGTCAAGTCGATCTACGCCAAGTTCGGCGTGCGCAATCGCTCGGCGCTCGCTGCGCTGTGGCTCGGCAAGCTGCGATAGCGAACTGCGGTCGCAGTCTCATGCGGCAAGGTGCGGCGCGTTTCGGCGAGAACAGCAATCCTGGCCATCCCGGAGGACCATCTCAGAAAGTGAACCGCGCCGGGTTTCCCGGAGGAGGGACACGAAGACGCTGAATTGACCTCCCTCGCATTTTTGAGCTCCAGAATCGGCGAAGAAATCGAGGCGAAATTCGCAAGTTCTTTCAGGAGGATCTGGGATCGACTTGTTCTCAAAACGAAAGCGAGTCGTTCTCAAAGTGTCCGCACAGGGCGGCGGCCGCCAGGCTCCGACGCTGGTCGATACCCGCATCGAGGACCGGTCTGTTTCCGGGCAGCCGTTAAGGCATAGCCAACCGCACCCAGCCAAAAATCGCCAGGCGATCTCGACCTCGTGTGAAACCTGGATCACACTCAGAGCGACAAACCTGTGCTTTTGATGCGCAGAGATTGTCCCGTCCTGGAGTTATCCCGTGAACGACATGAGCTGGACCCCGCTGGGGCCGCCGCAGCCGCCCCCGCAACCGGTTCCGCCGCCGATGCCTGTGGCATTTTCAGGGAGCCGGAAGGAGTTCCTCCGCCTGGTCGCGCGCGGCGCCGGGCTCGAGCTGGTCACCGTCGGCTTCTACCGGTTCTGGCTCACCACCGACATCCGCCGCCACCTCTGGTCGAACACCCTGATCGATGGCGACGCGCCGGAATATACCGGCCGCGGCAAGGAGCTGCTGATCGGCTTCCTGGTCGCGCTGGCGATCCTGCTGCCGGTCTATCTCGGCTACTTCCTGATCGGTATCGAGGCGGAGCATCTCAAGGCGTTCGCCTCGCTGCCGCTGGTCGCGTTCTTCTATGTGTTCGGCCAGTTCGCGATCTATCGCGCGCGGCGCTACCGCCTGACCCGCACGGTGTGGCGCGGCGTCCGCTTCTGGATGAGCGGCTCGGGCTGGATCTATGCGCTCAACGCCTCGCTGTGGGGCCTGCTGGTCGTGATCACGTTCGGCCTGGCGCTGCCGTGGCGCGAGGCGGCGCTCGAACGCTACAAGATGCGGCATTCCTATTACGGCGACCTGCAGGGCTCGTTCGAAGGCCGCGGCTGGGAGTTCTTCAAGCGCGGCTGGTGGCTGTGGCTGTTGATGCCGTTCGCGCTGTCGTCCTACGTCTTCGCCCCGTTCGCCTATGCCGCGTTCAAGGCGGTCGAATGGCGCTGGTGGCTGTCGGGCATCCGCTTCGGCGAGGTACGGCTTGAATCGACGCTCAGCCGCGGCGCGCTGATCGGCCTTTACTGGAAGGTCATCGGCTGCATCCTGCTGCTCGTCGTGGTGTTCGCGGTCTACGTTGTGCTCAGCACCTTGCTGGTCGCCAGCATGAGCGGCTCTTCGATCGATACGTTCTTCAAGACCGAGGCGTTCGCCAAGAGCATTCCCCTGATCGTCCTGCTCGGTATCGGCTATCTCGCCTTTGCGCTGGCGATGAACGTGGTGATGCGGGTCTATCTGATGCGCGATCTCTGGGTCCGGGTGCTGTCCTCGACCATCGTGCACAACATCGCTGCCGCCGCCAACGTCACCGCGCGCGGCGATCTCGCCAATGCGCTCGGCGAGGGTTTTGCCGATGGCCTCGATGTCGGCGGATTCTAGCGACATGGAGTCAGACTCCAGCGCGACCAACTCCGCGGCGACGCCCGATCCCGGCGGCGTCTTCTTCGACGGCCTGTCGAACCGGCGGCGCATCGTCGCGCTCAAACTGTCCGATGCGCTGGAGATCAGGCAGGGCGACGAACAGCTCGCGCGCTGGGCGTTTCACGACATCCGCCGTGCCGACAGTCCGTCCGGCCTGTTGCGGCTGAGCTGCCTGACCGCGCCATCTTTGGCGCGGCTCGAGATCCGCGACCCAGCGCTGATCGCCGAACTGGTCGCGCGCTGCGCCACGCTCGAGGCCGACCTGCCGAACCGCAAGGGCGTCGTCGCGATCGTCGGCTGGTCGGTCGCGGCTGCGGTGTCGATCGTGCTGGTGGTGCTGTTCGGCGTGCCGCTGGCCGCCGAGCGGTTGACGCCGCTGGTGCCGGACTCTTTCGAGCGCCGCATCGGCGATGTCGCGGAGGCGCAGGTCAAGGTGCTGTTCGACGGCAAGCCCTGCAGCAACGCGGCCGGCCAGGCGGCATTCGCGAAGCTGGTCGGCAAGTTGCGGGAGTCCGCAGGTTTCGACAATTCGGTGCAGTCGGACGTGCTGGCGACGCCGATGCCGAACGCCTTCGCGCTGCCGGGCGGCAAGGTGTTTCTGTTCGACGGGCTGCTGGAGAAGGCCGAGAACCCCGACGAGATCGCCGGCGTGCTGGCGCATGAGCTCGGCCATCTCCGGCATCGCGACAGCATGCGCGAGCTGATCCACAATGGCGGCACCTCGTTCCTGATCGGGCTGTTGTTCGGCGACGTCACCGGCTCCGGCGCGCTGATCTTCGCGTCGCGCTCGCTGGTGACGTCATCCTATTCGCGCGACGCCGAAACCAACGCCGATACGTTCGCGATCGAGACCATGCACAAGCTCGGCCGTCCGGCGAAGCCGATGGGCGAACTGATGTTCCGCGTCACCGGCAAGGAAGGCGGCAAGGGCTTCTCGCTGATCTCCAGCCATCCGCTGACCGAGGACCGCCTCGCACGCATGGACAAGGCCGACGCCGGCAATAAGCCCAACGGCCAGCCGCTGCTGTCATCAGCCGAATGGCAGGCGCTGAAGGGCATCTGCGGATCGGGCAAGGGCAAGGTGTAACGCAAGGGATTTACGAAATCGGGATCTCGAGAGCCGGAGCCATCCCATGCCGCGTGACGACAGGTACTGGTTTCCCGCCAAGCGCTACGGCTGGGGCTGGGGACCACCCAACAACTGGCAGGGCTGGTCGGTTCTCGCAGGCTTCGTGGCTTTGATCGCGGTCAGCGGCGCGATGAACCTGCCGCACTCACCGGCTCGTTTTGTCGGCTGCGTGCTCGCGCTGAGCGTCCTGCTCACCGGCGTCTGCTGGTGGAAGGGCGAGCCGCCGCGCTGGCGATGGGGCGGCGACTAGCTGAACTTGGCGACCTACTTCACCAGCCGGAACTTGCCGCCGTCGACCTTGATCAGGAACGCCGACCGCTCGTCGTAGCCGTTGTGGTCGGTCGGGCTCATGGTCGAGAGGCCGTTGTTCAGATAGACGTCCTTGCCGCGTTCCAGTTCGTCGCGCAGCGCGGCGCGGAATTCCGGCGTGCCGGGTTTTGCCGTCTTCAACGCGATCGCCGCGGCGCGCCTGAACAGCGTCACCGCGTCCCACAGATGCGCGCCGAAGATGTTCGGCTTCTGCCCGTTGGCCTTTTCATAGGACGCCACGAACTCGTCGCGTACCTGGCGGAACGGATCGTTCGCCGGCAGATCGTCGGCGATCGTGAAGGCTTCGCCGGTGAAGATCGCGCCCTCGACATTGGCGCCGCCGAGCTTGATGAATTCCTCCGACGCAACCCCGTGGGTCTGGAAGATCTTGCCGGCATAGCCGCGGCCGCGCAGCGCCTCCTGCGGCAGCACGGCGGGCGTGCCGGCGGAGGCGATGAACACCGCCTCCGGATTGGTCGCGATCACCTTCAGCGCCTGGCCCGTCGCACTGGTGTCGGCGCGCGCATAGACCTCATGCGTCGTGACGGTGAGGCCGAGCTGAGGGGCCAGCCGCGACACCTCGTTGTAGTAGCCTTCGCCATAGCCGTCGGAGACGCCGATATAGCCGAGCGTCTTGATGCCGGACTTGGCGATGTATTTCAGGATCGCCGCCGCCATCAGGTCGTCATTGGGCACCACCTTGAACGCCCAGCGACGGCGGTCGTCCATCGGCCGCACGATCGCGGTCGCCGCCGCGAGCGAGATGATCGGCGTCTTGGCTTCCGCGGCGACGTCGAGCATCGGCATGGTCACCGGGGTAAGCGAGGAGCCGATCAGGATGTCGACGCCGTCCTGGATCACCAGGCGACGGGCGTTCTGCGTGCCCTTGGTCGGATCGGATTCGTCGTCGAGCGCGATATAGGTGACCTTCTCGCCGCCGATCTCCTTCGGCAGCGCGGCGATGGTGCGCATCTGCGGCTGGCCGAGCGCCGAGCCCGGTCCGGACGCCGACACCACGACGCCGACCTTGATGTCGGCCCGCGCGTCCGGTGCAATCAGGATCGCACCCGCGAGTACCCAGAGTCCGGCCATGGCCAGCTTCATTGCAAATCCTCCCAGCACGTTCTTTTTGTTGAATGCGCGGCCGATGATAGCCGACCGGCGTCCGGGTCCGCATCATATTGATTCCGCTGGCTGTGTCTGTCCCCTTCGCGGGGGACACGATCGGCTGCGGCCCGTTCCTGAACCTCGCGTTTACCACTTCCTTAAAGGCCGCGAGAACCAGTTTCCCTAATCGGGTGGCAACGACCTGCTGCTATTGAGAGATCAGAAGAGGGAGTACGAACCATGTTCAGCATCGTTCGGATCCTGGTTTTGATCGCATGTGCGCATGCGGGATCCGCGTTCGCGGAAATGCCGTCTAACGGCTCGCGGCCTTTGCAAGCAGCTCACGCCCAAGCGGTGCACGTCGATGTGTGAGCCTCATCCGATCGCGTCCGAGCACGCGCGCGCCATCTGCGAAGAGATCGGCGAGCGGCTGCGTCATGCCCTGCGCGGCGATTACGCCGACTTGCCGCCAAGGCTGCGCGAGCTCGTCGACGAGCTCGCATTGCAGGATTGCGAGGCGCCGTCGCTGGTGCCGACGATGGCGGACATCACGAAACCGGTGGTGTTTGCGGCCTAGGTCGGGGCTCACGATGACCTGCCAACCCGCCGAATAGAAATTTCAGGCGGTTGAATGTGTGCTAGCCTGCATCCCGGGATGGAATTGCCATCCGGCATTTGGGAGGACTTGGCTATGAAAGGCTCGTCGCTCTTCGTCAGGAATGTCGCCGTCGCCGCGTTGTCGATTGTGCCGCTGCTGTGCGGATCAAGCGCTCCAGCGTGGTCGCAACCCAGCCCGCTGCCTGAGGTTTCGGTTGACGCGCCGCGGCATGCTGCCGGTCCACACCGGTCGAGCCAGCACGCGGCGGCCCGCAGCGCCGCCTCATCGTCTGCGCATACGGCTGCGACCTCGGTGTTCTGCATCGGCGGTTGCATGACGAGCTTCAGGTCGGGCGACCGCCCCTGGGTCGGATGCTCGTGGTCGGCCGGCGCGTCCGCCTACACTGGATGCCGAAACGTCGGGCCCGGCGGCGTCCACTTCAAGAGCTATAATGAGTGCACGGAGACCGGCCTGCATAACGGTTGGAGAAGCGGTGAAGTCTCTGCGTTCTGCACCAGCTTGGCTTTGAAGTAGGAGATGCGCCGAAGGAAATGCCTCGTGAGACGCGCTTTGGTCATTCCCGGCATTCGCACGGTGGCTTTGGACAAACATGATCGAGCAAGCTCAACGGTGCGGCTCCGTGCCCGTTCGGGCTATCTGATCTCGCCGTTCTGCCCTTTGTAGGCAGCAAGGATCCGCTTGAGATCGCCATATTCCTCGCAGGGAATGAGACAGAGATTTCCGAGCGCGGTAAGCAGTTGCTCGGCTTTGGCGGGCTCGCCAAGCATGAGATATGCCTCGCCAAGGTGCTCATGCGCGCTGCGGTGTCTTGGATTCAGCATCAACGCCTGCTGGTAGTGGCCCATCGCCGGACCAAGCTGGCGTAGCCGCCGATAGGCATACCCGATGTAATTCTGGGTGTCGGCATTGAGGGGGTCACGCAAGGCGGCGAGTTCGAACGCGGCGATCGCTCGATTCCAATCGCCTGCGACGAGTGCCTTCTTGCCCGCCTTGAAATCCGGATCGAGCTGCACCCAGTCGGCATCCGGAGCGACGGACGTCATGGTCGTGCAGATCGGCCACGCCTCGGGCTTGATCGCCGCCTCTGTTCCACGGTCGTGTCCGCCGAATGGCAGGCCGGCTTGCCGATCCGCCAAAGTTTTCGAGTAGATGGCGATGCTGCCGACCAGCGCACCGAGCACGGCAGCCGCTGCGATCACGCGGATCATTGTTGTCGTCCCGGCAGTGACGGCCGTCGGGTCTCGAGCCGATCGCCTACAGTCATTGTCGAGCACTACCGACGGTGTGATCCTGCAAGTATGCCTTGGCCTCACGAATTTCCTGCCGCTCGGAATCGGCGCTCTTGGTCAGCTCCACGAGCTTGCCGAAATACTCGCTTGCCTTCTGGCGATCGCCGGCACCGTCAGCGGCGCGGGCGGCCCCCCAGTAGGCGCGGAAGCGATTGGGAGTTTGCTTGAGCGCAGTCTCAAACTCGCTCAGAGCAGCTGCGGGCTGCCCTGTCTCGAGCAGCAATTCGGCCAGCGATTCGCGGAACGGAAACAGGCGGTTCTCCATCGCAACGTGTTTGAGGCTGCCATCTTCGGCGTCAGCCGCCGCCCGCATGAACCGTAACGCCTGACCGCGGTCGCCTTCCTTCAGTGCGACCCAGGCGGAAACGGCGAGCATCTGCTCTTCGGTGCGGTCGGCCCAGTAGGACTGGTCGGCGCCTTGCAGCGTCGCCCGCAACGCTTTCATTGCTTCGATTTCCTGCTTGGCCCCGGCGAGATCACCGGTACGCGCCATGCCCAGACCGCGCGTGAAGCGGATCAGCGAATCCGCCATCGGATACTTGGTCGGTATCATCGGCATCGTCGCAGCGCCGGTCCAATCTGCCCGCTCCAGGACATAGCGAGCCGGCATGGCCGCCTTGGCGGTGAAATTGACAAAGTTGATCGGTCGATCGCCGCGATCGGCGGTGGCAAGCGACTTCTTGATCATCGCATCTGCCTTCTCGTCCTGTGCGAGCTGCAGATACGCATAAACGCTGAAGTCCGACGCATGATAGTAGTCCGGCTGGATCTCGAGCGCCGAAGCGTTCGAGGCGATGGATTCCTCCCAGAGCCCGACCATGGAGTAGATGTGCGACGGCATATGCCGCGCATGCGGCACAGCCGGCGCGATGCCCGCATAGCGACGGGCGGACGCAACCCCCTTTGCGGCGAGCGGCGCAAAGTCGTAGGCGTGAATGAGGTAGTGGGTCACACCTGGATGTTGCGGGTTCTGTTCAAACAGCCTTTCCAGGATTGCCGCCGACTTGAGCTGATTGGCGTAAGTGAGGTCGCTTTTCGGCGCCGATGCTTGCAGCGTCAGCGCATAGTAGGCCTGCACCTCGTAATCGTCAGGATAGCTTTGCGCCATACGCTCCATGGCGGCGTTGTAGGCCACCAGACGGGCATTTGCGGGGACCTTGTCATGATCGCGGAAGTAGGCACTCAGTGCCTCAATCCAGTCGTGCTCACGCGGTGTCTTCGGCCCGGCAGCCCGCGCCTTTTCCAGCGCTTCCCAGGCTGCCTGCGCCTCCGCCGCCGTCGGCGTGGTTGCCAGCGAATTGCCAAGCAGATCCATCGCCACGCCCCAATAAGCCATCGCACAGCCGGGGTCTTGCTGCGCGATTGCTTCGAATTTCCGCCGGGCGATCAGAAACCAGTACGAATGCAGCATCGCGACGCCGCGATTGAACTCGGCCTGCACATTGGGGTCGCAGGATGTAGGAAAGGTCACTGTGCCGAGCTTCTGTTCTTGCTGGCCGATTGCGCTGCCTGCCAGCGCCGCAGTGATAAGGCTGGTCGCAAACAATATGCGTGCCGAGTAAGTGCTCATTCTAAAATCTCCATTTGCACGGCAATGGCGCGCGAGCTTGCTCGCCCGACCGTCACGCGCGCCTAAACCGTCCTTTCCATTTTCCCGGCGTCCTGCTGTCGCGCAAAAAAGTGCGGACAGACATCTTCTCTGCGCCAAACTGCGCACACATCATGAAATACGCTTTACCTGCCCGAAGCTCCCTGCTTTTCAAGGGACGGGCCGCAGGCAATTCCTGATCGGAAGACTACTCCATCTCCCGTATCCCTGAAAGAGCAGCGAGACTTCCGCTTTTGGCCCCAACGCCGACCGGCCGGCCTCTGTCGCCGCCGGTCTAGTCCGTGTGTCCGCGTCAGACGTTCTTCGCGACCTTCCGTGTCCGCGTCGGTCCGGCGCCGGCGATCGCCGGCTTGATACTCCACACTGCGCGCACGCTTGCGAAGGCGTGGGCGATCACCGGCTCGTGGCGGCGGGCGGCGAGGGTGGCGAAGGAGAGGTCGCAGGTGAGCTTCACCTTGTCGGCGACGACGAACTGATGCGGGCGCGCCATCCGGGTCGCCAGCACATTGTCGCGCGCGAGGCTGAGGCACAGGCCGGATTCGACGAAGTCGATCATCGCCTCTTCCTGGTCGGTATAGCCGACACGCTTCGGAAGGGCGCCGAGCGGGCGGAAGATGTCGTCGAGCATCCGCCGGTGGCCGGAATGCGGCGGTGTCGCCAGCCAGGGCATCTCGGCGAGCTCTGCCCAGCCCTTGCCGATCACCCGGTCCCGCCAGCCGATCGGTGCGATGACGCGGTAGTCGTAGCTGAGCAGCGGCGCCAGCTGGTAGCGGCCGTCGGCGATGGTCCGCTCGGCGAAGCTGTGATGGAGGAGCTGCTCCGGCGGCGTGGCGTCGACATAGTAGCCGACGTCGAGCTCGCCCCGGCCGATCTGCGCCAGCACGTCGTCGGTGATGCCATGGCGCAGGAAGACCTCGGTGCGTTGCGAGGACATCGCAAGGCTGCGCACGAACGGTCCGAGCCGGGTGAATTCGGGGTCGAGGATGGTGCCGACGCGCAGCGTGCCGCGCTGCGCCTCGTTCAGCGAATCCGCCGTCGCCTTGAAGTCGGATGCCGCCGCCACCGCCCGGTGCGCCAGCGGCAGCAGCGCGGCGCCGGCCTCGGTCAGCGTGAAGCCGCTGGGCGTGCGGTTGAACAGCTGCAGTCCGGTGCTTTCCTCCAGCGCCTTCAGTTGCAGGCTGACCGCGGGCTGGGTCAGTTTCAGCATCGCGGCGGCGCGCGACACGGTGCCCTCACGGGCAACCGTGATGAAGCAACGCAAGGCCTGGATACGGGGAAGCTCGCTCATTGTGTGTGAGCTTATAGCACACTTTTTCTGAGTGCATCCGACCTGCATCATGCATTGTCATGTGATTATAATACAACCAATGCGAGAAGTCAGGATGGTCGCCACGCCATCATGCCTTCGGTCCGCGCCCGCACCTCCGGCGAGGCGAGGCAGGTCGCGACCGCTTCATAGCCGGGGGCGCCCGGCACCGGCGTGACGCAGATCGGCCGGCTGTGATTGGCGGGGCACAGGATGATCGCTTCGTCGTCGCCGACAGCGTCGAGGTCCAGGATCGCGTTGGAGCGTGTCAGGAAGAACAGCGGCCGGGCCTCCGGTCCGCGACGGCGCAGAAACGCGATCATGGCTTCCTGGCTGGCCGCGTCGAGCCCCTGTTCGAGCATGTCGATCACGAGGATCGCACCGTCGCAGGCCTCGATGGCCGCGAGCAGGGTGGTCAGCGCGGTCGAGTCCATTGCGCCGCCGGCCCGGAGGACGGCAAGGCTCGCTTCGACCCGAGCGTTATGCGCCGGGTCGGCATCGAGGCGCGCGCGAACGGGCGCACCGCCGTCGGCTGTGCGGTCCAGCCCCACGAAGCTGGCCTCGGGCAGTGCCTCCGCAAGGCGCTGTGCGAGGCGCGTCTTGCCGCTGCCGAGCGGGCCGACGATGTAGTTCAGCGGCTTGATGTCGCGCAGCTCGAAGCGCTCACCGCCCCACGGCCATGGCAGATCGAACGCGACGCCGACCGCCGGCCGCGTCCTCACCGCGCCGATGACGTCGCGCGTCGCGGGCATCTTGCCGCCGCCGAGGTCGGTGCGCAGCCGGCGCACCCTGGTGATGCTGTCGCCGCAGTGACGGATGCGGGCTTCGAGCGTGGCCTCGTGCGCGGCCAGCACGCGGTCGAGCATGACGGCGTCGCCACTCAGGATCCGCGCCACCTCGCCGACGCTGAGGCCGAGCGCGCGCAGCTCGACGATCTCGGCGCAGCGCGCCATCTCGGCCGCACCATAGGCGCGCCATCCCGCCGGCGTGCGGCCGGGTGCGATCAGGCCGCGCTCCTCGTAGAGGCGCAGCGCTTTCGCCGAGATACCGAGCTGCCTGGCAGCTTCGGACGGGCTGAGGAAACGGGCGGCAGCAGCATTCATCGAATCACCTCGCATTGTCTGACCGCGCCTCTTATGGAGCGGCCGCAGGGGCAAGGTCAAGCGGGATATGACTCACCAGCCGTGCAACATTCTCGGTGTCGTCCCTGCGAAAGCAGGGACCCATAACCACGAATGGTTATTGGTGCGCGATGCTGGAGCGACGAGTCCCGTCCACAACACCCGCCGCGGCGTATGGGTCCCTGCTTTCGCAGGGACGACGGCCGTGTATGCCGTGAGCGTCCGTGCCCATGCAGCAAGAGTACCCTCACTCCAGATGGTTCACCTTCGCCACCCAGGCGCGGACGTCGGTCAGCACGGCGGGCAGCACGGCCTTGACCTCCTGCACGTTCATGCCGGGCTTGATGCGGGGGTCGTAGAGCAGATTGAGCAGATATTGGTCGTAGACGTCGAAGAAGCCCATCGAGACGCTGTCGTTGAACATGGTCCACGGCACGGTCGCAGTGTCGTTGATCGGGCCGAGCGACTGCAACAGCTCCTCATAGGCGCAGTCGAGGAAGACGAAATCGCCATTGTCGACGGTAAGGATCACGTCGGAATGCTCGATCTCGTATTTCTCGTTCTTGCGGAAGCCGGACAGGCATTGCGGATCGAGCGAGGAACGGATCTCCTTGGCGCGCTCCTGGCCGTAGAAGGTCGCGATCGTGCGGTACAGCTCGCGATCGCGCACCAACTTGACCACGACACTGGCCGCATCCTTGTCGTCGGTCATCGCGATGTCGAGATGCTGCACCTTCGCGCCGATGTCGGCGATGACCTGGGCGAGCTGGGCCTTGCGGTCGGCGCGGCTGCCGTCGGCGAACACGCGCACCGGGCTGTCGTATTTGCGGATGCGGTCCACCCGTCCGGCGAGATGATATTCGGCACCGAACGCGGTCTTCAGAAAGCCCTCGACGATCTCGGCGTCGGTGAAGACCTTCTTCTCGTGGCGCTGGCGCGCGGTGATTGCCGGTACTTCGGTGGCGGTTGCGGGTCTGGCGGCGTCAGCAAGGCAAGCGGCGAGCGCTGCGGCGACAACGAACAGGATCGAGAGGCGGGGCTGGGACATCATGACGACGCTGCCGCAAGGTTTGCGGCAGCGCAAGACGTGATCAAGGTGGCGGGATCAGCGATCGTGCCGGATGGCCGCGGCCTGGTCCCGCTGAAATCGACGCGATCAGTTCTTCACCACCACGGTGGCGCCGACCGAGACGCGATCATAGAGGTCCTTGACGTCTTCATTGGTCATGCGGAAGCAGCCCGACGAGACCGCCTGGCCGATCGTCTCGGGCTCGTTCGAGCCGTGAATCCGATAGAGCGTCGAGCCGAGATACATCGCGCGCGCGCCGAGCGGGTTCTCGATGCCGCCGGCCATGTGGCGCGGCAGATCGGGGCGGCGGCGCAGCATGTCCGACGGCGGCGTCCAGGACGGCCATTCCTTCTTGGCGGAGATGCGGTGGACACCGCCCCAACGGAAGCCGTCGCGGCCGACGCCGATGCCGTAGCGCAGCGCTTGGCCGTTCGCGAGCACCAGATAGAGCCGGCGTTCGGCCGTGTTCACCACGATGGTGCCGGGGGCGTAATTGGTCGGGTAGTTGACAGTGGTACGCGGGATCGGGCTTGCGTCCCCGCCGCCGAAGAAGCTCGAGGCGTCGGACTGGTAGCCCCGGGAGTCGAAGAACTGGGCGTGGGCCTGGCCGGCGCCAGCCAGGATCGTGAGCGCGGCAAACATCAAGGCAATCGGGCGCATGGCCGTCCCCTCGCGAACAATCAAATATGCAGCCAGAGAGGCCACAATTGCCGGCGTTTCGCAAGCGACGAAGCCGTGACTTCCGGCACTTTCGAACAACACGGTTTAAAAAGGCAACAGTTCGCAAGCGATACCTGCATTGTCCGGCCAAGCCTTTGACGAAGCGGATGAAGAATGGTTGATCTGGAGCGTTTTCAAGCGAAGTGGGTACCGGTTCGCGTAAAGAAAACGCGACCAAACAAAAGGATAAGGGCATGATCTGATTCAACTGGATCAGATCATGGTCTGGAGCGACCTCAAGAACATCTCGAAATGGGAGCGAGTTCATGAACGGTGCGGAAAGTCTGGTGCGGACATTGGTCGCGGGCGGCGTGGATGTCTGTTTCACCAATCCGGGCACCTCGGAGATGCATTTCGTCGCGGCACTGGACAAGGTCCCGGGCATGCGCTGCGTGCTCGGCCTGTTCGAGGGCATCGTCACCGGTGCGGCCGACGGTTATTTCCGCATGAAGGGAACGCCGGCCTCGACGCTGCTGCATCTCGGGCCAGGTCTCGCCAACGGCCTTGCCAATCTGCACAACGCCAAGAAGGCGCATTCCGGCATCGTCAACATCGTCGGCCAGCACGCCACCTACCACATCGGCTACAACGCGCCGTTGACCTCCGACATCGAGGGTCTGGCGCGGCCGATGTCGTCCTGGGTGCGCACCTCGCCGGATGCCAAGTCGGTTGCGGCCGACGGCGCCGCCGCGATCGCCGCGGCCAAGAGCGCGCCGCCGCAGATCGCAACCCTGATCCTGCCGGCCGACACCGCCTGGAACGAGGCCGACGGTATCGCTGAAGTGCCGGTGGACGCGCAGCGCCCGAGCTACTCGCCGCAGGCGGTCGACACCGCGGCGAAAATCCTGCACGGCGACGCCGCGCATACCCTGCTGCTGGTCACCGGCAGTGCGCTGACCGAGCACGGGCTGGCGCTCGCCGAGCGCATCGCCGGCAAGACCGGCTGCACCGTGATGGGCCAGACCTATCACCCACGGATGGCGCGCGGCCGCGGCCGTTTCTCGGTCAACCGGATTCCCTATGTGATCGAGCAGGCGCTGCCGATCCTGAAGAATTTCCGTCACATCGTGCTGGTCGAAGCCAACGATCCGGTGGCGTTCTTCGCCTATCCGAACAAGCCGAGCATGCTGAAGGCGGAAGGCTGCGAGGTGCACCGCATGACCGCCTGGGGCGAGAATTCGGTCGCAGCGCTCGAGGCGCTCGCCAATGCGCTGCATGCCACGGCGCAGGACGTCAAGCCGCAGCAGCACCCGGAACTGGTGAAGCCGACCGGCGCGCTCAACCACGCCACGATCGCGCAGGCGATTGCGTGCGCGATCCCCGAGAACGCCATCATGGTGGATGAATCGGTCACCACCGGGCGTGGCTTCTTTCCGCCGACCGCGGGCGCTGCGCCGCATGACTGGTTGCAGAACATGGGCGGCTCGATCGGCTTCTCGACGCCGGTCGCAACCGGCGCCGCGATCGCCTGTCCGGACCGCAAGGTGATCTGCATGGTCGGCGACGGCAGCGCGATGTACACGATCCAGTCGCTATGGACGCAGGCGCGCGAAGGGCTCAATGTCGTGACCATCGTGTTCGCCAACCGCATCTACCAGATCCTGCGCGGCGAGTTCGACGGCGTCGGCGCCGGCGAGCCGGGCAAGCGCGCGCAGGACATGCTGAAGATCGATCGGCCGACGCTCGACTTCGTCGCGCTCGCGAAGGGCATGGGTGTGCCGGCGGTGGCTGTCACATCGGCGGATGAGTTCAACAAGGCGCTGGCGAATGCCGTCGCCGAGCCGGGCCCGCGGCTGATCGAAGTGCAGATGTAGGATCGCAATTTTGAAGGCCGCGGCGGCGGTCCAGTTCAAGTCGGAGGCGCCAATGCAGACCGAGCTGAACAAGGTGATCGCCGCCGTCGAGGAATTCTATGCGCAGGAGACGTTCCTGTTGGAGCGCGATCTCGGCGAGCGAACGCTTACTCACCGGCTGGCGGTCTATGTCGAGCGGCAGTTCCCCGGCTGGCAGGTTGACTGCAACTACGATCGGCTCGGCGAGCGCACGCTGCGGCTGCCGCGCGGCTCGGGAAGTTCGACCGATGACCATCTCGGCAAGTCGATCTATCCCGATATCGTCGTGCATCAGCGCGACATCCCGAACAATCTGCTCGCCATCGAGCTGCGCAAGGACAGCAATCACCAGCCGCTCGACCACGACCAGCGCAAGCTGCAGGCGCTGACCGATCCGAATGTGTGGTTTGCCTATGCGATGGGCGTTCTGCTCATTGTCGGAGCGAACGGGGTGAGCTCTTCCGAGGTCTATGCCGGTGGAGCCGTCGATACCGCCAACTCGCTCTGGTTTGCGGAGCGGATTCGAGAGAGCGGGCTTGCGGACAGGCGCGACGATGGCGCGCAGCGTTAAGCCTTATCGATGAATCTTTCCGCGCATTGCAGTGATAGCCCGTTTGGATCATGCGCGGCCCCTGCATGCACGGCAGAAAAGAAAGCGCGGGAGGTGGAGCAATTACTGGAGCTGGTGGTCAATTTTCAGAACGATCCGATGGCGGTGCGGACTATCGGCTCTGCGCCTCTTTCGCTCCCTCTCCCGCACTTCAATTCGCTGCCTCACGTCTCACGGCCTCAAGCGATCGGCGCAGCTGATCGCGACGTGACGGGCGGAGGCAGCATCCGCACCGAGCCAACAACGAGCCAATAAAAAGGCCGCCTTCGGGCGGCCTTTTTCGTGATCGTCAAGTCTGTGATCGCCGAGTCTGTGATCACCGAGTCCGTGGTCACCAAGCGCGATTGTTTCTGTTTATTGCTTGGCCGCGTCGTCGCCGGTTGCAGCAGCGCCTGCCTTGGCGCTTCCCTTGGCGCTCGATTTCCTGGCGGACTTCTTCGCCTTCTTCGGCGCCATCTTGGTTGCCTCGCCCTTGGTCGCCGTGTCACCGCTTTGCGCTGCGGGGGCCGAGCTGCCGCCTGCCTTGTCCTGCGCGAGTGCGGCGGACGAGACAAAGGCAAGGGCGGTGGCGGCGAGGATCAGTGTTCGCATCGGATGGTTCTCCCAAGTTGATTTCCAGCGCCCCTCAACGGGACAGAATGTCGCAGGTTCCGCGGCGCCGATCAGCAGTCCGTGAGTTGGGCGTGAACGGCGCAACCGATGAGACGTGGCCGGAACCGGGAACCGCGAGCCGCGTTATGTCGCTGGGCAGGAGTTCCGAGGAGAGACGCCATGCGTTGGCGATCAGTGACGGATACCACCAACACGGTGCTCGACACCGCCCCGGAGAACACATTCTACGCGGTGGGCTGGACGGTCAGCGGCGTGGCGACCCTGGCCACCATCGTCGCGGTCTGGATGTTCGGGATCTGAGGGCGACCGATCCGCGCCAGCAACCGGCTAGCCACCGCCGGCGCGCAACCGCGACCCGCGGCGGCCGGCTACTTCCGCAGAATGGCCAGCGCTTCCCGATAGAGCTGCGAGAAGCAAACCAGGAGCGCGCTCGACAGCAGGAACATCGCGATGCTGTCGTAATCGTCGGCAGTTGGCCAGGCGAACTCGAAATAGGGGGGCATGAACACCCACCACACGATCGGAACGGTGATGATCGTCGCGAAGGCGCCGGCCGGGGCGCCGCCCACCAGGCCGGCGATCAGGATCGCCGGCACGAAGCCCGCGAAATAGAACTGCATGCCGAAGCTCGCGAACATCTCCTGCGTCGCCGTGGCCAGCACCACGGCAAGCAGGGCGACGACGAACGTCGACAGCGACCAAGGTCGCAGCTTCAGAATGTAGTCATTGCCCTTGCGCATCGAGACGTCCCAGCCTCCGCGAGTTCCGGAAGGTAGCCGAGGAGGCCTGTAAACAAAACCCCGTAGGACTCCGTGGGGGCAGGGTTGTGTGCGATACAGTGAAAAGGAACCGTCCCGGTCAAGCCGCCGCCGCATTGTCGCGCTTATTGCATCGCAGCAGGGTGATTGTGGGACAACACAATGCTGGAAATTCTGATTGTCGTTCTCGTCACCGGGATCGGGTTCGCAGCCGGGTATGGCGTACGGGAGCTGATCTCCCGCCGCAGGCGGCGATCGCCGCGTGTTTACGCGCCGCGGCTTCGGGCCGCGAATGACGACCTGTCTGCCCGCGGCTGGTATCGGCCGACCGGCACCCAACCCGCCGATCAAGCCACCCCGCCATCCGACGAACTCGACGGCGCCGTCCGCGACCTGCTCGGCGAGCTCAGCCGACGCACCGCCAACCCGTCGTCCACCCCCCACTGCCGCCGGCAATGAGCCGGAATGGTGGCCGCGGTCGCACGCGCGTCGGCTACTTTGCATGGGGTTGTTTTCGATATTTTCGATGAGGCGGTCCCGAAGGACGCCAGGATATCCACAATCGTCCGCACCGGGCAGTTCAGAGAGGGGAATGGTGGACGCACAAGGGATCGAACCTTGGACCTCTCCCGTGTGAACCACAATCCGTAGATCCAAGCAGACCGCACGCAGCCATAGTGTTGTCGAAATAATTCATTCTATTACATCAGCTTATGTTCGTTTTGACCTCAATGGGCCATAAGCGGCCATACTGCATTTTGTGTGCCCCCGTTGTGCCCGCCGCAGATTTTCCCTTGGGGCACACAAATCGGGGAGGGATCTGTGCTCCCGCTGTCCTTCAAGGGACCGTTCTTCCTCGCCGGTGTGCCCCGGGGCGGAAAAGCGAAGGAAAGTCAACGCAAGCTTCCCGTCGCTTGGATGATCCGGGCGTCTTGGGGGCACACCGTGATAGGAGCGCAGGGGCCATGCCGGAGCCTAGCAACCAGCTGACACTCACCGATGCAGTAATTCGTAGCGCCACGGTGCCGCCGGGCAAAGCACAGCATTATCTCCACGACGACAAGCTGCCCGGCCTCGCCCTGCGCATGCGCGTCACCGGCGGCCGGACCTGGGTCTACCTCTTCACCAAGCCGGGGGTGAGAGGAACCCAGCGCAAGACCCTCGGCCCATGGCCCAAGTACAACGAGAAGGCCGCGCGCAAGGCCGCCACCATTGCCGCGGGCGAGGTGTTCAAGGGCATGGACCCGAACGACGCGAAACGTGAGGCGAGGCGGCAACAGGCGGCTGAAAAGCAGCGCACGGTACTGGCTGACCTCATCGTTGAAGATGGTCCCTACCAGACGTCATTGACGGGACGCCAGGTCGTCAACTGGAAGCCGGCAATGTCGGCGCTGCGGCGCGGGCTCAAGGAGCACGCCGATAGTGGCGTCGGAGACCTGACGCGACGGCAAATCATGGCAGCGGTCGACAAGGTTACCAAGACCGGTAAGCGTGGCGCGGCCAAGGACCTGCGCAAACACACCCACACGTTCCTCGAATGGTGCGTTGGGGAGGGCTATGTCGACCACAATGTGCTTGCCGGTTATCGCGAGCCTAAGGAAACCCGTGCGCAAAGGGTCGGACGCCGAACGAAGGGCCGTGCCCTGACCGACGAAGAAATCATCAAGGTCTGGCATGCATCCGGCAAGCTGGGGACTTTCGGGCTTCTGACAAGGACGTGCCTGCTCGGTGGTCCGCGCCGGAGCGAGCCAACCATGATCGAGTGGTCGAAGCACGTCATGGAGGACCGCGTCACCTTCGACGCGGCCTGGACCAAGATGGGCCTCCACCACGATGTACCGCGTACTGATCTCCTTGATGAGGTGCTCGCGGCCGCGAAACATTTTCGGCGCGCCACGTCCGACTACGTCTTCCCGTCACCAAAGACCGGTGGCCAAATGTCGGGCTTCACCAAGATGGTCAACCGCCTAGTCAAGGAGGCGGGTGTCACAAAATTCACCATGCATGACTTGAGACGGAGTCTGCGTACCATCATGTCCCGCTGCGGCTACGACAATGAGATCCAGCGGCTGTGTGTCGGGCAAAAGCCTGGCGGAATCGATCAAGTCTACAATCACGACGAACAGTGGATCATCCGCAAGATGGCATTCGAAGCGGCTCATGATTACATCGCGGAGCTGGTCGGCGCGATACGGGTTGGCAAGGTCGTGCGCCTGCAGCGAACGAATCCGCTCGATCCGATCAAGGCCGAGCTGCTCGGCCGTCTCCGGGAACACTATGCGGCTGAGAACCCCTAGCGGCCTTATTGCATTTGGCTAGATAGTCCCGCACGGCATCGACCCGATAGAGGGGGCGCCCGTCGACGTAGCGCCATTTCAGCGGGTGGTTCGGTTCCCGCCGCCACTGCTCCAGCGCTCCGGGGGTGCGCCGGATGATTGCTGCCACCTCCAGGGCGGTGAGATTGGAGCTGCCCGGAAGGGTATCGATATCGAAAGTTGCAGGGGACGGCACCCCACGGTTTTTGCGCGGGCGCTTCGCCGAGGGCGGTATTTTCGGTTTATCTGACGACCCAAACGCAAGAGCGTGAAGCTCTTTGTCGTTCCCGCTCATGCCTCAACCCCGAGCTCCGAACAGTCTTCGATCAACTATGATTCGGGCTTCTCGCGAGGAAGGGATTTAACGCGCAGGTGCGGCGGCGGAGTGGCTGTGGCGCGCAAATAGGACGATTGGTCTGTTAGTCCTGTATCTTGCTTTCCGATTAATCTGGCGGATCAGACTTTCCGCCCTCTCAAGGCTGAAACAGGGGGGTCGATTCCCCTCGGGAGCGCCAGTGATGTCAATGGCTTAGATCCGTTTGACAAAAATAGTCGAATATCCGCCATAAGCATTGGCGAACGCGGGCGAACTAACGTCGCGGGTTAATCGGCTCAGCCGCTGCTTATCCTCACGGTCTTCCACCGTTGAGAGACCGATGCTTCCGACGCGCTGGCCAACCGATCCGCCCGTGCAGTCAGTCGCGCATGAATGCATTCTTTGCGATCCGAACGGCACCGAGATCCACGATCATGAGCCAATCGCCAAGTATGTAAATCGAGAATTGCAGCGCAAGCTTCGGCATCTTCGGCCGAGCAACCGAGGTCGGCCCAGAAGCAAGATGCAATTACAGTATCTCGCTGTCAGGCCAAGCAATCCGAGCGCTCAATTTCGCGATGGTGAAAGTCGACGGCAACATTGGAAGCTCCTTGGTGTTGTCGCGTCGTATGAGCGCTTCGTCAGGCTCATAACCTTGAGGTCGCTGGTTCAAATCCGGCTCCCGCAACCAACAGCACACTCAGACAGGTACGAGAGAATTGACCTGAATCGCCAAGGGGGCTACGCTAATCCGCGTATTAGCGTCTTAAGAGCATCGACGCATGCAAGGGAGTGTTATGGCGACTGAGAAGACTTTCGGCGGGGCCATCGCCGAGGCCCGGAAGGCAAAGAGCTGGAGCTTAAAGGATCTGGCATCGCGGATTTTGCGTGAAGATGAGGAGCCCATCTCACCGCAATACCTGAATGACATTGAACACGATCGCCGCAGCCCATCTTCTGATCGCATGGTGCAACAATTCGCCGACGTGCTCGGTATCAATCGCGATTGGCTCTACTATTTAGCAGGACGATTTCCTGAGGATGTACGAGTCCGCAACCTCACAGAAAAAGAAGTGACCGACGCGATGCTTGCTTTCCGAGGTGGGCCGCCGAAAGGAAGGACGCGGCGATAGGGTGCGATACGTTCCGGACAAGACTGGCAGATTTTCGCAGCGCCCGCACTTCAAGCCGCAGGAGCTTGATCGGGAGTGCGAGAGCATCGTTGCCAGCTTTCTGAAGGAGCGTCGTGGGGAAGTCAGCTATCCCATTTCAACGGACGAATTAACGGTTCTGATCGAGCGCGATACAGAATCCCTCGATCAATTCGCCGATCTTTCGGAGTACGGTCCCAATGTCGAGGGTCTGACCCTCTTTCAGCCCGGCCGTAAGCCGCAGGTCAAGATTTCGGCTCGTCTTGCGGAGGACGAACGTCGGCAAAATCGCCTTCGTACGACCTTGGCCCATGAGTACGGGCATGTCCGGTTTCATGCCATTCTCTGGGATATGGAGCCTCCCAGCGCCGATTTGCTGAAACGCAAACCTACCGCCAACATGCAAATCTGCTACCGCGATACCATGCTCGATGCGGTGCAGACGGATTGGATGGAGTGGCAGGCGGGATATGCGTGCGGTGCGTTCCTGATGCCGGCATCGGCGCTTCGGCGGCTCATCAGGTCGTACATGGAGCGGCACGGACTATTCGGAGTCGTCGGTGAACGCGATCCGCACGGACAGGATCTGATCGAAATTGTGAAGAGCGGGTTCGAGGTTTCCGGCGACGCCGCCCGCATCCGCCTGATCAAACTCGGAATTATCGGTCCGACTGGGGCCGGGCCCTCACTTTTCAACTTCTAATCCACAGGCACCGGGGCCCGGGAATGCCCTGGGTTGTAGTCGCTGAGGTTTTGTAGTACGCTCTTTAGCAGATCGGCGGATATGCTGCTGAGCTGAGAAAGGGAATGTCGATGTCGAAGCACTGCAAAACCGGCCTTGATAACCGTTGTCGCGACCGAGATGGCGAGATTCGTCGGAAGCGCGGCGATACCTTGGTTGGAACACTGCGCAAGACTTACGGGGATGACTTTGCGCCCAGCGTTCGCAGCGACATGCGACTCGACACGCTGCGCGATCGCATGGGCGCTTCGCTTTCCAAGATTCTCAAGGGAGACTGAATATGTCGGACCACCAGCACGAAGTGCGTATCCACATCGATCAGAAGCTGCTGCACTCGCCGAACCCGACATCGGGTGCCGATCTTTACGAGCTCGGGCATGTCCCGGACGGGAAGGTGCTCTACAAGGAGGTTCAGGGCGATCACGAAGACAAACTCGTGCGGATTGATAGCCCGAAGATCGAGCTGACCGAAGACGAGCACTTCCATAGCGGCGACGCTCCCGAGAAGCACTACGTCATCATCGTCAACACCGATCCCGTGGTCGTCGATCATGACGTTTTGACGTTTGACGAACTCGTCAAGATCGCGTTTCCAGTTCTCCCGACCGGCACAGACCCGGAATTCACGGTGAGCTTTGAACACGCCAAGAGCATTCCGCATCACGGCGACCTCCCGCAGGGAGGGTCTGTCACGGTCAAGAAACACGGTACCATCTTCGATGTCGATCATACCAATCGATCGTAGCCCTGACCTCCAGCGGCTGCGCAAGGAGGGCTACAATGTTCTGGTAACGAACGCCGGCAACCTGGTTGTTCAAGACGTGCCCTACGTCGACAGCAAGCGCGAGATCGCGATCGGCGCGCTCGCGTCAAACCTGGATCTTGCGGGCGATATCACCGCGCAGCCGCAGGATCACACCGCCAAATTCATCGGTGAATATCCCTGCGATAGCCAGGGGAACACGTTGACTGTCTTGCAGCATGCTAGCGGCTCGTTCGACCTTGGGAGCGGGTTTGTCGCCCAGCATTCCTTCTCGCGAAAGCCCGCCTGTGGGCATTACGAAAATTACTATGAAAAGATGACGGCCTATATCGCGCTTCTCGGCAAGCACGTCGCTGTCGTCGACCCTTTGGCTACAGCTAAAACCCACAGGGTCATTGAGCCTGAAGACGACAACTCACCTTTCAATTACCTCGATACGGCGTCGGCGCGCGCGGAAATTAACACCATCACCGCAAGGCTCGCCGATGATGCGATCGCGATTGTGGGGATTGGCGGGACCGGCTCTTACGTGCTCGACATGGTGGCCAAGACGCCCGTCAAGAAGGTCCACATTTTTGATGCCGACCGTTTCTTGACACACAACGCTTTCCGCGCGCCTGGCGCCCCGGCAATTGAGGAATTACGGGAGCAGCCGCTCAAAGTGGAGTATTTCGCGTCAATCTATGCCCATATGCATCGTGGAATCGTCCCGCATCCCTTCCATATTGATGCGACGAACCTCGACGAGTTGAGCGGCATGTCGTTCGTCTTTCTCTGCATGGAAGGGGGAGCTGCCAAGCGCGCAATCGTCGACAAGCTTGAAGCGCTCGGAATACCGTTCGCTGACGTCGGAATGGGCTTGTACGCCAAGCGCAATTCCCTTGGCGGTATGCTACGCAGCGTCATAAGCCTTCCAGATGCCCGCGAAAGCGCTCGTGCACGCATCCCTTTTGCGACCGACGATGTAAACAACGAATACGATAAGAACATCCAGGTTGCGGATCTCAACGCACTCAATGCTTGTCTCGCCGTGATCGCATGGAAGAAGCTGCGCGGCTTTTACTTTGACTTGGGTAAAGAGCGGTTTGTGTCATATACAATTGCAAACACCCTGCTCGCTAAGAGCGATACTCTATGAATAAGATCGACTCCATCCGCCCCGTATTTGTCGATCGGATACCCAAACTCCTCGACAATGGTGTTGTTTACATCTCGCAGAAATACGCGACCGCTGCTCATAACTGCTGTTGCGGGTGCGGTACCAAGATTGTGACGCCGCTTAAGCCGCGACGCTGGCGATTGGAGACGCAAGGCGACTCCGTAAGCATCTATCCGTCAATCGGCAATTGGAGTGCGGGCTGCCAATCTCACTACTGGATCAGGGACAACCGTATCGATTGGGCGCTTGGCTTTACCCCTGCTCAGATCGCAGCGAACCGCGCAAGTGACCAGCGCATGCGGCAACAGGCGCATGCGGAGCGTTACAGGAGTGAACGTGGATTTTGGGGACGCCGTTGGGACGCACTCAAAGACCTGTGGCAGGCGCTTACGAGTTGGTTCTAATTCCCTTAGGATCGCGACCGTCAGGAATTGCCGGATTCCGCAGCGCCACACGCTCCGGGGGAGGCGCGCAGATCGGCTTCAGCTCTGAGTTGCGGTCGGGGGCAAATCCGCGCGAATATCCTGTCAAATTCACGAACTACAATGTTCGGGAGCCTATGACTCTGTACTCGCCCCAACAGGGGGGCTACTTCGCCCACAAGGTAACCCTGGAGGGAATTGGAGAGGACACGCTCGCGCAATCTCTCTCCACGGCGCGCGTCGATACCCGATACCGTCATCGCCGAGCTGCTCGAAGCCAAGGCCAAAATGGTGAGGACACCGAAGCGTCCTTCCAAGAAACTCCGACGCGGACGAAGCGGTTCGCGCAGGATGGAAGGGTATAGCGGCTAAAACCAGATGGATACCAATACAAGTGAGGCGCCCCTGCCGAGAGATCGGCGGGGGCGTTCTGTGCCGATGAATGACGGGGACGCTATGATGAACGCGATCAACCGGAGCCACTACCATGCGCAAAGCAGAAGCCAGCGTCAGGCCGGCAGATGCCGTGTCCTGCTATATCCTTCAGATCGAGAATTGGGACTGGAGCTACAGTTTTGGCTTGAACGATCCTCGTTACGATGACCAGCGCCTATAGCGACCACCGCCATCTGGTTCTGCGCTCGAAACTGCTGCTTCCCAGCAAGCTCAAAAGCAAAGCAGAAAGTTCCGAGCTCACCTTCATGCCACATGCGCAGCTCGTAGCCTTCAAAGGAGCATGAACAAAGGCCGCTCGGCATGGGCTATATCGATCTGCGTGACGCGGGCGTATTGGGGATTCACCATGGCCGCCGATGCACTTGGTCCCGTCATGCAGATGCTGATCGGGGGACGCTTCAAGTTCATTATCCTGGACGGCGAGTCGATGAATTATCGGAAGGCACGAATCCGACACTACCGCTTCGAACCGCGGATGGAGCTTGATGACTATCCAGACGGATAGCCACGCCAATTGCGTGCCTAGCTCGGTAAACGCCACGGGGACGGATTGACGGTAGGTGCCTTCTCTGTTCTGCTACCAGAACGGGATTTTCGCTCGCCTCTCGCGGTTCGCGATGCCGCCGCGGCGTTCAGCTATTTTCTTATGGGCATTGGCGCTTATGACTCAAAAATTGATGCTGTGCAGGCTTGTCTGGGCTGAAGAGTACAAATCGAAAGACGAGCCCATTTTTGCAGGCAATATGAAGTATCCCGCCGCTCACGATCTCGCACTCGAGCGACTGAATTTTGCCGATGAGAACGGGGCGGTACGTGGCTTCGTTGAGAACCGCGGACAGAACTTCGACCTGCGCAAATTGGGAGCGAGGGAGTCCAATGACGCTGTCTCTGGAGTGACCATCATCTTTTGCGCTGTCGATGAACGAAGCAG
Organism: Bradyrhizobium acaciae; assembly: GCF_020889785.1. Lineage (GTDB taxonomy): Bacteria > Pseudomonadota > Alphaproteobacteria > Rhizobiales > Xanthobacteraceae > Bradyrhizobium > Bradyrhizobium acaciae. The sequence continues at coordinate 67,794 of NZ_JACMYK010000007.1, forward strand.
GAAGTTGCGCGTGGTCGGCTGGTACGAGAATGCGACCGTGTATCATAAGCTCCAGAAGCCGAAAAAGGGCTCGATCCGCGGAAATTGGGAGTATTATTTCGAGGCCTCATCGAAGGACGCTCATCTGATACCCGGAACGGCGCGCGACCTCGTCGTGCCCCGAAAGACTAGGACCACTGATAAGGGCTTCATCGGACAGCGCTGCGTGTTTTATCCGGCCGATAACCCGAACTATGAGCGGTTTCTGAAGAGCTTCGAGCTACTCCGAAATGATGAGTTGGTTCGTGGCTCTGACGACATCGACCAGAGCGAGTTTCAGGAAGGGCAGCGAGCCTCGCGCGAAACGAGATATTTTGCGCGCAATCCAAAGCTGGTGAAAGCCGCGAAAATCCACTACGGCACCAGTTGCCTTGCATGCGGCTTCAACTTCGCGGAATTCTACGGCGATATCGGCGAGGAATTTATCGAAGTCCATCACAAGCGGCAGATGGCGGACGACAAGGTTCGGTTAAAGACCGTCGCTGATGTGGATGTCCTGTGCGCCAATTGTCATCGCATGGTTCACAGGCGCGCCGTCCCGCTTACGCTTGCGGAACTCAAGGCCTTGATCCGCGAACAACAGAAACCTCGCAAACGCGCCTAGAACTGACCTCTTTCTGTTGGGGCGCCCGGCTGCGCCGGTCAGGCTCTACACCTCCGGTTGCGCGGCGTGGAGCCGCGAGGTCTCCGCCCTACGGGTAACGATCCTTCGCGCTGCTCAGCAGATGGGTTATCGTGTCAAGTCGACGAGCGGTTTGCAGGCAAGCCAGGATGCCGCGATGAGGTCGATGGCATCTTCTTGTCGAAGCTCCGGGCAGCGGTCGTAGCGGAATATGACGCCCATCTGGATTTGATAGTTCGTGCCTTTCTTGTCGGCAAAGGCCCCGTAGGCTGCCGACAGCCAGCGCGGCTGCACCTTGGGCGGTCCGCCGGATGCTAACGCCGTGCGGAGATCGAAATCGATCCTCGCATCAATGAACGGCACTGCCCTTTGCGAGGGGTAGCGCCTCTGGACACCACGGAACCACGGCGTTGCGGCCTTATGGCGCCGCAGGAGCGGCTTCATTCTGGCGAGGATATCCCGGATCAACTCTTCAAACCCCTGCTCCCCGAGATTGACGAGGTTTCGCCGCATCCTGCTGTTGACGGAATTCGGCACGGTTACCACCGCCTCGATCGCGCTGGCGACGATCCCGAGCGTCAGGTGCGGATACTTCGTGAAGTTCTCATCTTTCGACTTTCGACGCGCTCGAAAGCGAAAGAAAATCCCATACGGCATCTCCCTGCCGACCCGTAATAGCCGGACGGCCCGGGGCCTTGGGGGTCATGCCGAGAACCGCGCGGAGGTCGCGGTTGCCGCGCAACTCACCAAGCGCAAGACCAAGCACCCGCTTGCCTTCGAGATAGGTGAAAGGGTGGCCTATGTCGGCTTCTGAAGATCAATGTCTTTTGGATTGGCTGCAAGCAGTTGAAATAAGGCTCGGTCGCCCATGTATTTCGCGGCCTGTCGGGTCTTCTCTCGTCCTGCGAGCAAGGTTCTCTCGGATTGATCGCGAACTTGCCAATCCCAACCCCGTCTGCCTCTGTCTTTTAGGACAATCTCCAACATCGTCAGACATTGCCCTCAGCCTGCCGGTGAGCGTATCCGGATCAATACGGGACCCAGCTCGAGCCATGTCGCCTCGGCGCCCCTGGATTTAAGTATGTGAAAGCCGGAACTGACCGTTCCACACAAACTCTCGTATCCGCCCTCTAAACCGCGCAGGGCGGTTCGCGTGAAGCGATCACTGGCTTCTTCACCTCCAGGAAGCCAGGGGTCCACAGGAGACCTGGATTTGAACCAGAAGTCCCCCTTATTGGTGAACGTCGTGAATCCTGACGCATTTTCGGGAAAGGGCAGCATCATTGTAGTTGAATACTCGGACCCGGAAGCGGCAATGAGAGCGGCTAAGAAGATCGCTGAAGAGACCGGACGCACGGTCACAGTGCGCGATGAAAACATGAACGTGCTTGGTACGATACCGAAACCTACTGCGCATTGAATGGCATCTCAGGGCACGGGCACGCCGCTGTCTCTGAATGCTCGTGCGCACGTAGCTACGCGCTTTCGCAAAGTCCGGCAGAACGGGTGCCATACGACAGCGGCATCGAAGATGCGCTCGCTTGCGTTTTTTCCCGACAAATGCCGCTTTCACCTGTCTCGTAGCCGGGGATCTTTCAACATCCCCTGCATGAGCGTAAAACTGCGCTTACCCTGGGCCCACGAACTGCCCTATGCGTAAGATTGGATGAGATATTGTATAGCTGGTGTGGGGAAAGGCGGTAGCGCTCTCCCGCTACCATCGATCCCCCCGACAGAGCCATGTTCGGGAAAAGGGTCGGATTTTCGCGGAGTGTGGCGAGACGTCCCTTGATATCGATCCGCACACTGCGGTCGTCCTCAGCGTTGGCTTTGGTTCCGGCGCCGCCCGGACGGCTGGGGCTGGCATGGACGACAATTGCCGTCACCGACTCTCGGATGGTTGCGAACTCGGTCGGGGCGCCGCACTTCAACTCCTGCGCCAATTCCATCGCAGCACGCTTGTAGCGGTCGAGAGCCTTCAGGTGCAGGGCAATCACGCTGTCGGCTTCGTTTGCAGCCTCGAGCTCTTTCGCCGAGCATTTTGCGCTCGGCCTCCAGCTCACGCATTCGCGGGATAAGTTGCTCAGGCGGCGCGCCCTGTGTGATCGCATCGATGACGCGCCTGATCTCCCGCTCGATCTCGCCAAGGCGCCATTCGGTGTTCTGACGCGGTCGGCGTTCGCCTCCTTCTTCCAACCGCTTGCGCTCGGTATTGTAGGCATCGACATAATCGGCAATTAGCGCGGGCTGAGCGAAGTGCTGGTGCAGTCCCTTGATCGCGAGCGCTTCGATGTCGTCCAAGCAGACGCGACGGCTGTTCTCGCACGAACCGCTCTCGCGATACGCAGTACATTGCCGGCACAGACCCTTTGCGTCGCTCTCGATTGATGCCATGCCGCTGCCGCGGCAGCCGCACTTGATGAATCCAGAAAGGATCCGCTTCGGTTTGGCCGAGAGTAAACCGCCCAGCCGTGGCTTTCGACTCGGCCCGAGAATTGAAGTGGAAATGATGACCGAGGTAGACCCTGGCCGTTGTTGCACAAACCATTTGCGACCCCTTGCTTAAAGCGGGGTTCGCGGCAAGTGGAGCGGTCGTTCCACTGAGAAGTCCACGGAAACTTCATCGGCTTGATGCCAGGCATAGTCCGGTCGGTTGGGCTCCAAGGCCGCGACCTTGCAGTCCATTGACTTACATCAAACTAAAGCAAATCCATCACCGCTAAACTGATTTATTCGAAAGCCCGGGGGCGCGATATGAGGAACCGATGCTTAAAGCCGCTAATCATTGCCGGTCTGGCCGCTGTTTTCGCCGCGGCCGCCCACGCTGAAGATGCCGATGTCGGGAAGGCAGAGTTTCAGGCTTCGTGCGCAAGCTGCCATGGTGCGGATGGACGAGGCAAAGGACCGGTCAGCGAGCAGCTGAAGGTGCCACCTGCCGATTTGACGGCGTTGGCGAAGCACAACAACGGGGTCTTTCCCATAAACGCCGTTTACGAAACCATAGATGGACGGAAAGCAATTTCCGCGCACGGCACCCACGAGATGCCCATTTGGGGAGAACGGTTCAACCCCGTCAAGGGCCTGCCTCACACTGTTGATCCGACCTACGACGCGCTCGATCCTTCGCGGGACTTGCGGGAAGTCGTCGTGCGGACGCGCATCCTCGCCGTCATCGATTACCTGAATCGTATTCAGCAAAAGTAAGCGCGCCACAAAGGCGTCCGGGTCGCGGTGCTGCCGACGCTGCTCGGCAGCGGCAACGCGATCTGCCGCCATAGACGAGCGGCATCCGCACGCGCCGCAAGGCAGTTGCCGCATCATTGATCCCTGTCAAGGCCGCTGCGAGCAGAGCCGCTAGTGGTCATAGGAAAGTGGAGGATCAACGATGACCAGCATAATGCTTGACGCCCAGCAAATTCAGAATGCCCCGGCTCCTGTTCGCCTCTGGCTTGAGCAGCAGATATCGGCGGTTCTGGGTCCGGTGTCGGTACCCGGAGCGTCGCAGCCTCGCCTGGTTGCCTGCACGGAAGTCCAGGCAGCGAACCTTCTCAATCGAATCAGACAGGCGCCGTCTGCTGTCGAAGTGTTCTTCGGGCTCGCCCATCCCGAAATCTCGTTCGGCGAGCCGCCGGTCGTGACGTTCCGTCTCCTCGATCTTCAGCGTCGTGCTGGTTTGGAGAACATCACCAAGCTCCTGGAATGTCTCGACCTGATCAACCGGGTGTTTGCGGAGATATGTGACGATCCGGCAGCGCGGTTCTGTGATTTTGACGCCGCAGGGCATTGCTCGATTCTGCCGGCCACTCAGGGCAGCATCGCTGCATTATGGAAGGCAATCGTCGCGGCGGAGCGGCCTGGCGTGCTGCCGATCGCCGCAGCCGAATAGGCGAGGCGGCGCGAGATGGACCCGAGAAGACCCTGCTGCAAGTTGGCACGGAAGTGGTCCGACCGCCTGTCGTCATTCCTCGTCGTCATGACGTGGATGCTCCTGCTCTGGCCCGGGCAAGTGCAAGCAGGGGAAATCCGGGATATGCAACCGCTTGCGCCCCTGGTCGGGAAGGTCATCCAAAGTGTCGTCGGCATAAGGGTCAGCACGGAGGCTACGGCAGCCGCCCGGTCAATGGACTCCGGTCCCGAGCTTCCCAATGGACCGCCTCGCACGACGAACGACGTGTATGGTGCGGGCGTCATCATCAAGGCGGAGTCCGGATTGATCGTAACAACCAACCATCTGGTCAGCGGCGCCAAGACGCTTGCGGTCCGATTGTCCGACGGGCGCCAGCTTGACGCCAGATTCGTGGTGGCCGACGAGAGATATGACCTGGCCATGCTGAGAATTTCGGCCTCCGGCCTGACCGCAGCCCGCGTCGGTCGATCGATCGACGCCGAGCCCGGGGATTTCGTCCTAGCGGTCGGCGGCTCCTCGGGATCCGCTCCAAGCGTTAGCTTCGGCATTGTCAGCGCTCTGCATCGTTCGCGGCCTGGCATCCCCTGCCAGGATCTCATTCAGACCGACGCCTTGCTGGATCGCGGCAGTTCAGGCGGAGCTCTATTCAATCTGCGGGGCGAAGTGATCGGCATTGTTGCCGCCGGCGTCGATGAGACCGAATCCGAGCGCGCCTTCGGCCTCGCTATTCCCTCCGATGCCATCGATCGTCTCTACATCAGAATGAATTAGGCGTTCCACGGATCGCGGATCGCGGATCGCTTTGAGGTGTGACTGATTTGATTAGCAAGCTGAATGGTTGCCCGCTCAATGATCGTGCACCGATCAGTAGACCATGATCGGCGTTTCCAGAAGGTGATCGTTCACAGCAACGACACCGGGGATTGCCTCGGCGGCAATCCGGATCGCCGTGCGCTCGGCGGCGGATGGCGCATATCCCCACAGGTCGACGACGCCGTTCTGTACGGTCGCGGTCAGATTGAATGTGTGTGCCCATGGTTGCCCGCGAAGCTCGCCGAGCAATCTCTTTCTGATGACGGAATCGGCAGGCGAATTCTCCAGCTTCGGCCGGGCGCTCGCGACAGCCTGGAGCAGATTGGCCCGGCTGACGATGCCGACGAGGTGGCCGGTTTCATCGACGATGGGTATGCGCTTGATGCCATGCTTTTCGAGCAGCATCGCAATTTCATGCAGAGGCGTCTCCGGCGTCGCGGTCACGACCTTGCGGGTCATGATGTCTGCGATCTTGACAGCATGGGACTTCACGTAGTCGGACGCCATTTGCGCGTCTCCGACCAGAAGCCGCAGCCACCAGGAATACGGGCGCTCGGTGCCGGCTTCAGTCCGATGCATCAAGTCGCTTTCCGTGACGATCCCGACGAGTTCGCTGTCCTTGCCCACAACGGGGACGGCGCTGATGCGGTGCTGGAGCAGCAGGGAAGCGACTAGTCGAACCGTTGCGTTGGAGTCCACCGTGATGACGGGTGACACCATGACGTCGCGTGCTTGCATGATCGTGCTCTCTGTAGCCGGGAAGATGTCGCATCCTGCGGGATCGTGCGGATGCGTGATTTGACCCCGATCAATCGATTCGGAGTTCCCTGGTCCTAGAGAGGACCGTTGAAGCGGAGGATGTCGAGATGGCAGGAATTCCAAAGAACGCGCTCGTGTTTGTCGGAGACGGGCGCAAGGCGCTGCTGCTCCGCAACGAAGGCGACGATCGGTTCCCCAGCCTGAAGGCGGAGGCGGTGTTCGAAGATCGCAACCCGCCAACGCATCTGCAAGGCACGGACCGCCCGGGACACTTCATAAAGGGGATCGTCTCCGGTCGGCGGGGAGCCGTCGAACCGACGAACTGGCACGAACTCGAGGAGTATCGGTTCACAAGGCGAATTGCGCGGGCTGCGGAGGAGATTGTCCGGAGTGGACGGACGACGGCGCTTGTCATCGTTGCTCCGCCGCGCACGCTGGCACAGCTTCGGGCGACACTGCATCCCGATGTCAAGCGTCACATCATTGCGGAGATTCCCAAGGACCTGACGAGGCTTCCCGTCGGGGAAATTGAAAGGCACATTATGGAGGCGCTCGCGTCGCCTACACGATAGACGCTGTACGGCCGACAGTGTCTCAAGAGCGAGTTCAAGAGTAAGTCCGTCTCGTCGTATAGAACAGCCAGATTGCGACAACGGCCAGCAACACTGACATTATGCGCCCGATGAGCATTGTGTTTGCCCGCTTTTCGATGGTTGGCCGGATGGCGTTCGCTGAAATCACGACAGCCGCATGAATTGCGGTCGCTATCGCAATGTACGTCGTCAGCAGGATCGCTGTCTGCTGAAGCAGTGGCCGTGCCTCATCGATGAACGTCGGAAAAATCGATAGATAGAAAGCGCCGGCCTTGGGATTGAGTAGATTGGTAATCAAGCCCCTGAAGAAGAATTTGGAGTGCGCCGCCGCATCGACTGGCTTGACGATCTCTCGCGGAGCATCGCGCCATCCTTGCCAGGCAAGCCAAAGCAGGTAGAGCGCGCCACCCCAGCGAAGGGCTTCGTAAAGCGGGGTGGAGGTCGCGACGAGAGCTGCAAGGCCGAGGGATGATGCGATCCCAACTCCTAATAAGCCGCAGGCGACACCAGCCGTTGCGGCAAGACCGGCTCGCCGACCGACCGAAACGGCCAGTACCGCGAGATAGCCCATGTTAGGTCCCGGTGTCAGTTCGATGAGCGTGGCCGTGAGTGCGAAAGCAAATAGAGAGTTTCCACCCATGGTTCGATCCGTGCGTTTCCGAGGCGGGATTGCCCTAGATGTTGGTTTGATGGCTTGATCACGGTCAAATTTTCCATTTCGAGCTTACGTGGGTGCTGCCGGCAAGGGCGGCAACAGCCGCGAGCTTCTGCGAGTAGCTTTCGACGTGGGCAAATCGGGCTGGCGGTCCCGTCCTCTACCGGCGCTGCCCATGTGAGCTGACAACCCGCCGAGCGATCTTGCGGCGAAAACCAGCGGTTACAAAACCTGCGCGGTTTATTGATCCAGGTCAGCCCGGCCTTCCGTTTTTGACCGATGCTGGCGGATCATCGCGTACAAAAAAACTCTAGGGAGAGTGCCATGTTGGCGTCGGATGTCATGCGTACGTCGTTCGTGACGATCAAACCCGCCGCGCCATTGCTCGATGCCGTTCGTCTATTGCTGGAAACTGGCCAGCGCGGCTTGCCTGTGCTCGATGGCTCAGGGGCGCTGATCGGTGTTATCTCCGAGGGCGACTTCCTTCACCGCCGCGAACTCGGCGTGCATTGGCCAGAGGGCTTTTGGCTCGAATGGCTGCTGAGCAGAGAGGAGGGGCGGCTGGTCCGCGAGCGGACCCGGGCCCTGAGTGTCGACGCCGTGATGAGCCGCAAGCCCATTTGCGTCGATGAATGCGCGACTGTGGACGAGATCGTTGTCGAAATGGACAAGCATCAGATATCGCAAGTCATGGTCCTCCGGGATACTCGTGTCGTTGGCATCGTTGGCCGCGTGCAGCTGATCACCGCGCTTGAGCGAATACTCGCGCGATCCGAGGGCGACTGATGCGGAGGCCGCCCGGCAGTCAGGTGTGGGGCGTGCGATTGATCCGAGCGCGCTTCGGGTCGAGTGCAAGAACAGCAAGAAGCAGGCTCATGCCGTACCTTGCCCTCAAGGAAAGCTATCGCTGAATTGACCCTGCTCAAGGTTTCCGCGGAGGCGATCGCGGATGCTGGCAGTGTCCATCGGGCGCTGATGAGGTTCGCCATGACTGACCGAATGAAGTTGCCGGCCGTCGAGCAACCCGTGAAATCTGAAGCAGATAGTGGTTGCGAGAGGTCGGCTGATCGCCGCTGGCTACTGGATGCGTTGGAAGACGACGAGGTTCGTGAGGCCCTGAAGGACAATATGGCGCCCACATCCTCCGAGACGGACGGCATGCCGGCGCATGACTGACGAACGCGATCTGCCATCGGCTCGTCCGAACCCGAGGCGGGCCCACCGCGTCGACAGGATCGCGGCATTCCCGGGAGAGCAGCCCCAGGACGCGCAGGGGGACAGTCGCGCGCCCAGCCTTCTGCGCAGCATCCTGCAATCGCCAAGCTACCAAGAAGCGGATCGGGACGGAGAGTTCCTGCAGAGCGAAGCCGCACGCGGCATTCGTCTCCAACTTGATTTCCTCAAGGCCGAGACCCTGCTCCGGGAACATCAGATCGCTCATACGATCGTCGTCTTTGGCAGCACTCGCATCTGCGAAGCGCAAGCGGCCCGTCGGGCCGTCGCCTCGATAGCTGGCGAGCTCTCGTTGAATCCCGATGATGACGGTTTGCAGCGCCGTCTCAAGACGGCACGGAGTATTGCGGCGAAGAGCAAGTATTACAGGATCGCGCGCGAGTTCGGCCAGATCGTCGGTGCCGCGGGCGAAAAGGCCATCGGTGGCCGCCTCATGATCATGACCGGTAGCGGCCCGGGCATCATGGAAGCAGCCAACCGGGGTGCGCGCGACGTCGGGGCCCAGTCGATCGGACTGAACATCACGCTTCCGAAGGAGCAGGACCCGAACCAATATGTCACGCCCGAGCTCTGCTTCAAGTTTCACTATTTCGCGATGCGAAAGTTGCATCTCCTGATGCGCGCGAGGGCGCTGGTGGCATTCCCGGGCGGGTTTGGCACAATGGACGAACTGTTCGAAGTGCTGTCATTGGCGCAAACCCGAAAGATCGCGCCGGTTCCGGTCGTGCTGGTCGGCGAGTCGTATTGGCGTCGCGCGTTTGATCCAGACTTCCTCGTCGAGGAGGGGGTCATCGATCCGGAAGACAGGGACCTGTTTTGGTTTGCAGAATCCGCCGAGGAAGCCTGGCAGGGCATTCTGCGGTGGTACCAGGCGGCGGGCCAGCCGCTGCTTCCGATTGGAGAAGTCGCCTCACGGCGCAAGTCGATCAGTCGAGAGGTCGAATCGTGAAATTATCCTTTCATGGCGCCGATCGCGCGGTGACCGGGTCCTGTCACCTGGTCGAATGCCTGAATCGTCGCATCCTGGTCGATTGCGGTCTGTTTCAGGGAAGCCGCGACCTGGTGGAAGAGAACATCGCGGCTTTCGGGTTCGATCCTGCAACCATTGACTATGTTCTGCTGACCCATGCCCACCTGGATCACTGCGGCAGGATTCCATTACTCGCCAAGCGAGGGTTCAGAGGTGAGGTGATCTCGACTGCGGCTAGTCGCGAATTGGCCCGTCTCGTGCTGGTCGATGCCGCACATCTTCAGGAGGAGGACGCGCAGCGGAGAGCCCGCCAATGGCGCAGGCGTGGGGAAGAGGATCCGCCTTTGCCGCTCTACAGCGTCGTCGAAGCGCTTGATTGCTTCGATCGATTTGGAAGGACGGCAGAGTATGGACAGCCGCTGCAACTCGCAGAGGGACTCCGCGCGACCTTCTTCGATGCCGGCCATATCCTGGGCTCCGCGAGCATCCTGATCGAGGCTGCCGAGCACGACCGCACGCGTTCGGTGCTGTTCTCGGGCGATCTTGGCAACGCGGGTCGCCCGCTGCTGCGGCTGCCGTGCCCTCCCGCTCGCGCCGACATTATCGTCATGGAATCGACATATGGTGACAGGCGCCATCGGTCGCTGCAAGACTCCATCGAGGAGCTCTACGGCGCGGTCAGCAGCACGCTGGCGCGCGGTGGCAACGTCATCATCCCGACCTTCGCGCTCGAGCGCGCCCAGGAGATCCTCTATGCCCTGCGCCAGGGGGTGGCGTGCAGCAGGTTGCCGCCAGCCGTGCCGATCTTCCTGGATTCGCCGATGGCGATCTCGGCGACCGAGATATTCAAGCGGCATCCCGAATGTCTGAGCTCCGAGGCCGCCTCCATGTTTCGTGAAGGCCGGGATCCGCTGCAGCCGGCGAATCTGCGTCTCGTCCGCGAGAGTGCTGATTCGGTCGCCATCAACAGGATAACGGGCGGTGCCGTCATCATGGCCGGGTCCGGGATGTGCACGGGCGGCAGAATTTGCCATCATCTCCGGCACAACATCTGGCGCAAGGAATCGGCGGTCGTATTCGTCGGATACGCCGCCTCGGGAACGATTGCGCGGCAGATTATCGATGGGGCCAAGTCGGTGCGGCTGTTCGGCGAGGACATTGCGGTTCGCAGCGCGGTCTACACGATCAACGGATTTTCAGCTCACGCCGATCAGCCGGAACTGCTCGCATGGCGACGCGCGATCGAGGGATGCGAGGCAACGTTCCTGGTCCATGGCGAAGAGCCCGCCATGCAGGCGCTCGCTGCGCATTTGGAGGGACAGCGGGTGGAGCTACCGCGTCTGGGAGACGTATTCGATCTATAGGCGGTCTGCGAAGATGAGCCGGACGATCCTCGGCCAAGCGAGTTCTTGGTCGTTTCAGCGCGTAGCCCTCTTGTCTTCCCGAGATTCAACGTAGAAGCCGGTATAGGTATCCACGAAGCAAAGGTGATCGTGCACCTCCTTGACGCCAGCGGTGTTCTCCGCGGCCACCATGGTTGCTTCGCGGGCATGGTCACTTGTGACGATGCCATGCAGATGGACAACGCCGTTGCGGACGGTCACCTCGAATCCGATGGGGTGCCAGCTCGCGGCGTCGACCTGCCGCAGGATGCGATCGCGGATATGATCGTCGTCTGCGGTCGGATCCGGAATCTCGTGCGCCAGACTGGCCACGGCCTGGAGCAGATTTGACCGGGTCACGATGCCGACAAGGTCCTTGCCGCGCATCACGGGTAACCGCTTGATGTCCTTTTTCTCCATCAGGCGCACCAGCTCCTCGAGCGGCGTTTGTGCTTCGACCGTGACCGGATCCAGTGTCATCACGTCCTCGATCCTGCGACCGCGCTCGTGGACGAAGTCGTCGGCTGCGCGGCCGGGTCCGAACAGGAACTGGAGAACGGCCGAACGCTTGCGCTCGGTCCCGATCTCGCTGCGGCGCAGAAAGTCGCTTTCCGACACTATTCCCACCAACTTGCCGCCGTCGACGACCGGCAGGCCGCTGACTTGGTTTCGCAGCATGATGTTGGCGGCGTCCTCGATTGAGGTCCGGGGCGCGACGGTGACGACATTCTTCGTCATGATCTGATGGGCGCGCATCAATGCCTCCGATGGAGCTTGTCGATTCCAAATTGGCAGCTTTCGCGCGGCGCCCCTTTTGACGAGGCTCAACCGCCTGAGTGAGCGCGACGTCGCGCCCGTAGCGCTAATGCTCTCAGTCGCTTCGTCGCGATGCGTTCCGACAGGTGGATGGCGATCAAAAGCGATCCGAACAAGAAAATCATCATAATAGCATTTGCTGTTTCACGGGCCATTGCGGAAGCTCCGAATGCGTGGTGGTTTGAAATTGAACGCATCGCAGCGGAATGGCGTTGCTCTGGATCAACAAAGCGACGAGCTTTTTGGAGATTTGTCTGCGCCATCAACGTTCACGACGCATCTGGAATGTCGCTCGTCAAGCACGCTTCTAGTGAGCCTGCTTCTCCAGCTCCTGATCGTCCGGCGATTTCAGGTAGAAGCCCGAGAAACTATCGCCCCAGCAGAGGTGATCATGCACCTCGATGACTCCGGGAACGTTCTCGGCCGCTACGATCGCAGCCTTGCGAAATCTGCTTTCGGTAATCATGCCGCTCAAGTGGACGATGCCGCCCCGGACGATGACGCTGAGGCCTAACGGGCACCAGGCGTTCCGCTCGATCTCGTCGAGGATGCGTCGCCGGATCTGGTCGTCTTCGTTTTCGGTTGGAGCAGGTATGTCGTGTGCGAGGCGCGCCACCGTTCGCAGCAGATTGCTGCGGGTGATGATGCCGACAAGCTTGCCGCCACTAACCACCGGGAGCCGTTTGACATTGTTCTTCTCCATCAGTTCGACGACCGTTGTCAGCGGCGCATCCTCGGCTACGGTAAATGGCGCAGGGGTCATGATCTCAGAGACCTTGCGTCCATGCTCGAGTACGTAATCCTCGGCCCATTTTCCCGGTCCGAGGATGAAGGTCATCAACCAGTTGCGCTTCCGTTCGGTGCCGAGCTCGCTGCGATGGAGGAAATCGCCTTCCGTGATGATGCCGACGAGGGTGCCGTCATGGTCGATCACTGGAAGCCCGCTGACGCGGTGCTGAAGCATGATGTTTGCCGCGTCGAGGATGGTGCTGTCCGGCGTTGTCGAGAGCACGTTGCGGGCCATGATCTGGTGCGCGAACATCCGAAGTTCTCCCATCGTTCTGGAGCGTGAGCTTAGCTCCTGATGTGTGGGGTAAGTTGATCTGGCGCAAGCGGCGAAGTGCGTGCGCTTTGATCTGGCGCAAATGTCACGCGCGGTCGCTGAGTTACAAAATGCGGGTCCTGGCAGGCCGAACACGCACGTCCTTCAGAGAGGCCAGATCGTGTTGCCGGGCTGCATTGGATAAGGGCGGCGTTCGCCGTTGCATCCCCGTCGGCGGAGCCGCCCTTCCCCTGAACGTCGAAGACCGAGGGTCGCATGCAAAAGGACTATGCCGACGTCTGCAGGCACATCTCCAGCAATCTGGGCCAGCTGCGCAAGGGTATTCCTGAAACCATGCGAGCGTTCTCGGCAATGGCGCAGGCGGCCACCAGAAATGGCGCGCTCGATGCCCGGACCAAGGAATTGATCGCGCTCGCGCTGGGCGTTGCCGCTCACTGCGACGGCTGCATCGGCTTCCACGCCGAGGCCTTGGTCAAGCTTGGGGTCGGCCGCAAGGAGGTCGAGGAGACGCTCGGAATGGCAGTCTACATGGGCGGCGGTCCCTCCTTGATGTATGCCGCCGACGCGCTTGGCGCTTACGACCAGTTTCAGGAACGTGCGGTGGTTGCCGAGCCGGCGATGGATTGATCCGGATCAACCTTGCTCGGTGCGAGGCCGATGGCGAACTGCCCAAAGGGACCGGAGCTGCCGTGCTTCGATGGCTGGAAGATTGGTATGATGTGCTCTGGATATGCCAAGCGGGGCCTGCCGCAGCAACACGGGAGCGAAGCCGTCACTGTTGCGCAGCCACCACGTCAAGCGGCGAAAAATGCCGATGCAGCCGTGCGGAAGGAGCCACGTGCCCGAAAGCCTCAGGACGACGCCTCATATTGGGCATCCCGGGCAGAGCGGACGAAGCGCCTAGCCGCACGATATCAGGACCAGGCGATTCGCGATCACTTCATGAAGATCGCGGCTGGATATGAGGAGCTCGCGCGCTCGGCCCGCAGCATCGGGCGGGATCCAGATTAGGCGGGCGACCGACGAAAGCTCAGGGGACCGAGGCGGGTTTGACCCGGCTCAGCCTTGGCAGAGTCGCCATGCGTAACAGCCGTGTGGATTGATCGCGATCAAGGGGTACGAGCCGGAGTGCGTTCAAAGTGGAGCCGCGTTAAAGGAGGCAGATTGCCATGACACGCAACGTCGGACTTGTCGATCAGTACGCCCGGTTCATCATCGGTCTGGCTGTGATCGCATATCCCGTGAAGGACGGCTCGCTTGGAGCGGAAGTCCAGCTCAGTCTAGAGATCTGGTAATGGGAATGAATGAAAACCTCACTCTTGTCGAGTTGCGATCGCGACTCGATCGTCTCGGCGCTGGCGGTGTTTTGAGTATCTCCGACCATGATTATGAGCGGTTGTTTGGGATCAATGAGGTGGCTGCTGCCAAGGTCGCACAGTTTGCCAGGAAGCATCGTTGCGTGGCCGTTCCGGGAGAGGCCTCGGTGTACTTCCGAAAGTCGAAGTTTGACGCATATAGCTCAGCCGAGTTGGTGCAGGATGCGCCCCCAATATCCAGCTGAACCAGAAATCCGTTCAACGAACATTCAGTCGAGAGTGATGATGGTCAGAAGCAGCCGGAAGATCTCCCAGCCGGCGGCGACCAGCAACGCTCCAACAATGAGCAGACGGCCGTACCATGAGACGGTTGGACGGCGTCGAGGCTGCCGGCGTCGCACTGGCTGATTGAACGTGGGCGTCGGTGTGGGGGCTGTAACGCCGCGAGCGCTCGTATCGCTCGCGTCGTCAAGTCTCTGTGCGTTCTGTTGCTGCGATCGATCCATTTGTGGTCAAGGTCATTCATCGTATCAACACAAGGATCGCACTCGGAGGAAAACAGGCCTTGATGCGAATCAATCCTGCTCCCGGTCATCCCGCTAGTGGCCTCGTGTCCGTGTGTCATCCATTCTGTGCGGCATAGCTATCGTGCGGCCTCGTGTTGCGAGATTGATGCTGCTCAAGCCACGGGAAGCAAGTTTCAGGTAAATTTTAGGCACGAGTTGGCGCTAGATCTGCCGATGCGGTAGCGGCACTTGCATAAAACGTCTGCATCTGTCGCGTGCGCCTACAACGGTCGATCGTCCTCCGTGGAGGGCTCTTCCTGCAACGACACAAAGTCGCCGCCGCCATAGTCTTCTTCCGGCGGTGGGTAGGTGATTCTAGCCAGCTGATCTTCGACCCGCTTCACGCCACCGACGTTCTCCGCTGCAACGATCGTTGCCTTCTGCTCATTGTCGCTCCGCACGCTGCCACGCAGGCTGACAATACCATCGTGCACGCTGACGTTCAGCGCAGCGGGTCGCCAGCGTGCATGCGCCAGTGCCGCAATGACCGCCGCGCGGATCTGATCGTCACTGCCGGAAAACGAGGGCTCGTCTAGGCGAAGGCTCGCGATAGCGGTCATGAAGTCCGTACGCGTAACCATCCCGACCAGCGCTTTATCACGCATGACCGGAAATCGCGTGACGCCGTGCGATTCCATGAGTTGGACGACCTGCTCGAGCGGGGTGTCCTCCTCGACTGTGATCGGGTTAGGCGACATGATCTGACTGACCTTGCGGCCGTGTTGGCGGGCGAAGTCGAGCGCGGCCTGGTTTGTACCCGCGAGCATGGCAAGCCAGCGACCGCGGCGCTTTTCCGTTCCAACTTCCACGCGCCTGATGAAATCTCCGTCCGACAGTATGCCGACGAGCGCTCCATCCTGATCGATGACCGGAAGGCCACTGATATGATGGGACAGCATCGTCTTGATGGCGTCGATCACCGCTGCATCGGCAGCGATGGTGATGACGTTCCGTGACATGATCTCCCGTACGCGCACAGTGCGAGTCCTCCAAGTTGAGCTGACACATTTCAGCTAACTCTCGGAAAGGACACGGTGTGTTGATACTTATCAACCGGACGATCATGTAATCGCGCTGATATGTCGCCTGTGACGGCAGGCAACAGAACCTGGTAAGCTGTCGAAGATTTGCCGTGGTCGGTCTGAAGGGAGCAATTCGCTGCGGCGAGCGTTCGCTCGAAACCTACTGTGTCGGCGTCGTGCTTTCCCTGCTGGCGAGTTTGTATCTCACCGAGGTGTCCAACAGCATCGCGGCGCAACTCGTGGTGAGCGCTGCAGGGGGCGCGACGCTCGTCTTGTTCGCGACATGCATGACCTGGATCGGCAAACGAAGCCGGCAACATCCGAAACTGTTATAGATGGGCCGGACCGGGCTCCGCTTGGGGCAACGACGGTCGCGATCTAGACCGCTCGGCTGTGCCGGGCCGTGGTGCGGCCAAGGTGAGCGTCGAACGCCGCAGCGACGCTTCGGACCAGGAACTCTGCGTCATTGCTGACACAAAGGCGGTCACCCCTCATCGTCACGGCGCCGTCCGCGATAAGCTTGTCGAGCCGGGAGCGATCGACGACAACCGAACTCGGATCCCGGTGGTGCTGGCGGCATATCCGCGGCAGGTCGACGGCCATGTCGCACATGATGCGCTCGATGATGTCGGAACGGAAACGGTCCTCCGCCGTCAGCATGTAGCCCTTGACCGTGGCAAGCCGGTCTTGGGCGATGCGCGCGAGGTAATCGCGTGTCGCAACTGCATTCTGCACGAAGCCCTGCGGCATGCGGCCGATTGCGCTGGCACCGAGCCCAATCAGGACCTCGGCAGAATCGTCAGTGTAGCCCTGGAAGTTACGCCGCAGCCGGCCCGCGCGCTTCGCTGTGGCCAGATTGTCGTCAGGGAGCGCGAAATGGTCGAGGCCGATGCGGACGTATCCGGCATCGGTGAGTGCCCGCGCGATCGCTTCGGACTGACGATGCCGCTCGAGGCTGTCCGGCAGCGACGCCTCGTCGATCATGCGTTGGTGCTTCTTGAAGGATGGAATGTGGGCGTATCCGAACACGGAAAACCGGCCCGGCCGCAGCGCGATGCATTTGTCGATGGTGTCCAGACAGGAATCGACGGTCTGGGCCGGCAGGCCGTAGAGCAGGTCGAAGTTGATGCGGCCGACGCCAGCACGACGCAGCCGTTCGAGCGCTTCCGCGGTCTGCTCGAGGCTCTGCGAACGGTTGATCGCGTGCTGAACGACGGGATCGAAGCTCTGGACGCCGAGGCTCGCGCGGTTGACGCCGCTGTAGCCCAACGCTTCCGCCATCGGCTCGGTCAGTGTGCGTGGATCGATCTCGACGGCAATCTCGGCGTCGGGCTGCACGAAGAACGAGTGACGCAGGGCGCCGATGAGGTCGGCGAACGTTTCAGGCGTCATGACCGTCGGCGTGCCGCCGCCGAAATGGATGTGTGAGATGGGCAATCGTTGACCGACCGCTTCCGCGACGAGATGCGCTTCGGTCCGAAGGCCGGCAGCGTAAATGGCCACCGGTTCGTCGCGGCTGGTGATGGAGGTGTGGCACCCGCAATACCAGCACATCGACCGGCAGAACGGGACATGCAGGTAGATCGAGGCCGGCCGTCGAGTTGGGACCGACCTGAGCCATGTCCGGTAATCGGTCTCGCCGATCTCCGCAGAAAAATGCGGTGCCGTGGGATAGCTGGTGTAGCGCGGCAGCCTGTCCTGCCCATAGGTGATCGCCAGATTTGACCGCATTCGATTTCTTGCCTCTCACCCACGACCGGTTTGCGGAGCCTGGCGCGTCCCTGCTCACGCCGCCATGATCCGGCTCGACATCGCGCGGTTGCGCAATTGCACCCGTCGCGAGGTCAGAAGTGAGATCACGCCGTTCTGCTCGAGCTGGGTAAAGGTGCGTGATACCGTTTCGATCGTCAGACCGAGGTAGTCGGCGATATCTTGTCGCGACATTGGAAGCTCGATGGCCGCATTCTTGACGGCGCGACGCGCCATATCGTGCAGGAAGCCGACGACACGATCTTCAGCGCTGCAGATCAGGAGCATCAGATGCTCCTGGAAACGGCGCAACTCCTGGGCCGTCGCGTCCCATAGCTGCCGTGCCAGATCCTTTTCGTGAGTCGCACGGACCATGAGTGCGGCGCGCTTGACCACGATGACCCGGGTCTCGGAGACCGCTTCGGCGGAAGAGATATGAGTTTCGCCGGCCTCGAAGCCGAAGATATCGCCGGGCAGATAGAATGCTCCGATCTGGCGACGTCCATCTTCCAGAATCCTGTAGGTTCGGACGGCGCCTGAAACGACCTGGTAGAGGTATTCCGCGGCCTCGTCTTCGCCATAGATCTCGCTGTTGCGCGCGAACCGCATCGATGTCCCGATCATGCCGAAAGGCCCCTCGACGTGCACCTGCCGGCTGAGGATGTTGGTCGGGTGGCGGCTGCTCTCGTGAGAAATTGCGGTCTGGGTCTGCATGGCAACGCTCCATGGATGGGAAGATCGATGGAGGCAGATTGATCGGATCTCCTGGATCGGGAAATTTGGATATTTCCCCTAAGTAGAAGCCACTTACGTATTTATACGTAGGCGCGGGACATAAGGCTCCGCACGCTGCGAGACAACGGTCTCGCAACGCATGAATTGAGAGCTGGATCAGGCGACGTGCTTGTCAGGAAAGGAGGCTCGCGTGCTGGCGCGATTCTCGTCGTCGCGCTGGCGCAGCCAACGCGTCGTGCTGCGGTCGGTCAGGGCGAGCACGAGCGCAAAGATCGCAAAGATGAGACAGACGGCTGAAACGACAATTAGTGTACTCATTGCCATGTCAGGCTCCTCGATTTGATCAACCAGCCGCCTTGATGTCCTCAGGGGACTCCACGTAGTAGCCGGAGTAACCATCGACGAAGCAAAGGTGATCGTGAACTTCCTTGACGCCAGAGGTGTTCTCGGCGAGCACGATTGCGGCCTGACGCGCGCGGTCATCGAAGATCAGGCCGTGCAGATGCACGACGCCGTTGCGCACCCAGACCTGGAAGCCGGCCGGCCGCCAGCCGGTGGCGTTGATTTCGCGCAGAATCCGTTCACGGATGTGGGTATCATCGGCCGTCGGGTCAGGCACTTCGCGAGCCAGCGATGCGACGGCCTGCAGGATGTCTGCCCGGGTGACGATTCCGACCATGGTTTTGCCATTCACAACCGGCACCCGCTTCACGTCGTGCTTGTGCATCAAGTGCACAATCACGTCGAGCGGCGTCTGCTCATCGACGGTGATGGGGTTTGTCGTCATGACGTCTTCGACCCTCCGACCGCGCTCGTGCACGAAATCGGTCGCAGCGCGACCCACGCCGGTGAACAGTTCCAGCCATGCCGAGCGCTTGTGTCCTGTGCCGATCTCGCGGCGCTCCAGGAAATCTCCCTCGGACACCATGCCCCTGAGCGTGCCGTCCTCGTCCATCACCGGCAGGCCGCTGAGATGACATCGCAGCATGATGTTGGCCGCATCCAGGATCTTCGTGTGCGGGCTGACGGCAATGATATGTTTGGTCATGATCTGATGCGCGCGCATTTCGGACCTCCATGTTGATGACGGAACGATAAAGCCTGTGTGTCCTCGCACGTTGACCTGGCTCAACGGTCTGCTTTGCTGCGCTCCAACGATTTCAAGA
This sequence comes from Bradyrhizobium acaciae, assembly GCF_020889785.1. GTDB lineage: Bacteria > Pseudomonadota > Alphaproteobacteria > Rhizobiales > Xanthobacteraceae > Bradyrhizobium > Bradyrhizobium acaciae. The sequence continues at coordinate 87,200 of NZ_JACMYK010000007.1, forward strand.
ACAGAATGAAGTCGCCCACCTGGTCGGAATCAAAGCTGAACTGGGGCATGGTCGGGTGGCCGGTGACGATACCTTCCGCCAGCGCCTCCTGCAGCATTTCGACCGGATAGCGTTCGTGCAATGTCCGGAACGGCGGTGCGATCTTCAGCGGGCTCGCGCTCACCCGGTCGATCGCATGGCAGCGGGCACAGTAAAGCTGCGCAAGGCGACGACCTTGCTCCTGGTCCGCGGCGGCCGGAGTCAGCGTGGCGCAGAATACGCCGGCAACAAAAGCGAAGCCATAGCCGACAGTATGCCGAAACGTCATGACGATGTGCCTCAGGTCAATCGACGCTTAATGCGACATCAGGACCGGAACGGTCATCGCGCGCAGCATGTCGCGCGTCACGCCGCCGAGCAGGGTTTCCTGCAGCCGGGAGTGCCCGTATCCACCCATCACCAGAAGGTCGATGCTCTCATCCGCCGCGATCGACAGCAGGATAGATTGGACTTCCGACCGGGATGCTGGCAGCGACGTGATCTTGGCCGGAAGCCCCGCCTTGGCAAGATAGCGCACCAGATGGTCGGTCGAGCACTCGGCGGGAATTGGATCAGCGCCGGCGATGGTGATGACCGCGAGGGCATCGGCCGCGCGCAGCAGCGGCATTGCGTCACGCAGGGCACGGGCTGCGAGCCGGCTGCCGTCCCAGCAGATCCCAATGCGCTTCGCCGAAAATGCGCCGTGGAACGTGTAGGGCATGAAAAGGACGGGGCCACCGGCCTGGAACAGAAGCTCGCGCGGGATCACGTTGTCGTAGCTATTGTATTCGCCCAGCGGCTGCACCACCACTGTCAGATCGTGCAGTCGTGCGTTCGCGCAGATGATCTCGCGAGCATCGATGGGGAGCGCACCCACGGCGCGGGTCGTGTAGGATATCCCTGCATTCCGCGCCTCGATGTCGAAGACCCGCAGTGCCGCATCGGCGCGTTCGAGTGCCTGGGCATGTTCGGCCTCGAACAGCGAAGCGACCGCCGCGCCCCCTTCAACGACCAACGGCACGCTGGCAGTCTCGTAGCCGATCGCCATTGCGTCCAGATGAGCGCCGGTGCCGAGCGCGAGCGAGACCGATCCGTCGATCGCAGGACGTGGCGACAGCTCCGTCGGAATGTGGACCAGGATGTTCTTGAACATGGGCCATTCTCCAAAAGGGTGTAGAAGCAAGTGCCATCAAAGCACGGGTCGAGGCGAGCCAATTTGATCTGCCTCATGCGCGTCCGTGGATTCTGATTGAGCGAGATCAATTCATCGAGCGCTCCTTCGCGCAAATGTTGTGGCCAGTTTGGAGGGCCGGCATGGCGCGCGTTGCATTGGTCACGGGTGGAAGCAGAGGAATTGGCGCAGCGATTGCGCGCGCCCTCGCTGCTGCCGGATGCCGGGTGGCGGCCAGCTATGCCGGAAATGTGGACGCCGCGTGGTCGTTTCAGGATCAGACCGGAATTCCCGTATTCCAGTGGGATGTCGCGAACTTTCAGGCCTGTGCAGCCGGCGTTCGCGAGGTGGAGGCGGCGTTGGGCCCGATCGACATCCTGGTCAATAACGCGGGTATCGTGCGCGACGCCACACTGCATCGCATGACGAAGCCGCAATGGGACGCGGTGATCCAAACCGATCTCGATTCGCTATTCAACATGTGTCGGGCCCTTATCGACGGCATGCGGGCGCGCAAGTTCGGTCGGATCATCAACATCTCGTCGATCAACGGGCAGAAGGGTCAAATCGGCCAGACGAATTATGCAGCCGCGAAGGCCGCCGAGCTCGGCTTCACTCGCGCGCTCGCGCTTGAAAGCGCGCGATTTGGGATCACGGTGAACGCGATCTGTCCGGGCTATATCAATACCGAGATGCTGTCCGCGGTGCCGGCAGATGTCATGCAGAACTCCATTCTGCCGCAGATCCCGGTCGGGCGGCTGGGGCAGCCGGAAGAGATTGCCCGTGCCGTGACCTTTCTTGCCGCCGACGAAGCAGGGTTCATCACCGGGTCGACGCTGTCGATCAATGGCGGCCAGCACATGTGTTGAAGAGGAGCGATGACCATGCTCGCAACCGATGTAATGCGCAGTTCGTTCGCGACGATCAAACCGACCGCCACTGTGCTCTATGCCGTCGAGCTGCTACTTGAGACCGATCAGCGCGGCCTGCCGGTAATTGATGATGCCGGCGACCTCGTCGGCGTGGTTTCGGAGGGCGATTTCCTTCACCGTGACGAGCTCGGCATCAGTCCCCCGTCCGGAAACTGGCTGGAGTCGCTGCTCGGCATTGCGGAGAATACACCCGAACGCGAACGCATGCGCACGCAGCAGGTCGGCTCGCTCATGAGTGGTTCGCCGATCACCGTTGATGCCGAGGCATCGATCGAGGACGTTGTCGCGCAGATGGATATCTACAATGTCGCCCAGATTCCGGTGCTCGGCGCCGGAATCGTCGTCGGTATTGTCAGCCGCAGGGAGCTGCTTGCGGCGTTGGCGTGCCGATTGAGAGAAGCAGAGAAAGAAAGTACCGGAGGTACTTCATGAGCGAGATGACCCTGCAATCACATGCGCACGCCGTCGTCTGGATCGATCACCTTGTCGCGAGGGTTTTCGGCATTGGATTGACGGGCGTCAGCATGACAACGGTCCATGCGCATTTGGCGTCGCAGCATCTGCATCACAAGGCGAACACGATCGGCGATGGCCGCGTCCAGGCCGACGCTACTTTTCTCGCCAGGGTGGGCGAGGCCGTGAGCCGTTGCAGCGACTTGCTCGTCATCGGTCCAGGTATCGAGAAGGCCGAACTGACGCAGTATCTCAGGGCGGAGCGGCCCGACCTCAATTTGCATGTTGAGTCGAGCGATCACCCGACCGACGCGGAGATCGTGGCGCTGGGGCGGAAGCGATTCCACCTCGGAGGCGAGCGATGACAGTCCAGGCAGTTCTCGACCAGCCCGCATGTCCTGCCAACGACGATGTGACAGGTGCCGGGGCACCAGTTCAGCCCGAAAGCGGGCCATTGACGGGTACCGAATCGCTCGACCAACTCGTTCACGCGGCGATGGCTCGATGGACCGGCGGGCTTTCACCGGCGAGCCTTGCGCTCGCTTTCGCTGATTGGCAACTCCATCTGGCGGCCTCACCCGGTAGACGGCTTCAACTGGGCTTGGGTGCGCTTGCTGATGCGTCGCGTTTCGCGCGCATGGTGTCGACGCCGCACGCGGCCTGGCAACCCTGGTTCATGGTCAAGCCTCAACCAGGTGACAACCGGTTTGCCGGCCGGGATTGGACGTTGCCGGCCTTCAACGTCATGGCTCAGGGGTTCCTGCTGGCGGAGCAATGGTGGCATTCGGCGACCAGCGGCCTGCACGGCGTCTCGAAAGCAAATGCAGCGGTCGTGGATTTCACCATCCGGCAATGCCTCGACGTCGTTGCCCCGTCCAACTTTGCGTTCAGCAATCCCGAGGTGCTGCGCGAGGCCATGGATTCGGGGGGCGGCAATTTCGTATCGGGCTGGCATAACTGGCTGGAGGATTGCAGGGACCAGTTGACCGCCAAACAACCCGGCCCCGCTCCGTTTGTGGTCGGGAAGGACGTTGCCGTGACCAAAGGCAAGGTTGTCTACCGGAATGAGCTCATCGAGCTCATCCAGTACGCGCCCGCAACAGCCGACGTTTGCCCCGAGCCGGTGCTGATCGTGCCGGCGTGGATCATGAAGTATTACATCCTCGATCTCTCGCCGCAGAATTCGCTGGTCCGGTTTCTGGTCGAGCGCGGCTTCACCGTGTTCATGATCTCGTGGCGGAATCCAGGGCCGGCTGACCGCGACCTTGGCCTCGAAGATTATCGCAAGCTGGGGATCGACGCCGCGATCGACGCGATCAATCAACTTGTGCCTGAACGCGCAATCCATGCAGCGGGCTATTGCCTCGGCGGCACCCTGCTCGCGATAGCTGCTGCTCGGCTGCAGAAGGAGCGGCCCGGCTCCCTGCGCTCGGTGACACTGCTCGCGGCCCAGGTCGATTTCACCGATGCGGGCGAGCTGACGCTCTTCATGAATGAAAGCCAGGTTGCGTTCCTGGAGGATATGATGCGGCAGAGCGGCGTGCTCGAGGCGACGCAGATGGCCGGTGCGTTCCAGTTGCTGCGATCGAACGACATGATCTGGTCGCGCCTGGTCCGCGACTATCTCATCGGCGAGCGTGCCGCGCCAAGTGACCTGATGTCATGGAACGCGGATGCGACCCGCATGCCCTACAGGATGCATTCGGACTATCTGCGCAAGCTTTTTCTCAACAACGACCTTGCCGAAGGCCGCTATCTGGCGGACGGGCAGCCGGTGGCACTTTCCGACCTTCGTGTTCCCATGTTTGTGGTGGGTACCGTCCGCGATCACGTCGCGCCCTGGCGCTCTGTTCACAAGATTCACTTGCTCACGGATGCCGATATCGCCTTCGTGCTGGCGAGCGGTGGTCACAATGCCGGCATCGTTGCTCCGCCGTCGGAGGAGGGGCACAGCTACCAATTGTTGGAGAAGAAGGTGGATCAACCCTATGTCGGGCCCGCCGAGTGGCTGCACAAGGCGGTGAGCCGCGACGGATCCTGGTGGCTTGAGTGGGTTCGTTTCCTCACGGCACGTTCCGGTGAGTGGGTGCCCGCGCAGTCGGCGGTTCACGCGCCCGAGGGGAGATCGCCGCTTGGGGACGCGCCGGGACAATATGTCCTCCAGCATTGAACGTTGCGCCGGCTTGATCTGTCGCAAATCATCTCCGCCGCGAGCCGCTACGATGAAAAACGGTGCACCAGGTTGCAGCGAGGAAGCCATGAGTCTGATCCTTCGCGTTTTCTTCATACTGGCGGGATCCATCACCGCGTTGTTCGTCGCGCGCGATTCTCTGAACTTTGACGTCATGCAAATGTTCGTGGCGATCCTGCTGGTGATCGCGCTCCTGTTGGCCGGAAGTATCTGGAGCTTGTGGCGGCAAACGTGACTGCTCGAGTTCGGTCGATGGCCGTCCGTCTTGGTGGCGCTGGTATCAGCGCTATCCACCCATGATACTTGCAATCGCACTTGACGTACGCGCTGGATCGGTGATGCAGCAGAGCTTGAAACGTCGGAGCGCGCGGCGTGCAGATGCTGGTCTGCCGCTTGATTAAATCGGCGTAGATCGTGTCGGTCCAATTCGGAATGACATCGGCACGAACCAATCCACCAGCCGAGGGCCGGCTGTTCGGGACGGCCTTCGGAAAGCAGATGGCGGACGTCGTCGACGCGTCCGAAATGGAAACGTCTATCGTCTTTCGATCTCGGTAGAACCCTTGGTGATGTTCATGAACATCAGGGCTATTGCAGATGCAGCAGCAACAAACGCCGCGGTCCATCTGAGGGTGGAGACGGCAAAGGCGGCGTCAAGCCGCCAGCTTGTGGGTGCCGGCTCGGTCGAGGCAAGCGGTACCAGGTCAGGAAAGTACCAATTGCAGAACAGAGCGAGCGCGACCGCGAGGATCGCACTACCGACAAAGACGAAGGTTAATCGCCGTTTCATGGAACTCCTCCTGTCAATGGGAGAATGTTGCCAGACCTGACGACATCGACCAATTCAGGAGTTTCCCTTAGGCGATGTGCCGCTCGCCCGTTCAAGCGTGGTAGAGGACGTACCGGAAGCGTCTACAATATCCCAATCGATCATTCCGGTTTCAATGTCATCTTGGATCAGGACTACATCGGACGTCGCGTCCGACGCGTCGTTTTGCCGCGATGCCACGCGGTGCAGCCGTGTGGCGCGCCCGGCGGTCAGGAAAATGCCGCGAAAGTCAACTTTTGCGTCGCGAGCAACGGCTTCCGCGGCACCACGCTCCCCCGGCTTCAGGAAGGCCGCATCGAGTATTACCGAAACTCCCTGGCCTAATGTGAGCACGGCACGATCGAGCATGGCCTGGTAGACGCCGTCTGACGCTTCGGGAGTGTAGGTCTCCGGCGGTAACGTGGCGTGCTCGGCGACGTGATAGAGCTGCTTGCGAATGACATCTGATCGCAGAACGAGGGCGCCCGGGGGCGGCGCGATCAGATGCGCCATATCGCGCGCCAGCACACTCTTGCCGGTACCGGACTTCCCGCCAACTGCAATTAGGCGGGGCGGCCCCGGTTCAATGAGCCGGCGTGCAAGCTCGAAATAGCGCTTCGCGTGGGCGGTGATCGCGTGATCGAGCTGGTGTTGCCGTGCCTTGGTGAAGAGCACATTGGCCCGGATCGCTGCGCGCATTGATAGGAACAGTGGCAGCAAAGACAACGCCCCCGATTGCGCATCCCAGGCGGTCTGCATGTAGCTATTGAACAGCCTGTTGGCCACGGTCTCCCGTCTGAAGTATAGAAGGTCCATCAGTGGAAACGCGAGGTCGTAGAGGACGTCGGTCGTCGCGATATCGGGGTCGAACTCGATCGCATCGAACAGAACGGGCTCGCCGTCGAGCAGCACGATGTTGCCGAGATGCGCGTCGCCGTGACAATGCCGGAGCTGCCCGGCTCCGACGCGGAGGCGCAGGAGCTCGAGATTTCGGGCAAGCGATCGATGGCTCAACTCGTGCAGTTCATCGATCTTCCTGCAGGAAAGAGTTGATTCGGCGCGAAATTGCTCGGTGTTGCGATCGATGATGATCGGGAGTGACGGAAGCCAGTGCGCCCCATCCCCGATCAGTTCTCGATGTGATTCGAGCAGGATGGCGGCCAGTCTCTCGCCGAGCTCCGGCGGGATTGCATCCTGCTCGGCGAGATGATCGAGCGTCTTGCTTTCGTCGAAGCGGGCCATTTCGACGGCCCATTCGACGACCGGTCCAGTTCCGCCGATCGCAAGCCCATCACGCCCGCGCGTGATCGGAACCACTCTGCGATAGATCGAAGGGGCGTGGCGCTTGTTGACGGTAATCTCATCCTCGCAAGCGCGCCGCCGCTTCTCCAATGTCGAGAAGTCGAGATAGGGCAGCTTGACCGCTCGCTTGATCTTCAGGACGCGCGAAGGTTCGAGAAAGACAATCGAACAATGGGTGTCGATCCGCTTCACCGGTGCGTTCGGCTGGCCAGATCCGCCCAGGAAGGACAATACGGCGGCCTGGTCGGTTTCGCCTGTGACAGCCTCGGTTGATGATGCCGGCGTCATCATGGCTTCAAGACGGCTGCGCCGACGAGCTTGCCATCCCGCAAGCGCGCAAGCGCTTCATTCGCCTGGTCCAAGGGGAAAACGGTGACGTGCGTCCGGATTCTAGCCCTTGCCGCTGTCTTGAGAAAGTCGACGCCATCCTGTCGCGTCAAGTTGGCAACGGAAACGATCTGCCGTTCACCCCAAAGGATGTCATAGGGAAAGCTCGGTATGTCCGACATGTGAATGCCGGCACAGACCACGCGTCCGCCTTTGCGCAGCGCACGCAGCGCAAGCGGGACAAGCGGTCCGGTCGGCGCATAGATGATCGCGGCATCAAGCTCGGCCGGCGGCCGATCTTCTGAAGCACCCGCCCAGCAGGCGCCAAGCGACAATGCCAGGCGCTGGGCGTCGGTGTCGCCCGCGCGGGTGAAAGCGTACACATCGCGCCCTTGCCAGCGGGCCACTTGCGCGACGATATGTCCAGCCGCGCCAAAACCGTAGATGCCGAGCTTATGACCGTTGCCAGCCATTACCAGGGAGCGCCAGCCGATCAAGCCGGCGCACAGCAGCGGTGCCAGCTCCGCGTCCTTGCCGTCTTCACCGAGCGGAAAGCAGTAACGCGCGTCTGCCACCAGGTGGGTGGCAAAGCCGCCGTCTCGCGTGTAGCCGGTGAACAGGGGGGCGTCGCAGAGGTTTTCCTTGCCCTCTTGGCAGTAGGGGCAATGCCCGCAAGTCGATCCAAGCCAGGGAACGCCGACGCGTGTGCCGAGATGCGCGTGGTCGACGCCGTCGCCAATCGCGTCGATACGGCCAACCACCTCATGGCCGGGAACGATCGGATAGGCGATGTCTGGCAGCTCTCCGTCGACGACATGCAGATCGGTGCGGCAAACGCCGCACGCATTGATCTTGACGCGCACTTCGCCCGGGCCAGGAATCGGATCGGGCCGCTCGGTAAATTGCAGCCGCGCGCCGCGCGCGGGCAGGATCATGGCGTGCATGACAGAACTCGCTTGGGTCGGTGTCCGCTCCTTTGATCACATGACATTGGCGCGGTTTTGATCCTGGTCAACGGCGGTGTGGCCGTTCCTGACTAGCTTTGCTTCGCAAGCGACATTCAAACAGGAGGTACTGATGGTCAAGGACATGATCCCCGTTGGAACCGAGCGCGCTCTTGCGCGCCGAGAAACCAATCCATTCACGCTTCTGCAGCAGGAGATCGACCGGCTGTTCGACGGATTCGGTCGTAATTTCCCTGCGTTTGCCACGCCGCAGGCGACGATGCCGCGCATGGACGTCAGCGAGACCGACAAGACCGTCGAGATATCCGCCGAACTGCCCGGCCTCGAGACCAAGGACGTTCAGATCAACCTCGCCGACAACACGCTCACGATCCGGGGCGAGAAGCAGAACGAGCGCGAGGAGAAGGACAAGGACTATCACCTGATCGAGCGCAGCTTCGGCGCGTTCTCGCGGTCCGTTACATTGCCCGAGGGCGTCAAGGCGGAAGATGTCAGCGCCGAGATCGCCAAGGGCGTGCTCAAGGTGACCGTCAAGAAGCCGGCGCCGAGGCAGAGCAGGCAGATCGACATCAAGACGGCGGCGTAGCCGCCTCGCGGGGCGCGTCGCCCGTCAGGCAGCGACGCGCCCGCGAATACAGCCATTCATCAAGGGGATCGGCCATGTACGAGTTTCTTCAAGAAACCGTCGCGAGCAATATGACGAAGTCGGTACGAAGCGTCGCTCCCGAAATGAGCGTCGGCGACTTGTACCGGCTCTTTGCAAAAGACGGCTATGACGCCTATCCCGTACTCCGCGACGATGTCGTGGTCGGGTTCGTTACGAAGCTGGACGCCCTGAAGGTGTTCGCCTGTCCGACAGATCACATGCTGCCACGTTACGATGATCGCATGGGAACGACGGTCGATGAGATCATGTCGTCCGATGTGATTTCGGTCGAGCCGGATACAAACTTGCAGCGCGTTCTGCAGCTGATGGTCGCACATCGGCTCAAGAGCCTGCCCGTGATTGATAGATATCACCACTTGATCGGGATTATTGCTCGCGAGGATGTCATGCGGGCTCTGGCGCGCTGCACGAAGCGGCAGGCGCCATCGCTCGTTCCCTGCGAGACTGTCCGATGTCTACGTTTGGTCTAGAGCGGGTTCTTTCGCCTCGAGCGATCGCGCTTGTCGGGGGCAGTTCGCGTCCGTCGTCGCTCGGCCTGGCGGTGCTCATGAACCTCAAGGCGTGCGGCTTTTCCGGCCGTATCGCCGTGGTCAATCCGAACTACACCGCGATCGACGGCGAGATTACGTCCCCGGATATCAAGTCACTTCCATTTGTTCCGGATCTGATCGCGATTACGGCGCCTGCGACGGCGATTCCCGGAATCATCTCGGACGCTGCCTCGGTCGGTGTCGCCGGTGCGGTGATCCTGTCCGCCGGCCTCGGGCATGGTGCTGGCTCGCTGGCCGAGACGGTCGCGCAGACGGCGCGCCGGCACGGCATGCGCCTGATCGGGCCGAACTGTCTTGGCGTCATGGTGCCGCGCGCGAAGCTCAACGCAAGCTTTGCCGCGCATCAGCCTGGCGAAGGGCGTCTTGCCCTGATCTCGCAGTCCGGGGCCGTCGCTGCCGCGATGATCGAATGGGCGGCAGAGCGGCGCCTAGGCTTCTCCGGCATCGTGTCGATCGGAGACCAGCTCGACGTCGATGTCGCCGATCTGCTCGACTATTTCGCGCAAGATGACCACACCAAAGCGATCCTGCTCTACATTGAGGCCGTCAAGGACGCGCGCAAGTTCATGTCTGCCGCACGCGCCGCGGCGCGACTCAAGCCCCTGATTGTCGTGAAAGCGGGCCGGGTGGCGCAAGGAGCCAAGGCCGCAGCCACCCATACGGGTGCGCTTGCCGGTTCGGACGCGGTCTATGACGCGGCGTTCCGCCGGGCCGGCATGCTGCGCGTGTACGACCTCCGCGAATTGTTCGATTGCGCCGAATTGCTTGGCCGCGGCTTCGTTCCGCGCGGCAACCGCCTGTCGATCCTGACCAATGGCGGCGGGCTCGGCATCCTCGCGATCGACCGGCTCGTTGAACTCGGCGGCGTTCCTGCAAGCTTGACGACGGAGACGATTGCGGCACTCGATCGGGTTCTGCCGCAAGGCTGGTCTCGCGCCAACCCCGTCGATATTTCCGGCGATGCCGACGCTGCTCGCTATGTGTCCGCACTCGACGCGCTTCTTGAGGACGCCAACAGCGACGCTGTGCTGGTCATGAACGTGGAAACGGCTGTTGCGCCGACCGAAGGGATCGCCGAAGCGGTCACGCGGTGTGTCGGCGACCGCCGAGCCAGGAAAAGCGAGGTAGCCGCGCTGGTGCTTGCGTCCTGGGATGGTGCCGACGCGCGCACCGCGGCGACCTTCGAGCGGGCGCGCGTCCCGCATTTCCCGACCGAGGATGATGCCGTGCGCGCCTTCATGTATCTGGTGAGATACCGCGATGCCTCCATCGCGTTGGCCGCAACGCCGCCCGGCAGCGCCTCGACGTTTGCGCGGCGGACGCCGGCAGCGCGGAACATGATCGCGAACGCGCTGTCCGAGGGACGGGAATGGCTCGACCCGGTCGAGATCGTCGCGCTGTTTGAGGCTTACGACATCCCGATCGTTCCGACCGTTGTCGCTCGCGACGCCGACGAAGCCGTGGACAAGGCCGAGCCGTTCCTGGCGCAAGGGCTCGCGGTGGCGGTGAAGCTGTTCTCTCGCGACATCAGGCATAAGTCGGACATCGGCGGTGTCATTCTCGGTTTACGGTCTCGCGAAAGCGTCGCCCAAGCAGCCAGGACGGTGCTGGCGCGTGCTCGTGCCGCGCGCCCGGATGCCACCCTGCAGGGCGTGACGATCCAGCCGATGATCGAGCGGCGGGCGGCGCGTGAGCTGATCCTCGGCATTGCCGACGATCCGACTTTCGGACCGGTGATCGTGTTTGGCCGCGGCGGGACCGCGGTCGAGGTGATCGACGACAAGGCGTTGGCACTGCCACCCCTCGACATGAACCTGGCGCGCGACCTCGTGGGGCGCACGCGGGTCTCGCGGCTGCTTGCCGCCTACCGCGACGTACCCGCCGTTTCGGAAGACGTCGTACCGCTCACCCTCGTCAAGCTGGCACAGATGGCGGCCGATATTCCGGAAGTCGCAGAGCTCGACATCAATCCGCTGCTGGCGGATGAAACCGGCGTGCTGGCGCTTGACGCGCGGGTGGCGGTCCGCACGCCGGCGCGGCTGTTTGCGGGCCAGACGCGTCTTGCGGTGCGGCCCTACCCGTCGCAGTGGGAGTGTGAACTTGACCTAAGGGACGGCTCGCGCGTCGTGGTGCGGCCGTTGCGGCCGGAAGATGAGCCCATGGTCGAGAGCTTCTTCAAGCGAGTGACCGCAGAGGATCTCAGGCTTCGCTTCTTTCAGGCGATGAAGAATTTCTCTCACGCGTTTATTGCGCGGCTGACCCAACTCGACTACGCGCGTGCGATGGCCTTTGCGGCGCTGGATCCACGCACGGGTGCTATGGTTGGAGCGGTCCAGCTTCATTCGGACTCGCTCTATGAGAATGCCGAGTATGCTATCCTGTTGCAGTCCGACCTTAAGGGTAAGGGACTTGGATGGGCGCTGATGCAGCTCCTGATCCATTATGCGAAGTCGGAAGGGCTGAAGCGGCTGTCTGGTGAAGTACTGGCCGAGAACACTACCATGCTGTCCATGTGCCATGAGATCGGGTTCACCGCAGCCACGGAACCGACCGACCACAGGATCGTCAATGTCGTCCTCGACCTCTCCCTTCCGGTGGCGGATGCCTTGGGCGTCGATATCCTGATCCGACGCGGACGGATCACAGCGGCGTGACGGCAACGACACGGTAGGGATGCATACCATCGGCCTCATGGACGGAGACGTATTCGCCGAGTTGGAAGCGCTCGTTGCCGAAATGATGCCCCGCTTCATCGGCAGCCGAGCCGGCGACGTCATAGTGGAGGCGCCAGCTGTCGGCTGGACCATGCACGAGATGGCCGAGCTGATCGTCCTCGTCCGGCCGTTGGCGAACGACGCGGCAGGCCTCGCGATGCGCTCTCCAGGTCTCGACATCGATCCGTGAAGCCGTATCGAACGGGGCGACGATAATATAGCTGATCGCGGACGCGCCCTCGGGGTGACCGTGTTCGCGCGCACGTTCGAGCCGAACGTGCTTGAACGAGTGCGGCAAGGACGTGTTTTGCAGAGGTTTGAAGGCGGCGCGGTTCATCGAACTCTCCCTGAGTGCACCCGGTGCTCCGGGCCGGATAAAAGAACGTAGGCTCGTTGCTCATCGGGGCGTTGATTTGGGTCAAGAACGTTCCGGGGCGCGCGTTGAAGCCAATTGCGTTGGGTCAAACACGTCGGGTGCGGAGCGTCCTATGCTCGACCGGCGAATTTGGAGTTGGTTCCTTGCTCAACGCACCGGCATTGACGGCAGATACGGAAGACCCGCGGGCGCTTACTGCACGCGGGGCCTGGAACGTTTCCAACGTCGAGCTGCTGGAGCGGCTCTGCGAGCGTGCGGCCGGCGCCCAAATCGGGTCAATCGATCTGCGCCGTGTCACCGCGCTCGATACGGTCGGGGCTTGGCTGCTTGAGCGGCTCGCCCGCGGTGGCGCGACCAGAGCAGCCCTCACTGGTGCCGATGGCCCGTATGGCGACCTGCTCGAAGAGGTGCGAGGACTGAATCGGGCCGGCCCCATCGAACGCAGATCGGTCAACGCCGTGCTGCAGAGGCTCGATCAACTCGGCCGCAGCAGCAGGCGGCTGGCGTCTGATTCGGCGGCATTCCTGCATATGCTCGGCGCCTTCAGCGCAGCGCTGCTTGGCATTCTGAGGCATCCGCGATCGTTCCGATTGACGTCGACCGTCTACCAGCTCGGCCGGGTCGGCTGGCAAGCGGTGCCGATCATGGCGCTGATCACGTTCCTGATCGGTGCCATTATTGCCCAGCAGGGCATCTTCCATTTTCGCCGCTTCGGCGCGGAATCCTATGTCGTCGACATGGTCGGCATTCTGGTGTTGCGCGAGATTGGTGTGCTGATCGTGGCCATCATGGTGGCCGGACGATCGGGCAGCGCCTATACGGCCGAGATCGGCGCAATGAAGATGCGCGAGGAGATCGACGCGCTCAGCACCATGGGGCTTGATCCTGTCGCGGTGCTGATCCTGCCTCGGATCCTGGCGCTGGTGGTGGCGCTGCCGATCCTCGCCTTTCTCGGCTCGCTCGCTGCGCTCTATGGCGGCGGGCTCATTGCCTGGCTTTATGGCGGCATGAGCCCGGCGATTTTCATCGCACGCCTTCATGACGCGGTTTCAGTCACTCATTTCGAGGTCGGCATCATCAAGGCGCCATTCATGGCACTCGTGATCGGGCTTGTCGCGGCCGTGGAGGGATTGAGCGTCAAGGGCAGCGCGGAGTCGCTAGGACAGCAGACGACGGCGTCGGTCGTGAAATCGATCTTCCTCGTGATCGTGCTCGACGGATTGTTCGCGGTTTTCTTCGCTTCGATCGGGATGTAACCATGGCCGATACGTCTGCGATCCATATCCGCGACCTCGTGGTCGGATTCGGCGAGAAGATCATCCTCGATCATCTCGATCTCGACGTGAACGAGGGCGAAATTCTCGGCCTCGTGGGCGCGTCGGGGGGCGGAAAGTCGGTGCTGATGCGGACATTGGTCGGCCTTCTTCCGAAGCGGAGCGGGCAGATCGATTTCGCGGGCGATAGCGATGACGAACGCCGCTGGGGCGTCCTGTTTCAGCAGGGAGCGCTGTTCTCGGCCTTGACGGCCCGCCAGAACATCCAGTTTCCGCTGCGCGAGTGCGCGCGCCTGTCGCCAGGACTGCTCGACGAAATTGCCGACGCGAAGCTCGAGATGGTCGGCCTGACGCGCGAAGACGGTGACAAGTATCCGTCGGAGCTCTCGGGCGGCATGACCAAGCGGGTTGCGCTCGCGCGGGCACTGGCGCTCGACCCGTCGCTCCTGTTTCTTGATGAGCCGACCTCGGGTCTCGATCCCATCGCCGCGGGCGAATTCGACGCCTTGATCCGGACGCTGCACCGGACGCTGCGCTTCACCGTATTCATGGTGACGCACGATCTGAACAGCCTGCAGGCCATCTGCGACCGGGTCGCCGCGCTCGCCGACGGCAGGATCGCGGCAATCGGGCGGCTGTCGTCGGTGCTCAAGTCCGATCATCCTTGGGTCCAGGCTTACTTTCATGGCGCCCGGGCGCAGAAGCTGGGCCTCGGCAACTAGGCAAGAGAGACGCACATGGAAATCCGCGCGCCCTACATCATCGTTGGTGCTTTCGTATTGTCGGCAATCGTCGCCGTGTTCGGCTTCGTCTACTGGCTGAACAATTTCGGAGGAATCGGAAAACGGGAGACATATCAGGTCGTCTTTGTCGATCCCGTGCCGGGTCTGCTCGTCGGGGCAGGCGTTCTCTTCAACGGTATCCGCGTCGGTGAGGTCACAGCCCTTGAGCTGATTCCGGAGCGGCCGCACGAGGTTCACGCCACGATCGCAGTCGCCGAGCGCACGCCGGTGCATGGCGACACGCGAGTCGGCCTCGATTTCCAGGGGCTGACCGGTGTTCCCGTGATCGCGCTGGAAGGTGGTGATGATGCGGGCGCGCCGCCGGCGCGCGAACCCCTGGTGGCCGAAAAGGGGGCCGGACGGAGCATGACGCAGGCGGCCCGCGATGCCTTGCGCCGTGTCGATGCCGTCCTGTCTGAGAACGCCGCGCCGCTGCACAGCACGATCGACAATCTCAGCACGTTCGCCGAAGGGCTCGCGCGCAACACGCCGAAGCTCGATGGAATTGTGGCCGGACTCGAACGCATGACCGGCGGCGGTGTGCCCGCGCCGCGTAAGGTGGTGTACGACCTTCATGCGGTGGATAGCTTCGGCGCGCAACGCCATGCGAATCTGCCCGAGCAACTGGTCATGGCAGAGCCGACCGCGATCGCGCGGTTGCAGACCCAGCGCTTCTTGTTCACGCCGGATGAGGAAACTCAGGGATTCGAGGGGGCGCAGTGGAGCGACAGTCTCCCGGTACTGGTGCAGGCGAGGTTGCTCCAGAGCTTTGAGAATTACGATGTGGAGCATGCACCATTGCGCGCCGACAGCGGCGTAGAGGGCGCGCGGCGTCTGTTCATAGATTTGCGTCGGTTCGAAATTATGCAGGGAACTCAACCGCGCGCGACGATCGCCTTCTCCGCGAAGATCGTGGATCGAAATGGTCAGGTGAAAGCTGCAAAGCTTCTCGAGGGATCCGAAGGAATTAGCTCGCTAACTCCGTCCGATGCGGCAGCCGCATTCGATCGGGCTTTCGGCACTCTCGCAAGCGAGCTCGTGATGTGGGTTGCGGCGACAGACTGAACCAGATCCTCGACGCGTGCCACACAGAGATGTATGAGTCTTGCGCGCGCCTGTAGCCAGGCCAAGGTCGCCGCGACCTAACAGCCCGGCAGCAGCAGGCTTCGGCAGTGCCGCGCAATGGTAATCTCCTCATTGGTCGGAATGACCAGCACATCTACGGGACTGCTCTTCACGGCGATACGTTGTTCGCCCCGCGCATTTGCTGCCGGATCGATGCTGACGTCGAGCCAGGAGAGTCGATCGCAGATGCGCTGCCGGATTTCGGCGGCATGCTCGCCGATGCCGCCGGTGAACACCAGGCCGTCGAGGCCGGCAAGGGTATTTGCCATCACGGCGACTTCTGCAGCGACGCGAAATGTGAAGAGATCTATGGCTTCGCGGGCCGCAGGCTCGTGGCTCGCCAGCAGTGCGCGCATGTCGGCAGACACCCCTGAGACGCCGAGCAGGCCAGATCCCTCGTACAGCAAACGTTGTACGTCTTCGACCGGCATCTTTTCCGCCTGCATGAGATAAAGCAGCACGCCGGGATCGATCGTTCCACAGCGCGTACCCATCACAAGACCGTCGAGTGGGGTCAGTCCCATCGTGGTGTCGACGCTTTTTCCGTTCCGCAAGGCACAGAGGCTTGCGCCGTTGCCGAGATGCGCCACGACGACGCGCTTGTCGGCCACTAGCGGCGCGATCGCGGCGATCTGGCTCGCAACGTACTCGAAGGAGAGGCCGTGGAAGCCGTAGCGGCGGATGCCACGCTCCTCGAATTGCCGCGGGATGGCAAAGCGGTTTGCCGGCGGCGTCAGGCCGTGATGGAAGGCGGTATCGAAGCAGGCGATCTGCGTCAGTTCCGACTGCAGTGACAGTATGGCCCGGACCGGCGCCAGGCAGCGTGGCTGATGCAGCGGCGCAAGCGGCGTCAACGCCTCCAGCGCGGCGAGAGTCTGTCCAGCAATGACGACCGGCGCGGAAAATGCTTGCCCGCCATGGACAATGCGGTGGCCGACGGCGGCGAGCCTGCCGCCAGCAAGATACTCATCGATCCAGGCAAGCATATCGCTGAACAGGTCGCTGTTCCCCGACGTGCCGCTCGCTCGACGCTTCGTGAACAACTGCTTGCCTGAGGCATCGCTCACCACGACGCGCGGGGCTTTCTCGTGCTCGTCAAGCAGGCCCTTGCATTGCAGCATCGGCTCGGCCGACGCATTGTCGAACAGGCCGAGCTTGATGCTGGATGAGCCGGCGTTGAGCACCAGGACGCTGTCGGACATAGACGGTCTGTCTCGCGTGTTCGTTGCTTCAGTCAACGGATTTGTGGTCTGTGGTGCCGTGGGGCCAGACCCAGTCACGAATCTGCGGCATGTCCTCGCCATGTTCATGCACGTAGCGGGTGTGCTCGGTCAGCGCGTCGCGGAACTGCTGCTTGACGTGGGCCGCCGCGATGTCGAGCCCCGGCACACGCTCGATTGCCTCGATGGCAAGGTGGAAGCGATCGAGGCCGTTCAACACCACCATGTCGAATGGCGTCGTGGTGGTGCCTTCCTCAGCGAAGCCCCGCACGTGCATTCCGTCGTGATTGGTGCGGCTGTAGGTCAGGCGATGGATCAGATAGGGATAGCCGTGATAGGCGAAGATCACAGGCTTGTCGCGGGTAAACAGGCTGTCGAAGTCGCGGTCGGACAGGCCGTGCGGATGCTGCTCAGTCGGCTGCAGCGTCATCAAGTCAACCACGTTGACGACGCGAATCTTCAACTCCGGCAGCGCCTTGCGGAGCAGGTCGACGGCCGCGAGCGTTTCCAGCGTCGGAACGTCGCCGGCGCAGGCCATCACCACGTCTGGCTCGGCGTTGACGGCCTCGGTACCGGCCCATCTCCAGATGCCGATGCCTGTCTCGCAATGGGTGATCGCGTCGCGCATCGAAAGCCATTGCGGAGCGGGCTGCTTCCCGGCGACAATCACATTGATGCGGTCATAGGTGCGCAGGCAGTGATCCGCGACCCAGAGCAGGGTGTTCGCATCAGGCGGGAAGTAGACGCGGACGATGTCGGCCTTCTTGTTGGTGACGAGATCGACAAAGCCGGGATCCTGATGACTGAATCCGTTGTGGTCCTGCCGCCAGACATGCGAGGTCAGGAGATAGTTCAACGACGCGATCGGCCGCCGCCAAGGCAGTGCACGCGAAACCTTCAACCATTTGGCGTGCTGGTTGAACATTGAATCCACGATGTGGATGAAGGCCTCGTAGCAGGAGAAGAAGCCGTGGCGGCCGGTGAGCAGGTAGCCTTCGAGCCAGCCTTGGCAGAGATGCTCGCTCAGGACTTCCATCACACGTCCGTCATGAGCCAGATGGACGTCATAGGGCTCGATGCCTTCCATCCAGACCCGGTCAGTGGCCTCGAAGACAGCGTCGAGCCGGTTGGACGCGGTTTCGTCCGGACCCATGATACGGAAATTGCGCGCCTCGGCATTCAGCTCCACGACCTTGCGCAAGAACTTGCCGAGTTCTCGCGTGGCTTCGGCAACGGAGTCGCCCGGAGCGATGACCTCGATCGCATACGTACGGAAATCCGGCAGCTTCAGTTCCCGCTTCAGAAGGCCCCCATTGGCATGCGGGTTGGAACCCATCCGACGGTCGCCTACAGGCGCAAGAACTTGCAATTCGGGCAGGAGCCGCCCACTTGAATCGAACAACGTTTCCGGCTCGTAGCTCCGCATCCAACGCTCGAGCAGCCTCAGGTGCTCGGGGTTGCCGCGCGGGTTGGCTATCGGGACCTGATGTGCACGCCAGAAGCCTTCGACCTTCAGCCCGTCGACTTCCTTCGGTCCCGTCCAGCCCTTTGGGCTGCGCAGTACGATCATCGGCCATCGCGGCCGCTTGAGGCCGCCGGTCTGCTGGCGCGCAGCTTGCTGGATCGCGCGGATGGTGCCGAGCGCGGTGTCGAGCGTGCCGGCCATCAACCGATGCATGGCATGCGGATCGTCGCCTTCGACGAACAGCGGCTCGTAGCCGTAGCCGGTGAAGAGGCTACGGATTTCCTCGTCATCCATTCGCCCCAGCACGGTGGGATTGGCAATCTTGTAACCGTTGAGGTGCAGGATTGGCAGCACGGCGCCGTCATGCACCGGGTTCAAGAACTTGTTTGAGTGCCAGGACGTCGCGAGCGGGCCGGTTTCCGCCTCGCCGTCGCCGACGACGCAAACGGCGATCAAATCGGGGTTGTCGAACACCGCACCATATGCGTGCACCAGTGCATAGCCCAACTCGCCGCCTTCGTGGATCGAGCCGGGCGTTTCCGGCGCGGCGTGGCTTGGAATGCCGCCGGGGAAGGAGAACTGGCGGAACAGCTTTCGCAAGCCATCGGCGTCGCGCGTCACCTCCGGATAGAGTTCCGTGTAGGTGCCTTCGAGATAGGTGTTCGCGACCATGCCGGGACCGCCGTGGCCGGGACCGCAGACATAGATGACATTGAGGTCGGAGGCGCGGATTGCGCGGTTGAGGTGAGCATAGATGAAGTTGAGCCCGGGCGTGGTGCCCCAATGTCCAAGCAGCCGGGGCTTGATGTGCTCGGGCTTCAGCGGTTCTCTCAGCAGCGGATTCGCAAGCAGATAGATCTGTCCAACAGAGAGATAATTGGATGCTCGCCAATAGCGATCGAGCAGCTCCAGATCGGCCGTGTGTGCTTGCTGGTCTGGAATGGTCGCAGATTGCATGTCGCTCTCCCAGGAGTCGGGGGTGACCCAGATGCCGGCCCGTCGGTTCCACGTTAGAAGGCGAATATGACGGGAATGGCTTGAGCCAGCTCAAAGATGCGTGGCAATGCGGCTCCGGTAGTCAGCGTTCCTGTCGGTGCCCCGACACCGAGAAACTCGCGATCGGTCTTTACTGGAAAGGGGGAGCAGGTGGCGGTTCCTGCTTTAGATCGTTTGGCACCATGCCATATGTTCTCAAGACGGTGGTTTTCGTCTCCGGATGGCCGGTGCAGACGATTGCTGCAGCGCCAGCGTGGCCGAACGTCTTCCATAAATGCTTGGCGTGCTCTATGGCCGCGGCTGGGCTGTCGCATTTGGACTGCCGGCCGGGAACGAGCTCGCCATCGGTCCGGTCGTAAGGCAGGGCAATGAAATGTGTGATCTCAGCCATCGACGTCTCCCTCAAACTTATTGGCCGGACGATGCGGTCTTGGCTTCGGCATTTCCGTGCATCAAAGCAGGGTGCGGCGACAGATGTTTTGATCCACATCATTGGTGTAGCGGCATCGTTGGCGCTAATGCGTCATGCTTCATCGGATTTGCGACAGGCCGAATTGGTCGCAGTTGTCGTGGTCCAGCCAGGTGAAATAATGCAGCCCGCTGCAGAATTCCGATAGGAGATTTCACGGGAGCTAAATCTTGCGGTCCAATAGTTCTCACCAGCTCAGGCGAGCCGAAATTGACTTGCCATGCCCAAGTCATATCGGGGCAGTCGGTTTGCGACGGATCAGTTGGTGAACACAGGCCATGAAATTCAGAATCTCCTTGGCACGGCGCATCTATGCAATTGTCGGGTTGAGCTTTTGCGGGCTTACCGGCCTGGGCGCTATCCAAACGAGTAATCTTACGGACGCTTTGCGCGCGCAGCGGCAGAGCGAGTTGAGACATCTTGCTCAATTGGCTCTTGGCATTGCACAGGAAGAATATGACGCCGCTATCGGCCGGCGAACAGACGAAGACGTCGCCCGTCACAACGCAGCGGCCAGGATCGGCGCGCTAAGGTTCGGGAATGGGGATTATTTCTGGATCAACGATCTCGGTCCCAGCATGATCATGCACCCGATCAAGCCGGAGCTCGACGGCAAGGATTTGCGTGACATCAAGGATCCGACTGGCAAGCAGTTGTTTGTCGAGTTTGCCGAGATCGTGAAACGGAAAGGTGAAGGATTCGTCGACTATCAATGGCCAAAGCCGGGGCTGGATATGCCTCAGCCGAAGCTGTCGTTCGTCGCGGGCTTTCGGCCGTGGAATTGGGTGATCGGGACCGGCGTGTATATAGACGATCTCCAGGCTCAGGTCTGGGAACGGGCACGAAGCATCATCATGGTCGCTGCAGCGATCGTGATCTTCGTCGGGCTGATAACACTTCTGCTTGCGCGACGGATATCCGGCGCGCTGGTCACAATGACGAGCTCCCTCAATCGCTTAAGCGAGGGAGACCTCGACATGAAGCTCCCGGGGCTCGAGCGGCCCGATGAACTCGGCGACATGGCGCGCTCAATCGAACAGTTCAGGCTTAAGGCTGCTGAGAAAGTGCGTGATGAGGCGCAACAAGAGGAAGAGAGGCGGCGCGCTACCGAGGAAGTCAGGGCGTCGGCATTGCAGCAGATGGCTGCGAACGTCGAGACTGCCACCAAAGCTGCTGTCGGCGAGGTCGCGTCGGGCACGGATCGTATGGCGAGGAACGCCTCCATGATGCGAGATACGGCGCTTACGCTGGAACGAAACAGCAGCAGCGTCGCAGCGGCCGCCGAAGAGGCGCTCGCAAACGCCCAGACTGTTGCGAAAGCATCCTCGCAGCTGGCGACATCGATATCGCAGATCGCCTGTCAAGTGGGTGCGTCGCGTTCGCTGACACTGGAGGCCGTGACGGCGTCGACGCAAGCTCAGGCCACAATCGCCAAGCTGTCGGTAGCTGCTTCGAAGGTTGGAACCGTGACGAGCCTGATCAGCGAAATTGCCGGACAGACCAACCTCCTGGCCTTGAACGCGACGATCGAGGCCGCGCGGGCCGGAACTGCCGGTCGCGGTTTCGCTGTCGTCGCGGCCGAGGTGAAGTCGCTGGCCGAGCAGACGGCGAAAGCAACGAATGAGATCGCGCAGCAGATCGCCGAGATCCAGGAGGCTACGCATGCCTCCGTTGCATCCATGACCACCATTGGTGACGTGATCCGCAGCGTCGAGTCCGTGTCAGCCGCAATCTCCACCGCGGTCGAGGAGCAAAATGTCGTTACGACCGATATCTCTCGGACTGTCGAAGAGACATCGCACGCCGCCCGGGAGGTGGCGTCTCAAATTGCCTCAGTGTCGGCCGAAGCGATCGAAACCGGGCGACGGGCGTCGGAAATGCACAGCGGATCAGCGGCGATTGCTGCGAAAGTCGCCGAACTGCGCACGACACTCATTCGTGTCATCCGTACGTCGACCACAGATGTTGATCGCCGGCGTTCGTCGCGCGTGACACTCCGACGGTCCGGTGCCTTGGTCTGGCGCCACGAAACGAAATGTATCGAGGTTCATGATGCCTCGCTTGATGCGATACTGATCGAGTGCGCATTGCCGGACGCTACAGCAGGCGAGACGGTGGAGTTGGCAATCGAAGGACTGTCGTTCCGTCTGGCCGGGGTTATCGGGCGTATCGAGCGCAGCTCGGTGCTGATCAACCTGGATTTGACGGCAGAAACTGAGAAGAAGTTGGCGGAAGTACTCTCAAGCGAGTGTGCGCGCGCCGTAGCCGCGGGCTATTGTACCGGAGTCGATCAATCGAAACTACGTACAAATACTGAAGCGGCGGGAGCGGTGTGCCATTGCTAGAGCCCGGCGGCGATCGCGATCCGCATCAGTTCCGACATGCTGCGTACGCTAGTCTTGGCCATCAGGTTGGCGCGATAGACCTCAACCGTCCGTGGGCTGATGCCGAGGTCGTGGGCGATCACCTTGTTGATCTTGCCTGCCACGAGTCCTCGCAGCACATCGCGTTCGCGTGGCGAGAGGTCCACCAGGCGAGCTTCGGCTTCCCGCCTGACCGTATCATCTGCCGGTGCTGCCGACTGGGTCTTCAAGGCTTCGTCGATTGCGTGCAAAAGCGCCTCGTCCTCGAATGGCTTTTCGATGAAGTCAACCGCCCCAGCCTTCATCGCTTCGACGGCTAGCGCGACGTCACCATGGCCAGTCATCAGGATGACAGGGCATGCTACTGCATCCGCCTTGAGTTTGCGGACCAGATCGAGACCGCTCATGCCCGGCATGCGGATATCGGACACGATGCAGTCGACCGCGCTGCCGACGAAATGATCGAGAAATTCGGTTGCTGTCTCATATGTCGCTACGGCAAAGCCGTTGACATCGAGAAGGAAGGCCAGCGAATCCCGCATGGCGGAATCATCGTCGATCACGAGAATTGTGCGCCGCGTAGTCATGTTTCTTCTCCGTCCTCCGCGAACGGGAGGATGAACTGAAAAATCGTGCCGCCACCAATGTTCGGCGTCACGTTGATGCGCCCACCGTGGGATTCGATGATTGTGCGGCAGATCGAGAGGCCGACGCCCATGCCATGCTCCTTGGTCGTGATAAAGGGCTGAAACAGGCGGTCGGCAATGTCAGGGCTGATCCCCGGACCGGTGTCGGCAACGCTGAACGTCGCAACACCGTTAGTCTTCGTGACGCCGACGGTCAACTCGCGCCGCGGACCGGAGGCCATCGCCTCGATCGCGTTGCGAACCAGGTTGAGGACGACCTGCTGAATCTGGATCTTGTCGACGATGATCGAGGGCATGTCACGGTCGCTGCGGATCGTTACCCGGACTCCCTGCTCCTTGGCGCCGAGTAGCGCCAGCGCGACAGCCTCTTCAAGCAAGGTAGCCGGGCTTTCCAGGGAGTGTTGTGTTTCGCCCTTGGCAACGAATTCGCGCAGGCGCTTGATGATATCGCCGGCCCGCAGTGCTTGCTGCGCGGCCCGGTCGAGCGCATCACGAATTCGGGTCGCGTCCGGTACTTCCGAGATCAGCAGCGCCTTCGCGCCGCGCATGTAGTTGGTGATAGCTGATAGCGGCTGATTGATCTCATGGGCAATGGAGGATGCCATTTCTCCCATTGCGGTCAACCGCGATACATGGACCAGCTCGGATTGCAGTTCCTGAAGTCGTCGTTCCTGCGCACGACGTTCCGTGAGATCGCGAATAAACCCGGTAAAGAAGCGTTCTCCGCGCACCTTGGCTTCGCCGACCGCGAGTTCCATCGGAAAGGTCGAGCCGTCGCTCCGTTCTCCAACGACGATGCGGCCAATGCCGATGATTCGCCGTTCTCCGGTGGAGAGGTAACGTTCGAGGTACCGGTCGTGCTCGCCGCGATACGGC
This sequence comes from Bradyrhizobium acaciae, assembly GCF_020889785.1. Classification (GTDB taxonomy): domain Bacteria; phylum Pseudomonadota; class Alphaproteobacteria; order Rhizobiales; family Xanthobacteraceae; genus Bradyrhizobium; species Bradyrhizobium acaciae. The sequence continues at coordinate 110,892 of NZ_JACMYK010000007.1, forward strand.
TGCGGCATCAGGCTCGAAACGTTCTTCCCAATGACCTGGCCCGCTTTCCAGCCGAACAGGCGTTCGGCTGCTGCGCTGAAGGATTGAATGTTGCCGTGGTCGTCGATGACGATCATGGCGTCAGGGACGGTGTCGAGGATCGATTGCAGATGGGCCTGGCGATTTTGCGCCTGATCGCCTTCCCTCAACAGCCGGTCGCCCATGAACCCAAGGACCGGTCCGAGGACGGCAAAACATGCGATATCGATCAGATTCGCAGGTTCAGTGATCAGGCTTTTGCCAAGGAATTTCGCGCTGATGAGGAGGCAGAGCAGGGTGGTGATGATCGCCGGCCCCCGGCCGCCGGCGAAGGCGGCGAACAGCACGGCGGGCACGTAGATGATTGTGAAGGTCCTGTCTTCGAAATAGTTGTCTAGCCCCGCGCGCACCGCAAATACGAGTGCGGCCGCTGCCGCGGCAGTGCCATAGCGGTACCAGGTGCGGTCGGACATGTTCCCCCGGGCAAAGCCCTCAAATCCCCTTCGACAGTACAACGTTCAGGCACCTGAAGCCACCAGTTGCTCGGCGTGAACTCGTCTTGGCGACCAGCATATTGACCCGGAATCCGCCTACTTGCCCCAAGCGCGCCAATGCGTCGGTTGCACCAGGATGCGTTCGATGGTCCCAGCCTTCACCCAACCGCCCAGGATGCGGCGGCAGGGAAAGACGAGCTTGTGAATGGCGTTGCCTTCGATCACGGCGAGTTCAAGGTCTCGGTCGAAGGGGGCCGTCGCGACCCCCTCCCATGTCGCGCTGACGCCGGCCTCCGGGCGCTCTGGAGCGTCTCGTCCTGGCACGTCACGCAGCCTTCTGAGCAACCTCGTCGACACTGCTGGTCTTTCGTGCAAACAGGTTCAGCTCGATCGTACCCAGCGAACGCGCGGTCTCGATCGCGTAGGTCGCGTCGTTCGCGCTCCGCGCGGTCACGCCCTTGGCCCAGTCCTGCAGCGCTGTGATCTTCTCGGCGACTGAGGCGGTGGAATTGAATCTGCGGAAGAGCTCCCAAGCCTCGTTCGATTCGACCTGGATCTGCTCGAACCAGTGCTGGTTTGCCTCGATCAGCTTCTCCGAGAATTCCGACTGGACGGCCATCGTGCGCTTCGCGTAGGTCTGGATGGCGTCGGAGACGGGGCGGGTTTCGCTATGGTCTGTCATTTTCGACCTCCTTCGTTGAGGAAGGCCTTGCTTCCCATACGTTCGGCACTTGCGTGTTGATGCGTGTCAATTCGATAGCTTCCGGATCGCAACGGCCCTGGCGGTCAACCTAGCTGCGCTTGGGATCGACGGCTGCGCCGGTTCGCAGGTTGATGAAGTGAACGCCGCCGCAGGCGGCGCAGGAGATCGAATCCAGATCGTCAGCCGAGGGTTCGGGCGGGTCACCGGGAAGCAGGCCTTGGACTCGATCGCCGGTGGTGGGACACGAGAAGATAATGGGGCGCCAAGCCCTTATGTCTGCCATTTGCAAAATCCTGACGGAACAACATCATCCGGCGGCACGCGTCGTGCCGCATTGACGCACGTCAAAATTCGGGTGAACCGGTCGAGCCGATGCCGGCAGCCTAGAACGGCCGGCGGCGATGGAGCCGAACAGGGCTTGATTTGGCGGGCTGGCTTAGCGAAGGCCGCTTTGGCTGCAAGATCATCCGGACGAAGGCCACTACGGCGATCGCGAACGCTCCGATGGAGGCGAGCAGGTTCTGCAACATGATTTCGTTCTCCTGACTAACTGGCAACGTCTTCGATCATCGGCCGTGACGCCTTGATTCCCGTCAAGCGCAGGCATTGAGAGAGATCAAGACGGATGGGTCGATCTTGTGTGAGCTTGCTGCGAGCGTTGAAAGGAGAGCGACAATGCGCGCACATCAGATCATGGCGAGACATCTCGTCACTGTTGAAACCGAGACATCCATTGTCGATGCCGCGAAGCTGATGATGGATCACCATATCAGCGGCCTGCCCGTAGTCGATGCGGCCGGAAGACTGGTCGGCATCCTGTCAGAGAGCGATTTCTTGCGGCGAAGTGAGATCGGTACGCAACGCCGGCGCGGCCGCTGGCTTCGGTTTCTTCTCGGTTCCGGCTATGCGGCCGCGGACTTTGTCCACGAGCGGGGGCGAAAGGTCGGAGAGATCATGTCGTCCAATCCCGTCACCGTGACGGAAGAAACGCCTCTGCCCGATCTGGTCGATCTCATGGAGAAGAAGGGTGTCAAACGGCTGCCAGTGATGCGCGACGGTCGCCTCGTTGGCCTCGTGACGCGTGCGGACCTGCTGCGGGCAGTAGCATCTATCGCGCACCAGATTCCGGATCCGACGGCAGACGACAACCACATCCACGATCGCATCGTGCGGGCACTCGACGGTGCAAACTGGTGTCCGCTCGGCCTGCAAGTCTCGGTGCGCAACGGCGTGGTGCACCTCCGCGGGGTGATCATGGATGAGCGGGCGAGGCAGGCGGCGATTGTCGCCGCGGAAAATACCGCCGGCGTCAAAGAAGTGCACGATCATCTTTGCTATGTCGACACCTATTCCGGCTTCTACATCCAATCTGCGGAAGACGAACGAGCGGCTGCCGTCAAGGCAGAGAAGGAGACGGCAGGGTGATCGACCGCCCCGCGATCCTGCTGATCCCGTTGATTGTGATTGCGGTGGTCAGCGCAGATGTCGTGGGAGTTGCCGCGACGCTACTTGCGATTTGTGCGATCGTGGGGTTCGCGATCGTGGCCGCGGGATGGACCGTCAACGGCAAAGCGACGTCAATACCAGCAGTCCGACCGTCGTCCGCGGACAGGGAGTCCTACCGCAAATAGTGGCGCCTTCCTTGCGGATCTTGTGAGCTGCGCGTCGCGGTAGGTGCGACGTCATGAGCCTCGTGGTCCAGGCCGCTCATGAATCGCTTTCAATATCGATACGACATCTGCGCTGCATCACATTCTTGCGACAGATCAATACAGGTGCCTCGCACTCGTGGCAGCATGAATAACAACTGACCAGCCTGTGTGAGGTCGCCATGCCATCATTCGACGTTCGTTTCATCAAAACCGTCTGCGACGATACCGGCCACGAACATCGCGCCTGCCAGGCAGCGTTCAAGATCGATGCTGTCTCGCTTTCCTCGGCCGCGCAGCTGGCCGAGGCCGACTTCTGCAGACAGAAGGGCGTCCGCGACTGGACAATATTCGCTGATTCCATGGAGCTCCGAACGCCGCCGGCTTTGCCCTCCGCCTGGGGTGGCTGACGCTTGAGCGGCTACCACGTTCGATTGCTGCGATGCCAATCTTGACGAAGATCAAATCCGCAATCGCGACTAGCAGGTAAGAGTGAGCGAATGAGGGGAATCGATAATGTCCGATCGATCAGACGGCAACAGCTCGCCGCAGTTTGAAAGTCTTCTTGGTCGCTTGCGTGGGTTTCTGTCCCGCTGGCGCGAGTTCGATCTGATGACCGATAGAGAGGTCGATGAGATCGCTCGCGAGCTTAATCTCTCCACGTCCGATCTCCGGATGCTCGCCCGCGAGCAGGGTTCTCCGGAATTGCTGCGCAAGCGTCTTGAGCATGCAGGTCTGTCCGAGCAGCAGCTCGCTTCGTCACATTGCGACGTGTTGCGTGATCTACAGCGCGTGTGCGGTCTATGCCATGAGAAGCCGCGCTGCGCCGCGGATCTCGCGCGAGAGAGACGAGCCAGTCCGGCTAAATATTGTCCGAACGAAATGACCCTGACGGCGCTGAGCCGCGGTGCCGGCGCCAAGCGCCATGGCGCAGGAATTGATGCCGGTCAACAGGCCGCCAGCGAGATTGTGGTTTCCATGCCGTCAGCCCATCCAAAGAAGGCCTCCACATGACAAGTCCATCTTCAGTTTCCAAGTCGATTTCCAAGTCGATGACGATGGGCGAAGCCGGTTTGGCGTCGGGACTTGCGGTTTTTGCCTTCGTCTCCCTTCTCGGCATGGCGATGGGGCACGATGCCGCGTTCAGTTTCCACGCGGCGCTTGCTTGCGCCGCCAGCCTGATCTCCGTGGTCGTGATCGGCAACCGCTACCTTGACCGTCCGGCCGAATTGCCTCCGGCGGAGATCAACGGACGCCCCAATTACTACCTCGGACCGATCAAGTTCGCTTCCGCCATGGCGATGTTCTGGGGTATCGCCGGCTTCACCGTGGGTCTGATCATCGCGATGCAGCTGGCGTGGCCGGCGCTGAACTTCGATCTGCCCTGGACGACATTCGGCCGGCTGCGACCGCTACATACGTCGGCCGTGATTTTCGCGTTCGGCGGCAATGTCCTGATCGCAACGTCGTTCTACGTCGTGCAGAAGACCTGCCGCACGCGTCTTGCCGGCGACCTCGCGCCCTGGTTCGTGGTGGTCGGCTACAATTTCTTCATTCTGATCGCCGGCACCGGCTATCTATTGGGCGTCACCCAATCGAAGGAATACGCTGAACCGGAATGGTACGCGGACCTCTGGCTGACGATCGTCTGGGTGACGTATCTGCTCGTGTTCCTGATGACGCTGGTGAAGCGCAAGGAGCCGCATATCTTCGTCGCCAATTGGTTCTATCTGGCGTTCATCATCACGATCGCGGTGCTCCATCTCGGCAACAACCCCGCGCTGCCGGTCTCCTTCCTCGGGTCGAAATCCTACATCGCCTGGGGCGGCGTACAGGATGCAATGTTCCAGTGGTGGTACGGCCATAACGCGGTCGGCTTCTTCCTGACCGCCGGCTTCCTGGCGATCATGTACTACTTCATTCCGAAGCGGGCGGAGCGCCCGATCTATTCCTACCGGCTGTCCATCATCCATTTCTGGGCGCTGATCTTCCTCTACATCTGGGCCGGCCCGCATCATCTGCACTACACGGCGCTGCCGGATTGGGCGCAGACGCTCGGCATGACCTTCTCGATCATGCTCTGGATGCCATCCTGGGGCGGCATGATCAACGGCCTGATGACGCTGTCGGGAGCTTGGGACAAGCTGCGTACCGATCCCGTGCTCCGCATGATGGTGGTGTCGGTGGCCTTCTACGGCATGTCGACCTTCGAGGGGCCGATGATGTCGATCAAAGTGGTCAATTCGCTCAGCCACTACACTGACTGGACCATCGGCCACGTGCATTCCGGTGCGCTGGGCTGGGTCGGATTCGTCTCCTTCGGCGCGCTCTATTGCCTGATCCCCTGGCTGTGGAATCGCCAGCTTTACAGCCTGAAGCTCGTGAACTGGCACTTCTGGATCTCGACCATCGGCATCGTGCTCTACATCTCGGCGATGTGGGTTTCGGGAATCCTGCAGGGCCTGATGTGGCGTGCCTACACCTCGCTCGGCTTCCTCGAATATTCCTTCATCGAGTCGGTCGAGGCGATGCATCCCTTCTACATCATCCGCGCAGCCGGCGGCGCGCTGTTCCTGGCCGGCGCCCTGATCATGGCTTTCAATCTCTGGATGACGGTCAACGCCGGCCGAGCCAGCGAAACCGAGGGTGCCGCTGCCCTCCAGCCCGCCGAATAGGTCACGCAATGTCCTTCTGGAATCGACACAAGATCTTTGAGAAGAACTCGATCATCCTGATCGCCGGCATTCTCGTCGTCATTGCCATCGGCGGGCTGGTCGAGATCACGCCGCTGTTCTACCTGAAGAGCACGATCGAGGCGGTCGACGGTGTGCGGCCCTACACGCCGCTCGAGCTCGCCGGCCGCAACATCTACGTCCGCGAGGGCTGCTATCTCTGCCACTCGCAGATGATCCGGCCGTTGCGCGACGAGGTCGAGCGCTATGGCCACTATTCGCTCGCTGCGGAAAGCATGTACGACCATCCGTTCCAGTGGGGCTCCAAGCGTACCGGGCCGGATCTGGCGCGCGTCGGCGGCAAATATTCCGACGATTGGCACGTCACCCACCTGATCAATCCGCGGTCGATCGTCCCGCAGTCGGTGATGCCCGGGTATCCGGCGCTGGCGAAGACGGAGCTCGACCCGTCCGACGTCGCGGCCCATCTGCGCACCAATCGCGCGGTCGGCGTGCCCTATACCGACGAGCAGATCGCCAACGCGGCCGCCGATCTGAAGGCGCAGACCGATCCCGACGGTGCCGGCTCCGATGCGTTCCAGAAGCGCTATCCGAAGGCCGTGGTCCGCAACTTCGACGGCAAGCCCGGCAATCCGACCGAGCTCGACGCGCTGATCGCCTATCTGCAGATGCTCGGCACGCTCGTCGACTTCAAGCTCTACAACGAAAAAGCCAACCTGCGCTGAGGGCACGAGGATGAAAGCGATCATTCAAGTCGAGAATTTTGCGTCGAGCCTGGTCGGCACGCTCTGGACGCCCATCTTCGTTGGAATCTTCATCGCCATCGTCGCCTACGCACTGTGGCCCCGCAACAAATCTCTCTTCGATGCCGCAGCCCGGATGCCGCTGCGGGAGGACTGACCGATCATGAGCGAGCACAATGAGATCGACCACGTTTCCGGCCGCAGCACGACCGGTCATGAGTGGGACGGCATCAAGGAGCTGAACACGCCGCTGCCGCGGTGGTGGGTCCTGACATTCTACGCCACGATCATCTGGGCGATCGGCTATTGGGTCGTCTATCCGGCCTGGCCGCTGGTCTCGGGCTACACCACCGGCCTGTTCCAGTATTCCACCCGCGCGAGCGTCGCGACCGACCTCGCCGATCTGGAGAAGCTGCGCGGCGAGAAGATGGCGGTGCTCGGCAACGCCTCGCTTGCCGACATCGAGAAGGATCCGGCCTTGCTGGCGCTGGCCCGCGCGCGCGGCAAGACTGTGTTTGCCGATAATTGCGCGCCCTGTCACGGCAGCGGCGGCGCCGGCGCCAAGGGCTTTCCCAACCTGAACGATGACGACTGGCTGTGGGGCGGCTCGCTGGACCAGATCATGCAGACGATCCAGTTCGGCGCGCGATCGGGGCACGCCAAGACCCACGAAGGGCAGATGCTGGCGTTCGGTCGCGATGGCATTCTGAAGAAGGACGAGATCGTGACCGTCGCCAACTATGTACGCTCGCTGTCCGGCCTTTCCACCGCGCCGAAGTTCGACGCCGCGGCAGGAAAGAAGCTCTTCACCGAGAACTGCACGAGCTGCCACGGCGACAACGGCAAGGGCAACCCGGAGCTCGGCGCGCCGAACCTGACCGACCAGATCTGGCTCTATGGCTCCGACGAGGAGACCCTGGTCGAGACCATCACCAACGGCCGTGCCGGGGTGATGCCGGCCTGGGTCGGCCGTCTGGATCCGGTCACCGTCAAGGCGCTGACGGTCTATGTGCACTCGTTGGGCGGCGGCAAATAGCTGCCGCCGCAAGGGCGTCCGGGATCATTGACCGACGTCAAACCCGGACCTGGTGCAGCGATGTAGGTTTCAGCGACAGCCTCCTCGAGCAACCCATGAACAAGCCCGTGTCGCCTGACGAACTCATAACCGACGAAGACGGGCCGCTCTACGCGCCTCGCAAGAAGGTATACCCGCAGAGCGTCTCCGGCCGCTTCCGCTCGATCAAATGGCGGCTGATGGCTGTCTGCCTCGGCGTCTACTATTTGCTGCCATTCGTGCGCTGGAATCGCGGGCTCGGCGCGCCCGACCAGGCGGTGCTGATCGATTTTCCCAACCGGCGCTTCTACTTCTTCTTCATCGAGCTGTGGCCGCAGGAGATCTACTACTTCACCGGCCTCTTGGTACTCGCAGCGCTCGCTCTGTTCCTGATGAACGCGCTGGGTGGCCGGATCTGGTGCGGCTATCTCTGCCCGCAGACGGTCTGGACCGATCTGTTCTATGCGGTCGAGCGTCTGGTCGAAGGCGATCGCCGCGCCCAGATCAAGGCCGATGCAGGCCCGATGACCGCAAAGCGCGCCGGTCGCCGCGTGCTGAAGCATGCGATCTGGCTGATGATCGCCTGGTGGACCGGCGGCGCCTGGGTGCTCTATTTCGCTGATGCGCCGACCCTGGTGCGCGATCTGGCGACCTTTCAGGCACCGGCGATCGCCTATGTTTGGATCGCGATCCTGACCGCGTCGACCTATCTGCTGGCCGGCTACATGCGCGAGCAGGTCTGCGTCTACATGTGCCCGTGGCCGCGGATCCAGGCCGCGCTGACCGATGAATGGGCGCTCAACGTCACCTACAAATACGATCGCGGCGAGCCGCGTTGCTCGGTGAAGAAGGCGTTCGACATCCGCGCGCTCGGCGAGAAGGCCGGCGATTGCATCGATTGCAACCAATGCGTTGCGGTGTGCCCGACCGGGATTGACATCCGCGACGGCGCGCAGCTTGGCTGCATCCAGTGCGGTCTATGCATCGATGCCTGCGATGCGGTCATGACCAAGGTCAGCCGCGGGACCGGCCTGATCGGATACGACAATGACATCAATGTGCAGCGCCGTATCGCCGGCAAGGAAGAGGTTTTCAAGCCTGTTCGCGCCCGCACGGTCGTCTATGCCGGGCTGATCACCGTCGTCTGCGCAGTGATGCTCTATGCATTGATGTCGCGGACCCTGCTCGACGTCAATGTGCTGCATGATCGCAACCCGATCGCGGTGCGGCTCAGCGACGGGGCGACCCGCAACGGATACACGCTGCGATTCCTCAACAAGCGCGGCTTCGATCGTGTGATCGCGATCGATATCGATGGGCCACCCGAGGCCAAGCTTCACGTCATCGGCGCGGACTCCGTGACGCCAGACCGGCCGATGATCGTCCTCGGCCGGGATGCCACCACCGAATTGCGTGTGCTGGTGACAGCCCCGTTCGATGAAAAGGCGGAAAAGTCGGTGCCGGTCACATTCCGCATCACTGACGTCGGGCTCGGCGAAGTCGCCTCGGCAACCGACCACTTCGTTCTTCCATAACGGCGAGATTCTGTCATGGCAGCCTCAAGTCAAGCGGCGCGACCCATCACCGGACGCTTCGTCCTGATCACGACGGTCGCGTTCTTTGCCGTCGTCATCAGCGTGAACATGGTCATGATGCGCCTCGCCATCACGACGCTGCCAGGGACCGAGGTCGATAGCGCCTACAGCGCAAGCCTCGCCTATCAGCGCGAGATCGTGGCCGCGCGGCAGCAGAACGAACGAGACTGGCAGGTCCAGGCGCATATTGATCGGCGACCCGACGGCACCGCCGCGGTCGCACTCGAGGCGCGCGACCGTGCCGGCACGCCACTGACGGGGATGAATTTCCTCGCTCGGCTTGAGCGACCGATCGATCGCCGCGCCGATCGAGCGATCGAGGTCAGTGAGGCCGGCTTAGGAAGCTATCGCGGTCACGCGGATGGCGTTGCGGCGGGGCAGTGGGACCTTGTGATCGAGGGCGACGCCGACGGTCGCCGCATGTTCCTGTCGAAGAACCGGATTGTCCTGAACTGAAGGCGCACCGCATGCACGCGGATATCGATTTTTCGCATTATTTGAAGAAAACGGGAGCCGGGCTCGTCCATCTCGATCTCGCGGTCGAAGGCATCAACTGCGCAGGCTGCATGGCCAAGATCGAGCGCAATCTCTCGACCATTCCCGACGTTACCTCTGCCCGCGTCAACCTGACCGACAGTCGCCTGGCGCTGGAGTGGAAAGCAGGCGCCGTCGACCCGACGCTGTTCGTGAACCGTCTCGCTGAGCTCGGCTACAAAGCCTATCCGTTTGAGCGCGATGATGCCGAAACGTTGGAAGCGCGGCGGGCACAAGGCCTGTTGCGCCGGCTAGGCGTCGCCGCCTTTGCCGCCATGAACGTGATGATGCTGTCGATCCCGGTGTGGTCCGGTAATGTCTCGGACATGCTGCCGGAGCAGCGCGATTTCTTTCATTGGCTGTCGGCGCTGATCGTGCTGCCGGCGGCGGCCTATTCCGCGCAGCCGTTCTTCTCGTCGGCCCTCTCAGCGCTGCGGGCGCGCGGCGTCAACATGGACGTGCCGATCAGCATCGGCATCGTGCTTGCGCTGGCGATGTCGGTGATCGAGACCATCAATCACGCCGAGCATGCCTATTTCGACGCCGCGATCATGCTGATCGCGTTCCTGCTCGCCGGCCGTTATCTCGACCAGAACATGCGGCGGCGTACCCGCGCGTTTGCCGGCAACCTCGCGGCCCTGAAGGCGGAGACGGCGACGAAGTTCATCAGCCCAACTGAGATCAAGACAGTCCCGGCGGCCGCTATCCGGCCCGGCGACATCGTGCTCCTGCGGCCCGGCGAGCGCTGCGCGGTCGACGGCAATGTGATCGAGGGGCGCTCGGAGGTCGATCAAAGTCTGATCACGGGCGAGACTTTGCCGGCGATGGTCACGCCCGGCAGCGCCGTGTTCGCAGGCACGCTGGTCCGTTCCGGGACATTGCGCGTTCGGGCGTCCGCGGCCTCCGGAGGCACTTTGCTCGATGAGATTTCGCGGCTGCTCGATCACGCGCTGCAGGCGCGTTCGCGCTATTTGCGTCTCGCGGAGCGGGCATCAAGGCTCTATGCACCGGTCGTGCACGCGACCGCACTCCTGACCATGCTGGGCTGGCTGGCCTGGGGCGCGAGTTTTCACGACTCGATCGTGACGGCGATTGCGGTCCTGATCATCACCTGTCCCTGCGCGCTCGGTCTGGCCATTCCAGCCGTGCAGACCGTTGCGTCCGGCGCATTGTTTGGCTCGGGCGTGCTGCTCAACGCCGGCGATGCGATCGAGCGCATCGCCGAGATCGACCGGGTAATCTTCGACAAGACGGGTACTTTGACCCTGCCCGAGCTCGATGTCGCCAATCTCGCGGAGATCCCGGACGATGTCGTGAGGCTCGCGGGCCGCCTGGCACTGTCGAGCCGGCATCCGGTCGCTGCCGCCATCGCCCGGTATGCGGGAGCGGCTTCACCACTGCCGGACATTCAGGAGGAACCGGGCCAGGGTGTCCATGGTCTTCACGACGGCCGTCCGATACGTCTGGGGCGCCCGTCATTCTGCGGCGCCGACGACCTCGCCAACGAGATTCTGTGCCGCGATCCGGAAGCTTCGGTCGTCGCATTCAGCCATGGCGAGAGCCGATACGCCTTCGCGGTTCGGCAACGGCTGCGGCCGGATGCGGCCGAGGTGGTGACAGATTTGGTGCGCATGGGTGTTGCCGTCGAGATCGTGTCCGGAGATCGCGAACCTGCAGTGCGGCTCGCGGCCGAGACGCTCGGCGTGCATGAATGGCGTGCCGAAGTGTCCCCGGTCGACAAGATCGACCGTATCGAGGAACTGGTGCGTCAGGGCTGTAAGGTGCTGATGGTCGGCGACGGCTTGAACGATGCGCCGGCTTTGGCTGCGGCGCACGCCTCGATGTCGCCCGTTACGGCCACCCACATGAGCCAGGCGGTCGCCGATGCGGTCTTCCTCGGCGAACGTCTCGCACCGGTGCTGGCGGCAGTGAAGGTGTCCCGCAAGGCGTTGCGGCTGATGCGGCAGAATCTTTGGCTTGCCGTCGTCTACAACGTGCTGGCGGTTCCGATCGCAATCGCCGGCCTGGTCACGCCGCTGATCGCCGCGGCGGCGATGTCGGGCTCGTCGGTGATCGTAATGCTCAACGCGCTGAGGGCGCGAGCGAGGGAGGCAGTCTGATGGAGGTACTGGTCTTTCTGGTGCCGCTTGCCCTCGCGCTGGGCTTTGTCGGCCTGCTCGGATTCCTGTGGTCGCTGAAGAGCGGACAGTATGATGACCTCGACGGTGCGGCTTGGCGTGCCATCGCTGATGACGAGCCGGCGAGCGATCAAGGCCGATCCAGATAGTGAAAATACACCAGTGAGGCCGCCGAGGCTATGGTCAACGCCGTGCCGGCGAGGGCCAGCATCAGTATCCAGTCGGTTCGCCTGCCGGACCGTGCGGCGCGCTGCCGCAGGATCAGGACGGAAGCCAGTCTGCTGATGGAGGCGAGCCGTGCCATCTCAGCAACAGCTCATCGGCAGCACGTCTGGCTGCCAGTAGCGCCAGTGCGTCGGCGACGCCTTGACGACTTGCATGGTACCCAAATTGAACCATCCGTCTGCGCGCCGGATGCAGGGGAAGCCCAACGGACGTTGCTTGTCATCGATAACGGCGAGTTCGATCGCGCAGTCGAACGGGGCCGACGCGATGTCCCGCCACCCCAAAACAATGAACCAGCGTATGACTGAGCTGAATAGCCGCCGCATGTCCTGGATATCCTCCGAAGAACAGTGTCAACGATGGCATGATTGGTCGTCCGCGCGTTGATTTGGCGCAAAACGGAAGAGCAGGATTGACCGCAGGGCGGTGATTGACGTCGCTCAACTCCCCTGTCGGTGGGGCAGGCTATAGAAGCAGCGAAACTTGGGAGTGAGCATGCAGCGTGTGCGACGACGCGCCGACAGGCTGGAGGTCATCGATGGAAACAAGGCGACGGTGCCCGCAATGCGTGGCATCATCGGACGCCTCTCGGACGTCTTGGCGGGTGGTAGCGCGCGCCTCAGGGACCATCCGTCATCGCCGGGTTACTCATCCAGTATTCGCCAGTCAGCCCGATGAAGGCGCTGTTCTGGAGTGCCGTGATCAATGGCGTCGTCGCCGTGCCACTGATGGTGGTTATCATCCTGCTGGCGTCCAGGCGTTCGGTCATGGGACCGCACGTCTCAAGTCGATCGACAGTGCTGCTCGGCTGGATCGCAACCGCCGTGATGGGGTTGGCCGCCATCCTGATGTTTGTGCTTCGTTGATCGGAGCCGCCGGTTGCGATTGCAACACCGATGTCACGGCACAGCCCGGCAGGAAGTCTCCTGCCGGGCTGTGTCATCGGCGCTCCCGAGGGCAGGTCGGGCCGCTCAATGACTCGTGATTGCAGTCGCCTCCGCCGCCGCGCGCTGCATGCACGAGGACTCGCTGCGCTCAGATGTCGCCCAGCCTGCACCAGGCGAGGTCGATCAAGTTGCCGATCCTGGCGGATTGAGCCAACAGCTTTTCGCGGCTCTCGGGATGTTCAATTTTTTCGATCACGATGGACGTGCGCGCGTGGGTTATCTGAAGCGCGAAGATTGCTTCCTGAAGCGCCTCACGTGCTTTCTGTCGCCGGGCGCCCCAAAGTTCGGGCGCGTCGGTCGGCTTGGCCACGCATGCCATCGGTTGCGCAGGTAAACGACGGTTGCGTCCATGAAGGCTCATGGTGTCCGGCATTGGGCTTTCTCCCCCTGTTCCGAGCTCGTTGCTTTGTCAGGAGGGATATTGAGGGCCCTGTCTTAAATGCCCGATCTATTCGCTTATCGTAATTCGGCAAGTTATGTGATTTTTGTGCTTAATCGATTGAAAACGGTATATGCATATAAATTGCAAGTATATGCATATAACGAAGGACGCCTTGATGAATCACGATGCACCGCCGACAGCCGAAGAACTGGCCGCGGTGGGTAGTTGTTGCGCCGCATTTAATATCCGCAAGGCCAGCCGTGTGATCACCCGGCTCTATGCCGAGGCCTTCGCGCCCGTCGGGGTAGAGCCGACGCAGTTCATGCTGCTCGCGGCTTGTGCGCGGCAAGGGACAGTAACCGTGGGCGCACTTGCGTCGAGAATGTCGATGGATCCGAGTGCGCTCGCGCGCAATGTTGCAATTCTCCAGCGCCGCGGTCTGCTGAAGATCGCGTTCGGTGCAGATCGCCGCGTGCGCGACCTCTCGCTCTCCGCCAAAGGCAGGAAGACCTTGTCCCGCGCGCTGCCGCTCTGGAGAGAGGTCCAGGCGAAGCTGGCGGGACAGTTCGGGGATGACCGCTTCGGAGCGGCGGTCGAAATGATGAAAGGAATCACCCGTTCGGGTGAGGCGCTGCTCGATCGTTCGCTTTCGTAGGAGATCAGGATGCCCGTCCGCTGGCTTAATCAGTCACCGGTGCTGCGTGTCGAGCGCTTCAAGAGCTTCGATGAGTTTCGTCCTAATGACGTAATCGGCGGATTGAGAAGCACGCCGCTGGATTCGTCGCCGATTTCGGTCTCGCGGAGCATCCTGCCGCTTCCCGACTGCCTTCTCGTGCTGCAGCGATCCTTTGCCCGGCGAATGGAGGGAGATCTCGGGGCAAATCGCGGAGTTGGGATTGTCATTCCGCTCGCATTCCACGCAACCATGAATGGGAATGCGGTCGGCGATTCCACGATCGGGCTCATCCGCGGTCGTGCGCCCGTCGATGTTGTTGAGCAGCATGCAAACACCTATCTCATGCTGCGGTTCGGCTCCGATATGAGCAATCGAGGATGGGCCGACTTCAATATGGGAATCCAGTTTTTCAGGCCAGCGCCGACAAAGATGCTGGCGCTGCGATCAGCAATTCTGGATATGTTTTGCCTGGCGTCCGGTTGCCAGGATCTCAGGCAGTTCGAGCTCTTGAGCGGGCAGCTACAGGAGACGCTGATCGCCGGGCTCGATAGCGTGCTGGTCGAGGACAGTGTCAAGCGGGTGCTCCCTGGCTCGTTCGACCGGCATCAAAAGCTCGTCGAACGTCTGGATGAACTGGTGACGGCGGTCGGGGCGGCCGACCTTTACAGTAGCAGTCTTGCGCAGACGCTCGGCGTTTCCGTTCGAACTCTGCAGACCGCCGTGCAGCACGTCCGTGGAGTGAGTCTGCATCAACATCTTCGGTCGAAGCGCATGTGGTCGGTTCGCAGGCTCCTCGTCAAAGGTAGCCCGCTCCTCACTGTGACGGCGGCGGCGCATGCCAACGGCTTCTGGCATCTGAGCGACTTCGCCAGGTGTTATGGCCGTGCATATGGCGAGATGCCGTCGGAAACGCTCGCGCGGGCGCGGGGGGGCTAGAAGTGCGGTCGCTTTTCCAAATTGGAAATGGGCGCCCGTCTAACCCCCTGCCGACCGTCCAAGGCGGCGCAGCACGTCGTCCCCAGCGGGCTGCGGGGCCGTGCCGGCTCTTATAGCCCAATTGGGTTATCCAGGTGCCGCACATGACCTGATTGTCTGGCACAAGCTGCACTGGTTTGTGGGCTCCGCCGTGATCTAGATTGACGATCATGGGGCACGACAGCGAAAGATTTTGGCGAGTGCGTCGTGCGGGCCTGCCAGCCGGCGCTCGCAAATGGCTGCGTCATTGGCTCGAAGCGGTCGATGGCGATCTGGCTTTCAGGGTATTGGTCGTGACAGGCGGGATGCTGTCGACCGTCGCGATCGCATTCGGACTGTTGTCGTCCTGAGCACGCCTCTCAGCTGACGTTGAGCGAACTGATGTCGGCGACGAGCCCTGCGGTACGGATCACTCCCGGCGGCAACGAATGCGCTTCAGATTAGCTGGAAATTCGATCGGACGTCGAGGCCGCCCCGTAGCAGGGTTGGGTGTCGCGGCATGGGCCACGATCTTCCTGATTTGCCATGCGCAACAGACGGTCGCGCTGCCGCTCACGCCCTTCCGGTATGAGGCTCAGGCTCAGCGGCATTGCCCCGGCGATACCGTGGTCTGGCTCGATTTCCGCCGGGGACGCTATTATCGCAAAGGGCAAAGCCGCTATGCGAGGGGCTTCGATGGCGGCTTCGTGTGCAGGAATGAAGCCCGCGAGAGCGGCTATCGGCGCTCGCTGCTCGGTCTGCGGTGACATCACCGAAGGCCGGCATGGCGCCCAATGAGGTGCGGCCTACCACCCGTAATAGCGCGGCCGGGCGTAGTAGCCGTAGCCTCCGCCAGGCGCGCAATAGTCGCCGCCGTATCCGGAGCCATAGCCGTAGCCATATCCGGCGCCGTAATAGGGATACCCACCATAGTAGGCCGAGCTGGCGATCGCTCCGCCGACGATCGCGCCGGCAGCAGCTGCGCCCCAGCCGCGATAACCCCATCCCCGATAGCCGCCCCAGCC
>NZ_JACMYK010000008.1 GCF_020889785.1 Bradyrhizobium acaciae
GGCCGATTCAACCAAAACCCATCCCGCTCTAGGGGGCTGTTCGCGGCCAGGATGTGAACGCGGCCCACGCCAGTGCGAATGCGCCGGCGATCCAGAGCGCGATGATCGCGATCATTCCGGCTCGGCTGGTCGGTCGCTGCAATACCGCGCCGGCCTTGGCGCGGCATTCCGCCATCACCTCGTCCGGAACGAGCGAGATGGCAAGCCAGATGCCAAGCGGCACGAGAATCAGATCGTCGAGATAGCCGACAACCGGAATGAAATCCGGGATCAGGTCGATCGGTGAAAGCGCATAGGCTGCCACTGCGATTGCGACGGCCTTGGCGTACCACGGTACGCCTGGATCACGCGAAGCGAGATACAGCGCGACGCTGTCCCGCTTGAGGTTGCGCGCCCAGGCCTTGATTGAGGTAAGGGTCTTGCTTGAGGAATGCTTGATGGCGGACAGCATGGCGGGCGCCTGCACGCCGAACGGAAGCGCTATTCCAGCACGACGTCCACCGGCATGCCGCCGTGCAGACCCTTGTGGACGGAGGAAGGCGCGATACCGAAATACTTCCGGAAGACGCGGCTGAAATGCGAGGAGCTCGAGAAGCCCCACGAGAACGCCACATCCGTGATGGTCTTGCCGTTCTGTGATTCCAGTTCCTGCCGGCAATTTTGCAGGCGGGCCTTCCAGATGTAATCGCTGACCGTCATGCCGCGATCGCTGAACAGCATGTGCAGATAGCGCTTCGAGCAGCCGAGCGCCGCGGAAATGCGGTCGATGCAGAGATCGGGATCGCGCAGATGCTCGCGGATGAACCCTTGGGCCCGCACATAGGTCGCCTCGGCGCTGCCGCGGTCGAACATCGCGCCGGTCTCGCGCAGCGGCAGCAGCAGCAGGTCGATCAGCGCATCGGCGACGCCGACGGCGTTGACCGGGGTCAGCGTCGGTGCCTCGCCGAATGCGGCATGGACGAAATCATAGGCGATGCGGCCGGTGCCGTTGCGCGCCGACAGCTTGCAGGGTGCCATCTTGGAGAGCTGGAAGCCGCGCTCCTTGAGCAGGTCCTTTGGAACGATGACGACCTCGTGACGCGTCAGGGACGGGCTGATGATCGTGTGCGGACATGAGACGTCATATGCGAAGCAGTCTCCCGGCATGATGTCGAAGTGCAGACCGTCCTGCTCGAAATGCGAGACGCCGTGAGTCTGGAAAACGATCTTGATGTAGGGGTGCTCGCTCAGCCTGATGCGCGAGAGCGCATGGGCGATGCGATGCTGGCTTGCCTCGATCTGGCACAGCTTCAACCGCGACACGGTGGTGTAGTTGATCCGGCCTTCGAGCGAGGATCCTTCCAGCGCATCGACGTCGAACTGGCCGCAAAGATCAGTGAGCGCATCCGACCAGCGCTGGATTTGACGCTTGGGCGTCAATCCGTTCGTGCTGAGTGAATGGACTGTATCGGACATCTTTCCAGCCACCGATTCGATCCCCAACGTGACTGCCCACCGCGCTTAAGTCTGGTTCGGGATGATGCGCCTTCTCCCTGATTCTGAATAGGTTAGGGAGGCGGCGGGATTTCTTCCCGGTTAATGGCGAGCGATCCTCCGACTTAGTTCTGGGCTCGTCAAGCGCAACCTTAGCACGCGTCAAACTGGCGCTCGGATTGCGCCGGCCGCGATTGATGCCCTGCAACATGAAGCAAGCTTTCCCGCCGATCCGGCGGCGGCCAGCAAAAATCTGACGCAGCTTCGCTTCTGTGCAAACGGCGCTTCTCTATTGGGCAAGTCAACCGGATGCGATCGGACTACGAATGGGGAACCAAAATGGAAGAAGTGGGGCCGTTTCGGCGGAAACCCTTGAGCTCTTGAACCTGGGAGGAAATCCACGATGCGCAAGCTGCTATACGCGACCAGCCTTGGGGCAATGGCGGTATTCGCCGCCGGAGCTGCCACTGCCAATGACGAACTCCACAAGATGACGCAGAACCCGAAAGATTGGGTGATGCCGACCGGCGACTACACCAATCAGCGCTATTCGAAGCTGAATCAGATCAACGCCTCGAACGTCGGAAAGTTGCAGGTAGCGTGGACGTTTTCGACTGGCGTGCTGCGCGGCCACGAAGGCGGTCCGCTGATCATCGGCAACATGATGTACGTGCACACCCCGTTCCCGAACAAGGTCTACGCTATTGACCTTTCCAAGGACAACCAGATCGTCTGGAAGTACGAGCCGAAGCAGGATCCGAACGTCATTCCGGTGATGTGCTGCGATACCGTCAACCGCGGCGTCGCCTATGGTGACGGCAAGATCTTCCTGCACCAGGCCGACACCACGCTGGTCGCGCTCGATGCCAAGACCGGCAAGGTGGAGTGGTCGGTGAAGAACGGCGATCCGAGCAAGGGTTCGACCGGCACCTCCGCGCCGATGGTGGTCAAGGACAAGGTCCTGATCGGTATCTCCGGCGGCGAGTTCGGCGTGCAGGCGCACATGAGCGCCTACGACATCAAGACCGGCAAGCTGGTCTGGCGCGGATTCTCGGAAGGTCCGGATGACCAGATCCTGGTCGACGACAAGACCACCGAGCTCGGCAAGCCGGTCGGCAAGGACTCGAGCCTGAAGACGTGGCAAGGCGATCAGTGGAAGATCGGCGGCGGCGCGACCTGGGGCTGGATCTCCTACGATCCTGAACTCAACCTCGTCTACTACGGATCGGGTAACCCCTCGACCTGGAATCCGAAGCAGCGTCCCGGCGACAACAAGTGGTCGATGACGATCTGGGCGCGTAACCCGGATACCGGCGTCGCCAAGTGGGTCTACCAGATGACGCCCCATGACGAATGGGACTATGACGGCATCAACGAGATGATCCTCTCGGATCAGTCGATCGACGGCAAGGCGCGCAAGCTCCTGACCCACTTCGATCGCAACGGCCTCGGCTACACGCTCGATCGCGCCACCGGCGAACTGCTGGTCGCCGAGAAGTACGATCCGAAGGTGAACTGGACCTCCGGCGTCGACATGAAGAAGGATTCGCCGACCTATGGTCGTCCGAAGGTTCTTGACGCAGCGTCGACCGACAAGGCCGGCGAGGACGTCAACGTCAAGGGAATCTGCCCGGCAGCGCTTGGCTCGAAGGACGAGCAGCCGGCGGCTTACTCGCCCGACACGCAGCTGTTCTACGTGCCGACCAACCACGTCTGCATGGACTACGAGCCGTTCAAGGTGAGCTACACCGCAGGTCAGCCCTATGTCGGTGCGACGCTGTCGATGTATCCGCCTCCCGGTGAAACCAACATGGGCAACTTCATCGCCTGGGACGGCAAGACCGGCAAGATCGTCTGGTCGAACAAGGAGCAGTTCTCGGTCTGGTCGGGTGCACTCGCGACCGCCGGCGGCGTGGTGTTCTACGGCACGCTGGAAGGCTACCTGAAGGCAGTCGACGCCAAGACGGGCAAGGAGCTCTACAAGTTCAAGACCCCGTCCGGGATCATCGGCAACGTCACCACCTACGAGAACAACGGCAAGCAGTACGTCGCGGTTCTGTCAGGTGTCGGTGGTTGGGCAGGCATCGGTCTCGCGGCCGGTCTGACTGATCCGACGGCCGGTCTCGGTGCAGTCGGCGGCTATGCCGCGCTGAGCAACTACACCGCGCTCGGTGGAACGCTCACCGTGTTCTCGCTGCCGCAGCAGTGAGCTGAGCGACCTCGTTCCGGCGCATGGAGCGAACTCCATGCGCCGGTCCGTCTTCAATCTGCACGCGAGGATATGCTTTTGCGTAAGATCTGGTTTGTGACTGCTGCGATTTTCGTCGTGGCAATGGGTGGAGTTGCCTCCGCCGAGGACGTGGGTGATCCGACCGCCGTCAAGAGCGAGGACGGCAAGTATCTCGACAAGGATGGCAACCCGACGTTCAAGGTAACGTCCGACGGCACGGTGGACTGGTACACCTACTCCGGATACCGCCGCTATCATTCGGAGTGCCACGTCTGTCACGGCCCCGACGGCATGGGATCGACCTATGCTCCGGCGCTGGCGAATTCGCTGAAGAGCATGAACTACGCGGACTTCATGGGCGTGGTCGCGAGCGGACGCAAGAACGTGTCCACGGCGCAGGAGAATGTGATGCCGGCATTCGGCGATAACCCCAACGTTGCCTGCTACATGGACGACCTCTATGTGTACCTGCGCGCCCGCGCCAATGATGCAGTCGGGCGTGTTCGGCCGGCCAAGCATGAAGACAAGTCGGAAGCCTATGGCAAGGCCGAAGATGCCTGCATGGGCAACAAGAAGTGAGCGTGACCGGCGCGAACGACAAACCTGTTTGATGTTTAGTGGAGACCAAGATGAAGACCCGCGCCGCAGTCGCATTCGAAGCAAAGAAGCCGCTCGAGATCGTCGAGCTCGACCTGGAAGGCCCCAAGGCCGGCGAGGTCCTCGTCGAGATCAAGGCGACCGGTATCTGCCACACCGATGCCTACACGCTGGACGGCTTCGACAGCGAAGGCATCTTCCCTTCGGTGCTCGGCCATGAAGGCGCCGGCATCGTTCGCGAAGTCGGCGCCGGCGTGACGTCGGTGAAGCCGGGCGATCACGTGATCCCGCTCTACACGCCCGAATGCCGGCAGTGCAAAAGCTGCCTGAGCCAGAAGACCAACCTCTGCACCGCGATCCGCGCCACGCAGGGCAAGGGCGTGATGCCCGACGGCACTTCGCGCTTCAGCTACAAGGGCAAGCCGGTCTTCCACTACATGGGCTGCTCGACCTTCTCGAACTTCACCGTGTTGCCCGAGATCGCGGTCGCCAAGATCCGCGAGGACGCGCCGTTCGACAAGAGCTGCTACATCGGCTGTGGCGTCACCACCGGCGTCGGCGCCGTCGTCAACACCGCCAAGGTGACGCCGGGCTCCAACGTGGTCGTGTTCGGCCTCGGCGGCATCGGCCTCAACGTGATCCAGGGCGCCAAGATGGTCGGTGCCGACAAGATCATCGGCGTCGACATCAACGACTCGAAGGACGCCTGGGGTCGCCAGTTCGGCATGACGCACTTCGTCAATCCGACCAAGGTGCAGGGCGACATCGTCCAGCACCTGGTGGGCCTCACCGACGGCGGCGCCGACTACACCTTCGACTGCACCGGCAACACCACCGTGATGCGGCAGGCGCTGGAAGCCTGCCACCGCGGCTGGGGCGTCTCGGTCGTGATCGGCGTTGCGGAGTCCGGCAAGGAGATCGCGACCCGGCCGTTCCAGCTCGTCACCGGACGCGTCTGGAAGGGCACAGCGTTCGGCGGCGCACGCGGCCGCACCGACGTGCCGAAGATCGTCGACTGGTACATGGGCGGAAAGATCCAGATCGATCCGATGATCACCCACGTGCTGAAGCTCGACGAGATCAACAAGGGCTTCGACCTGATGCACGAGGGCAAATCGATCCGTTCGGTCGTCGTATTCTGAAATCAAAACACCAAGCACTAGGAGGATAGACCAATGACTGTTCATATCCACCCGTCGGTCGACAATGGCGTCAAGCAAGGCTCCGGCAATTTTGCCGGCGGCACGCTGGTCTGCAAATGCGCGGACAAGAAGGTCAAGGTCGGGGTCAAGGGCGACGTCGCCCATAACCACGCCTGCGGCTGCACCAAATGCTGGAAGCCCGCGGGCGCCACCTTCTCGGTGGTCGCGGTGGTTCCGCGCGAGAACGTCACCGTGCTGGAGAACGGCGACAAGTTGAAGATCGTCGACGCGGCCGCGGTGATCCAGCGCCACGCCTGCACCGGCTGCGGCACCCATATGTACGGCCGGATCGAGAACAAGGGCCATCCGTTCTACGGCCTCGACTTCATCCACCCCGAGCTGTTCCAGGAGTCCGGCTCGGCGGCTCCGGGATTTGCCGCCTTCGTGTCGTCGGTGATCGAGTCCGGCGTCAAGCCGGCGGAGATGGCCGGGATCAGGTCGCGGCTGAAGGAGCTTGGGCTCGAGCCCTATGACTGCCTGTCGCCGGCGCTGATGGACGCGATCGCCACCCACGTGGCGAAGTCCAAGGCGGCTTGAGGACGGCAGCCTGATCGGCTCGCTCTGACGAGATCCTGCGCCGGCGGAGGGCCTGCCGGCGACGGATATGCTGGTAGTACCCGTGACCTTGAACCTTGCATGCCCTGCGGGCGACCACAGGGCATGCATTTTATTTTTCGTCTTGCCCTCGTGCTTTCCCCGATCCTGGTCCTCTCGCGCGCCCACGCGGCGTCGCCGGAAGACCGCTACATCGCCGCGCGCGATGCCGCGATCGCCAAATTCGCCAAGCTGTCGAGCGACAACAAGATCAACGAGGCCGTCGACAAGGCCGAGGCGGCCGCGCGAGACGGGCTGAAGGCGCAGCTGGCTGCCATCCTGTCCGAGCCCGCCCGGCCGGGCTTTGGCCCCGCCCAGCTCAATCTCGATACTTTATATAAGGGCGACATGGGGTTCGGCATGCTGGACGGCCTGCGCTTCGATGCCGACAGGGGCAGGGACGGCGCCAAGATCGGAGAGAAGCGCGCCGACGGGAGCTTCGTCGAGCCGAAAGCCCACATCATCGTCACCACCGATGCCTTGTTCACGCGCTGGCTGCAGGAGCACAAGGCCTGGTGGGACAAGGGCAGCAAGAACGTGCCGCAGCAGATCGACGCAGCGGTGAAGTTCGAAGGCCTCTACACCCAGGCGATCTCGACCGACGCCGCGGTGGTCAATTTCAACGACCTGCCGGTCGCCAAGCCGGCGTCGGCCACCCTGACTTACGGCTTCCTGGCCGGCCGCACCCAGGACTCGTTCCCTGAGGCCGCCGATGAGGTGTTCGTGGCTGTTCTCGCCAACGGCAAGTTCTACATCGCCTATGGCGAGATCGAGCCCAATGTGAAAGTGCCCGCCTGCACGGCGATCCGCACCGACTACAACAAAAAGGCCGATGAAGCGGCCGAGAAGCTCGAGCGCAAGCAGATCACCAGGAAGGCGTATGACAATCTCGGCGACCTCCGCCAGCAGGGCGAGGACGCATTCAAGCGCTGCTTCGTTCAGCACGCCCCGGAGCAGCCGGCGTTCGCCGAGGCCGCCAAACAGGCCCAGGCGCTGCTGGAGACGGCGATCGGTAAATAGCACCGCATGGCAGTTTGATCGGCGACCAGCGCGAGCCTATCTTCTCCGGAAAGTCTGCATCTCCGGGGAGACACCATGAATACCGCCATCAGCCCGTTTCGCATTGCCGTCAGTGACGGTGTCCTTGAGGATCTCCGCTTCAGGCTGCGCCGGACCCGCTGGCCGGAAGCCGAACTGGTCGACGACTGGAGCCAGGGCGCGCCGCTGAAATGGATCAAGGACGTCTGCCACTATTGGGCCGAGACGTATGATTGGCGGCAGCGCGAGGCGCGGCTCAACCGCTTCAGCCAGTTCACCACCGAGATCGACGCGCTCGACATCCACTTCATCCACGTCCGCTCCAAGCATCCGGAGGCGCGGCCGTTGATCATCACCCATGGCTGGCCGGGATCGGTGGTCGAATTCCACAAGGTGATCGAGCCGCTGACCGATCCGACAGCGCATGGCGGCAGCGCGCGTGACGCGTTCCATGTGGTGTGCCCGTCATTGCCGGGCTTCGGCTTCTCGGCCAAGCCTGCTGAGACAGGCTGGGGCGTCGACAGGATCGCCAGCGCCTGGGCCGTCCTGATGCAGCGGCTCGGCTACACCCGCTATTTCGCGCAAGGCGGCGATTGGGGCTCGGCGGTCACGACCGCGATCGGCGGCCAGGACCCGGCACATTGCGGCGGCATCCACATCACGCTTGCGATGTCGACCCGGCCCAATGTCGAGGGGCAGCCGACGCCGGAGGAGACCCGTGCGCTCAACGGCATCAAATACTATGCCGACTGGGATTCCGGCTATTCCAAGCAGCAGTCCACCCGGCCGCAGACGCTTGGTTATGGCCTGACGGATTCACCGAGCGGGCAGGCGGCCTGGATCCTGGAAAAGTTCTGGGCCTGGACCGACTGCGACGGGCATCCGGAAAACATCCTCAGCCGCGACGAGCTGCTCGACAATGTCATGCTGTACTGGGTCACCGCGACGGCCGCGTCTTCGGCGCGGCTGTACTGGGAAAGCTTCGGGCCGGGCAAGCGGACTCCACACAAGGTGAGTGTGCCGACCGGCGTTGCCGTGTTCCCCAAGGAGATCGTCACGCCGGTCCGCAAATGGATGGAGACGAACTTCACCAACATCCGGCACTGGAGCGAGATGCCGAAGGGCGGGCACTTCTCGGCGTTCGAGCAGCCCGAGCTGTTCGTCGGCGAGGTGCGCAAGTTCTTCGGGATGCTGCGCTAGCAGCGTTTGTGTCAGAATGCGCTGCGTAACGGAGGGACGTCGGCGTGCTGCTTGATCCCCGCCATGGCGACTTCGAGGACAACGCCGCCAGTCCCGAACAGCGTTCGTTGTTCGCGATCATGGGCAGCCTTCTGGTTGAGATAAGCCCGGCGAAGCTGCTGTTCGCCTGGACGGTTTCGCTTCTGCTTCCGGGCGTGTTGCTCGGCCTTGCGCCGCTGGTTGCGTCCGCCTGGATCTCGAGCCTTTCGCAACACGTACTGGCATTGTCCGAGGTCGGGGCCGTGCTGGCGTTGATTGTGATCGCGGCGTTAGGCTGGCTTGGCGGGCGACCGCTGCTTCAAATCGCCGAAACAAACTTCTGGTCACTGAACGCACTCGCGGTGCAACCGAGCTACGCCTTCACGCGCGAGGCGCTGCGCCATCTGGCGGAGCTGCTCTGGCGAACCGGCTCAACTGCCGCCTCTCGCATGAGGCTGCGCCGGAGTTGCTCGATCGGCGCCGGCATGTTGCTCTCTGCAGGTGCGGCATTGATCGCGGTCCTGGCCTGGCCTGTTTCGCAATGGACTGCGACCGTCAACGACCTTGTTCTGATTCATCGTCTCGTGGTGCCGACGTTCGCGAACGCCGTGGTGCTGGTGTCCAGCTATCTTGCGGTTGCATCGCTGGCCTGGAGTGTGGCCGATGCCAGTATGGATCAACCGGCCGACCTTGCCGGCTTCGACGCGCCGCCGCCGGGAGGCCGCTGCTGGCGCGTTGCGCATTTGTCTGATCTTCACGTGGTCGGCGAGCGATATGGCTTCCGCATCGAAAGCGGGACGGCCGGTCCACGGGGAAACCAGCGCTTCAACCGCGTGCTGGCTCGCCTCGCCGAAATTCACGCCGTCGATCCGCTCGACCATGTGCTGATCAGCGGCGATATGACGGATGCCGGCCGGCCTGGCGAATGGGCGGAATTTCTCGATGCGCTGGCAGGTCATCCCGAGCTTGCCGCTCGCATCGTCATGCTTCCGGGCAATCATGACGTCAACGTCGTCGATCGCGCCAATCCCGCGCGCCTCGACCTGCCGTTCAGCCCAGGCAAGCGGCTACGGCAGATGCGTACCCTGTCGGCGATTGCGGCCGTCCAGGGCGATCGCGTGCGTGTCATCGACGATTCCGGCAAACCATCGGCTACGCTGAACCAGTCGCTGGCATCTTACCGTGACCGGATCACGCAATTTGCGCAGCACGGGGGCGTGCGGCGCGCAGCAGCGCTCCGCGGTCTGTTCGATGATCAATTCCCAATGATCCTGCCGCCGGACCGGGATGGCGGCCTCGGGATCGCAGTTCTCAACTCCAACGCAGAAACCCACTTCTCCTTCACCAACGCGCTCGGTTTGGTTTCGGAAGCGCAAACGCGGCGATTGGAGGCTGCAATCCGCCATTTCCCGACGGCATATTGGACCATCGCGCTGCATCATCATTTGATGGAGTATCCTATGCCGGTCAAGACGTTTGCCGAACGCATCGGGACCGCCCTGATCAACGGCAGTTGGTTTGTGCGCAAGTTGCAAAGGTTTTCCGATCGCTCGGTCGTGATGCACGGTCACCGGCATATCGATTGGATCGGTACATGCGGTGCGTCGAAGATCGTCTCAGCTCCGTCGCCGGTGATGGGGGCGGCGGATGATGCAGTCACCTATTTCTATATCCACACAATGGTGGTCGGTCCGGACCGGAAGCTCTGCCTCGCCGAGCCCGAGCGGGTGGAAATTGCCGGGAGCTAGGACTTTTCCGGCTTATCTTCGGGCGTTCCGCCGAACAAATCGGCGATCCATGCGGCCGACGGACTCTCGGCACAGAAGGTCAGAATAGCGAGCGTGATCGGCACGCCGATGAAAGTCCCGAACAGGCCCCAGAGCGAGCTCCAGAAGAAGATCGCAAACAGCACCAGGAACGGCGAGATCGATAGCGTCGAGCCAGCCACTCGCGGTTCGACATAGCTGCCGACCACGAACTGGATGACGTTGAGACAGGCGAACACTCCAAACACCGCGGGCCAGCTCTCGAACTGGGTCATGGCCAGCAGCGTGGGGAACAGTGTCGCGATGAAAGGGCCGATGAAGGGAATGTAGTTGAGGACAAAAGCGATGACGCCCCATTCGAACGCGAATGGCAGTCCGGTCACCGCAGCAAACAGGCCGACCAGGAGACCTGTGACCGCGCTCATCTGCGTCCGCACCAGCATATATTGGCGAAACTTGGCGGCCGTCGCTTTGCTGCCCTTGAGCAGGATGCGCGCGGCCGTGCGGTTCTCCAATCGCCGGATTCGCCGACCGGCATCTTCGACCTCGAGAAGTCCCAGCACGACATAGACCAGCGCGATGAGCCAGAAACTCAACGTGGTGTTGACGCGGCCGGTGACGTATTGCGTGATGCGCAGCAGCCAGCCGACATTGAAATGCTCCGCCCAAAGGCCGGCGAACGAGACGCCGTGACCGTCCAGCCAAATCACCGCGGCGTCGTAGAAGGCTTGATATCGCGCCGCATCCGCAATCAACGAGCGCCCGACACGGCCGAATCCCCACGCCGCCAGCGAGGCGAACGCGACGCAGGTCGTGGTCGTAACGACGACGGTGATGGCGAGCGCGAGGAGTTTCGGCAGCCACGACTGCAGCCGTTCCTGAACGGGCCAGACGATCGCAATGATGAACAGCGCGGCCGCAAGCGGGGCCAGCACACTGCGTGCCTGAGCCACCGCCGCGATGACCAGTACCGCGGCGATGATGCCGGTCGTGATCTTCAACCCGCCAGTCATCCTTGGGTTATCCGATCTCCTGAGAGCCGGCTCGATCCTGCGGCGCAGCTACAGCAATCCGCGATAAATCCCCGGCGCGGAGCCGTCGATGGCCACCGCGCCGACGGCCTTCGCATAGAATTCCGCCGGCCCGACTCCGCCGATGATGGCGTAGCCGAAGCCCTGATATTTCATGTCCTCGAGACAGGCGAACAGCAGCGCCTTGCCGATTCCGCTCTGTTGCGCCTTCGGCGCGACGCCGGTCGGACCGAAGAAGTTGCGGCAGGCCGCGTCGTAGCAGGCGAATCCCACGATCTTCTTCTGCTGGATCGCGATGAAGCAGGAGACCGGTCGGCGGCTGAATGCCACGTCGGTTTCGCTGGCCCACGCCTCGCTGAATGTTTCTCGCACCCAGGCTATGACCTTGTGCTTCTCAGGGGCGAGCGCCCGGCGCATGACAATTCCGGCCTGCTGCAATCGATCGTAGGCGGGCCTTGAATCGGGCAGGGCGTAGAGCTTGACGAGCATGTCCATCCGGCAACCTTAGTGGAAAATGCCCCCCGCGCGCAAATCTCGGGAGGAAGGTCGAGGCGTGGGTTGGGTAGAGCCCTGCGGACTACCATTTCCGCTATTGCCGCGCAGAACATCGGGAACGGGCAGGCCGTCGTCTTCAACGTCCCGCTCAACGGCTTTGCCGCGGCGCTGGAGCGCACCATTCAGCTTGGAAGCTGACCGGCAATCTCGTCGGCCCGCCAGCACCGGACCGCGTGTCCGTCCGGACGGGTTTGAAGCGAAGGCCGAGGCTCGCGCTGACACACCGCTTCTGCGTAACGACAGCGTGGACTGAATGCACATCCGTCCGGCGGATTGAGCGGATTGGGAAGCTCACCCCTCGTCGTCGCGAGCGGTGCGCGGCGGAGCGGATCGGGAATGGCGGCGATTAGGGTTTGCGTATACGGGTGCGCCGGCCGTTCGAAGATCTCGCGCCAGCCGCCCGTCTCCACAATGCGGCCGAGATACATGACCGCGACCCTGTCGCTCATGTGCTCGACGACGCCGAGATCGTGGCTGATCATGATGTAGGAGAGGCCGAGTGTTTCCTTCAGCTCCAGCAGCAGGTTGATGATCTGGGCACGGATCGAGACATCGAGTGCCGAGACCGGCTCGTCGCAGATGACGATCTTCGGATTGAGGATCAGCGCGCGGGCGATGCCGATGCGCTGGCGCTGGCCACCCGAGAACTCATGCGGGTAGCGGCCGGCCTGTTCGGGCCGCAGGCCGACATGCCTGAGCATCGCCGCAACGCGTCCGTCGACTTCGCTTTTGGCCGTCACCCCATGCAGGCGCAACGGGTCTTCGAGCGTGCGACGAACCGTCTGGCGTGGATTGAGCGAGGCGTAGGGGTCCTGAAACACCATTTGGGCGGTCCGGGCCAACAGTTTTCGATCGCCCGATTGCCGGCCCGTCACGACGTGCCCGTCGAGCACGATCCTGCCCCGCGTCGGCGTCAGGAGCCCAAGCAGCGAAAGGGCGACGGTCGACTTGCCGCAACCGGATTCGCCGACGAGACCGAGGCACTCGCCGCGCTTCAGTTCGAGATCGATCCCGTCGACCGCGCGCAACAGCCGCTGGCCGCCGCCCAGCAAGCCGCCGCCGAGCGGAAAATGCACCGCGAGATCCTCCACGCTGAGAATGACATCGTCGCCGGGCTTTACCGGGGGGTCATGCATGGTGGTGGCACCTGACGAGGCCGCCCGCGCCGAGCCATGTCGTCTCCGGTGCGGTGGTCCGGCAGATCTCGGTCGCCTGCGCGCAACGCGGATTGAAGCGGCAACCGGCTGGAAAGTCCGCGATCGCCGGTACGACGCCGGCGATCTCCCTGAGCCGCGACCGGCCGAGTGCTGCGCGGCTCCCCAGCCGTGGCAGCGAGTCGACCAGGCCCTGGGTGTAGGGATGGGCGCAGGCGCTGAAGATGTCGTCCGAGCGGCGTTCCTCGACGATACGACCGGCATACATGACGCCGACCCGGCGGCAGACGTTGGCGACCAGGCCCAGATCGTGGCTGATCATCAGGATCGCCGTGCCTCGCTCGGCGCACAGATTGCGCATCAGCTCGATGATCTCAGCCTGCACCGTCACGTCGAGCGCGGTGGTCGGCTCGTCGGCGATCAGAAGATCCGGATCGCATGCGAGCGCGATGGCGATCATCACGCGTTGGCGCATGCCGCCCGAAAGCTGGTGCGGGTAATCCTTCACGCGCCGCTCCGGTGCCGGGACGCGGACGCTCGCCAGCGCCTCGACGGCGAGCTGGTTGGCCTCGCGCCAGCTCTTGCCTTTGTGCAGCACAAACATCTCCGCGATCTGCCGGCCGACGGGCGAGACCGGGTTGAGCGCGGTCATCGGCTCCTGGAAGATCATGGCGATGCGGTTGCCGCGCAGCGCCCGCTGCTCGGCCGCGGAAAGTCGCTGAATTTCGCGGGCCTCGAAACGTATCGCGCCGGCAGCGACCGAGAGCGGCCGGCGCAGCAGGCCGATCAGGGCGAGCGCCGTGATGCTCTTGCCGCAGCCGGACTCGCCGACCAGGCCGAACGTCTCGCCGCGATCGATACGGAACGAAACGCCCTCGACCGCTGCTACATGGTTGGCGCCGTCGTCGAGATCGATGCGCAAGTCCTCGACTTCGATCAGCGGAGCGGTCGTCATGTGCGCCGGCTCCGCGACTGGGGATCGAGCACGTCACGCAAGCCGTCGCCAAGCAGATTGAGGCCGAGCACCGTCAGGAAAATCGCAAGGCCGGGGAAGACCGACAGCCATGGCGCCGTGGTGATCTGGTCGCGGGCCTCCGACAGCATGCTGCCCCAGCTTGGATAGGGTGGACGAATGCCGAGGCCGAGGAACGAGAGTGAAGCTTCGGCGAGGACCGCGCCGCCCATGCCGAGCGTGCCGATCACAATGATGGGGCCGACCATGTTCGGCAGCAGCTGCGTGATCATGATACGCAAGTCTCCATAGCCGAGCACGCGCGCCGCCTGCACATAGCCCTGGCTCTTGAGCGACAGCGTCGAGGCCCGCGCGATCCGGCAGGTGAAAGACCAGTTGGTCAATCCGAGCGCGATCAGCAGGCTGGTGAGGCCGGGCCCAAGCACCGCCATGATGGCGAGTGCGAAGATCAGCGAGGGGATCGCGAGCATCAGGTTGGTCAGCCCGTTGACGACATCGTCCCACCAACCGCCCCAATAACCCGCGGTCAGGCCCAGCGTCACGCCGATGATGCTGTTGACGAGTTGCGAGACGATGCCGACCGTCAGCGAGATGCGTGCGCCGTGCACGACGCGGGAATAGATATCGCGGCCCTGCGCGTCGGTACCGAACCACCAGATCCAGCTCGGCGGCTCTTCCGCGTTCATGAGGTTGGCGCCCATGACTGGATCCGTGTGTGCCAGCCAGGGCGCGAACAGGCCGACGAAGATCGCAAGCGCGAACAGCAGCCCGCCGATGATCGCACTGGTGCCAAGCTTCATCGCGGCCGCTCCGCCGTGACAGGCTGCGCGGCTGGACTTGCGCAGGCGTGATGAGGCTGGCAGCGGCTCATGCGTATCTGATCCTGGGATCGATCACGCCGTAGAGCAGATCGACCAATGTATTGACGGTGAGGAAGAACAGCACCACGACGAGAATCGTGCCCTGCACGGCGGGAATGTCGCGCTGCAGGACGCTGTCGACCAGCAGCGAGCCGATGCCCGGCCAGGAGAACAATTTCTCGACGACGACGGCCTGCCCCATCACGACGCCGAATTGCAGGCCGATCGCGGTGAGAATGATGACGAGGGCATTGCGCATCACATGCCACGTCACGACCCGGGTCTCGCTCATGCCCTTCGAGCGCGCCGTCCGGACAAAATCCGCAGTCATGATCTCGAGCACCGCTGCACGCGTCGTCCGCGCCAGCAGCGCCATCGGCGAGACACCGAGCGTCACGGCAGGCAGGATCAGATTTTTCAGCCCGCCATCGCCATAGCCAAAGCTCGGCAGCCAGCCGAGCTTCAAGGCAAACAGATACATCAGCAGCAGCCCGAACCAGAACTTGGCCATTGAAAGGCCCGACACCGCAAGGACCATCGAGACGGTATCGACGATGCTGCCCGGCCTCAGCGCCGCGATGAAGCCGAGCGGCACGCCGACCGCAACTGCAAACGCCAGGGCTGCGAATATCAACTGCAGGGTCGGCCACATCCGCTTGGCGATCATGGCTGTGACCGGCTCGCGGGTCCGGAACGAGGTCCCGAAATCACCTGTCATGAGCTTGGCGATGTAGGAGCCGAAGCGCACGTAAACGGGATCGTCGAGGCCGAGCTGTTTCTTCA
This sequence comes from Bradyrhizobium acaciae, assembly GCF_020889785.1. Taxonomy (GTDB): domain Bacteria; phylum Pseudomonadota; class Alphaproteobacteria; order Rhizobiales; family Xanthobacteraceae; genus Bradyrhizobium; species Bradyrhizobium acaciae. Next base: position 15,475 of record NZ_JACMYK010000008.1, read on the forward strand.
TGCGTTCCACGACCTGCGGGTCCGTCGGACCGCGGCCGTCGTCACCCATGCTCGATACGATGCTGCCCGGAACGACGCTGAACAGCACGAAGATCAGCAGCACGACAGCCAGCACGGTCGGGATGGTTTGCAGGACTCGACGGATCGCGAAAGAGAGCATTGAACGTTCTCCTCACTCCCTCCATCGTTTCTCGCGATGGCGGGAGAGCGATGGCACCCGTCACTTCGCCGGCGAGGTGTCGTCGACCCAGAGGTCTTCGACGTTCTGATGGGTCAATTCCGTCGCATCCAACTGAATTCCCTTGAGCCAGGGTTGCACCGCCATGACAGCCTTGTTGTAGTTGAAGAACCAGATCGGCGCTTCCTCAAAGAGCAGCGCATTGGCCTTTTGCAGCAGCTGGACGCGCTTGGCGGCTTCGTCGGTCTGCCCGGCTTCATCGATCACCTTGTCGAAGTCGGTGTTCTTGAAGTTCGTGTAGTTGCAGGCCGATTGCGGCGTCGTCGAGTGGAAGCATTTGAGCGATGCCTGCGGATCCGGGCCGGTCGCCTGGGAATAGATGAAGGCCTGAAAGTCGCCCTTGCGAATGACCTCCGCCAGCACCGCGGTCTCGACCTGCTTGACTTTCACCTTGATGCCCACCTTATCCAGCATCGGGATGGCGGCTTCGACGATCGGCAAGCCCCAGCTTTCATTCTGACTGGTGGTCCATTCGAATTCAAAGCCGTTGGGGTAGCCTGCGTCCGCCAGCAATTGCTTCGCCTTCGCGGGATCGTAAGGGTAGGGCTTCATGGCCTTGTCGTAGGCGGGTGAGGTCAGCGGCAGCCAGCTTGTCGCGCGGTAGGCCTTGCCCTTGACCAGCTTGTTGATGATCAGATCGGCATCGATCGCGTAATTGATGGCCTGCCGAACCCGCTTGTCGGAGAAAGGTTTGAACGCTGGATTCATCCCCATATAGCGCGTGAAGACCTCGGCGACCTCGACGATGGTGCCCTTGAGGTTGGGGTCGGCCTGATAGGCGACATACTGCGCGGGGCCGAGCACCGAGGTGTCGATCTCCTTGTTACGGAAGGCGACATCGCGCGCCGCGGCTTCACCCATCAGCGAAATCACGATCTTGTCGGCGTAGGGCTTGCCGGGCTTGTAGAACCGGTCCCACCTGTCCAGCACGATGCGCGATCCCGGCACATGCTCGACGAATTTGAATGGACCAAGACCGATCGGTTTCTGGAGAAAGCCTTCCTTCCCGCCTTCGTCGGCCGGATAGATCGAGGTCAGTGCGGTGAAGAAATAGAAGGCAGGATCGACTTTCTCGGTCAGCTTCATTTCGAGGCTGAAGTCGTCGATCTTCTTCAGGCCGGAGATCTCCTTGGCCTGGCCCTTCTCGACCTCGGCCGCGCCCTCGATGATGCGCACGAAGCGCGCGCCGGGGTAGGCCTTGGTGCCGTCCATGATGCGGTTGTAGGACCAGATGATGTCGTCGGCCGTCATCCTCCGGCCGTTATGGAAATAGGCGTCGTCGCGCAGCTTGAAAGTATGAACGAGACCCCCGCCCGAGACCGTGACCTCCTTGGCAAGTTCCAGGACCGGCTTGCCTTCGGTTGAATCCCAGATGTAGAGCGAGCGGTGAAGGGCCTTGGCGTAGATCTCGTCCTGGGCGCGCGGTGTGGTGTGGATGTCCATGCTGGTGAAGCTGGAGCCATAGGGCGCCGTCATGCGAATGGTCCCGCCTTTGCGCGGTGTCTGGGCAGCCGCCGCGGCGGCGAGTGCGAGCCCCAGACCGGCCGCGATCGCAATCATCTTGAACTTCATGCTTCCCCCAACGGTGCAGGAACAGTCCGAATTGCGAGTTGATCATCGCCGGCACGTCTAGCGCAAGGTCCTCAATTCGTGTCGATGGCGACCGGCATCAAATAATTCGTGTCGCCGCGATACCGTCGACGGGTGACCAAGGCACGTGTCAGGTTGAATGGGCGCGGGGAGGACTTGCCCGACATGGTTTGACGTGCCAACACCCTGGTTGCAACTTGCGCGAGTAAGCAAGCAATTGCGATTGAAAGGATTTTGGCTTTCGTCGTGAAATTGCGAAAGCCGGGACGACACTGTTGTCGGCACGGCAATCGCATGTGGCCTCGTCCCGTCGTGCGGGGTGAGGTGTGCCAACATATTTCTGAATATTAGAATAATGCCGCTGATTTGCCCGACATGTCAAGTTGCCATGTCCAATGCCGGCACGCCGCCGGCTGCTTTGCATGGGGTTGTTTTCGATTTTTTGGCAGCGCGTTCCTGCGGAGGCAGGCTATATGCGATAGCGCTGCCGTTGTCGGGAACCGTGCCTCGCGTTCAACCCCTCACTGCCGATACGACGGATCGGCCCGATCGAGCTTGCGCAGCAGGGCCGGCCAGGCGAGTTCGCCGTTGCGCGCGGCCCGGCCGGGCTTCGGCAGCATCCGCTCATAAGTGTCTTCGAGGATGTTCTGCGGCGGATAGACCAGTTTGGTGTTGCAGGACAGCGCCATCACCTGGGTCTGGCAGGCGCGCTCGAGACGGAACAGCACGTTGAAGGCGGCGGGCACCGTGCGGCCTACGACCAGGAGGCCATGGTTGCGCAGGATCATCGCCTCGTTGTCGCCGAGGTCACGAACCAGCCGTTCGCGCTCGTCGACATTATCGGCGATGCCTTCGAAGTCGTGATAGGCGATGTGCAGGAAGCGCATCGAGGTCTGCGCCAGCGGCAGCAGGCCGCATTCCATCGCGGACACCGCCATGCCGGCCGGTGTGTGGGTGTGCGCGACACAGTCCATGTCGTGCTTGGCCATGTGGATGGCGCTGTGAATCACGAAGCCGGCGACATTGACGTCATAGTCTGTCGCGTTGAGCAGCGTGTTGCCCTCGACATCGACCTTGATCAGGCTGGAAGCGTCGATCTCCTCATACAGCATGCCGTAGGCGTTGATCAGGAACTGGTCGGGGGTGCCGGGTACGCGGCAGGAGATGTGGTTCGCGATCATCTCTGTCATGCCGTACATCGCGGTGAGGCGATAGCAGGCGGCGAGATCGACACGGGCCTGCCACTCCTCGGCGCTCACCTGCTCGCGAACGGATTTGACGACCTTGATCGCGGGCGAGCTGACGGGGGGATTCATGGCGTTCTCTCCTTGAGATGTCTGCGAGGCCGCAGCCTGTTCGTTGCCCTGGAACATAGCAGAATCCACGCGGCGGCAAGCCGTGGCGCGTCGGCTTATTTGCAGGTCTGGCGGGCAAAAACCGAATGCGGATTGGCGCGCCACAGGATCAATGCCACTATGCGGAAAACAGCCGAGGCGCATTGAAATGAGCGATCGCAAGTATGCGTTTTCGGGGGCATCGTCATGACGGAAGGCCGCTATCGCCTGATTGGTTCGACCGCGTCGCCCTATGCGATCAAGCTGCGCGCACTGATGCGCTACCGACGCATTCCGCACGATTGGGTGATCATGACCAAGGCGTTGCGGGCGGCGACCGCGCATTTGAAGCCGATGCTGATCCCGGTGCTGCAATATCCTGATGGGAGCTACCGCGGTGAGACCACCACGCTGGCCTATGATCTGGAAGCGCGTCATCAGGCGCGCTCGGTCGTCCCGGAGGACAGGGCGGTCGCCTTTGTCTGCGATTTGCTCGAGGATCTCGCCGACGAATGGGCGGTGAAGCCGCTGTTTCTCTATCGCTGGTGGGATCCGGAAGATCAGGCCTACGTCTCGCGTTGGGCGGCAGAGGAATGGTCGACGTCGGACGCCGAAGCCGGCAGCCGCGAGGAAATCGAGGAGTTCCGGCAGCGGCAAATCTCGCGCATGGTCATTCTCGGCGCGACGGACGAGAACAGGCCGCTGCTCGAGGAAAGCTATCGGCGGACGCTTGCGGCGTTCGAGCCGCATGTCGGCATGACGAACTATCTGTTCGGCAGCCGGCCGTCGCTGGCAGATTTTGCCTGGTTCGGTCAGCTCAGCGAGATGGCGACCGACCCGAGCCCGATGCGGATCATGCGCGACCGTGCGCCGTTTACCGACCACTGGGTGAGGCGGCTCGACGATGCGTCCGGTGTCGAAGGCAACTGGTATCCGCGTGAGCAGGCGCTCGGCGGGTTCGCCGAGGCGCTGCTGCGGATTGCGGGCGAGCTCTATCTGCCGTTCCTGGCGGCCAACGCGGATGCATTCGCGAAAGGCCTCGAGCGGCTCGAGATCAACGTCTGGGGTCTGCCTTACGCGCTCGCGCCGTTCAAATATCAGGTCAAGTGCCTGCAGCAGTTGCGCGCGAAGTTTGCCGCGCTCGATGCCGGCGATCGCGCGGCGTTGAAGCCCGTGCTGGAACGCGCGGGCTGCTGGGCTATCCTGGAGGGGGGCTGATGGATAGGGGGGCTTCAAAACGGCGTGAGCTCAGGTCCGGTGCCGGCTCCCGAGCGCGGCGGCGATCGTCTCCGGCTGCTTGATCCGCTCGATCAGCATGTCGATGCGGTCGCCGCCCCAGAACAGCTCGCCGTTGAACACCATGCTGGGAACGCCGAACACGCCGAGCGCTTCGGCCTCGTCGACGATGCGATCGTGTTCGGCGCGGGCTGGCCCACGGACATAGGCCTCGAACGCCTCGGTGGAGCCGCCGATCGCGGTGATCACGCCGGAGATCTCCGACAGGTCGTCGATTTCCAGCTCGTGGTTCCAGAACCTTCGGAATACCGTGTCATGATAGGGCCGGAACAATCCCTGCCGCTGCGCAAACAGCATCCCGGCGCTGGCGTAGAACGCGTCGTAAATCCGACGCGGGCCCTTCATGGTCAGTCCTTGCGCATTCGCGAACCGCCGCGCATCCATGTAGGAGTAGCGCACCTTGCGCCAGAAGTGCGGCGTGCGCTGCTCGACCGTGCCCATGAACTCGGGAATCCGAAGCGTGTAGGGCAGCCATTCCAGCGCGACGCCGTAGGTCTCCTCGAGCTCAAACAGCCGCTTGTTGGCGACATAGGCGTAGGGAGACTTGTAGTCGGTGTAGATCCTGACCTTCGGCTTTTCCATTCTCGTTCCTCATGCGTGAGGACAATTGTTCCCGATCCCGCGCAGTGGCGCAATGCGGCGTGATGAAGGGAGATGGTGCGCAAACGAGTGGGCCCCGGTGCAGTCAAGCATCGCGGGGCCCTGCAACTTCGTTTTTGCGAAGGATCTCTGGTGTAGACCAGTGGTGTTTCGGGACCTAAGAGCGCGTGGCCTTTGCGTTCCTGTCCTGCGGATATGTTCAGATTGTCGGTGGTACACGCGGCTAGCAGCTGCTGTTCGCCTCACGTGCACCGAGACCTTGCCGCTGAGCAAGGTCACTGGCTTGCGCCGGTGGCGTCATGCTCCTCTCCAAGAGTGGGCCGACGGACCTCTGTCCGCTTTTGCTGCCTGACGGCCGATCCCATAATCGTCCGTCAATTCCTGCGACGTGAGGAGCAAGCGCTCCAGCACCCCAACAGGTGCAGTCAGCGAAATGCTGCGGCAGTTATGGCCTGCTGTCAAGTTAACGAGCGAGAGAATTCAGGTCAGGATTCCTGTCGCGACTTGGTCTTTCGATACCGGGTGAAGTCCGGATCGTGCGTCATTTTCCAATAGTCGACGAAACGCCACGGCATTGCCGAGAACACGCGGCCGCTGCTGTTGCGGTAGTAGGTCGTCATGCCTGGATGCGTCCAGATCAATTGCTCATGCTCGGCATCGACGTTGCGGATGTATTCATCATGCGCGTCGGGATGCACGTCGATCGCAGCGATATCGTTCTCGATCATCTCGACGAGGCAGGCGGAGATGTAGCGGCTCTGGCATTCCGACTGGAAGATCACGCTGCCGCCATGCGCAGGCCCCGTGTTCGGGCCGAGCATCAGAAACAGGTTGGGGAAGTCAGGCACCGTGAGACCGAGATACGCGGTCGGATTGTCATGGCCCCACGTCTGCTGGAGGTTCTTGCCGTCGCGCCCGGTGATGTTGAGGCGCGCCGCCATCTCGGAGACCTTGAAGCCGGTCGAGATCACGATGACGTCGTGCGGCCGCGATGTGCCGTCGGCCGTGACGATGCCGTGCGCCGCGAAATGGTCGATCTTGTCGGTAACGAGTTCGACATTCGGCTTGGTCAGCGTCTTGAACCAGTTGTTGTCGAGCAGGATGCGCTTGCCGTAGGGCGGATAGGTCGGCATGCACTTCTCGATCAGGTCCGGGCGATCCTTCAGCTCGGAGAGGATGAAGTCGGCCAGCTCCTGGCGATGCCGGTCGTTGCCCTTGTTGACGGCGCGCTCCGGATGCGGCCACGCCGGATCCTTGCGCAGGAACGGCAGCAGCCCGTCGCCATAGCGCCAGAACATGTTGAAGCGATACCACTGCACGTAGAACGGCAGATGTGCCAGCAGCCACTGCGCGCCTTCGGTGATTGGATCGGCGTAGCCCTTCACCGGCCGCGCCCACTGCGCGGTGCGCTGGTAGACGGTGACCGAGGCGACGCGGTCGGCGATCGACGGCACGAGCTGCATCGCGGTTGCGCCGGTGCCGATCACGGCAACATGCTTGCCGTCGAGCTTGACGTCGTCGGACCACAGCGCCGAATGAATCTTCAACCCGGTGAAATCCTCGTCGCCCTCAAAGCGAGCGGGCAAGGGATCATTGAGTTGTCCGATCGCGCTGACCAGCGCGGTAGACTCGAAGGTCTCTTCGCCGCCCGCAGTCTTCAGCGTCGAGATCCAGCGCCGCTTGCCTTCGTCCCAGCGCGAGGCGACAAGCTCGGTCGAAAGGCGGACGTGCTTGCGGATGTCGTATTCGCGCACGACCTTGAGCAGGTAATCCAGCAATTCCTGCCGTTGCGCGAAATAGCGGGTCCACGGATTGCGGGCGCCGAACGAGAACGAATAGGAGTGGTTCGGCGTATCGACGCCGCAGCCGGGATAGCGGTTGACGTACCAGGTGCCGCCGATCTCGTCCTGCTTCTCGACGATCGTGTAGGGAATGCCGAGCCGGCCGAGCGCGACGCCAAGGGCGATCGCGCAGACCCCGGCGCCGACGATCAGCACATGCTGCTGCGCCAGTCTTGCGTCGGACGGACGCTCGCGCCATTTGGCTTCGCGGGGAACGAAGCCCATCTCCTCCCGCATCAGCGGTGCATACTCCGGCGCGACGTTCTCGCCGAGCGTCGCGCGCATCATCCGCAGCATCAACTCATCGCCGGGATCGGTGATGGCGGGTTTCGGCGTGCCATTGGCGAACAGGTTCAGCACGGCGGCGCGGATCTCGTCCTGGATCTCCTGCGGCACACCGGCGTCCGGATCGGGGATCAGGCAAACGTCGCGCTTCGGCTTGTAGGGCGGCTCCAGCCACTTCTCGTCGCCGGTTATGTGCACCAGCACCATCAGCAGCACACGGATGTCGCCCTCCGCGATGGCGGAGGACAGATCGAGGGGCTTGCGCGAAAGCTCGATATTCATGCGTTGTCCTCAACTCGCCGGTGCTTCGGGCAGGCCGCCATAGGCGGCCCAGGTGGTGCCCGCGATGTAGCCGGCATCGACCGGCAGGTTGATGCCGGTGATGCCGCTGCTCTGCGGCGAGAGCAGCCAGGCGATCGCCTGTGCCACCTCCATGGGCTCGACCAGCCGGTTCATCGCGGTCGGGCGTGCCAGCAGGTCTTTGTTCAATGCGCCCGATGCAATGCCGGCCTCGAGCGCCGCCGTGCGGGTGAAGCCGGGCGAGACTGCGTTGACGCGCACGCCGGAGCGGCCCCATTCGGCGGCGAGCGTCTGCGTGATCTGGATGACGCCGGCCTTGGCCGCGGTATAGGCGTGGATCGGACCCGACGTCATGCCGGCCACCGAGGCGATATTGACGATCGCACCACGCCGTCGCTTCGCCATGCCGATGCCGACGCTGCGCGTGACCAAAAAGGTGCCGCGCAGGTCGATATTGACCTCGCGGTCCCATTGCTCCATCCGCACCCGCTCGATCGCGTGCATCTTGCCGAACACGCCGGCCGCGTTGACGAGGCCGCTGATCGGCCCGTGCGCCTTCTCGATGTCGGCAATTCCGGCGACGACGGCAGCTTCGCTCGCAACATCGAACGGCGCCGGCCAAAGGATCGCGTTCGTGCCGGCCAGCGGCTCCGGCGCAATATCGACGATGACGACGCGGTGCCCCTGATCGGCAAGCAGCGTTGCGGTCGCCGCGCCGATGCCGCGGCTGCCGCCGGTGACGAGAATGGTGCCGTCAACGCTCATCGTTTCTTTCCTCCGCTGCTGTTGAACAGGCCATGCGTGACCAGCTTCTGATAGGCCGTGATGACACAGTCGGGCACGGCGGTGACGCCTTGCTCGGAATAGGAATAGCGGCGGCTGAGATAGCCGCGCGCGCCCATCAAGACCTGGACGATGGCCTCGAATTCCTCATCGCTGAATGTGTTGGTCGCTCCCGCGGCCCGCGCGCGCTGGAGGATCCGGACATAAGCGTTCGAGATGTTGTCGAAATGCTTCTGGTAGCCGATCGGCGCGAAGAACTCCGCTTCGTTCAGGATACGCAGGAACTCCGGAACCTCGCGAATGAAATCGAAGAAAGCGCTGAAGCGCTCGACCTCCTGCTGGGCCTCATTGGCGGTGCCCGTGCGTGCATGGATGAAGCGGACCATGTCGAGACCGATCTTCGGCAGCAGCTGGTCGAGCAACTCCTGGCGGTTCTCGAAATGATTGTAGAAGGTGCCCTGCGCCACGCCGGCGGCCTCGGTGATGCGGGCAACCGAGGCTTCGGCATAGCCGTATTTGCCGACAATCTTGGTCGCGGCGTCGAAGATCTTCTGCTTGGTCCAGGCGTTGCGCTCAACCCGGTTGAGCTTTGTCACCTTGGCGGATGTCGCTTCTGTCATGCATCAGCCTCGAGTTCGGCGCGGAGCACGCGTTTGAGCACCTTGCCGGATGGATTGCGCGGCAGGCTGTCGCGAACGATCAATTGCCGCGGCACCTTGAAGCCCGCGAGCCTTGTCCGGCAGAAATCGGTGAGACCGGGCAGATCGAGCTTGGCGTCATCGGCCAGCACCACGATGGCGACCGGCTTCTCGCCCCAGCGGTCATCCGGCAGGCCGATCACCGCGACCTCGCGCACTCCGGGCATTTCGTAGATGACACGCTCGACCTCGGAGGAGGCGATGTTCTCGCCGCCTGAGATGATCATGTCCTTCTTGCGGTCGGTCAGATAGAGAAAGCCTTCCTCGTCGAGATACCCGACGTCACCGGTGCGGAACCAGTCGCCGAAGAAGGCGGACGCCGTCTTCTCCGGATCCTTCCAGTAGCCTTGCGTGACCTTCGGGCCGCGCAGGCAGATCTCGCCGTTCTGGCCGGCGGGCAGGCGCTTGCCGGTGTCGTCGCGGATCGCGATCTCGACATGGGCGACGGCGCGGCCGGTCGAGCCGATCTTCTCGATCTCGCGGCCAGCATCCATGAAGGTGTCGCCGCCGCAGCTTTCGGTGAGGCCGTAGGCATCGATATAGCGCGCGTTCTTGAAGTAATCCGAGAAGGCGCGGATGCGGAGCTCCGGCGTCTTTTCGCCGCCGCCGATCGCCCATTTCAGGCTGGAGACGTCGTAGCGGTCGCGGTTCGGGCAGGTGAGGAGAGCCGTGGTCATGACCGGCGCGAACCATGCCGCGTTGAGCTTCTCGCGCTCGATCGCGACCAGGGCCGGCTCGGCTTCAAAGGTGCGGTGAATACACAGCATGCCGCCGTGCCAAAGCACGGCGATGCCGGGCAGATCGAGTGCGCCGACGTGATAGAGCGGACCAACCACGAGCAGCCGCGTGTCCGCATTCAATCCGAGCACCAGCGTCTGGTCGGCCGATTTCCAGTAGATGTTCTCATAGGTGAGCATCACGCCCTTGGGACGATCCGTCGTGCCCGAGGTGTACATCAGCCGCATCAGGTCGCGTGGTTGGCGTAGATGCGCAGGCGCCGGCGCGATGTCAGGCACACGACTGGTGATGCCGGACTGCGCGACTTCATCGAGCAGCACCACCGGCGCATCGCCGGTTGCGATCGCGGCAAACTCCTCGTCGGCGACCAGCAGGCGCGCGCCGGAGTTGCCGACGATGTAGCCGACTTCGTCGGCCGACAGGCGATAGTTGATCGGCAGGAACACCGCGCCGATGTGGCTGGTCGCGAACACCAGTTCGAGAAACGCCGTGCTGTTCTTCATCAGGACGGCAACGACGTCGCCGGGTGTAATCCCGCGTGCGGCAAGCCAGGCGCCCACCTGGCGGATTCGCAGGTCAAAGTCGGCGTAGGAGACGTCCTCGCCGCGATATTTCAGCGCACAGCGGGCCGGAGTCCGCCCGGCATGAAATGCGATGAAGCTGGAAAGATTGATCATATGCCGCTCGTCCGGCCGATTCCGGCGCCGTTTTCTCCCTAGGTGAATTATGAGTCGTAATTCATCTTTGGCTTGACGTCACCCCCCTTGCTCTGAAAACATTGTAGTCACGGAGACGGCACGATCTCCGACAGGGCTTTTGGGAACGCGAACCCGACAGGGAGGGGAATATGAAGAGGACCCGGAAACCGGGCATCAGCCGACGTTCGACGCTGGCGCTGATGGGCGCCGGAGCGGTGACCTTTGCCGCGCCGTGGGTGGCGCGCGCGCAGGCCAAGTCCATCAAGATCGGCATGCCGACCATCCTGTCGGGCCGCGTCGCGCAGCTCGGCACGTCTTCGCGCAATGCGGTGATGCTGGAAGTCGAGAAGGTCAATGCCGCCGGCGGGCTTGCCGGTCGCCAGATCGAGATGGTGATCCGCGACTCCAAGGGACAGCCGCAGGAAGCTGCGCGGATCGCGCGCGAGCTCGTCAATACCGACGGTTGCGAGATGCTGCTCGATGGCGAGGCGTCGTCGGGATCGTTCGCGGTTCACGAGGTCGCGCGCGATCTCGGCGTGCTCTGCATCCACACCTGCTCGGAAGCGTCGTCCCTGACCGCCGATCCCAAGCAGCACATCCCGAACGCCTTCCGCTGCGTGCGGCAGGGCATTCATGACTCCATCGTCGGCGCCGGCTACGCGGCAGGGATCGCCAAGGCCAAGGGCCTGAAGAAATGGGCGACCTGTTCGCCGGACTATGCCTATGGCCGCGACACCACCGGCGAGTTCGTGCTGTACCTGAAGAAGTTCGCGCCCGATGTCGAGATCATCAGCGAGTCCTGGCCCAAACTGTTCCAGCCCGACTACACCGAGGTGGTGACCAAGATCCTGCAAGCCAAGCCGCAGGCGCTCTATTCGTGCCTGTGGGGCGGCGATCTCACCTCCTACATCGACCAGGCCAACATCTACGCGATGTTCACCCAGATGGAGGTGTTCGCGGTCAACATGGCCGACTACACCGCGCTCACCGTGGTGAAGAACCTGCCGAAGGGCATCCACTCCGGCGACCGCTACATCAAGACATTCCCGCCGACGCCGGAGAATGCGGCCTGGGGCGATGCCTACAAGGCGAAATACAACGAGTACCCGACCAACTGGTCCTGGCAGAACGCAACGGCGGTCATGTTCCTCAATGAGGCCGTCAAGAAGGCCAACTCGACCGACGGCAAGAAGGTCGCGGAGGTTCTCGCCGGGCTCACCATCAAGTGCCCGTTCGGCGCCGACGGCACGGTCACCATGCGTGCCGACGATCATACGCTGGTCGGCTACGCGATCGGATGGGGCACCACGATCCCGCAGGAGCCTTACGTCCCCGACGTGAAGGCCGGAGACTGGAAGGCTATCTTCGAGCTCGAAGCCGAATGGAAGAAGAGCAAGGGCTACACCTGATCCGCATATGAGGCGGAGGCAGCACGCTGTCTCCGCCCTTGATCTGATGCTTGTCGCGCGCCGGCGTTGCGGCCCGCCGTAATGGATGATTCTCGTGGACCTCGACGCGCTCGCCAGTTGCCTCGCCAGCCCTTCATGCCTGGTGACGCAAACCACCAGCGGCCTGATCATCGGCATGCTGCTGTTTCTCGTCGCCGTCGGGCTGACGTTGATTTTCGGCGTGCTCAAGGTGGTCAATTTCAGCCACGGCGCCTTCTATATGTTCGGCGCCTATTTCGCGATGACGGCCTATCAACTCACCGGCAGCTTTGCGCTGGCGATCCTGAGCGGCGCTGCCGGCACCGCGATCCTCGGCCTGATCTTCGAACGCGTGTTCATGAGCCGGGTCTACGGCCGCGACGTGCTGATGCAGCTTCTGGTCTGCTACGCCTTCGTGCTGATCTTCGATGACGTTGTCCGCATGATCTGGGGTCCTGAATTCAAGTCGATGGGGATGCCGGCCGCGTTCCAGGTGCCGCCGTTGTTCATCGCCGGCGGCGTGGTGCCGCCATATTATCTGCTGCTGATCGGCGTGGCGCTGGCTGCGGCCGCTGTTCTCGGGCTGGGGCTGGCACGCTCCAGGATCGGCAAGGTGATCCGTGCGGCTGCTCATAATCCCGGCATGGTGTCGGCGCTCGGCATCAACACCGGGCTGATCTATGGCGGCGTGTTCGCGCTCGGCGGCATGCTGGCGGGGCTGGCGGGCGCGCTCGCCGCACCGGTGCGCTCGCTGACGCCGGGCATGGGTTTCTCGGTTCTGATCGAGTCCTTCATTGTCACCGTGATCGGTGGCATGGGCTCGATTCTGGGCGCGCTGATCGGTGCGCTTTTGATCGGCCTGATCCGCTCTTTCGGATCGCTCGGCTTCCCGCTGTTCACCGAGGGGCTGATGTATCTCTTCATGGTGATCGTGCTGGTGTCACGTCCGACCGGCCTGTTCGGCAAGGAAGTCGCATGACCGAGTTGCAGGCCGGGCAGAGCGCGCAGCCCCTCGAAGTGCCCCGGATCGACGCCAGGCCGCAGCGCTATCGCGACCTCCTGATCGCGCTCGTGGCCTTCGTCCTGCTCGCGCTGCTGCCGATGCTGTTCGGCAGCAAGCAGCTGCTCGACTTCGTGATCCGCTGCGCGGCTTACGGGCTGTTCGCGACCTCGCTCAACCTCCTGGTCGGCTACACCGGACTGATCTCGTTCGGGCACGGCATGTTCTTCGGCCTCGGCGCCTATGGTTTCGGCCTCATGATGCAGAAGACCGGCGTTCCGATCCCGGTGGCTTTCGTCGCCACGCTGGCGATGACGCTGGTCGTCGCCGTCGTGATCGGTGCGATCTGCGTGCGGTTGAAGGAAATCTACTTCGCCTTCGTCACGCTCGCGTTCCAGATGCTGATCCATTCGACCATCCTGTCTTGGCAGTCGCTGACCGGCGGCGACCAGGGCCTGCGCGGCGGCATCCCGCGGCCGCCGTTTCTCGGCATCGACCTGGCGAACCATCTGCACCTCTACATCACGAGCTGCGCGCTGCTGGTGATCGGGCTGTTCCTGATGCGCCAGATCGCGCAGTCGCCGTTCGGCTACACGCTGCGCATGATCCGTGACAACGCCACGCGGGCGAGCTTCATCGGCATCAACGTCTGGCGCGCGAAGCTTGTCATCTTCGTGCTGGCGGCGCTGTTCGCCGCGACCGGCGGCATGATCATGGCGCTGTTCGTCTCGGGCGCCTATCCCGAATTCGCCTACTGGACGATCTCCGGCGAGGGCATCTTCATCAACATGCTCGGCGGCGTGACCACCTTCCTCGGCCCGATGGTCGGCACCGTGCTGCTGTTGATCCTCAACGATACTGTTACGCGGTTGACCGAGTATCACGGCATCGTGCTCGGCGTCGTGATCCTGTTCTTTGCCATCGGCCTGCGAAAGGGCCTTATGGATTTTGTCGTGGAATGGTTCGCGCAGCGTCGCGGCGAGGGGCGCGGCTAGCCATGCTTGAAATTCGCGGGCTCTCGAAATCCTTCGGCGGCGTCAAGGCGACTGATAACGTCTCGCTCGACTTTGCCGATGGTTCGCTCACCGCCGTGATCGGCCCCAACGGCGCCGGCAAGAGCACCTTCTTCAACCTGATCACCGGCGCGCTGCGGCCGGACGCCGGGCAGATTCTGCTCAATGGCGTCGACATGGCGGGCCGGACGCCGCCCGAGATCGTGCGCCAAGGCATCGGCCGGGCCTTCCAGGTTGCAAGCATCTTCCCGTCGCTGACGGTCGAGGAGACGATGCTGGCAGCGGTTGGCGCTGATCAGCGCCGCGCCGGTGTGATGCATCGCCGCTTTCCACTGGCCGAGACGCGTGATCGCGCCGAGCACGCAATGGAGCTGCTCGGCCTCGCCGGCAAGCGCAACAGGACCGCGGCGACGTTGTCGCACGGCGACCAGAAGCTGCTCGATATCGCGCTCGCGCTGGTGCTCGATCCCAAGGTGCTGCTGCTCGACGAGCCGACCGCGGGCATGGGTACCGAGGAGCGCTGGCGCATGATCGACAAGGTGCGCGAGCTCTGGGAGAAGCAGAAGATCACGGTCGTATTCATCGAGCACGACATGGACATCGTGTTCAAGATCGCGCCAGAGATTGTCGTGCTGTGTTACGGCCGGATCCTCGCGACCGGGACGCCGGACGCGATCCGCAGGAATGAGGCCGTGATCGAAGCCTATCTCGGCAGCGACGACCACGCGGGAGCGGTGGCATGAGCACGCAGCCGGTGGTGCAGGTCGAGGATCTCGACGTCTACTATGGCACCAGTCAGATCCTGTTCGGCGTCGGCCTCTCCGTGCGCAAGGGCGAGACCATGGCGCTGCTCGGCCGAAACGGCGCCGGCAAGTCGACCACCATGAAGGCGATCATGGGGCTGGCGTCGGCGCGCCGCGGCACGGTGAGCTTGCGCGGCCAGGTGGTGTCCGGAATGCGCCCGCATCACATCGCCCGCGCCGGGCTCGGCTTTGTGCCGGAAGACCGCCAGATCTTTCCAGAGCATACGGTCGAGGACAATCTCGTCATCGGCCAGAAGAAGGGGCCTGATGGCGAGGACGAGTGGTCGATCCGCCGGGTCTATGACGTGTTTCCGTTGCTGGAGCCGCTGCGGCACCGGATCGCCGGACGGCTGTCCGGCGGCGAGCAGCAGATGCTGGCGATCGCCCGCACGCTGATGGGAAATCCGGTGCTGCTGCTGCTGGACGAGCCGAGCGAGGGGCTGGCGCCGATCATCGTGCAGCGCATCGGCGAACTGCTGCGGCAGCTCCGCGGTACCGGTGCTACAGTATTGATCGCCGAGCAGAACATGCATTTTTGCCTTGGCCTTGCGAGCCACGCGACGGTTATCGACAAGGGACAGATCGTCTACACATCCTCCATCGAAGAGCTGAAGGCCAACGACAACATCCGGCAGCGCTATCTGGCGCTGTAGGGCTCTTCGACAGAAGTGGGAGGACAAATGGCCGGCGAACGCAGGCTGACGCCGACGCACGAGGCGCCGTATCGTGGGCTGAAAGTGCTCGATTTCGGGCAGGGCATCGCCTCGCCCTATTGTGCGATGCTGCTCGGGGTCTATGGCGCCGATGTCATCAAGGTTGAGCCGCCGGAAGGCGACTGGTCGCGTTATCTCGGCACGACCTACGGCAATCACACGACGCTGTCGGCGGTCTATAACCGAGGCAAGCGTAGCCTGTGCCTCGACATGAAGCACAAGGACGGCATCGCGGTCGCGCAGCGACTGGCGCGTGAGGCCGACGTCCTCATTGAAGGATTTCGCCCCGGTGTCGCAGAGCGGCTCGGGCTCGGCTATGAGAGCCTGTCGCGCGACAATCCGGGCCTGGTCTATCTGTCGGTCAGCGGCTTCGGGCAGAGCGGGCCCTATTCGAAGCGGCCCGGCTCGGATTCGGTGGCGCAGGCGTTCTCTGGGCTGGTCTCGGTCAATGTCGGCACCGATGGCGTGCCGCATCGGGTCGGCACCACGATCTCCGACGTGGTCACCGGCGTGTACGCATTCCAGGCCATTGCCACCACTCTGTTCGCACGCGCCACCGTCGGCACCGGTCGCTGGATCGATGTCAACCTCTGCCAGTCGACGTCGGCGCTGCTCGGGCACAAGGTCGCGGAGTTCATCCTCGAGGGCGGCGCGCCGCGCGCGCTCAATGTGCCGGCCGGAACCTACCAGACGCGGGACGGCTGGATGATGGTGACGCTGGTGAATGAGCCGCAATACAAGCGGCTGTGCGGTGCGATCGACCGTGAGGATCTCGCCACCGATCCGCGCTTTGCCGACTTTGCCCGGCGTGCGGACGCGGCCGACACGTTGATCCCGCAGTTGCGCGAGGTGTTCCTGACCGAGGCGACGGATACCTGGCTGACGCGGCTCCATGCCGCCGATATCATCGCGGAGCGGATCCTCAATCCCGGCGAATGGCTGCGCAACGCCCATGTCGAGGCGACCGGGGCCTCGGTGCGCCAGGATACGCCCGGTGTCGGCGCTGTCTATTCGCCGCGGACGCCGGGGATCGCGAGCCGGTCCGAGGATCATCTTTGTCCCGCGCCGGATGTCGGGCAGGATAGCCGCGCCGTGCTGACTGAGGCTGGTCTTGGTTCGGACGAGATCGACGGCTTGCTGCTGTCGGGCGCTGTGCGGCAAGCCAAGAGATGATGGGAGACAGGACAATATGAGCACGGACCTCGTTCGTTACTCGGTCAGCGATCAGATTGCGGAGATCGTGCTGGACCGCGCGCCGGTGAATGCGCTCAGCATTCCCTTGATCGACGCCTTGCTGGCGGCGCTGGCGAAAGCACGCGATGACGACGCGGTACGCGCCGTCATCATCAGCAGCGCCCACAAGGTGTTCTGCGCCGGCCTCGACCTCGACATCGTCAGGGGCAAGCCCGCGATCGAGACCAAGACGTTCCTCGAGCGGCTGTATTTCGCGCTGAACGATACGCAGTACCGCATGGGCAAGCCGACGATCGCGGCGGTCGATGGCGCGGTGCGCGCCGGCGGCATGACGATCGCAATCTCCTGCGACATGATCATTGCCGGGGACAGCTCGACCTTCGGCTATCCCGAGATCGATGTCGGGCTGATCCCGGCGATCCATTTCGTGCAGCTGCCGCGGTTGGTCGGAAAGCACCAGGCGTTCGGCCCGTTGTTCCTCGGCGAGCCTTTCGATGCCGCAACTGCATTTCGCATGGGCCTGCTCAGCGAAGTCGTGCCGAAGGGTACCGCGCTCGATCGGGCCCATGAGATCGCGCGGAAACTGGCGGCGAAATCGCCAGTCGTGATGAAGATCGGCCGCGACGCCTTCATGCGTGCGGTCGATGCCGATTTCCGCCGCTCGGTCGAAAACACCGCGGAGAGTTTCGTGGTGGTCGCCTCGACGGAGGACTGCCAGGAAGGGCTGAACGCGTTCGTCGAAAAGCGGGCGCCCAACTACAAGGGACGGTAAATGGCTGGATTGTATTTCGAAGAGTTCGAGGTCGGGCGGGAATTCCATCACGAGTTCAGCCGGACCGTGACGGAGATGGACAACACCATGTTCAGCCTGCTGACCATGAACCCGCAGCCGCTGCATCTGGATGCGCATTTCTCGGAGAAGACCGAGTTCGGCCAGCGGCTGTTCAACAGCCTCTACACACTTGGCATCATGATCGGCATGAGCGTGTACGACACGACCTTGGGAACCACGGTCGGAAATCTCGGCATGACCGACGTCAAGTTCCCGAAACCAGTCTTTCACGGCGATACGTTGAGAGCGCATACCAAGATCATCGGCAAACGCGCCAGCAAGTCGCGACCGACCCAGGGCATCGTCGAGTTCGAGCACACCATGACCAATCAGCGCGGCGAGGTGGTCGCGAGCTGCCGACGCACCGGCCTGATGCACTGCAAGCCGAAGGCGTAGACGATGCGATCGTTCCTGTTCGTTCCCGGCGACAGCACCCGGAAGTATGAAAGCGCGAAGAAGACTGCGGCCGACGCGCTGATCCTCGACCTCGAGGATTCCGTTGCTCCGGACCAGAAGGTCGTCGCGCGCGGAGTCACGCGCCAGATGCTCGATGCGCGCAATCCCGAGCAGAAGCTCTATATCCGGGTCAATGCGCTTGATACCGATCTGACGCTCGGCGACCTCGCGGCCGTGATGCCCGGCAAGCCCGATGGCATCGTACTGCCGAAATGCGCCGGTGCCGCCGACGTCAACAAGCTCGCGCTTTATCTCGATGCATTCGAGGCCGCCTCCGGCATCGCGCAAGGGTCTACGCGGATCGTCACGGTCGCGACCGAGACGGCGCGAGCGGTCCTGAAAATCCTCGACTTCGAGAACATGAGCCCGCGGCTGTGGGGCATGATGTGGGGTGCGGAAGACCTCGCGGCTTCGCTCGGCGCAACCCGCAATCGCACCGACGGCCACTATCATTCGCCTTTCATCCTGGCCCGCGATCTCTGCCTGATCGGCGCGGCCGCGGCCGGCGTGGTCGCGATCGACACCATCGCCACCGACATCAACGATCTCGATGCGTTGAAGGCGGAGGCGATTGCCGCACGGCAGGACGGCTTCCTGGCCAAGGCCGTGATCCATCCCAAGCACGTCGACGTCGTCAACGCGGCCTTCATGCCGACGGAGGAGGAGATCGCATGGTCGGAGCGGGTGATTGCCGCATTCGCCAACAATCCATCGGGTGTCGCCAAGATGGACGGCAAGATGCTGGATAAGCCGCATCTACGCGCTGCCGAGAAGATCCTGGCATCGCGCAGGAAATAGTCAGCAGGAACCGGGCTCGATCAGCGCGCCCTCCGCGATGAGGGCGGCAATCTCCGTTTCCGCAAGCCCGGCCTCGTGCAGGATTTCCCGGCCATGCTCGCCGAGGTTCGGCGGATAGGTCCGGATCGACGGTGGCGTCCGGCTCCAGGTCGCAGCCGGGCCTGCGACCCGCAGCGTGCCTTCGGTCGGATGCTCAAGCGACTGGATCAGTCCGACGGCCGCCAGGTGTGGATCGTCGATCAGGCCGCCGAGGTCGTGCAGCGGCGCGTGCGGAATGTCTGCCTCTTCGAAGAAGCGCATCCATTCGGCCGTGCTGCGGGTCTTCATCATCTGCGAGAACCAGTCGTAGACGAAGTCGTAATTCCTGGTTCGCGCGGAGATGCTGTTCAGCCGTGGGTCGCGGCCGGCTTCATCGGCAAGGCCGATCTTGGCGAAGAACGCGTTCCACTGCTTGTCGGAATAGACCAGCGCGCAGATATAGCCGTCGCTGGTCTGATAGGGCCGGCGGTCCGGCGACAGCAGCCGGGAGTAGCCGGGTGGTCCGATCGGAGGCTCGAAGCTGCGGCCGGCCATGTGATCGCCGAGCACGAACTGCGCCATGGTCTCGAACATCGGTATTTCGATTGCCTGGCCTTCGCCGGTCCGCTCGCGATGGAACAGCGCCGCGAGGATGGCGTGGACGGCATTGAGGCCGACGATGCGGTCGGCCATGGTCGCCGGAGAGTAACGCGGCTCGCCGGTGATCCTGCCGGTCAGCGCGGGCAGGGCCGTCAGTCCCTGGATCAGGTCGTCATAGGCGGGCCGGCCCGCATAGGGCCCGGTCTCGCCGAAGCCGTGCAGGCTGGCATAGACGAGCCGCGGGTTGGTCGCGAGAAGATCGTCGGCGCCGAGCTTCAGCCGCGCCATCGCGGCGGGACGGACGTTGTGGACGAACACGTCAGCGGCTGCGGCCAGCCGCAGCGCCGCCGCGCGGCCGCCGGCCTTCTTCAGGTCGAGCACGATCGAACGCTTGTTGCGATTGCCCTGCAGGTACATCGCGCCCATCGCGGGATGGCGCATCGGGGCCGCATGGCGCATCACGTCGCCGTCCGGGCTCTCGACCTTGATCACGTCGGCGCCGTAGTCGCCGAGGATCATGGTCGCGTAGGGCCCCATCATCACGCTGGTGAGGTCGATGATCCTGACGCCGGCGAGCGGGCCTGCCGGCGCGGATGGTCTGCCGCTCGTCGGTGCCTGGCTCAATGGGTGGCGGCCAGCGCTTCGGTGAAGGCCTTGAAGACGTCGGTGCCCGGCTTGCCGCGCTTGTCGACATCCTTCACCCAATCCTGTGCCACCGATTTGAAGGCGGTGTCGAACACCTTCTTGTCGTCGGCGCTGAAGTTGATGACCTTCATCCCCTGCGACTTGATCTTGTCGGCTGCGGCCTTCTCGCCGTCCTCGAACCGCTTGCAGGCCTCGCGCGTGGTCTGCTCGCCGGCCTCGATCAGCGCCTTGCGCACGTTCTCGGGCAACGATTTGAACTTCAGCTCACCCATCGAATAGGTGAAGATCGCGGTGCCGAAGTTCAGCCCTTCGGTGCCCGACTTCAGGATCTTGCCGAAGTCGTAGGACGCCGAGCTCTGGTAGGAGAAGATCAGTCCGTCGAGGGTGCCGCGGGTCAGCGATTCATAGATCTCGGGCGCGGCCATCCGCACCGGAACGCCGCCGATCGAGCGCATCATCAGGTCCATCGCACCGCCGGTGGTACGGATCTTCAGGCCTTCCAGGTCCTTTGCCGTCTTCACATCGCGGCTGGTCGCAAGCTGGACCTGGTAGGCGGGTAGCGCGAGCGTCACCAGCGGCCGGAGCTGGTTGGGCGCGAATTCCTTGCTCTCCAGGACGCCGCCATTGTGCGATATCTTGTAGAAGGCGAGCGAGCCCTGGCATTCGCTGTCGAAAATGCCGGGCAATTCGGCAACGGCGGTCAGCGGAAACTTGTCGGAGGAGTAAGACGGCACGATGTAGGACACGTCGGCAACGCCGAGCGCAGTGAGCTGCGCCATGTCCTTGGCCTTGCCGAGCTGCTCGGCCGGGAAGTGCTGGAACGTGACCTGACCATTGGTCAGCTTGGTGACGAGCTCGGAAAACGGCTTGCCGACGAGTTCATGGATCACGTGGCCGGAAGGCAGGCTGTCGGCAAGCCGGAGGGTGATCTTCTCCTGGCCGAAGCCCGAGGATGCGGAGGCGGCCAGCAGGGCCGCACCGACGCCGGCGCTTGCGAGGAAACGGGAATAGAGGTTCATCATGGTCTCCCAGAGATGGCCGTCTCGACCGACGGCTTCTTCAATGTTGCATGTGGTTCGGCAGCCAGAGGATGATCTCCGGAAATGCCACGAAAATGGCGATAGCGATCAGATGCGCGATGAAATGCGGGAATGTACCGTGGAACACCTCGCCGACGGGGCGATGTGCGTAACGCGCCACGATGAAGCAGTTCAATCCGATTGGCGGCGTGATCATGCCGACCTCGGCGGTCACGATCTTGATGACACCGAACCAGATCGGATCGAAGCCGAGTGACTTGATCAGCGGCAGCACGATCGGAACCGTCAGCACCAGGATCGCGATCTGGTCCATGAACGAGCCGAGCACGATGTAGCCGCACAGGATCAGCGTGATGATGATCCAGCGCGAGACGTCGAGCCCGCCGACCCAGCCGACGATATTCTGCGTCACCTGGGTGAGGGTGAAGAAATAGCCGAAGATATGCGCGCACATGATGATCAGAACGATCATGCAAGTGCCTTGAGCCGCATGCCGTAACGTCGTGTAGAGCGACGTCAGGTTGATCTTGCGTTTCCAGCAGGCGAGACAGAAGGCGCCGAACGCGCCGAACGCCGAAGCTTCCGTCGGCGTCGCGATCCCGAGATAGATCGTGCCGGTCACGATCGAGAACAGAACCACCATCGGGCTGACCTGCCAGAGCAGGCTGAACCGCTCCGACCAAGTCACCGCCGATATCGTTGGTGCGCGCGAGGGATCGAGCAGCACCAGGATATAGATCGTCGACATGATGATGATGGTGACGAAGATCGCAGGGATGATGCCGCTGATCAGCAGCTTTCCGATGTTCACCTCGGCGAGCAGGCCGAAGATGACCAGCGCCACCGAGGTCGGCAGCAGCATCGCAAGGGTGCCTGAAATTGCTACGACGCCGGCAGCCATTTTCGGCTCATAACCCTGGCGGATCATCGCTGGCAGGCTGGTCGAGGACAGCGTTGCGGCGGAGGCCGTGCTGGTGCCACAGATCGAGCCGAAACCCGCACCGGCCAGCGCGGTCGCCATGCCGAGACCGCCGGGGATGCGTCCAACCCAGGCCGCGGCGGTCTTGAACAGATCGTCGGCAACGCCTGACAGCAGCACCAGGTCTGCCATCAGCAGGAACATCGGGATCGTGATCAGCTCGTAGGAGGTGACGGCCGAGAGCGGCGTCGTCTGCAGCACGCCGAGCAGGATCGGCAAGCCGCCGGTCAGATAGAGGCCGAGCCCGCCGGAGAAGGCCATGGCGAACGCGACCGGCGTTCCGATCGCCAGCAGGAAGAACAGCAGCGCGAGGATGAAAGTCGGGATCATTCGAAACCTCCGGCAGCCTTCTCCGAATGGCCGGAGATGGCCGGCAACGGCAACAGGTTTTCGCCGGTCAGGAGGCTTGCAACATTGGCAATGAGATGCACGGCAAGGCGCAGCGCGAGAATTCCCGCACCGACCGGCACGAAGATCGAGGACGCCCAGGTCGGCCACGGGATCGCGCCGGCCATGACGTCACCCGAGACATAATTGTCGAGCGCGCGCTGATAACCGAGCCAGGTGATTGGAACGAAGATGGCGAGGCCGACGATGTTTGAGATGATGACACAAAGGCGCTGGATGATCGCCGAGAAGCGCGGCAGCAGGATATCGACGCTGATGTGCCCGTTCACCGCGTAGGTGCCGGAGAGCGACAGGAAGAACACGCCGGCCATCACGTAGAGCGAGATCAGGTCATAGGCCCAGGAGAACGGCCGGTTGAAGACGTAGCGCATCACGACGTCGGAGAAGACGATGATCATGATTGCGAACATCATGGCCGCGGCAAGGGCCGAGGTCACCTTCTCGATGGCAGTCAGAGCCTTCAGGCTTGTCTTGATCAATTTGGGCTCCGTCCGCGCTATTGGGCCGGCACGGCCGCAACGGCGGCGCTGAATTCCTTCAGGGCGTCGCTGCCGTGCTTGCCGCGCGCATCGAGCCCGTCGGCCCATGCCTTGCCTACGCCCTTCGTCAGTTCCTTGAGCTTTGCGACGGCGTCGGGCTGCAGGGTGTCGAAGTGAACACCTGCGGCCTCCATCGACTTCATGGTCTCGCTGTCCTGCTTCTGCACTTCCTTGCAGGCGGACGGCAGGATCTCTTCGGCGACGTCGATCATCGCCTTCTGGATATCCGGCGACAGTTTTTTCCAGGCGGTCTCGCTGATCGAATAGGCGACCACGAAGCTCGCGAAGCCGAAACCATCGGTGGAATGCTTCACGAGCTTGTCGGCGCCGTAGGCGACGACGCTTTCGAGCGGAAACAACAGGCCATCCATGGTGCCGCGCGACAGCGACTCATAGGCGTCGGGCGCCGCCATGCGCACCGGTACGGCGCCGATCGCGCGCAAGGTGAGGTCCTGCGCACCGCCGGTCGATCGGAGCTTCAGTCCGTTGATGTCGGCTGTGTCCTTCACCGGCTGCTTCACGGTCAGGATGCGATAGGGCGGCAGGCTCACCGCGAGCAGCAGGCGTATGCCGTTCGCGGTATAATCCTGCTGCGCAATCACGCCGCTCCGCGCCGTCTTCCAATAGGCGAGCGTGCCCTGGCAGGAATGCTCGAACGCGCCGGGGAGCATCGCGACCTCGGAGACCGGCATCTTGTCGGAGACATAGGCGGGCGCGACATAGCCGATATCGGCGACGCCGGTTTGCGTCAGCTTGAGCATGTCTGCAGCCTTGCCGAGCTGCTGGGCCGGATAATGCTCGAACGTCACCGCGTTGTTGGTGCGCTTCTGCACCTCGGCCATCCAGGGCTCGAGCACGAGGCGGACGAGGTAGTGTCCCTTCGGAAAGGAGTCGGCGATCCGCAGCTTGATCGGCTCCGCCGCTGCCGCCAGGTTGATCGATGCGATGAGGAATCCGTAACCGGCCAGCGCCTGCCGAAGCCCGCCCATATTTCCTGCCCCTGAGTAGCCTTGTTGTTTTGGGCAGCTGCGCACAAACGAATTTGCGCGTCAAGCAGGGCTCGGCTGAGCATGCCTGATCAGACAACCGGAGAGCGCGCAGCGTCATGCGTCGACGCGATTACGACGATGGTAGAGGCACGCGAGCGGACGTCGGAGTGGGCCTGGATTTTGAAAGCGAGACGCGGGCGGCAACCGCGATCAAGGGGCGGGCGCGTCGACGAAAGTCTTGATCCGGTCTACCGCGAGAATGGAACGCCTGCGCTTTGTCCACCACGCGGGAAATTTCCTCAGGTGTGGCACCGGCGGCAGCGCCGGCGATCGTCATCGAGCCGATCCGACCCGATCAGATTGCGGGAAACTCCAACCCGAACGCGACGCCCCGGCTGGAGGGCACGAGACGGATCGTGCCGCCATGGGTTGCCATGACGGCCCGCGCGATGGCTAGCCCCATTCCGGTGCCGCCGCTATCACGACGAGTGGTGAAGAAGGCGTCGAATATCTTGTCGCTGTTGGCTTCGGAGACGGGGTCGCCGTCGTTGCTGACCGTCATTTTGACGGTGGAGACCTCGTCGGTCGCCTCGATCCGGACTGACGTCGCATTGTGACGGAACGCATTGTCGGCCAGATGCGCCAGAACGATCAGCGCCTTCTCGCCGGAGATCCCGATCGGGCGGTGGAGGCAACCGCTGGCCACGATGAGCCGTCCGGGAAAGCGGCTGTTCAGGTTCTCGATGACGGCGGAGAGCGTGGTTTGCTCGTTCTGCGGAGCGCTTTCCGCGCGGGCCAGCTCGCGCAGCCGCTGGCTCATCGCATCGAGCCGCTCGACGTCACCGAGGATGTTCGAGATGAAGCTTTGTTGCTCGGATCGGGTCAGCGTATCCGATTCGCTTTGAAACGAATCCTGCAACAGCTCGGCTGCGCCCCGGATCGATGTCAGCGGCGATTTCAGTTCGTGCGTCAGGTGTGCCGAAAAGGTAGCGATGTAGTCGGAGCGGTGCGACAGCTGCCGGGCCATGTCGAGAAAGCTGTCGGAGAGCTGGGCCAGCTCGCGGGTGCCATAGTGCCGCAGCGGCTTGAATGCATCGCGGTCGCCGCGGCCAATCCGCACGGCGCGGTCGACCAGCTCGCGCATCGGCCGCGTGACGGTGCGCGAGAACACCAGGCCGATGGCGATTGTTGCCAGGATGACGGCCATCGCGGCGAGCAGGAACTTGCCACGCTCCCGATACAGATGCTCGAAGATATTGCTTGGCGTCCGCGACGCATAGATCACGCCGGCGACGCGGTCATTGACGATGACCGGCATTGCCGAGAAGACGTGAACGCCGACGCCGCGGCTGATCGAATAGATCGGAGGCGGAGGTTTGTCGGGGACGCGGATGCGCAACGCTGCGCTATACTGGCCGCGCAGCGCTGCGGCCACCTCTTCGATATGGGCCAGCGATTGTCCGGCCTCCTGGCGTCCCGCGATGACGACGCCCTGCGGATCGAGAATCCGGAAGCCCGCGAGCGTCACCTTCTGGGTGTCCAGCACAAGGGGCATCAGCCGCGCACCGATTGCGACATAGGCCGGGTCTGCGGGCTTGGTCGCCGGCAGCGCGTCGGGCCGTCGCCTCAAGAGGTCGTTGCCGGCAAGATCGAGCTCGGGCCGGATTGGCGTCACCTGATCGCCAGGGTCCGGCAGCGCCTCAGTTGGAACTGCGGCGCCGAGCGGGATGTCATTGCGAAGCTGTGCGCGGACGTCCTGCGCATAGATCACGGCCAGCACACGACTTTGCGCGATCAATTCGGCCTGAGTTTGACGAATGAGCTGGTTGTCGTAGAGACGGAAGAAGAATAGCCCAAGTAGCGGGAGGACCGCGACAAGGGCGAGCACGGCAAAGATGATGAAGCTGAGCGACGGTCGCCACTTCTGGCGGGCGCGGAAGGACGTCATGCCTAAGGCTCGCACCGGCCGAGCTTGAAACCGACGCCGTGCACGGTCTCGATGACATTGTCGCAATTCACCGCGGCGAGCTTGGCTCTGATGTTGCGGATATGACTGTCGATGGTGCGGTCGGAGACCTGGATATTGAGCTGATAGGCGGCGCTCATGATCTGCTCACGGTTGAAGACTGCCACCGGTCGCGTCAGGAAGGTCCGCAGGATGCCGAACTCGATCGCGGTCAGGTGCAGCGGCATTCCGGCGAATGTTGCGACGTGCTGCTCAGCATCGACCCAGAGCTGTCCTTTGGTCAGCGCGCCAGGCTCCGGCGCGCCAGGTCGCGGCGTCAGCCGCCGCAGAATCACATTGACGCGCGCGACAAGCTCGCGCGGGCTGAACGGCTTGGTCACGTAGTCGTCGCCGCCGATCTCGAGCCCCAGAACGCGATCGATCTCATCGTCGCGGGCGGAGAGGAACAGGATCGGCACGTCGGATGATTTGCGAATCTCGCGGCAGACATCGAGGCCGTCGAATTCCGGCATGCCGATATCGAGGACGATCAGATCCGGCCGGTCATTTGAAAATCTGACCAGCGCTTCCTTGCCATCGCGCGCCTCGACCACGTTCATGCCCGCTTTCTTGAGAGCGACGCGGATGACCTCCCGGATATGCAGGTCATCGTCGACGATAAGAATGCGGTGGGTCACGCGTCCACTCCGAAACGAACGTAATCTAGCCTGCGGCCGCTCCTTGCTGACGATCCAGCAAGCGCTGGAGCCGCCAGCTGCGGAAGCCCCAGCTGCGCCATGAGGTCATCTGCTCGCGTTGCTCTTGTACAAGGCAATTGCGGCGGTAAACAAGGTTCGGATCGAAGGAGTGGAGCTGGAGCCCCCTGTCGATGGCCGGGAGCGCCTGCGGGCCGAGCCGGATCAGATAATCCATATCCAGGTTAACCCCGCTGCCCGAGGCTTCCCGGCTGTGACCGATGTTGTAGTCGGCAATGATGGCGGCAAAATTGATCAAGGAGCAGGTGTAGAGGACCATCGCCAATGTGACCAGGTTGGCGCGGATCAGCCATTCGTTCGAGCGCCGCTGGACGATGCGTACCAGGATCAGGACCAGCCCGAGCACGACCAGCAGCATCCAGACGAACGCCGCGATACGCCAATAGGTGAGCAGGTAGATCTGGACGTAGAGATCAAGCCGCAGCATCGCGGAGATGACCAGCAGGACATTCTGTCCGATCCAGAGGTAAACGAGCGATCGCATCACACGCGATCGCTCGGCAGGGCCGCCCGGCCGCATGGTCACCAGAACGAAACTCGCGGCGAGCAGCGCAGTGATGATCAGAGGATAGGCGCCGCGATGTGCGTACGATGCATAGGTGACATCGGCGGGCAGCGTGCCGTTGCCCCAGAGATAGATCAGGTCGAGGATGGTCTGGATCGAAAACAGCAGGTTGAACAGGATCAGCGAGCGCAAGATGGTGCCTGGGCCGAAGAAACTCAGGTCGGTCGAGCGGGGCGGATCGTTCGCGGTAGATCGGGGCCGTTCGTCCATCACCTCGATGCGGTTGCGCCATCGGATGTGGATGAAGGGCCAGACCAGCGCCAATGCCGCGATCCAAAATAACGTACGGCCGATGCTGAGATAGGAGGAGGGATCGCCTGGGTTCAGCTGATTGATCCATTTCGTCAGCAATGGGTTGGCCGCCATGAACAGCAGGACGAAGAGGCTTCCGAGCAGCAATGGTACGCACCACAGGGTAAAGCTCCTCGTGAGCACGGGCAAATTGAACGCGCGGATCGAGTCCTGGAATAATCTGATGGGGCCGACCAGATAGAGCTCGAGCAGGCAGGCGGCTCCTCTGACGAGACTGTCGAGATAAGGATTGGTCGTCAGCATGAGGGCCGCGCCGAGGGCAAGCGCGATGATGACGAGGGAGGCCGCGCTGAGCTCCTCGAGCGCTGGCAGTAGCCCGGCGAACGCGATCGCCCCGGCAAGCAGCAGTCGGCGATGCTCGAGATTGCCGAGGTTGACAATCAGCGACGCGCAGGTCAGCGCGATTGCGAAAATGACGACCGAGAGGCCGAGGCGCTGGTCGTAGAACAACCAATCGGCCAGTGCCGCGAGGGCAAATACCACCGCGATTTTCGCCGGCGGCAGATTGCTGTCGATTGATTGGGGCTTGGTCTCTGGTGGCGCAAGGCTTGTCATGATGACCTCGGGATCGAAGGGATGCGCAGGCTGAAGCGGGCGGAGTCCCTTGCTCCGGTATGGGATCCGACCCGCTGCTTGGCTCACCTTGACGCGTGCATGTGCAAACGGCTGGAGCGCGACCAGCAGGTGTTCAGGATTTTTATGCAGATGGCGTGCAGACGCGCCTTGTCGGCTCGCGCCGACGAGTCTCGTCTGATAGGGACGAAGCCGTTCGGCCTCTTCAGTCCCTCGTGGTCCCCATGCAAGTCAGCAAATGCGTCGGCATTACCCTGCTCTGGATCGCAGGCCTCGTCTTCGTCTTCGCGGGCATCAACAACAACGATCCGTATCTGGTCCCCTTGCGTGGGACAGGCAATGTCCTCTTCGTCGTCACAAGCAGCGCGGTCGTGCTCCTGCTGATTCGTCGCGGCGCGTGGCGCCGGCGGGCGTCGTCAGGGAAGCTACTGGTGATCCTGTGGTGCCTGCCGCCGCTGGCGATGCTGGCCGCGCACGGAGTGTTCGAAGTGCGGAAGCATCGTGTTCTCCAGACCGAACCGGTTCTCGCGCGGTCCCTCGGGCAGCATTTCATCGTGGGCTACCGATCGTTCGACGAGGTCGCGCAGCTGGCGGAGCAGGGATTCGTTGCGGGCATCTATGTGACCCGGCGCAACATTGCCGGCAGGACGGCTGACGCCTTGAAGGCAGAAATTGCAGGGCTACAAGCCAGGCGCCGTGCGGCGGGGCTGCCGCCGCTGACGGTCGCGACGGATCAGGAGGGCGGCATCGTTTCGCACCTCGCACCGCCGTTGACGAGGTTACCCGCGCTTGCCACGCTGGCCGAGCTGCCGCCGGACGAGCAAAGGGTAAAGGCTGAGGAGTTCGGCCGCATCCATGGACGGGAGCTGGCGTCGCTCGGCATCAACCTGAATTTTGCGCCGGTGCTCGATCTCCGGCCAGCGGCGAAGCGCAACCGGCTCGACTTCAATACGCTGATCAATCAGCGCGCGATCTCCGATGATCCGGCCAAGGTGAGCGCGATCGCCGGCGCCTATATCCAAGGCCTCGAGTCTGCGGGCGTGGGTGCCACCGTGAAGCACTTCCCGGGATTGGGGCGCGTGCGTGCCGACACGCATCATTTCACTGCCGATCTCTATACGCCGTCCGCCGAACTCGAGGCGTCCGACTGGCGTCCGTTCCGCGACGTGCTGGCAACGACCGGAGCGCGCCTGATGGTCGGGCATGTGGCGGTGAGTGCGCTTGATCCCGGACGGCCTGCGTCGCATTCGAAAGCCGTCGTCGATGGGCTGATCCGGAAGACCTGGAATTACCAGGGCATCGTCATGACGGATGATCTGGTGATGGGCGCGATCTATCAACACGATGTCTGCATCGCGGTCGTGGAGGCATTGAACGCAGGCGTCGATCTCTTGCTGGTTGCCTATGACGGCCTGCAGTTTTATCGCCTGTTCGCTTGCGCCACCGATGCAGCTGCGCGCGGGGGCCTCGACGGTGCAATGTTGCACGAGAGCGAGACGCGGCTGCGGCGCGCACTGCTGATCGATTAGGCTCCAGATTCAGGAATGGGCGCCGACGGCCGATTTGTTATCCTGCTGCTTCGACCACGAGACGTAATAGGCGACGGCGGTCATCGCAGCGATACCGGCGATGCTGACGGCGACCTGCCTTGCCAGCGAGTATGGGCCGGTAATCAGGATCAGATGCGCGGCGAAGGAGAGGAACACGCCGGCGCAGAACACGGCCAGCCATTCTTCGCCGCATTTGACGACAGGCTGCAAGGCGCAAGACCGCAGGTATTCCCAGTCTCGCGGCACCAGCCAGGTGAAGAGGAATGTCAGGGTCAGGAAATGCAGGATGCGGTGAGGGGCAACATCTTCCCGATCGTTCTGCAGGAGCACGTCGCTCAGCCCGCTCGGCACCATTTGGGCGAGTGCCGGAATCTCGCTGCTGGACACGATCGTCAGTGCGAACAGCAGGTACAGCAAGGCCGTGGCGCGCAGCGCGGGAATGGCCTGCATCGCGCGGATCGCGGGAGCATAGCGCGTGCCGATGAGCGCGAGCCAGCCACCCATCACGAACAGCAATTGCCAGCAGAATGGATTAAGATACCAGGATCCGTACTGATCTGATGTCAGGTTCCAGTCGAGGAGGCGGGCGGTCGCGTAAAGCGCCACCGACGCGAGAAGCGTCGCATTCGGTACGTACAGCAGCCCGAATACGACAACCGGCTGGAAGGCCATCAGGGCGATGATGAGTTGCAGCACGTCGAGATTGAGCGGCTTGGCTTGCAGGAACAAGCCGTAGATCAGGGTCCGGACCGGGTGGTCGATGAAGCCCGTGATGTTGAATTCGCTGATGATCTCAGGTGCCGCCGTCCGCGCGGCGACATAGCTGATCAACTCGACATAGATCACGAACAAAACGATATAGGCGGCATAGAGCTGCCATACGCGTTTGAAGATGCGGGTTGCAGCCACCACGAAGCCGCGTTCCAGCGCCATCCTGGCGTAGATGAGCGTCACCGCGTAGCCGCCGATGAAGACGAAAAGGTCGGTCGCGCCGCTGAAGCCGAAATTGCGCATCGTCAGCGCGCTGAGGAAATTGTGCGGAACGTGGTCGAGGAACAGAAACCAGTTCGCGATGCCAAGCAGCAGCGCGATCCTGAGATCGCCATCGGCTCGCGCGATCTCGGGATTTAATGTCGAAGTCATCTGAAGCTGAAAACTGCCGGCCCGAGAAAACGAAACGCCAATCTAAAGGGAACCCGCGCCCGGTCCGAATAGACTCTGCGTGAGCCCTATCTAGTCCGTTTCGGGTTCCGGCCAAGTGGCCGGTTCAAGAAAGATCACGTTTTCGCAATCGCCAATTGAGCGACCTCAGACCGGCTCGTGCTTGCGCAGATCGCGGGCGTGATCCAGCGTATTCGCCTGCAGATTGGTGCCGGTCAGGGGGATTTCCGGCAGGGCAGCCTCGGCGAGGATGTCGTCGGTGACATCCTCAACCGAGCGCTCGGCGACCTCGTGGATGAAGCTGATGTTGGTGTATTCCCCCGACGCAACGCGCGAGACGACCTCGCGCCGGGTCATTTCGGGATCGACGATCGCCTCGCGGCCACGGCGGCCATAGTCGATCATCACGACAAAATACTGCATTGCCTGACAGTTCGATGCGTTGACTTTCATAGGCCAGTATTTCCGATAATCGGAATTAAGTCAAGAGAAATTGCCGATAACCGGAAATTTCGGCGTGGGGTGCTCTGACGATTCGGGCCGAAGGCATCCGAATCGGCCAGGCCGCCCCCCCGACGCAGCCCCGCTATTTCTCGGACGACCGTCCGCCCTGTGACCGGCCAGATTTGCGGCCCTTCGCCGCCGTCTTGCCGCGCAGCCGTTCGATCTGACCGCGGGGCAGGGTGACGCAGATCTCGCCGATCCATTCGAGCTTTACGCCGTTGATCGGCTTGGCATTGAAGCTCTTGAGGTTGACGGTGCCGGAAGAACTGCCGCGTTCGATCGTCTTCAGATAGCGCTCGCCGCTCTTCAGCCGAACCGCGGCTTCCTCGCCGTAGAAGCTCGACAGCGGATACCGCTGCTCGCGGTACACCACGATGACATCGCCGTTCTCGTATTTCGGCAGCATCGAATCGCCCGAAACTTCGAAAGCGACGGTTTCCTCGGTCATCGGAAACGGAAGCTCGATCTCGCCGAGCCCCTCCGGCGGGACCTGCTCAAGCTCCGGCTGGATCGAGGCACCGGCGCCGACCCGGCCCACGATCGGCACCGAGTTCAGCTCCAGATATTCCATGATCGGGGCGATTTCCGATGCCTTGATCAACCGTATTCCCGACAGGATTTCGGACACCGCCCCGGCCCGAACCCCCATTGCGCGGGCAAGCCCGCCTTTGCTCTTCCCGGTCTTTTCCAGTGCCCGTTCGATCAGTGCCGCGTCTAGCATGTTTCGTCCTTTCCAAACCCCGATACATTACTACCGTTACGATTATCAGAAATCAAGCTTGACTTTTTCTTCGGAATATCGGAAGGTATGCGAGGCGCCGGCGGAATGACAAAAATGGGAATTTGGAATGGAAATGATGAACTGGCTGCCGGAGCATTCGGCTGCCTTGCAGGACCTGCGCGCCCGCGGCTTGTCCTATTCGGAAATCGCTGACGCGATCAACGCAACCTTCAATACGGCCTACACACGCAATGCGGCCCTCAGCCGGGCGCAGCGCATGGGTTTGGCGGGGCTCGACCGGTTCGAGCCGTCCCTGCCTGGGCACCTCGATCCACCCAGGCCGTCCGTGCCGGAGCTCCCGTGGATCGGGCGGCTGCGGGAAGGGCAGGCCGAACTGAAGGCTGATCTGCTTCGCTGGCCAAAAAATTTCACTGAAATGGTGGAGATGCCGCAACTTCGTTGCGCTGCGGTCGCGCCGCGGCACCTTTCGCTGCACGATCTGAAACGCGGGGACTGCCGCTATCCCTATGGCGGGGATGTCGAAGGCGAGACCATGACCTTCTGTGGCCATCCATGTCGGTCGGGCTCGAGCTACTGCGCTCCGCATTTTGACTTGAGCAGGGATCCCGAGGCCTCGGCGAGGCCGGTCCTGAACGATGCCTGGCTTCAAGCCGTTGGGGCCAGCTGAGGCACGATCATCTCTCGATCGACGAGACTTCAGTCCGCAATCGCAATCGCAACCGCGACCGCGCGGAAGGTGCCGCGCGCTCATCATCAGACATTTTGGAGGTCACCAATGCCGCGCCCAAAACGCCGGAAGCCGTACGATCCCGCTGGAATGCACGATCGACGCTCCCAGGATCTGCCCTTTAATGCCGAGGTGGCGACAGTCGCGGTCGACGATCCCCTTGCGCTCGAGTCGGGCGAGAAGATCGTTGCGTTCCGCTCGATACGTAACGATCCGCTCGGCCGGTTGCACGCGCACCGACAGATCGACGACACACAGTATCGCAGCGGTCGGGCCTTCCAGAACGACTGGGAGAAAGCCGAGCGTGGCCCTCGTGCGGTGGATACGACACGGGAATACGTCGATGGCGGTCAGCAACGTGAGGCGATCACCGAGGGGCAGCGCCAGGCGACCCTGCGCTTGAATCGCGCCGAGCATGAGCTCGGTGCCGATGGTTCGACGCTGGTGCATGACGTCCTGATTCTCGGCATGACCATGGAGCAGGTTGGGCAGCGGCGCGGACTGCGCACGCAGCGCTGGCAGGACTATTTCGCGCGGCGTCTCAAGGAATGTCTGGATCGGTTGGCGCTGATGTACGGGCTTGCCACGGCGAACCGGGTTCCCGCGAAGGACCGGCAATGCTGATCTGGAGTGATGTGCTCACGTGCCGGTTGCCGGGCAGGCATCCGGCACAGCTCGTCACATCGTATCACTGTGCTTTGCCTCACACTGAGCTCCATATCTGTCTGCAATGAGCGGTACGCCCGACCGTGTGTGTCGAAGGTGGTCGACAGCGGCGCGGACTCTCATGTAACTTCGCGCGCGTCGACGACCTGCCTGCATTCGAGCGCGGTGTGATTGCCTCTTGTGCGGGCGATGGTCTGGTACGTCCACAAGGGAGTTCGCAGCGGCTACCCCCGCCTATGTCTTATCCTGCATCGCGAACATCACGAGTAACGTGGGTCGATGCCGGCGCGGAGTCCGATTAATTCACCCAAGGAGAAGCGACCGATGAATCACACTGGAAACTGCTTTTGTGGCGCCGTCGAACTCAAGGTTACGGGGGAGCCTGAGGCGATGGGCTACTGCCATTGCCGTTCGTGCCGTTCCTGGTCCGGCGGTCCGGTGAATGCGTTCAGCCTCTGGAAGCCCGAGGCGGTCGAGGTTACCAAGGGCGCCGGTCATATCGCGACATTCGAAAAGACCGCGATGAGCCAGCGCAAATATTGCACCAAATGCGGCGGTCACCTGATGACCAATCACCCGACGCTCGGGCTTGTCGACGTGTTCACGGCAACAATCCCGACGCTGAAATTCAGCCCCGGCGTTCATGTCAACTATTCCGAGGCGGTGCTCCCGATACGCGATGGTTTGCCGAAGCTGAAGGATTTCCCCGCCGAGTTCGGCGGCTCCGGCGAAGTGATCGCCGAATAGAGCGACTGCTCCCGATGGGGAAAGCGGGTAGCGACAGGGCGTCGCTACCCGCCGATGTACGTTCTTTCACCAACCGGACGCCTTGAAATATCCGTTGTCCAGCGTTTCCCTGACGTTCCGGTCGTCCGACCCGTGCCGGTGCTGCTGGCACCGCCGGATCCTCATGGTCGCTGACAGCCATGTCAGACGAAGGTCCCGCCCTGCAAAATCCGGGTTTGGTTTTGGTGATAGGCTTCCGCTAAAAGGCGAACTGTGCCGGTCTTACCAATGGCCGCGGTATTTCGCCTGACAAAATAACAGAGGAAGCGTCAGATCATGACCAGACCAGAATTGCCGGAGCGCACGCCGCGCGGGGAGGGAGTTCCGACGGCGCTCGATGGCCTGCTGGTTGTCGATTTCACCCGCGTCGTTGCCGGCCCGGCCTGCACGCAAACGTTGGCCGACTTCGGGGCCGAGGTCATCAAGATCGAGAATCCCGACGGGGGTGACGACACGCGCGCCTACGAGCACGCCGAAATCGGTGGGGAGAGCGCGGCGTATCTAAGCCTCAACCGCAACAAGCGCGGCATTGCGCTTGATTTCAACAATCCGGCCGCGCTCGACGTTGCACGCGCGTTGATTGCCAAGGCCGACGTCGTAGTAGAGAATTTCTCCGGCGGCGTGATGAAGAAATTCGGTCTCGACTATGCGTCGGTGGCGCCAACCAATCCGCGGCTGGTCTATTGCTCCATCTCGGCCTACGGCCGCAAAGGCGATTTCGCCCTACGACCAGGCTTCGACCCGATCACACAGGCTGAAAGCGGCTTCATGTCGCTCAACGGCTTTCCTGATGGCGAGCCGGTGCGCACCGGTCCGCCGATCGTGGACATGGCAACGGGCATGTCGGCCTGCAACGCCATCCTGCTGGCACTGATTGCGCGCGACCGGCTTGGTCGCGGCCAGCAGGTCGAGGTCGCGTTGATCGACACCGCCGTGTCGATGACCGGCTTCTACGGTATGGCCTATCTCATCAACGGTAACAATCCCGGCCGTTTCGGCAACTCTCCGAACGGCTCGCCGACCGTCGGCGTCTACCGGGCGTCGGATGGTCCGCTTTACATGGCCTGCGCCAACGACCGGCTCTATCGCCGGCTCGTGACCGACGTATTGGAGCGCCCGGATCTCGTCACCGACCCCGAGTTTGCTCACCGCAAGAATCGTACCGCCAACAAGGAGAAGCTGCGCGCCATTATTGCCAGCGTGTTTGCGAGCGACACGCTCGAGAACTGGATGGCCAAGATGAAGAAGGCCAACATCCCGGTTGGCTACCTGCGCACGGTCGAGGAAGGATTCAACGCACCCGAGGTGCGCGATCGCGATCGCCTGAGCAACATCGCACATCCAACTGCCGGCTCGGTTCCGAACATCGAGTCGCCGGTCAATATGAGCCTGACGCCGACGGTCGATCCCGTTGCGGCTCCGCTGCTCGGTCAGCACACACGCGATGTGTTGAGCAAGACGCTTGGCTACGACGATCGGCGCATCGCCGCATTGGCGGAGGCGGGCGCGTTCGGCAAAGCAGGGAATACCGGCTAGCGCGGCCATCCTGCACCAAAGCCAGATATTCGCGAAACCACCCCATAGCGGGCGAGAGGAAAGCCTCTCGCCTCGCCCGACGTCGTTCGGACGTCACAGGCCCCCGGCGCGTGCCGGCGGCGTACGAGCCGGAACCGGCCGGTTTAGGGAGCTCAGTTCGGCTTGCTGCGCAAGTTGTTCCTTGGCATACTTTCAACTTCTTCGGGCTCCGCCCGATCAATCTCGAGGCGTGCCATCCTGAGTATCAGGGTTGCCGTGGTGAGGCCGAGGCGTTCGGCCTCTTGCGCTGCGGTGTCGACCTTCTGGGCCAAGCCTTCACGTTTACCTGGGTATGCCATTCGTAATCCTCACTTAAGGTGCGAGATGAAAAATCCCACATATGTTGCAGAGCTGCAGAAAAAGCTCGGAGCTCCATCGAGCGAAACACTGGAAAGCCTGCGACTGCTGAAGGCTTTCCTTCGACTTGCGCCCGACCAGCGTTCCGAGGTCATCGAGCTGGTCGAACGTTTGGCGGTTGACCCGCCGCGCGATCCTTCACTGTCCTGAGGTGTTCGCGTTTTCCCTGGATGTCAGTTGTTCATCGCCCTCGCAGGCGGCTGCGTCGCGATCACGTAAATTGCGCCACCCT
Source organism: Bradyrhizobium acaciae (assembly GCF_020889785.1). Lineage (GTDB taxonomy): Bacteria > Pseudomonadota > Alphaproteobacteria > Rhizobiales > Xanthobacteraceae > Bradyrhizobium > Bradyrhizobium acaciae. Next base: position 51,801 of record NZ_JACMYK010000008.1, read on the forward strand.
CGAGCGCTTCGGATTGATGCCGGGTTCCGGCAGGCAGCATGATGGTGTCGCCGGCGCCGACCACCCGCTCACCGCCGTCCCAGATGAAGTTCAGCCGGCCACTGATGATCATCAGGATTTCATCGACCGGATGAGTATGGAAGTGATGCACCTTGCCGGCAGCATCATGCTGCAGCTCGACGGAGCCCTGGGCCGGGAGCAGGTTCAGGATCTCCCGGTCGATGGCAAATTCGGTCTTCGTGCTTGCGATGATCTGGGTCATGCTGCCTGTTCCTTGTTCGCGATAGCTGGCGTCTTGTTCTGCGCGAGCTTGGCGAAGGGGCAGCCACCGCTCGCGTTGTTGTCGTCATGCAGGAAATACTGCTTGTATTCGCGGCCCTCGGTTGCGCCGTAGCGGCCAAGGAGCGGAGAGGGGCTCGCGCTGTCATAAGGGATCAAACGCTTGCGCACCTCGGCGAACGCGGCAGCCGCCGCCTTTTCGGTTCCAAGTATCTTCTCGAACACCCAGCGCGGCTGGAACGTGAGCATGAAGGCGCTGGAGCGGCGGCTCTGTCGCATCACATGCGCGGGGGTCGTGCAGACCACGAAGATCGGCTCGCCCGCAAACGAGAATTCCCACATCGGGTGGTCGATCTGCTCCGGAATCTCTGATGGCCAGGGGGTCTTGTCCAGGCGCGCGAGCTGGTCGAGCGTCAGCCACATCTTGCGATAATAGGCGTCGAGCGTCTGCACCGGGCGAGGCCGCGTGAAAACGATCAACGAGGTGTTGGGGCCGAACGAGCGGGCCTCCGACACATACTGTGCGAGTTGATCGCCGAGCACCGCGACGTCATACGGGTCGAGGAACAGGTAGCGGAGCTGATCCTGGCGATGCCCGGTCACCCCGAATACGCAAGGAAACGGTCTTGCCTCGCTGCTCATCTGCGCTTCAAACTCGGAGAACATCACGCTTTGCCAGCTGCTGACCGGAAAGGTTGACGCAACTTCGCTTTTTCTCAAGAACAAGCGCTCCATAACACCCCCTACACTCATAACGACACTAACGAGCTATCAACTTGCTTCTCATCAGCAGCGGTCCGGCAATGCCCGGCAGCGACATGAGAAGCAGAATGACAATCAATGCGCTGTAGCCGCCGTCGCCGATCACGGCCTTGTTGTGCACGGCGTCCGTCCCGGAGGCGTGGCTCGCGGCAAGCATTGCGAAGCCGATGATGGGCTGTGAGATGCCGGCGAATATCCCCGCAGCCGTGGTGTTCACGGAAGCACCGACACCGATCAGGTCGGTGGTGTAGAGCTTCTTGACGCATTTCAGGACCAGCGGGACGGTGCCGCCGGCGATGAGGCCTAAGGCCGTGAACACGACGGTGACGTAGGCGAGGCCAAATGTCTGGGCGATCGGCGGCAGCAGCATCGCGATCAGCAGCATGCGCAACACGCAGATGCCGATCAACGCGCGGTCGAGCGCCGCTGCGGCGCGATCGGCGGCATGACCGAGGAAGATCGAGCCGAGCGCGTTGCCGATCATGAAGGCGAGCAGGGGTGTGCCCGCAGCGGTCGGAGAGATATTGAATAAATGCGCGACCATCGGAATGCCCCAGACACCCGACAGCGTCGTTACGACCGCGAAGTGCGATGCAAACGTCATCGCGCAACCCCAGTTCGCGATGTGGGCCAGCGCTTGCCGCGCAGCCGTCACGATGACCTTCAGCGTCTTGTTGCTCTGCGAGGCCGGATCGGGCTTGAGCGCGAGCTTGGCGAAGGCGAGGTTGGCGAGGCCAATGCAGGCGATGAAGAGGAAGCAGGCGCGCCAGCCGAACCCGGAGACCGCGGCCGCGAGCGGCGTGGTTGCGATCACGCCTCCGACATAGCCGGAGACCTGCGAGATGCCCGACATCATGCCGAACCGTTCGTCCGCAAAGCTTTGCGCGACCAGCTTCAGCAGTGCGGTAAACACCAGTGCATCGCCGCAGGCGACGATCAGGCGCGCAGCAAAAACATCGAGCAGATTGGGTGCGAGCGCGAACGCCGCGCTGCCGAGCGACGAGGCGACCATGCTGACGAGGACGACGCGCTTGACACCGTAGCGGTCGACCAGAAGGCCGGCCGGGATCTGCATCAAGGTGTAGCCCCAGAAGTAGCTCGAGGCGAGCATCGCAACACCGGCCGCGTCGGTGTTGAAATCGTGCATGAAGCTGAGGCTTATCGATTGCGGCGACACGCGCTGCAGGAAGGCGATGGCGTAGGCGATGGCGACCGCTGTCCAGGCGAGATAAGCGCGATCGGTGAATCGCGACGTCGGGGCGTAAACTGCTTGTTGTCCGAGCACCGACATCAAACCCTCGCGTAGCCGACCGAGAAAAGGGCATCCGCTGAATTCGGAATCTTGCGCGACATCGCGGCATCGACCAGCAATGCGGTGCCATGATAGGCCTGCCGATGGTGCTTAATATGGCCGTAAGCGCCACGCATGATCATGTCGGGCAATTCGAGCGGCTTGCCCGGATAGAGCGAGGTGCACATCTCGATACAGGCGGCCTGCAACGCCGGATCTTGCGCATCATCGAGCAACGATGGAGACACTTTTTCGCAAATCTTAGCGTTCGCCGCCCAGACGATCGGATTGCGGGTCCGCCAGCCGTAGAGCACGTTGCCGTCGGCTCTCTCGGCGGCGCCCGAACATTTCAGGACTTCCAATGTGAAGAAGCCGTAGAAGCCGCGGCCCTGGTGCGCCGGGAGCACTTCCGTGCCGCTGCGATAGATTCCAAGTCCGGCCGACATCTGCAGGATGCGGTAGACCGAGAAGGCTACGAGCCCGGAGCCGTCATAGACGAGGATCAGGCTGTACTTCCGGTCGAACGGCGAGGAGGTTGCTGTCCAGTGCGGCTCAGTGGCCTGCCAGTTGACGGCAATGATGCCGTTCATGGCGTCCATCAGCGGCTGACGGTCGCAGGCTTCGATCCGGGAGGCATCCGGTAAGCTGTAGATCGCGTAATCCGTCCACGGCGATTTGATCGCCTGGTACCCGCTGCCCAGATTTCGCGACATGGCAGAACTCCAGAATTCCATAGCGAGCTATACAGGGCGGCCTCGAATGGCTTAAAGGACAATATGCCCTCGAAAACTGCCAAAGCGCCGCGGCCGGAGCCGCGCGACACGAAAGCGATGCGATCGATCGCGATCGTTGCCTTTCCGGGTGTGACCTTGCTCGACATCTCGGGTCCGGCGCAGGTGTTCGCAGAGCTGGAGGCGATTGAGCTGCCCGGGCCCGGCTATTCGCTGTCCTATCTGTCGACCTCAGGCGGATTGGTGCCGACCGATGTCGGCATGATGATCGACACGGCGCCGATCGACAGTCTTGCGCCCGCCGGGGTCGACACGCTGGTGATCCCGGGCGGGCCGGGCATCTGGAAGATCCGCAACGACACCAAGTTGATGAACTGGATCGCGGAGGCGCTGCCGAAGGCGCGCCGTATCGCGTCGGTATGTCTCGGCGCCTTTGCGCTGGCCTGGACAGGAATTCTGGACGGCAAGCGGGCTGCAACGCATTGGCGCTATTGTCCCCGTCTGCAGGACAGCTTCCCGAATATCCGCGTCGAGCCCAACGCCATCTTCGTCAAGGACGGACGGGTCTGGTCGTCGGCCGGCGTCAGCGCCGGCATCGATCTGGCGCTCGCCATGATCGAGGAGGATTTCGGCCACACCACCGCGCTCGATGTCGCGCGCAGGCTTGTCGTGTTCCTGAAGCGACCCGGCGGTCAGAGCCAGTTTTCGACCGTCCTTGCGGCCCAGGCGTCGGACGTCGAAGGCCGCTTCAGCGCGCTGCATGCCTGGATCATCGAGAACATCACTGATGATCTCAAGGTCGAGACGCTCGCGGAGAAGGCCGGCATGACGCCGCGCACGTTCGCCCGGACCTATGTCAGCCGCACCGGCATGACACCTGCGAGCGGCGTTGAGGCGCTGCGCGTGGAGACAGCGCGCCTGCTGCTGGAAAGCCGGCAGATCGGCGGGGTCGTGGAGGTCGCCAAGCGCGCGGGGTTCGGCGACGACGAACGAATGCGGAGGGCCTTCCTGCGCCACCTCGGCGTGTCGCCGACCGAGTACCGAAACCGGTTCTCGGGCAGCTAGCTCGCCTCAGGCGAGCTCGGTTCGGACGCGGTGCATCGCGTCGCAAGCGGATCTATCTCGCAAGCGAATAGCTGTTCTTCGCTGACCGGATTCGTCGCTCAGGTGGTAGCTTTTCCGGTTTGTCTGCGGCTAATGTGCCGGCCAAATCGGGAGAAGAAACACCATGAATGACGGGACCCCCATTCGGCAGGCGCGCAATGTCGAACTCGGCGCCAGCGGCGAGGAATTCCAGAACCTGCACGAATTCGCGCAAAAGGCCCGGACCAGGCTGAACCAGAACGCGTGGGACTACATCGTCGGCGCCTCCGAGACCGAGACCACGATGCGCCGCAACAGAATGGCGCTCGACGAGATCGCATTCCGGCCGCGCGTCCTGCGCAACGTCATCAATGTCGATCCTTCCACCGAGCTATTTGGACGCAAGCTCCGGCTTCCGGTGATGATCGCTCCGGTCGGTGCGCTCGAGATCTTCGATCCGGATGCGGGCGCGGCCGTCGCGCGCGGAGCGGGAACGTTCGGTGCCACGCATATGCTGAGCTCGGTGTCCGAGCCTGGGCTGGAGAGCACTGCCAAGGCGGCGCCTGACGCCTTGCGCATCTTCCAGCTCTATGTGCGGGGCGATGATGCCTTCGTCGAGGATGTGGTCAGCCGTACGATCGACAATGGTTACGCCGCGTTCTGCCTCACGGTGGACACCGCCCATTACAGCCGGCGCGAGCGAGACATCGCCAAGCGCTACGTCCGCGAAAGCCGCATCCGCGCCACCGGCGGCGATTTCCAGAAGGGGCTGGAATGGCGGACGGTGAAGTTGATCAAGGACAAGTTCAAGATTCCGCTGATACTCAAGGGAATCGCCACTGCCGAAGATGCAAGGATCGCCCTCGATCACGGGGTCGACTGGATCTACGTCTCAAATCATGGCGGACGCCAGCTCGACCATGGCCGCGGATCCATGCATGTGCTGCCCGAGATCGTTCAGGCGGTCGCCGGCCGTGCCAAGATCATGGTCGACGGTTCGATCTGCCGCGGCACCGACATCGTGAAGGCCATCGTCTCGGGCGCCGACCTGGTCGGGATCGGCCGCCTGCAATGCTGGGCGCTCGCCGCGGCCGGCGAGGCGGGGATCGTTCGCATGCTTGAGTTGCTCGAGGACGAGGTGATCCGCTGCCTTGGGCTGCTCGGCGTCACCAGCTTTGCCGAACTGGATAAGTCCTACCTGCATCCGGCGATGCCGACCAATCTGCCGAGCGTGTTCAGCGCATTCCCGCTGCTCGATATCGACCCCTATCGTTATTGAGCGGCTGCGAGAGAGGCATGACGCGTTCGGGGTGCGGAACACCTCGATCGCGTGCGCCATCAACCTGTGGCGTTCACGAAGCCGCCGCGGCTCAGACAAAGTCTGATCCAAATGCCGCGTTAGTCGAAGCGAATGGCAACCAATCCATTCGCTGAATTTTCGCTTGAACGCGCGATCGGCTTGCGCTGGACTCTCCGCGATATCCAGGCTCGCAGGCTCAAATTGTCACCGGTCAGCGACGAGGATCTGCGCCTCCTCACGGAGCTGGGCCTGGTCGAACTGCACGACGACGAGCCTGCGCTGACCGAGGCGGGAGCCGCGGTGCTGGGCGACTAAAAGGGCCGCAGCCTAGCGCGCGTTCAGGAAGCTTTCGCCGGAGTTGCACGGCGTGCACTGATAGGTCAGCACGTCGTAGACTTGGTCGCGCGGCTCGATCAGAGCGAGCCGCATTTGTGCGCCGCACTTCATGCACGGCATCTCTATGCTGGTCTTGAATCGGGTGCAGGTCGGTGTTGGACGAACGGCGCGCAGCATCGGATCCCCTTATTCCCCAAGAGACGCGAACGCGACCAACAACGAGGCCGAATCATTATGCCACAGTGCTGACATGATTGGAATCGGCCGCGGCGTGGTTTGGTCGCGGCTAGGTAATTTTTCCTCGATAGTCGGAGCGAGTGAGGTCCGTCCCTGGTCGGCGATACGGCGCTGACGGCGTCGCAAACTATGCTAACCTCATTGGACGCTTATTGCAGGGGCGCGATCATGATTGAACCGAAGCTTGAAGTTCCCGCGGAGTTGCGCGATCTCGCGGAAAAGACCATCGACCAGGCCGAACAGGCCTTCAGCCTGTTCTTTGATGCCGCGAGCAAGTCGATGACGGCGATGCCGGGTACGGGTACCGAGATTTCCAAGCAGGCGCTGTCGTTCACCGAGCAGAACATGAAGGCGGCGTTCGAGCATGCGCGCAAGCTCGTGCATGCGACCGATCTGCAGGAGGCGATGCGGATCCAGTCGGAATTCCTGCGCAGCCAGTTCACCAATGCCGGCGAACATATGCGACAGATCAGCGGAAGCGTGATGTCCGCGACCAAAGACGCGGCGAAGGGGAAATTCTAGCGCGGCCTTCGCAGCGCATCGGCGACTAGCGTCGGCGCGCGACAGCGAAGCCGAGCAGAAACGCGACAAACAGGCTTGCGAGCGGCGCTTCGCGCGTGACCGCGCTCACCGTGGCCAGGGTTCCGCCTGGCCGGCGCGAGCTTGCGATCGCCTCGATGAGGCGATCGGTGGCCGCTCGAAGTCCATCCGACACCTCTGTGATGGTGCGCGAAACGTCTGTCGCGGTGTCGATTGCTCGCTCACCGAGTGTGGGCTGAAGTGGGGATTCCGGTGTTTCGGTGCTCATGTGCCGTGGTGCCGCCATTTCACTGAAGGCCAAGGTGACCATCGCCTCGGGTCATCCGCGCGTGCGCGCGCTTTGAGCAACGGCTGACGGCCACATATCGTGAAAATTCAGCAGCCATGGATTGGTTCCACCGGCATGCCTCGCTTTCTCTCGGGGAACTGGAAACTTGCACGCGGGGCGCGGCTTGTCTCCACGGAGGAGATGATGATGAGAGTGCATGCGCATGGCATAGCGGATGGCTATTCGGTCAAGCAGCGAAACCGGCATGGTGGTACGCCGCTGTTGATTGCAGCCGTGGTTGCGATCCTCGGTGTGTTGGGAATGCTCATCGTCGACCACGGTCCGTGGAGCAAGCCGAAGGTGCAGCCGGCCGCTTCCGCCAACTATTCAACGACCGGCGAGGCAGCACGCGCTGCCGGTGCGAGGGTGATGCCGACCGAGCCAAAGGCGCCGATTGAGCCGGCTCCACCGGGTCCCAAGCCCGCTCAACCGGCTAACCCGATCCCTGCGCAATGATGCGAGGCGTCGATGCACCCGGCACAAAGGGCGGAGATAGACTCGTCGGGCAAATCAGCGGCACAAAATCATCGTCGGCAATACCGCTGGTGATCAGCGAACGCTGACGAGCATGCCCCACGCCGCAGCGAACCCCGCGCCGACGAGTACGAGCACCGGACTGTCGCAGAAGATGCCGCCATACTGGCACATGGTGGTACCCATCGAACCGATCTCATGATGGCCCGCGGCGTAGAACAGGCCGGACAGGACCGCGAGCACGGCAGCAACGAAATACATCGGCGCTTCCTCCTAGCAATTACACTACGGCACGGGTCGACCGACGCGAGCCAAAACTGTCCTGAGGTCGATCAATTGTAAGCTGCTTTGTCCCTTGACGCGTCGGGCAACTCAGCGGCACACTGACATCATCGCAACAAGCATAAGGCGATCGGCGCCGGCTCGTGTTGCGATTCCCGGATCAGACCCAGACTTTCGGTCAAGGCGGTTTCTCACCGTCGAAGCCGATGCATCATATTTTACCGATCGTATTCAGCTCGCAAAAAGGGTTTGACACGTCGGGCAACTCAGGGACATAATCCGAAAATCAGAAATTGTTGAGCCCGCGCGGAGCAATCCGCGGCGGGCTTTTTCTTTGCCGTTTCACCAATCGGACGGCGGCCGCACCGTCACGACGCCACATCCTCCCAGCCCGTTGCCTGAGCGTCGCAAGCGAGCCGCCGTCCGAACCTCTTGAACAATCACGAATTGGCCGGTGCGCGCGAACGCACCGGCCCTGCGGCGCGGCGAAAGCCGGCGCCGCTCGCGGCCCCACTCGTCAGGGATAAGGTTCGCGCCCCAAAGATCGCCGCCCGCTGCGCGATCTGCCGCACATTCATTCCATGGCCGCATCGCGCGGACCGCCCGACAACGAGGTTTTGCATGACCGCCTATTTGATGTCGCTCGCGCTGGCGGGCCTGGTTGCCATTGCTGTGTGGGAGACCGCAGCATGAGCGCCGAAATCATTCAGTTCATCCCCCGTCGGCGTTCACGTCCCGACCTCGAGCGGACGGACTTTCCAACAATCGCATTTCGTTCGGCACTACCTGATCCCGAGACGGACTGCATCGATACCGCCCCGAGTGAATTTCTCCCGTCCGATTGGCAGGAGAAGTGAGTGGCCAAGACGATTACACAAATCCGGTCGCTTGCGAGGAGTCATACGAGAAGCGCGCTCAATATTTTCTCAGCCAATAACTTTATCCGACAAGGGTATAGGCTCTTCGAACCTGTCTCGCCCTGGGCATGGCAGCACACGCTGTATTGGCGGAAGGAGCTCGGCTAGATCCTGTGAGGCGGGTGGGCTGACGCAAAAAAGCGACGACATGGAGCGCCCGGTGGCCGAATAGCCACCGGGCGCTTTTTGCGTTTTGAGCCAGTGATTGCAGCCCTCCATAGGCAGCGATTCGCGGGAGCTTCGAACTCGCATTGAATCCTGGCGAGAGAGTTGTCAGTATCGCCGGACCCGAGCGAACGAAGCATCGCTGCGAGCGCTTCTTCAATGGGCCCGACGCAGCGGCTGCCGCGCTTCCCTGATCGTCGATTTCACCGGATTCAGCTCTGCCGTCTTGATCTCTGGTGATCGATCGATAAACTGACCCGCACGGCTCGATCGCACGCGCAAATGTCCTGGAGATCGAAACGAAGGAAGAGACCATGGTTGAGGTTCGCCGCGGGCTCGACGCGAAGGTGCCAGCAAGTCCAGATATGGAACGCTATTCGGTCATGGTCGCACGAGCCGGAGCGCTTGCTCCGGCCTTGCGTGAACGCGCGCCGCGGACCGAAGAGTTGCGCCGCTTGCCGCCGGAAACCGCGCGGGATCTGCACGACAGCGGCCTCTTCCGGATCCTGCAGCCCAAGCGCGTCGGGGGCAGCGAACTCGACTATGTTGCCTTGGTCGACTGCGCCGAGGCCCTGGGGCAGGGCGATGCTTCGGTTTCCTGGAACTTTGCCAATCTGGCAAGTCACCACTGGATGCTCGGCATGTTCGCGCCCGAGGCGCAGAGCGCGGTGTGGGGCGAAGATCCGAACACGCTGATCGCTTCCTCTTTTGTCTTTCCGGCAGGCCGGGCCAGGAAGGCAAGTGGCGGATATGTCCTGAGTGGTCATTGGCCGTTCTCGTCAGGAGTGGAAGCTTGCGGATGGAACATGCTCGCGAGCGTCGTTGCTTCGGACGACGAGGCCGATGGTGTCGAGTATCGACTATTCCTGCTGAACAGACGAGATTACAGCATCGACGATACCTGGAATGCGGCTGGTTTGCGCGGAACCGGATCGAACGATGTGCGGGTGACTGACGCATTCGTTCCCGAGCACATGACGGTTGCCGTCAGTGAACTTGCCGGTGGTGCGACGCCGGGCAGTGTCGTCAATCCGAATGCGCTCTACATGCTACCGGTATTTTCGTTGTTCCCCTACGTGCTGTCTGGAGTCGGTCTCGGGAATGCCAAGGCTTGTCTTGACGACTATGTCGAGATCGCGCGGCATCGCGCCTCGACCTATAACCGGGCCAAGATCGGGGACCTGCAGAGTACCCAGATCAAGATTGCCGAGGCATCGGCGAAGATAGATGCCGCGCGGCTGATCATGCGCACGAACTGCGTTGACGTGCTTGCGGAGGTCCGGCGTGGAGATATCCCGAGCATTGCGGCGAAGACGAAGCTCCGGCGCGATGGCGCGTTTGCGGTCAATCTGTGCACGGAAGCGGTGTCTGTTCTATTTGCGGCGAGCGGCGCGCGCAGCCTGTTCACCTCGGGTGCATTGCAGCGCCAGTTCCGCGATGCGCATGCGGTGAACTCGCATCTCGCCTTCAATTTCGATGCGGCTGGCACCAATTACGGGCGGGTGGCTCTCGGGCTGCCGTCTGAAAACCTGACGCTTTGAGGTCAGCGGGATGTCCGACTCGCCCAAGCACCCGCCGGATCCAGCCAGTGAGCTCTCGAGCGACAGCTCGACGATTGATCCTCGTGACTTCCGCAATGCGCTTGGTACGTTTGCGACCGGTGTGACGATCGTTACGGCGATGTCACTCGAAGGGCGACCGTACGGGATTACTTGCAATTCGTTTGCGTCGGTGTCGCTCAATCCGCCGCTGGTGTTGTGGAGCCTGGGGACATTTTCGCAGGGGTTGGCCACCTTCCAAAATGCCAGCCATTTCACGGTCAACGTTCTTGATGCGTCGCAGCAGGCGCTGGCGATGCAATTTGCCAAATCGTCGGGTGACAAGTTCGCGGGCGTGAGCTGGACACCAGGTCTCGGGAATGCGCCTGTGCTTGCCGGCGTGGTCGCAAATTTCCAATGCCGTGCTGCAAACCGCTACTATGGTGGAGATCACGTCATTTTCCTGGGCGCGGTGGAAGCTTACGCTTACAACCGGAACAGTCCGCTGTTGTTCGCGCGGGGAGGCTTTGGCAGGTTCCTGGCTGACGCTGGTGACAAGGCATCATGAATCGAAAGACGCCGGGCAAGCGCGTTCGTGCCAAGCAGAGGCGACTATCAGCTGACGATCGTCGCAATGAGTTCGTCGCCAAGGCAACCGAGCTCTTTGCGGAGGAAGGATTTGGCGGTGGAACGCGTGCGCTCGCTCGGAAGCTCGGTGTGACCCAGCCGCTGCTCTATCGCTACTTTCCGAGCAAGGACGATCTCATCAAAGAGGTCTACCGCAAGGTATATCTTGAGCCCCTTGAAATCGGTTGGGAGAGGTTGCTGTCGGATCGATCGCGCCCACTCCGCGCGCGGCTTCAGGAATTCTACGAGATCTATACGGATGCGATCTTCAACCGAAAATGGCTGAGAATCTATCTCTACTCCGGCCTGAAGGGCCTCGATATCAATCGTTGGTATGTCGGCATGGTCAAGGACAAGATCCTGACCCGAATTCTCAGGGAGTGCCGCCACGACGCCGGCCTTGCGACGCAGAGCAGGCCCGGCGCCGCGGAACTGGAGCTGGCCTGGGTGTTTCACGGCGGCATTTTCTATTATGGCGTGCGCAAGTACATCTACGAAGCGCCAGTCCTGGAAGACAAGGCGCAAATGATCAGCGATGCGCTGGATATCTTCCTCGCTGGATTCGAGAGGATGGCGGAGAGCGCGACCGATCGTCGGCGGACGCCGGTCAAGGTCGTCGGCTGAGCCGCGCTACCTTGTCGCCATCTGACCCCGATACCAGTCTCCGATCTCGCTCGCCGTCATCAGCGCCACGCCGTCGTGACTGATGACGTAATCGAGCAAGGCCTCCAGGTACTTGATTCGATGCGGCACTCCCGTGATATAAGGATGCACGGAGATCGCCATGATCCGAGCGTTCTCCGCACCTTCGAGGTACAGCCGATCGAATTGGTCGGTGCAGCGCGTCAGGAACTGCTCCGATGGAAGGTGCTGTAGCGCGTGAATGACGATATCGTTGGTCTCGACGGAATAGGGAATCGTCGTCACCGTTCCGTGCGGCGTGGCGATGTCCTGAGGTAGATCGTCAATTACCCAATCGGCCACGTATTCGATTCCGTTGAGCCGCAGGAGATCGAGAGTCTCTTCAGTCTCGGTCAAGCCCGGGCTCTCCCATGACCGCGGTGGCTTACCGGTAAATCCGGCAATGGTGTCGACCGCATGCTTGATTGCATCCGCCTGGTTTTCCAGCTTGTGCATCGGACCCTGCACGAACCCATGGCCCATGAACTCGAAGCCCGCCTCTAGCGCCGCAGATGCCACGCGTGGATAGCTGTTGCAGACATTGGCGTTCGCAGCCAGCGTCACCGGTATCTTGCGATCGGTGAATGCCTTGAACTGTCGCCAGAAGCCGGCGCGCATGCCGTATTCATGCCACGACCAGTTCGGCACGTCGGGCAGCAGAGGTTGGCCCATCGGTGGGCTCAGCACGGTACGCGGCATCGCGCTCCCGATGCGCCACTCCTCGACATTGAGGATAACCCAGACGGCAAGCTTCTTGCCGTGAGGCAATGTCAGTTTCGGTCGATCGACCTGTGCCTGATAGGGAATGCGATCAGTAAAGCTCATATCGAAACTCCCTGGATCACGCCGCTGATCCGGCAGCAGCGGCATTGATCCGCGGCAGAACCTTCTCGGCCATCAGGATCATCGATTGACGGCCGAGCTCGCGGTCTTTCCAGTCCTTGCCGGCATACAGCAGGGTGCCGAAGGTGCCGGTCTCGTCCTGGAACGCCAGCACTTGATCGGCCACGCTTTCGGGGGTGCCGTAGATGACCAGCTTGTTGCAGATAGACTCCAGCGTAACTTCAGCATCAGGTTGGTCGCGACGGGTCTTGAACAGTTCGAGCCGGCCGCTGCGCTTCAGCTTCGTGAACAGCTGGTGATAATAGTAGACGTAGGGACTATCGGAGGACGTGGCATACGCCTTCGCCGTTGCGGCGTCCTTTGCCACGAACACGCTTTTGGCCACGCGCCAATTGGCGGTGTCGACGGCCCGGTTCGCACGCTCGCAACCCTCGACATATTTGGGCCAGTGACTCTTTACCCAGGCAGGCATCAGGAAGTTTGCCGAGATCGGATCCCAGCCGCGTGCGGCGGCCTCCGTGACGCCCTTTGAGAACGGTGCGACCGCGGTCACCACGATCGGCGGGTGAGGCGCCTGCAAGGGGCGAGCTACGATCCCCTGGCCGATGTCCTCGATCAGAGTTCTCTTCACTGAGACGTTCCAGTATTTGCCCTGCAGATCGTAGGGCGGCTTGCCGGCCCAGATATCAAGAACCTGATTGATCGCCTCGAGGAACATGGCATTGCGGTCGGCATCGAGATTGCCGAAAACCTCTGCGTCGGACAGCAATCCGCCGGGGCTTATGCCAAATATGAAGCGGCCATCAAGCATGTGATCAAGCATGGCGACAGATGCGGCGACCGCCGCCGGGTGAGTGTTCGGCATGTTGATGGTGCCGGTTCCAAGCTTGATCTGCTTGGTTGCGGCTGCGAGCCAGGCAATGAACGCGATGCTGGAGGTGATGTTCTCGGCTTTGTCGGTGACATGCTCGCCGACATACGCCTCGGTGAAACCGAGTTCATCCGCGAGCAGGAAGGCCTCTCGATCCTCGCGGAGCGATTGCCGCCAATCCTTGTCGAGGGGGTGGATCGGCATCGTAAAGAACCCGAGCTTCAAGATCCGCCTCCCTGCGCGTTGAACTTTAGTTGGCAGGAAACCTGCGTCCTTCCCGAGTCGAAGACAAGCCCTGCCACACAAATAATCACTCGATAAACAAACTTGACCTTTGACGAGGGCGGCCCTCTAATCGGGCAAACCAAAATTGGGCCCGGGAGGCCACGCCCACATGAAAGCTGTGGCTTTCGCCTACGCCCGCGCGACCAGCGTCGTGAATGCACTGGAGTTGCTTGCCGCGCACGGTGACAAGGCGAAGGTTCTGTCGGGTGGCCAGAGCCTGATGCCGGCGATGAACCTGCGACTCCTCTCCCCGGACATTCTGATCGATATCGGTGGCCTCGCCGAGTTGCGCGGTATCGCTGTGAGGGGAGACGTACTGGTCGTTGGCGCCTTGACCCGGCACGTCGACCTGCTCGGATCGCCGGAGATTGCACTGCACGCGCCGCTGTTGCGGGATGCCGTTGCCCACGTCGCCCACCCCGCAATTCGCAATCGCGGAACGATTGGCGGTAGCCTTGCTCACGCCGATCCTGCATCGGAATTGCCTGCCTGTGTTCTAGCACTTGACGCCACGATCGTTGTTCGCGGCCCGGCCGGCGAGCGCCGGATTGCGGCGACTGAATTCTTCAAGGGAATCTACGAGACGGCGCTGTCTCCGGACGAGCTGCTGGTCGCGGTCGAGGTGCCAGTCGCAGGCCAAGGCACAGCATTTTTCTTTCAGGAGTATGCCCGACGGCATGGCGATTACGCCATCGTTGGTCTTGCCGCGTGTGCTGTCGTTGCCGCCAGTAGCTTTTCGGATCTTCGGCTCGGCTTCTTTGCGGTTGGCGACAGGCCGGTACTTGCAGCGGCTGCCGGCAAGCTGATCAATGCATCGGTAACGCCGGCCTTGCTTGCGGAGGCTACGGCCGCGCTGGCCGACGAACTCGATCCGCAGGAAGACCAGCAGGCTACTGCGGCCATGCGACGACATCTCGCTGCCGCCTTGCTCCGGCGCTGTGCGGCCGCGTTGCTTGCGCGGCCCGAACTGGAAAAGGGAGCGACGAGGTGAGTGCTCCGGTATCAGTCTCGCTTCTGGTCAACGGCGAACCCATCGATGCGGTTGTTTTGCCTCGGCTCAATCTCGCTGACTTCATCCGGGAGCATCTCAAGCTAACTGGAACCCACGTCGGTTGTGAGCACGGCGTCTGTGGCGCCTGCACCGTCCGGGTTGATGGCGAGATCGTTCGCTCCTGCCTGATGCTGACGGTGCAGGCGCAGGGCGCGTCAGTCGAGACGATCGAGGGGCTGTCTGATAGCGGTGAAATTGCCGATCTTCAGGCCGCATTTCGCGAACGCAATGCTTTGCAGTGTGGCTACTGCACGCCTGGCATGCTGATGACAGCGCAGGATCTGTTGAAGCATGTGTCCATGCCTGATCGTCCGGCGATCCGCGAGCATCTTTCCGGCAACTATTGCCGCTGCACCGGCTATCAGGCCATCGTGGACGCTGTCGAGGCGACGGCCAGGACGCGCGCGGAGCGGCGCGCATGACGGTGACCCGGCCGCCAGCAGGCATGCTTTCGGTGCTCGATCGCCCGAATTCCTATATCGGCAAGACGGTGCCGCGGCCGAACCTCGACAGGTTGCTGCAAGGGCGCGGACAATATGTCAGCGACCTGGAATTGCCGCGGATGGCGCACGTGGTTTTTCTAAGGTCGCCGTATGCCCACGCCAAAATCGTGGCGATCGATGCCGACGTAGCGAAGCGCATGTCCGGTGTCATTTCCATCGTCACGGGGCGTGAACTTGAGGCTGTCATCACGCCATGGGTCGGTGTGCTCTCGCATCTGAAGGGATTGAAGTCGGCGCCGCAGCATGCGATCGCGGTCGACCGGGCCTGCTGGCAGGGTGAGGCGGTTGCCGCGATTGTGGCAACAAGCCGGGCCGCAGCGGAAGATGCCATGGAGCATATTTCCGTCGACTACGAGGAGCTCGAGGCGGTCACGGACATGCGCACGGCGCTCGATCCGGCAACGCATGTCATTCACCCCTCGCTCGGCGACAATCTTGCCTTTGAACGGACCCTCAATGCCGGCGACGTCGACCATGCGTTGTTGGGGTCCGAGGTCGTCGAGGCCGACTTCGTATTCGGTCGCCACACCGGCGTGACGCTAGAACCGCGGGCGGTCGTTGCCGACTGGAGTGCGGCCGAGGGGCGGCTCACGATCTATCAGGGCACGCAGGCGCCTCACATGGTGCAGAACATCGCGGCCCTGCATCTCGGATTGAGGGAAGCGCAGGTCCGGGTGATCTGCAAGGACGTTGGCGGCTCGTTCGGCATCAAAGTTCATATCTACGCCGACGAGATGGCGACCTACGCGCTGTCCAAGCTGCTACGGCGGCCGATCAAGTTCGTGGCCGACCGCGTCGAGAGCTTCAACACCGATATTCACGCCCGCGATCATCGATGCAGGGGGCGGATCGGCGTCCGACCGGACGGAACGATCACGGCCTTCGAGATCGACGACCTGACCGGGATCGGTCCCTATTCGATGTATCCGCGCACCAGCGCCATCGAGGCAAATCAGGTGGTCAATCTGGTCGGTGGGCCCTATCTCACCCCGAACTATCGGGCGCGGGCGCGGGTCGTCTTCCAGAATAAGAATGTCATGTGCCAGTACCGGGCGGTCGGACACCCGATTGCCTGTTCGGTCACCGAAGGGCTGGTTGACCTTGCCGCAGCCAGGATCGGCATGGACCCTGTCGAGATCCGCCGGCGCAACTTGATCGCCGACGATGCCTATCCCTGTGCATCACCGTCGGGCATGAAATTCGAGCAGCTCTCGCATCACGCCTCGTTGGCCAAGCTGCTTCAGATGATGGACTACGATGCATTGCGCGCCGAGCAAGCGGCCTTGCGCGCCAAAAACGTTCACCGCGGTATCGGAATAGCCAGCTTCATCGAGGTGACCAATCCCAGCGCGGCCTTTTACGGCGTCGGCGGTGCGAAAATATCGTCGCAGGACGGCGTTGCGGTTCGGCTCGACGCGCAGGGGTCGGTGATCTGCCAGACCAGCATCACGGAGCAAGGACAGGGATCGGAATCGTTGACGGCTCAGATCGTGGGCAGCGTGCTCGGCGTTTCGATGGATCGGGTCCGCGTGACCTTGGGCGACACCGACAATACGCCCTACGGCGGCGGCACCTGGGCCTCGCGCGGTGCCGGCATCGGCGGCGAAGCCGCGTTGCAGGCTGCCAAGGCCTTGCGTCAGAATATCCTGGATGTCGCCGCGGCCATCCTACAATCGACGCCGGCCGAGCTCGATATCGTCACCAACAGCATCATCAATGCCGGCGACGGCGCGCCACGCATGGAGCTGAACGAGCTGGCGCGGATCGTCTATTTCCGACCGGACACCCTCCCGCCAGGTATCCAGCCTGAGTTGATGGCGACCCGCCATTTCGTTCCGCGCCAATATCCCTTTGCGTTCACCAATGGAATTCAGGCCTCCTGGCTGGAGATCGACACCGACACCGGGTTCGTGACGCTGCTGAAACATTGGGTTGTCGAAGACTGCGGCACCATCATCAATCCGCAGCTGGTCGACGAGCAGATCCGGGGCGGGGTGGTGCAGGGGCTCGGCGCAGCGTTGTTCGAGAAATGCATCTATGACGAGCGCGGTCAGCTGACCAACGCCAACATGGCGGACTACCTGGTCCCGATGTCCGGCGAGATGCCCGATATCGACATCGGTCACGTGGTGTCCCCGACGCGGGAATCGGAGTTGGGAGCCAAGGGAGCGGGTGAGGCGGGTACGGCTGGTGCGGCAGCTGCGGTTGCCAACGCGGTTAACGACGCGCTCCGTCCGTTTGGCACAAAAATTACCGAGATTCCGCTGACGCCTCAGGTTATCCTGACGGCCTTGGGACGAATCTGAGGTGGAGACGTTCCGGGCAAAGACAATACGATAAGCAAAACACAGACAGTTCTTGGGGAGGAATAGTCATGACGAAGAAGGTCACTAAAGCTGGATCGATATCGCGGCGTCGTCTGCTGACGACGGCAAGCGCCGGCGCCGTTCTTGCCGTCTCGCCGTTTCGCATCAATCTGCTGCAGGCCGAGGAGGCGCCCATCAAGATCGGCTTCCCCGTTCCCTTGACCGGACCGTATGGCGCCGAGGCCCAAGACCAGGTGCGGGCGGGCCAGCTCGCCGTTGCCCAATTCAATGATGCCGGTGGTCTCAACGGCCGCAAGGCCGAGCTCGTCGTGCGCGACGACAAGCTCAATCCGGGCGAGGCGGCGACGCGGACGTTGGAGCTGGTCGAGAAGGAGAAGGTGAATTTCGTCGTCGGCAGCCTGTCCGCGGCGGTTCAGCTCGCGATCAATAACGTCACCAAAGAGCGCGGCGTCATCTTCAATTCGATCAGCCAGTCCGATGCCATCAACGAGGCGGCGGACTTCAGCAAATACACATTCCATGAAGCGTTGAACCCGCACATGACGTCGGGCGCGGTCGGTCGCTACGCCTTCACCAAATTCGGCAAGAAGGTTGCGTTTCTGACGGCAGATTACGCTTATGGCCACGAAATGGTTCGCGGCTTCCTCGAGGTCGGCAAGGAGTTCAACATCGAGAACCTCGGTGACATCCGTCATCCGCTGGGAACGACCGACTTCTCCACTTTGCTGCCCCGTCTCCAGGCGCTGAAGCCCGACATTCTCTGCATCAGCAATTTCGGCCGCGACCAGCAAATCGCGCTGAAGCAGGCGACCGACTTCGGCATCAAGAAATCGATCCAGATCATTGCACCGCTGCTCTCGCATGCCAGCCGCGTCGCAGCCGGGCCTCAGGCATTCGAAGGCGTTGTCGGCGGCTGCTCGTTCTATTGGGGCATCGAGGATAAATTCGCCTCGACCAAGACGTTCAACGAAGCATTCCGCAAGATGTATGACGGCAAGCTTCCGACCGATTACGGCGCGCTCGGCTATGGTGGCGTTCGGGCCGTGCTCGAGGCGGTCAAGGGAGCCGGCAGCGTCGAGACCGATAAGGTCGTCGCTGCGCTGGAGGCGCTGAAGTACGACTACTACAAGGGACCGCAGTATTATCGCAAATGCGACCACCAGTCGGTGCAGTCGGTGCTCGTGATCAAGTCGAAGTCCAAGGACATGAAGAACGAGTCCGATGTGTTCGAGGTCCTGTCGACCGAAGAACCCAATGAGAAGTACCTGCGTTCGTGCGAGGCGCTCGGTCATAAGAGCTGAGCCATGCGCCGACGCACGCCGCGGGGCGGTGCGCGTCGTGCCGAGGGGGACAAATGGCGGGCCTGAGCTTTGACTTGATCGCGCTGCAATTGTTTGCCGGGCTCGCGCTCGGCGCAATCTACGTGCTGTTTGCGATCGGCCTCTCGCTGATCTTCGGGATGCTGACGGTCGTCAACTTCGCTCACGGTGCCTTCTATATGGTCGGCGCCTATGTCGGGCTCTATCTGATATCGATCGGCGGCAATTTCTGGATCTGCCTCGTGGCTGTACCGATTGTGATCGGACTGTTCGGCCTTGCCGTCGAGCGCGTGCTGATCCGGCCGCTCTACGGCCGCGGCATCGACTATCCGCTGCTGCTGACGTTCGGGCTCAGCTACGTGATGGTCGAATGCGTTCGCATTGCCTTTGGCAAGACTGGCTATCCTTTCGACACGCCCGACGTCTTGCAGGGCGCCGTCGATATCGGCGTCGGCTATTTCCCGCTCTACCGCCTGTTCGTGATAGGCGCGACGGCCGTTGTGCTGCTGGCGCTTTGGCTGTTTCTGGAGAAGACGAGCTACGGGCTCATTATCCGCGCCGGGGCACGCGATCCGCAAATCGTTCGCGTCCTTGGGGTCGATGTTTCCAGGGTCTGGTTGATTGTGTTCGGGATAGGTACCGCGATTGCGGGCTTTGCCGGACTGTTGGCGGCTCCGCTCCAGGGCGTCATCCCGGAGATGGGCGGCACGATCCTCGCCGAGGCTTTCGTCGTGACGGTCGTCGGGGGGATGGGTTCGATCGGCGGTGCTGTATTGGCAGGCCTGCTGGTCGGCGTGGTGGTCAGCATGACCTCGCTGTTTGCACCCGAGATGGCCAAGGTTTCGATCTTTGCCCTGATGGCGATCGTTCTGATCGTTCGTCCCCAAGGCTTCTTCGGCCGCGCCGGATTGATGAGCTGAGACCCGCATGACGGAAACTGCTCAATCGATCAAACCGCACCGTGCCACGACGGGAAGTTGGTACGAGTTCGCAACACGACACCGCGCCAGCATCGCGGCTGCGGTGATCCTGATTTTCCCGCTGGTGATGCCGTTCACGGCCTTGGCCGTGAATATCCTGATCTATGGGCTCTACGCTCTCGGTTTCAACCTTGTGTTTGGCTATCTTGGCCTTCTGTCGTTCGGTCATGCAGCGTTGTTCGGGACCGGCGCCTATCTCTGCGGCATCGCCATCGTGCACTTCGGCTGGCCGTGGTATGCGGCCATTGCGGCCGGGGTCGCCGGCGGCCTGTTGATGGCGCTGTTGATCGGCGTGCTTGCGATCAGGACCCGCGGTATCTACTTCGCGATGGTCACGATGGCGCTGTCGCAATGTGTCTATTACCTGTTCTATCAGGCCGTCGACTTGACCGGCGGCGAGAACGGGCTCCGCGGCATCAATGTCCGCACCATCGATTTGTTCGGCTTGCGGATCGACTTCATCAATCCGATGATCCGGTACTACGTCATTGCGGCTTTCGTGATCGCCGCATTCTTCGTGATGTCCCGCATTCTTGCCTCGCCCTTTGGCGCCGTCGTCGAAGCGGTGCGGGAGAACGGGGTGCGTGCCCGCGCGTCGGGCTACGACGTGACTCTGACGCGCTTGCTGACTTTCATTTTGTCGGGCGGCTTCTGCGGGCTCGCGGGCGCCTTGCAGGCCCTGCATCTGTCGATCGTTCCGATCGAGATCCTGCACTATGAGACGTCGGGCCTTGTCGTGATGATCGCCCTGCTGGGCGGGATGGGGACATTCTTCGGGCCGATGATCGGCGCCGCGGTCTTCCTGGTGCTGGAGAACATCGTTTCCGTGTGGACCGTTCATTGGCAGCTGATCGTAGGCGCCATCTTCATTGCATGCGTGCTGTTTTTCCCCGCCGGCATCTGGGGCACGTTGATTGCGCGGGGCAGACGATGAGCGCCGCAATAGGCCAAGCCGGAGAAATCATTCTGCGCACCAGTGGCGTCGGCAAGACGTTCGGCAAGTTTGTCGCGCTCAACAATATCTCGGCCGAGTTTTCGCGAGGAGCGATCACCTCCATCATCGGTCCGAACGGCGCTGGAAAGAGCACCTATTTCAATCTGCTGTGCGGCGCCTTTCCGCCCACCAAGGGCAGCGTCGAGTTCGAGGGCAGGGATGTCACGGGGCTCCCTCAGCACCGCTTTGCCCACATGGGGATCGCGAAATCCTTTCAGATCACCAGCGTGTTTCCGCAGCTCACGACGCGTGAGAACATCCGCGTCGGCCTGCAGGCGCTGGTGTCGCGATACGACATCTGGCGTCCGCGCGCACGCCTGACCGAGCTGGTCGAGCGGGCGGACGAATTGCTGGCCCTGGTCGGACTGTGGGAGTCTCGGGAACGTGCCGCCAAGACGCTGGCCCATGGCGAGCAGCGGGCACTGGAGATCGGGATGGCGCTTGCCAGCCGGCCTCGTTTGCTGCTGCTTGACGAGCCGACCGCCGGCATGAGCCCGGAAGAAACCCGGACCATGATGGATCTGATCGTGAAACTCGCAAAGGAACGCACGGTCATCCTCGTCGAGCACAAGATGAAGCTGGTGCTCGGGATCAGCGACCGGATCCTGGTGCTGCACCACGGAGAGTTGCTTGCCGAGGGGACACCACAGGAGGTTCGGCAGAACGAGGCGGTGAAGCGTGTCTATCTCGGGCAGCGGGAGCATTGAGGTGATGCTGCAGGTCAGCCAGCTCAATGCCTGGTATGGCGCAAGCCACGCTTTGCAGGACATCAGCCTCGAGGTGACCAGGGGCGAAATCGTCTGCCTGATCGGCCGCAATGGCGCCGGCAAGACGACGACGCTAAAATCGATCATGGGGCTGATGGGGCGGGCGCGCGGCTCGGTCATCTTTAAGGGCGAAGAGTTGCTGAACCGGCCGGCGCATGTGCGCTTTGCGTTGGGGCTCGCCTATGTTCCCGAAGAGCGGCGGATCGTGCAGGGGCTGTCGGTGCGGGAGAATTTGCGGCTTGGGCTGGTCGCGTCGAAGTATAAGAAACGGGAAGCCGGGCTGATCGACGAGATCGCCGTGATCTTCCCGCGACTGGCCGAGCGTATGGATCAAGAGGCGGTCACGATGTCCGGCGGCGAGCAGCAGATGCTGGCGATCGCGCGCGCGATGATCGCAAAGCCCGACCTGATCATGCTGGATGAACCGTCGGAGGGGATCATGCCGGTTCTGGTCGACGAGATGTTCGAGCTGTTCCGCAGCATGAAGGCGCAGGGAACGACGGTGCTGCTGGTCGAGCAGAACGTCGAACTCGCGCTCGGCATCGCCGATCGGGCCTATGTGCTGGATCAGGGGGCCGTCGTGCACCAGGCCTCTGCGCAGGCATTGCTCGCCGATGACGAGATCAAGGAGCGCTACTGCTCGGTGTGAGCAGGCTCTCGGATCAGCCTGCGTGCCATCGGCACGAACGGAACCTTACTCCGCAGCGCTTGCGATGACGTCTGCCTGGCGATTGGTCACGATGACCTTGATCGCGTCGTCGACGCGATCCCGCGCATACCTCAGCGCGGTCGGCAGGTCGGCCAGCGCAAACGTGTGGGTGTGGATTTTGGTCGCATCGAATCGCTTCGCGGCCATCAATTCCATCGCGCGGTGGGTGGCGCTGCGGCCTTCTCCACGAATGCCGTAAGCGTAGATGTTGTTCCGCACGAGATGCGCGATGTCCAGCGTCGCGGCTTCGTGCGGGAAGGCGGCCAGGCAGATCTTGCCGCCACGATTGGTCATGTGAATGGCCTGGTTGAGTGTCGCTTCGGTGCCGGCACATTCGACGACATAGTCCGCGCCGATCCCCCCTGTCAGTTGCTTCACCACCGCAACGGCGTCTTCGTCGTTGATGTTGATGATGCGGTCGGCCCCCAGTTCCCCGCCGATCGCGAGCCGCTTGTTGCGCGCGCCGGTCAGGATGACCGGGCTTGCGCCAAGCGCCTTGGCCACGGCAACTGCGAGAAGTCCGATCGGCCCCGGGCCGATCACCACGACGCTCTCGCCGGCCACCAATCCCCCCAGTTCCGTCAAGCCATACATCGACGTACCGGCAGTCACCACCAGCGTCGCCTCCGCGTCGCTCATGGTATCCGGTACCCGCGCCAGCGTGTTGATGTGATTGACCGCGTATTCGGCGAACCCGCCATCGGTCGTAAAGCCGTTGGCGCGATGACCCTTCTCGGGCTTTCCATAGTTGAGACAGGACGTGTACATGCCCTGGCGGCAGCGTTTGCATTGGCCGCAGCCGGCATGGATCTCGACGCTGATCCTCTCGCCGATTTTGAACTCGTCGACATCAGGGCCGAGCGCCGCAACCGTCCCCATGTATTCGTGGCCCGGTGTGAAGTTCTTGTTGAAGGGCGGGCCACCCTGAATGCTTGCCGGCGACCCGGCATGGATGATTTCGAGATCGGTGGCGCAGATCGCAACCGCGTCGATCCGAACCAGCACCTCGGCACGCGACGGGATCGGCGTTGGCTTTTCTCGAAGGAAGAGCTGATCGGGGTCGCCAAGGACCCAGGCTTTCATCAGGTCGGGAACGACAAGATCGGGCGACGTCTTGACGCCAGGCGGCTGGTACATGGGCGCGTCCTCTTTTGCCTGCCAGCCTAGCGCGAAACGGCCAACTGCCGCGAGCATCCGATCGTTGGCGTCGGGGCGGCTGCATTTGCTGCACGGCAGCAAGCGCGTCGCAAAACGTTCATACGCGGCCTATACTTGGTCGCCCGGTTGATGTTGAAATCCTCATTGCATCCTCTCCCAGACCGGAGCCTCCCATGAAGACCGTCCGCCTTGTCCTTGCGTTGCTGGCGCTGGCACTGATCGCGCCCTGGCAATCCGCCAAGGCGGCCGACGTGATCTGCTACAATTGCCCGCCGGAATGGGCCGATTGGGCCTCGATGCTGAAGGCAATCAAGGCGGACCTCAACTACGACATCCCGCACGACAACAAGAATTCCGGCCAGGCGCTGGCCCAGATACTGGCCGAGAAGAGCAATCCGGTCGGTGATATCGGCTATTTCGGCGTGACCTTCGGCATGAAAGCCAAGGCCCAGGACGCGCTTGAACCTTATAAGCCTGCGCATTGGGATCAGGTCCCCGCCGGCCTCAAGGACCCGGATGGCTACTGGACCACGATCCACTCCGGCACGCTCGGCCTGTTCGTGAACAAGGACGCGCTCGGCGGCAAGCCGGTGCCGGCCTGCTGGAAGGACCTCCTGAAGCCCGACTACAAGGGGATGGTCGGCTACCTCGATCCGTCGTCCGCTGCGGTCGGTTATGTCGGCGCGGTCGCGGTCAATCTGGCGCTTGGCGGTTCACCCACCAATTTCGATCCGGCGATCAGCTTCTTCAAGGAGCTGCGCAAGAATGATCCGATCGTGCCCAAGCAGACGTCGTATGCCCGCGTCGTTTCGGGTGAAATGCCGATCCTGTTCGACTACGACTTCAACGCCTATCGCGCCAAATATTCAGAGAAGGGCAACTTCGAGTTTGTCATTCCCTGCGAGGGCTCGGTGGTGTTTCCCTATGTCGTTGGTCTGGTGAAGAACGCGCCGGACAAGGAGAAGGCCAAGAAGGTGATGGACTATCTGCTGTCCGACAAGGGGCAGGCGATCTGGACCAATGCCTATCTGCGTCCGGCCCGCCCGATCGAACTGCCGGCTTCCGTGAAGGGCAAATTCCTCCCCGACAGCGACTATGCCCGCGCCAAGAGCGTCGACTGGGGTGAGATGGAAAACGTGCAAAAAGCCTTCGTCGACCGCTATCTCGCCGAGGTTCGCTGAGGCAATATGGTGCCCCTCGCCAAGGCACCATTCTTCCGATGTCGCAAAAATCCTTCGTCTGGCTCTGCCTGTTGCCGCTCGCGGTCGTGACCACGGCATTCTTCCTGTTGCCGATGGCTCGCCTGGTGGTCGCGGGTGCCGAAGGGCCGCACGGGCTCGCCGGATATCTTGCCATCCTGACGGAAAGCCGCTATCGCGCGACGTTGATCAACACCGTGCTGCTGGCGGCCGCAACGACGGTCGTCACGCTGATTGTGGCGACCATTGCCGGAATGTTTCTGCAGCGGCATCGCTTTCCCGGACGGGCCGTGCTCATCGCGATGCTGACCTTTCCGTTGGCTTTTCCCGGCGTGGTGGTCGGCTTCATGATCATTCTGCTGGCGGGACGGCAAGGGCTGATCGGCGATCTCTCGAACCGGATCTTCGGCGAGAAATTCGTCTTCGCCTATTCGATCTACGGGCTCTTCCTCGGCTATCTCTACTTCTCGATCCCGCGCGTGATCCTCACCATCATGGCGGCCGTGCAAAAGCTCGATGTCGGTCTGGAGGAAGCCGCGCGTTCGCTCGGTGCCAGCCCCTGGGCGGTGCAGCGTGACGTCGTGCTGCCGGCTCTGGCGCCGGCCTTCGTTGCGTCCGGCGCGATCGCGTTTGCGACCGCGATGGGGGCCTTCGGGACGGCTTTCACGCTGGCGACGAATATCGACGTGTTGCCGATGCTGATCTACACCGAGTTCACGTTGGCCGCCAACTTTGCGACCTCGGCCGCGCTGTCGGTGGGGCTCGGCCTGATCACCTGGCTCATCCTTGCGCTCGCCCGCACGTTCAGCGGCAGCGCGGTTGCGGCGGCCGGGTGAACGCATGCGCGATCGTCTGATCTTCACCGGCCAGTTGATCTTCACGCTGCTCGTTGCGGCCTTCCTGGTGGTGCCCGCGGGGCTTTCCATTTCCGCCGGAGTGACCGTCAATTATTTCCGGGGCATCCAATCCGGCGTGACCCTGCAATGGGTCGCGCAGGTCTGGGAGCTCTATGCCGGCACCATCCTGCTCTCCTTCGTGATCGCATTCGCGACGCTTGCGGTCACCTTGCTTGCGGGTGTTCCCGCGGCCTATGCCCTGCATACGCGGGGAGGACGGCTTGCCCGCATCGTCGAGGAGATCATCACGCTGCCGCTCGCAATTCCCGGGCTTGCGATTGCGCTTGCATTGCTGCTTGCATACGGGAGCTTTGGTGGCTTCCGCCGTTCCTGGCTCTTCATCCTGGTCGGACACGTGATCTTCACCATGCCGTTCATGGTGCGGTCCGTCATGGCGGTGTTTGCGACCGTCGACGTCAAGACGCTGGATGAGGGCGCCGCCTCGCTCGGGGCATCGCCATGGCGGCGCTTCTGCGATGTCATCGTGCCGAATGCGCTGCCGGGAATTCTGGCCGGCGCACTGATGGTGGTCACGCTCTCGCTCGGTGAATTCAATCTGACCTGGATGCTGCACACGCCGTTGACGAAGACGCTGCCGATCGGGCTCGCCGACAGCTACGCCTCGATGCGGCTCGAAGTGGCCTCGGCCTACACGCTGATCTTCTTCGTGATGATCATTCCGCTCCTGGTCGCGATGCAACTGCTGGCCGACAAGGATCACAAGCGATGAGTACGGCGGGACACGGCGCTGCGGTGCGGATCGAGAGTTGCGGCAAGACTTTTGCCGACGGCACGCGTGCGCTCGATCCCGCGACCCTCGACATCGCGCGCGGCGAGACGCTCGTGCTGCTCGGCCCATCCGGCTGCGGGAAGACCACGATGCTGCGGATCATCGCAGGCCTCGAACTGCCAGATACCGGCGGCAAGGTCCTGTTCGACGGCAAGGATATGACCTTGGTGCCGATCGAGCGACGCAATGTCGGGATGGTGTTCCAGTCCTACGCCCTGTTTCCCAACATGACGGTGGCGGACAACATCGCCTATGGCTTGAAGATCCGCGGCGTCGCCAGGGGCGAGCGTGCCGCGCGCGTCGCCGAACTCGTGACTCTCACGAACATCACGGGATTGGAGAACCGCCGCATCGACCAGCTTTCGGGTGGCCAACGTCAGCGCGTTGCGCTGGCGCGCGCGGTCGCGATTCGGCCCGGCATCTTGCTGCTCGACGAGCCTTTGACTGCGCTTGACGCCGCCTTGCGCGACCGGTTGCGGGGGGAACTCAACCGATTGCTGCGCGCGCTTGGCATCACGACGATCTATGTCACTCATGATCAGGCCGAGGCTATGGAGTTGGGCGACCGCATTGTCGTGATGCGGAAAGGCGCGATCGCCCAGATCGGCACGCCGCGCGAAGTCTACTTCGCGCCGAAGGATCGGTTCGTGGCAGAATTCATCGGAGCGGCGAACATCATTGAAGCACCGATCGAGAACGGTGCAATGATCCTTCCCGGCGGACGACTGCCGATCGACAGCGGTGCGACAACTGCGAACGCGACCGTGATGATCCGCCCTGAAACCATTCGCGTTGCGGACGCTGGGGCAGGGCAGCTCTCGGGAACTGTCGATTCCGTCAGCTTCATTGGCGACCGACAGAGAATTGTCGTGAGCGGCGCATCGGGCAAGCCGCTCAATGTCGACGCGCCCAACACCATTCGGGCCAAGGTCGGCGATCGGGTCGGACTTTCGATTACGGCCGACGCTGTTCGTCTTCTGCCTTCAGAACCCTGAGATTGATCGATGCCGTCGAAACCGGTCCTCATCGCCCAGATATCCGACCTCCACATCAAGCCGCCGGGAGCGTTGGCCTATGGCCGGGTCGATACCGCCAAGGCGCTCGAACGCTGTGTGGCGGCGCTCAACGCATTCGAGCCGGCGCCCGACTTCGTCGTCATCTCGGGCGACCTCGTCGATACGCCGTCGGTTGAAGAATACGACTATCTCAAGCGATTGCTCGCGCAGCTGCGCTTGCCGTTTGCCGGAATTCCCGGCAATCACGATTCGCGTGAGTGGATGCGCGCCGCGTTTCCTGCCGCGTCCTATGCTCATGCGACGGGCCCACTCGATCAGAAGATCGAAGTGAATGGCCTCGATCTGCTGCTGCTTGATTCAAGCGTTGCCCGGAAACCGCACGGCATGCTCGAACCCGCTACGCTGCAATGGCTGGATGCGACGCTGGCGGCGGCCGTCGACCGGCCGGCGCTGCTCTTCCTGCATCACCCGCCGTTCAAGGGCGGCATCTGGCATATGGACCGCCAGGACCTGTTCAATGCCGACGAACTGGCAGGAATCGTCAGGCGTCACCCGCGCGTGCGGTTGATCGGCTGCGGGCACGTCCACCGCGCCATGCTGACGGCCTTTGCCGGAATTCCCGTGACGCTGTGCCCCGCGCCGAACCATGCGGTCGATCTGGACCTCGGACAGCTCCGCGAACCGTCGTTCAAGGTGGAACCGCCTGCCTTTCACCTGCACACCTGGTTTCCCGGGCAGGATTTCGGACAGTTGGTCACCCACCAGGTCCCGATCGGTCAGTTTGACGGACCGCACCCGTTCTTTGGGCCAGACGGCAAGCTGCTGTAAGTTGGCGCAGACCCCCCGCAGTGACTGTTTTGCCGGGCGAGAGTGTCGTTGATGGACTGGACATTCCGCATCACGGACGGTCTGCTGCCTGCAATTGAGCGTTGCATAGGCACATATTTATTCCAAATTGTACTTGGATGCCTTCGAGCCCAATGCCACCGGGGCGGACCTATTGTTGCTGTAGTGGCCCGGTGGGGCTATAGTCCTTTCCGCTTTCATTGATCGATGGCTTTGTCGGTGTCCGCTCCTGGTAGCGGGCCGATTGAACGCAACACAATCAGTCTGGATCACAATGACCGGTGCGCCGCACATAGAACGAACTGCCGGCGCGCCGTCGTTTTCGAACAACAAGCTGTCGGTGCTGCGCAAGCATCCCTACTTTGCCGATCTCGAACCCGAAGCGTTCGATCAGCTCTGCCGTTACGCCAAGCACACCACGCTGAAGCGCGGCACGACGATCTTTTCCAAGGGCGATCCGGGCACCAGCCTGATTGCGGTGATTTCGGGCACGGTCAAGATCAGCATTTCGTCGCCGGATGGTCGCAACGCCATCCTGAACCTGATCGAGGCGGGAGAGATCTTCGGCGAGATCGCTCTGCTCGACGGCTTGTCGCGCACCGCTGATGCCACCGCCAACACCAATTGCGAACTGTTCGTCATCGACCGGCGCGAGTTCATTCCCTTCGTGCGTAGTCAGCCGACGCTGGCGATGAAGTTCATCGAATTGCTTTGCGCAAGGTTGCGCTGGACCAGCGATCAGGTCGAGCAGGTCATCCTGCAGGACCTGCCCGGCCGTCTGGCGAGCGCGCTGCTGCGCCTGAGCGACAAGCACAAGCCACAGGGGCGGACCATCTCGATCACCCAGCAGGAGATCAGCGAGATGGTCGGTATGACCCGCGAGAGCATCAACAAGCAGCTCCGCGCGTGGGCGACGCGCGGTTGGGTCAGGCTCGAGCATGGCGCGATCGTCGTGCTGAAGCCCGAGTCGCTTCAAGAGCTGGTCGACGCCGGCGCTGATGACGGCGAGTAGCCATTTCGGCTGCTCGAGGTTCACGAAACGGTGAACCGGACAAACCCTGTGAAACCATTCACATCGGCCTTGCGTGCCCTGCGGTAAGTGAGCCCTCGGTGGATCACATCCGCAATGTGGAGGAATCCATGCAGGGCTCATTTGATAATCGACGGCAGGACCCGAAGCACAATTACCAAAGCTTCAGCATCAAGCTGATCGCTTTGCCGGTGCTGGTGATCGTTGCACTGATGGGGATGCTGATCAGCCACCCCGCGGCGGTGAAATGGATATCGGACGCGGCGCAAGCGGAGTTCGCCGGCACTGAGGCCGTGTACGCCGATTCGCTGCCCAACGTCGCGGAGCTGGCGCCCACGGGTCAGCCGCGCAATCAGATGCGGACGGTGAGAGCCTACTGATCATCCTCACGCGGCAACGCCGAGCAGCTTTGCGGCGGTCCGGCCGAGAATGTTGGCCTTGTCGTCGTCGCTCAGCGATGCGCAGGCGAAGATGTGATCCACCGGTGCCAGTTGCCATGGATAGGGATAGTCGCTTCCCAGCACAATCTGGCTGGCGCCAACCCGGGCGGCGAGATGCCGGATGGCTTCAGGTGTGAAGACCAGGGAATCGAAGTAGATCTGCTTGAGATATTCCGTCGGCGCCTTCTGAAGCTTGATATCCGGATTGCACCCCTTCGGTCCGACCAGGCAGGGATGATCGGAGCGATCGGCGTATGAGGGGAGATAGCCGCCGCCATGCGCGGCGATGATCTTCAATCCCGGGAAGCGATCGAGTGTGCCCTCGAAGATCAGGTGAGAGAGCGCGATCGTGGTCTCGAGCGGATTTCCGATCGTGTTGCCAAGCCAACCATTGCCGGACAGTCGCTTGTTGAGCTCGGGCACGCCCTGCGGATGGATGAACAGGGGGACACCGAGTTCCTCGGCCTTCGCCCATACGGGATGAAATCTCGAATCGGAGAATTCGACGCCGTCTACGACACCGCCGATCGCCGCACCCTTCAGTCCCTGTTTCTTGACCGCCGTTTCCAGTTCCTGCACCGCAAGGTCCGGCGCCTGCAGCGTCAGCGAGGCGAAGGCTGCGAACCGCTCGGGCTTCGAGGCGCAGAGTTCGGCGAGCTTTTCGTTCTGGATCTTGACGATCTTTCGGGCCAGATCGCGATCGCGGTCGTACCAGAACGGGTTGATCGAAAGCACTTCCATATCGACAACCTGCGCATCCATCGCAGCCAGACGTTTGTCGATTTCGACAAAGGCTTCAGTGGCGCCGTTGACCGGCGGCAGCTGCAGTTTTCCGGCGTCGGCACCAAGCAGGGCGCCTGCCTCGCGGAAGTGGCAATGCGAATGGATGTCGATGGTCTTGATGCGCTTGCCATCGACGCTGACCGGTAACTTCTGCCGCGGCTGCTGCGCATTCGCGTTGTGGACGAGCCCGCAGCTGCAGAACACGATGCCTGCCGCCGCCGTCGCTCCCGATTTCAGGAAATCCCGCCTTGTGGTCATGACCTTCGCCTCCCTGGTCTTTTTGTTATCGATAGGGAGCCTAGGGACGTAGGCGAGATTGCGCAATCTCGCACGCTGTGCGTGTCGCGCAATGTTGATCTGCAAGGTGTCGCTTGCGCTCAGGGCAGGACCTGGAGCTGCCGCGACCACACCGTGTTCAATCGCTGCAGAAGCGCCGACGAAGTCGCCACCGCCGTCGCTTATCTTGCATCGGATGCTATGTCAGCGGCAGCACGCTGCTCGTCGATAGCGGCTGGACCGCGGTCGATCGACCGCCGACGGGCCCCACCCAACTGGCAAGCCCGCCATTGACCGTTTCCCCCAACTTTAGTCTTGTTTCTTGAGCAGAAGTCTAGCTGCAACCTGAAGCTTCTGTCGACGACAGACTCCGTTTTCGCGCGTCGGAATAGCACCGGGAGAACGGCGTAGCCAACTTCGCCATGACGAGCGGGGAGACAAATGAGGAAACATCCTGGGCTATCGCGCCGCGCTATGCTGAAGGGCACCAGCGCCGTGCTGGCAGGGGCCGCTTTTTCAACGCGCGTGATGGCCGCGGCGCCACCCGCGGAACCGGTGACGCCGGCGCTGATCGAGGCGGCGAAGAAAGAGGGGCAGGTCGTCTACTACACCTCGACCGATCTGCCGGTCGCGGAGAAGCTGGCGAAGGCGTTCGAAGCGAAGTATGCCGGCATCACCGTGCGCGTCGAACGCACCGGCGCGGAACGCGTGTTCCAGCGGGTCGGCCAGGAATATGCCAGCAACATTCACGCGGTCGACGTCGTCAATTCCTCGGATGCCGCGCACTTCATCGTGTGGAAGCGCGACGGCATTCTGGCGCCCTATGTCCCGGAGGAGGTCGCAAAATACTATCCGGAGGAGCATCGCGATGCGGACGGTCAGTTCGCAAGCTTCAGGGTCTGGTTGTCGATCATTGCCTACAACACCAACCTGGTGAAGGCCGAGGAGGCGCCGAAGAGCTTTGCCGATCTGCTCGATCCGAAATGGAAAGGCAAGATCGTCAAGGCGCATCCCGGCTACAGCGGCACCATCATGACCGCGACCTATCAGATGCAGCGCGATCTCGGCTGGACCTTTTTCGAGCAGCTCGCCAGGCAGAACATCATGCAGGTGCAGTCCTCGACCGATCCGCCGAAGAAGCTCGATCTCGGCGAGCGCGCGGTGATGGCCGACGGCAACGAGTACAACATCTTTCAGATGAAGGAGATGGGCCGCCCGGTCGAGCCGGTCTACGCCACGGAGGGGTCGCCGATCATTGTTGGCCCGAATGGGATCTTCAAGGATTGTCCGCATCCGAATGCCGCCAGGCTGTTTCAGTCGTTCGCGCTCGGGCGCGAGGGGCAGCAGCTCAATGTCGAGATCGGCGGCCTCAGGTCCGTCCACGCGCAGGCCCAGGAGAAAGCCGGGCGCAAGCCGCTGAAGGACATCAAGACGATGAAGGACGATCCCGTGGCGGTGGAGCGGGAAGGGGAATCGATCAAGGCGCGCTACACCCGCATCTTCCGCGTCTAATCGTCTGGTCGGGCGGATCGCACTCCGGTCTCGGCGCTTGCCGCATGGCTCATGCCCGGTTTTCGCCCGGACTGGCGCAATAATGCCCCTCGGCGGAGCGGATATTTGATGTTACCAATTTGGCATGAACCAGCATGCCAAGGTCGACATCCGCCATTCCACCTGTCCGCACGACTGCCCCTCGGCATGTGCGCTCGACGTCGAGGTGATCGAGGGACGCTCGATCGGCCGGGTACGCGGCTCCAAGCTGCAGACCTACACGGCCGGCGTTGTATGCGCCAAGGTCGCGCGCTATGCCGAGCGCATCCATCATGCCGAACGGCTGATGCATCCGATGCGCCGGACCGGGCCGAAGGGCTCCGGCCAGTTCGCGCGGATCTCATGGGATGAGGCACTGGACGAGATCGCGGCGCGGTTCGACGCCGCGGAGCGCGAATTCGGCGCCGAGTCGGTCTGGCCCTATTACTACGCGGGCACCATGGGGCTCGTGATGCGCGACGGCCTCAACCGGCTGTCGCATGTGAAGAAGTATTCGCGCTTTTACGGTACGATCTGCTCAACCATCGCGCGCATCGGCTTTGCCGCCGGGACCGGCAAGATTGCCGGCGTCGACCCGCGCGAGATGGGCGTCTCCGACCTCGTCGTGATCTGGGGCACCAACCCCGTGAATACCCAGGTCAACGTGATGACGCATGCATCGCGCGCGCGGAAGGAGCGCGGCGCGAAGATCGCGGCGGTCGACGTTTACCACAACGAGACCATGAAGCAGGCCGACATCAAGATCCTGCTGCGGCCGGGCACCGACGGCGCCTTCGCCTGCGCCGTGATGCACGTGCTGTTCCGCGAGGGATTTGCCGATCGCGATTATCTGGCGCGCTATACCGATTGTCCCGATGAGTTGGAAGCGCATCTCAAGACCCGCACGCCGGAATGGGCGTCGGCGATCTCGGGCGTGCCGGTCGAGGAGATCGAGGCATTCGCGCGGCTGGTCGGGCAGACCCAGCGCTCCTTCTTCCGCCTTGGCTATGGCTTCACGCGCAGCCGCAACGGTGCGGCGCAGATGCATGCTGCGCTGTGCATTCCCGCGGTGACCGGGGCCTGGCAATATGAGGGCGGCGGCGCGTTCTTCAACAATGCCGGAATCTGGCGCTTCGACGAATCGATCATCGAAGGCCACGACGCGATCGATCCATCGACGCGGGTTCTCGATCAGTCGAAGATCGGCCGCATCCTGACCGGCGATGCCGAGGCGTTGCGCGGCGGCGGGCCGGTCAAGGCGATGCTGATCCAGAACACCAATCCGATGACGGTGGCGCCCGAGCAGGCGCTGGTGCGGCAGGGCTTTGCCCGCGAGGATCTGTTCGTTGCGGTGCACGAGCAGTTCATGACCGAGACGGCGCAGATGGCCGACATCGTGCTGCCGGCGACGATGTTCATGGAGCACGACGACCTCTATTACGGTGGCGGCCATCAGCATATCTCGGTCGGCCCGAAGCTGATCGATCCGCCCGGCGAGTGCCGTTCCAATCACGAAGTGATGCAGGGGCTCGGCCGCCGCCTCAATGCCGTGCATCCCGGCTTCGACATGACGGCGCGCGAATTGATCGATGCGACGCTGAAGAAGAGCGGCCACGGCAACATCGAAGCGCTCGAGGCCGAGCTGTGGCGTGATTTGCAGCCCGATTTCCGCACCTCGCATTATCTCGACGGCTTCGCCCATGCCGACAAGAAATTCCACTTCAGGGTGGATTGGGGCAAGGTCCCGGTCGGCTCAGGCGGGCTGATGGGGGCATGGGACAAGATGCCCTCGCTGCCGGACCACTGGACCATCATCGAGGAGGCGGACGCGCAGCATCCGTTCCGGCTCGCAACCTCGCCGTCGCGCAGCTTCCTCAACACCAGCTTCAACGAAACGCCGTCGTCGCAGGCCCGCGAGGGTGCGCCGACCGTGATGATCCACCCCGACGATGCGGCCGGCCTGTCGATCGCCGACGGCGATACCGTGACGCTCGGCAACATGCGCGGCGAGACGACGCTCACTGCGAAGCTGTTCGACGGCGTCCGCCGCGGCGTGCTGATCGCCGAGTCGATCCACCCCAACAAGTCCCATATCGGCGGGCGCGGCATCAACATGCTGACCGGCGCGGAGGCCGTCGCACCGCTCGGCGGCGCCGCGTTCCACGACAACAAGGTCTGGATCAGGAAGGCGCCAGCCGCCGCATAAATCCTGCTTGCAGTCGGTGCCGATCCTGCCGCAAATGTCGGCTGACAACAGCGCACAGGCAAGAAAACAGGCGGGAAACATGACCGACAACAGCGTTCTTCTCGAGAAGCGCGGGCAGGCGTTCTGGATCACCATCAACCGTCCGGACAAGCGCAACGCGCTCAATGCCGGCGTGATTGCAGGCATCGCCAAGGGCTATCGCGAGGCGCATGACGACAAGGACGTGCGCGTCATCGTGCTGACCGGCGCGGGCGACAAGGCGTTCTGCGCCGGCGCCGATCTGCAGAACAGCGGCGCGGCGTTCTCGATGGATTTCTCGCGACCCAATGTCGACTACGCCGACCTGCTGCGGCTGTCGCAGAATGCGACCAAGCCCGCGATCGCGCGGGTCGGCGGCGTCTGCATGGCCGGCGGCATGGGGCTGTTGTGCATGACCGACATGGCGGTCGCCGCCGATCAGGTAATCTTCGGTCTGCCCGAAGTGAAGGTCGGTGTGTTTCCGATGCAGGTGCTGAGCCTGCTGCAATCGATCGCCCCCGCACGCCTCGTCAATGAATGGGCGCTGACCGGCGAGCCGTTCGACGCCGCGACCGCCAAGGCTGCGGGTCTGCTCAACTACGTCGTGCCGGCGGCCGAGCTCGACGCCAAGGTCGATTGGCTGATCGGCCGCATCGTCGACAAATCACCGACCGCGATCCGTCGCGGCAAATACGCGATGCGCGCGATCGCCTCGATGTCGTTCGACGAAAGCATCGCCTACACCGAAAGCCAGATCGCGCTACTCGCGATGACCGAGGACGCCAAGGAAGGCCTCAAGGCGTTCGGCGAGAAGCGCAAGCCGACCTGGACGGGACGCTGAGGCGTCATTGGGCGTCTTCATCTCACCCGCGTGCGGTAGCCGAGGGCGCGCACTATCAAAATATCGAAAACAACCCCATGCAAAGGAGCCTATGTCGGCCGGCGTTCGACAAGACACCTTGACACGTCGGGCAAATCAGTGCTCTATTTCCATTATTCCGAAATCGTGCTTGCTCGCTCCGGCCCGTCTGCGGGGAGAGTCGGAACGCATCGCGCGATGAGTTCCGGGTGAAGGGTCTCCGCGAACGATCGCGATCCGCTGTGGCAAATGCGCGATGCGGGCGATCATGTCGATGTTGTTCGACGAAAGTATCGTCAACGCCGAAAGCCAGATCGCGCTGCTCGCCATGACCGAAGGCGCCAAGGAGGGCCTCAGGGCCTTCGGCGAGAAGCGCAAGCCCACCTGGACCGGGCGATAGATAGGCCAATCGTAGAGTCCCTTCGGAATTGTGCGCGGATTGATGATGTAGATCGATCGCGCCCGCTGCTCGAAAACGATTGATTGGTGAGGGGTGGCGCTCGGGCGCCGCCCGGTGTGCGCCTGTTTTTGCGGTTCATTTGTGCGGCTGCGCTTTCGTCGCATCATGCCCACCGCCGCTTGATGCGACCTCGTTGTGGACAGGATTGCGTCTCCATAGCGTCGGTGGATGGTCGGCCCCTTCATGCGGAAGTGTTGCGGCGATGGTCAGGCGCAATGGGAGCTGTCCGTCATCCTCTGTTCCGTCATCATGGCGTCACAACATTTGGATGATTATCGATCTATCGTCAATTACAGATTGAAACTGTCTTTGATCAGGGCAAGAAGGTTCTGAACTCTCAAAGCCATCGCGAGGAAGCCGATGATCAGACTGATGCTGACGCTCTTGGTGTGCGTATTGGGTTTCTCCGTGGAGGCATCTGCGTCATGCAGTTCGCAGCCGGGACTGCAGACCCAGTTCTTTTCCACGAACCAGCTCAATCAGATCGCGTCGGCCGCGGCGCAGACGACGGAAACGCAGTTTAATTCAGCCCAGGGTCAACTCGCGACCCAGCTGACCAGCCTGTTCGGCTCCACGAAGAGCGCAATTCTGTCGAAACTGACGGCGGCTTCGCCGCTCTACGGCAGCATCAACGACGATGGCCTGGCGCTGATTTTTACTAGCACGTTGGCGTTCGAGTTGATCGACGCGTGCACGCCAATCAACGCCACCATGTCCGCGATCGACACGATCAACAATCGAGCGACGATGGGGATCGCATGCCAGGGATTTGCATCCCTGGCTTTGCAACTGTTCTATCAGATCAAGCCGAACTCAACGCTCATGGTGACCAATTTCGGTACCAGCAGGGATTCGTCTGTTGACGATCACTCGATCATTGCGGCGTTCGGGGCCGGGACGGGTGGTGGGTCCGGCGTCGACTTGTTCGTCGATCCAACTGTATCGATTGTGGCGCCGGTGAGCCTCTGGGGTCTGCTGACCCACCAAAGCGTTTCGCAGTCGGCAATCGTCCAGTTCTCGCAACGCGTGGGCAATCCCGAAGGTGTCTACCGGCAGGAAGACATCGGCATGATCACCCAGGGGACGCTGGATTTCAGGACACTGCTCTATGCGTATGTCGGTCTTTCCGATCCTGCAAATCCGACACTCGGAAAGACGCGCTTCCTCGATCCCACTCCGATCAACCGCACATATCAGGTGTACGACCTCACCAGCGCGGCAGCGGCGTCCAACATCACTGCACCAGCATTCTGGTACGTTGACGGAGTTGCGGGCGGTTTGTGGGAACTGTCATCGGCAGGCCTCTACAACACCGGCTATAACGCCTCCGCCATTGGCTCGGTTACAAACGGCATCTACATCATTCAGGCAAAGACCGGAAACTTGCTGGCTTACCTGACCGGCACCTCCGGATTTTCCAACGTGATGTCGGGTGGGGCAAATCTGCAAGCGACCAGCATCGCGCCTCACGTCAACAACGCGTACCTATGGTTTGTCGATCCCAGCACCAAGCTTTGGTATACGAACTCTTCCGGGCAAGCCTTCGCAGGCAACACGGGCGGAACCACAATGGTCGTCGGCACCGGAGATACCGTGCAGCAGCTGACGGCGGGAGGGCAGCTCTACGAAGCGACCGCTGCGCACGGCTTCACCCTCGTTGATGCCAGTGTCCACGGCTTGTGGCAGTCGAAACCCACGGGTTGGGATTTTGCCGCGAGCCCAAAATGCCAAACGACGTCTGATCCCGCTTGCCGCGGTGATGCGGTCAAGCTCGATGCGTGGAATGGCAGTTATGGCACCCTGTACTATCGTGACGGGACAAAGACCACGCCGGCGTGGGCGCAGTTACATACCAACGTCGCCACTGTCTTGCTCGGATACCAGGGAGCCACGGTCAACTACCTCACAGGTGCCGGCAATATCTGTTATTTCAACTCGAGCGCTGAGTGGGGAGTTGGCGGAAACAACAATGAGTTGATTCCGAGCGTAGACTGGTCCGCGAGCAGTGGAGCGCCAGCCCTTCCATCGCCGCCTGCTCCGTGGGGGACCCTTGCCTACTACGGAGATCCGAGCCAGTCCGGAAAGCTCTCCATCCAGGCGGCAAATTCCAATGGCTATTCCTACTACAAGCTCTCGGATCGCTGGGTCGACGCGGCGGCGAACAACGTCGCTTGTCCTTGAAACGGGCCTGTGGCCACTGCGGCGGAATAACGCGGTGGCGGTCATGACGACGAACGCGGCAGTCCGCGAGAGTTCGTTGCAAGTCCGGGCTTTGCCTGCATCGTCATCATGGAAGGTGGAGTTCGTTGATGCGCAAACTGATCGTCAGGCTCGTCGCGTGGCTGGCTTTCGCGCCGGCTTTTGCAGCTCAGACCAACTGGACCAACACCTGCACGACCTGGCACTTCAACCCGAACAATGTCCGCGACCCCACCATCGTGTTCAACAATACGAGCTTGCCGAATTGGGGCATCTGCCCGGGTTACGACGGCACTCCCTATGAATTTCATCCATGCAACTTCGCGCCCAACACAACGCCGGCGACTTGTTCCGATGGAACGGGTCCGAAGGATGCTTGCGCAAACACATGGACACAAATCCCGCTCTGGCCCCAGTTCAATATTCCGGCCACAGCGAAGGAGGTCATCCTGACCGGCAACTCCTCCATCACTGGTCCAAACCAGTGGACCGCGACGGTCTACGCATGGTTTCGCGCGCCGGGTTCGACGTGGGCGCTCTCGCCGATCTTCGATGGCGGCTACATGTCGACATTGGTCGTCCATGCGCCGGTCGGTCTGGTGAACGGCGTTCCGAACATCGAGATGGCGTGGAGAGCCGAGGGCGCGACGCTCGCACCGGCGCCAAATCCAGATACGGTCGCGCTCGTGATGATTCTGTCGGGGTGGTGCGAATAGAGAAGCAGCTCCGAGACGGCTTTCGCTCGTCTTGGAGCGTCGGAACACCTCAATGATGCCTCTTATCGGCATCATCGACAGGAGCGCACCGGCTCCAAAGATCACAGGGCGGAGTGCAGCAGACTAGCCCGCGTTGGCCTTCAAGCCGGCGGCTTCGATGCCGGCCACGGCGCAGATCTCGTCATTGTCTGAGGTGTCGCCGCTGACGCCGACGGCGCCGAGCAGGTTCACGCCGTCCATGATCAGCACGCCGCCGGGGACCGGCACCAGCCGGCCCTGCGCCAACGTGTTCACGCTGTCGATGAAATAAGCCTGCTCCTGCGCGCGCTGGTATAACGCCCGCGATCCCATCCCGAGCGCCAGCGCGCCATAGGCCTTGCCGTGGGCGATCTCCGCCCGCATCAGGCTGGTGCCGTCCTGTGCCGCGGTCACCTTCACCGCGCCGCGCGCGTCGAGGATGGTGACGACCAGCGGCTTCAGCCTCTTCTCGACGCCCTTGGCGAGGGCGGCATCCAGAATCTTGCGGGCGGTATCGAGAGTGAGCTCAGCCATGGGCCTGTTCCTTTGTCGGCAATGATTGGTCGGATTTCGATTTCGCACGTTTCAGGCTCATCGCCAATACGCTGGCGACATGCAGCGGCGTGCGGCCGCTGCCGTCCTTGATCTGGTGCCGGCAGAGGTGCCGTCGGCCACGATCAGCGTGTCCTGATCGGCGCTGCGGACCGCAGGGAGCAGCGAGAGCTCGGCCATCTCGATCGAGGCCTGATAGGTCTCCGCGCCATAGCCGAACGCGCCGGCCATGCCGCAGCAACTCGACTCGATGGTCTTGACCTCGAGGCCGGGTACAAGGCGCAGCACCTTCTCCACCGGCTTGAACGCACCAAAGGATTTTTGGTGGCAATGACCGTGCACAACCGCTTTTTCGGCGACCGCGCCAAGCGGGAGGGCGAGGCGTCCGGCCTCCGCTTCGCGCACCAGAAACTCCTCGAACAGCAAGGCGTGAGCGCTGACGGACTTCGCGGCCCCATCCGATCGCAGCGACAGCAGTTCGTCGCGCAAGGTGAGAAGGCAGCTCGGCTCGAGGCCGATGATCGGCACGCCGCGCGCCGCGAATGGTGCGTAGGTCGAAACCAGCCGGTCGAGCTCCGCACGGGCCTGCTCGACCAGTCCGGCCGACAGGAACGTGCGTCCGCAGCACGGCGGCCGGACGCCATCCAACGGACTCGGCAGATGCACGCGATAACCGCCGGCGATCAGGACCTCAACCGCGGCGTCGAGATTCTCGCGCTCATAACCGCGGTTGAAGGTGTCGGCGAACAGCACCACTTCGCGGCCGTCCGCTGGGCCCAGCACCTCGGCATCGGGCCGGAAGGTGTCGCGGCGAAACTCCGGCAGCGCGCGCTTGGCGCTGATGCCGGCGAGTTTCTCGAACAGGCCGCGCAGCAGCGGGCTGCGGTTGCGCCAGTTTGCGATCGGCGCAACACGCGATGCGAGATCGACATAGCGCGGCAGGTAGCCGACCAGCCGGTCGCGCAGCGACAGGCCATGCGTCGCGGCGCGCGCGGCCAGCACCTCGATCTTCATCTTGGCCATGTCGACGCCGGTCGGGCACTCATGGCGGCAGGCCTTGCAGGAGACGCAGAGTTTCAGCGTGTCCATCATCTCGTCGGAAGCGAGCGCGTCCGGCCCGAGCTGGCCCGAGATCGCGAGGCGCAGCGTGTTGGCGCGGCCGCGGGTGACGTCCTTCTCGTTGCGCGTCGCGCGATAGGACGGGCACATCACGCCGCCTTCGAGCTTCCGGCAGGCGCCGTTGTTGTTGCACATCTCGACGGCACCTTGGAAGCCGCCGCCGGCGCCGGGATAGGCCGACCAGTCGAGCGCCGTCTTCAAGTCGCCGACGCGATAATCCGGCGAAAAACGAAACAGCGATCGGTCGTCCATCCTGGGCGGATCGACGAT
Source organism: Bradyrhizobium acaciae (assembly GCF_020889785.1). Lineage (GTDB taxonomy): Bacteria > Pseudomonadota > Alphaproteobacteria > Rhizobiales > Xanthobacteraceae > Bradyrhizobium > Bradyrhizobium acaciae. The sequence continues at coordinate 92,402 of NZ_JACMYK010000008.1, forward strand.
CTTGCCGGGGTTGAGCGTGTTGGTCGGGTCGAAGCGCTGCTTGACCTCGCGGAAATCGGCGACGATGCGCTGCCCGAACATCGTCTCGTGGAATTCCGAGCGCACCAGGCCGTCGCCATGCTCGCCGGAATGCGAGCCCTTGTATTCGCGCACCATCGCGAAGGCTTCCTCGGCAATGGCGCGCATCGCCTTGACGTCCTTCTCGAGCTTGAGATTGAGCACCGGGCGCACATGCAGGCAGCCCTCGGAGGCGTGCGCGTACATCGTGCCGCGGGTGCCGTGCTTCGCAAATACCGCATTGAGCCGCTCGGTGTAGTCGGCGAGATGCGGCAGCGGTACCGCGCAATCCTCGACGAACGAGACCGGCTTGCCCTCCTGCTTCATCGACATCATGACGTTGAGGCCGGCGGCCCGGAAATCGGCGATGCCGGTTTGCAGCGCAGGCTCTGTTATCTCGACCACGCCGCCCCATTTGCGCTGCGGCTTGTCCCAGCCGAAGCCGAGGTCGCCCATCAGCTCGCCGAGCTGCTTCAGGCGGGCGAGATTGTCGGCCTGGTCCTCTTCGGCGAACTCGACCACCAGGATCGCGTCTGGATCGCCGCGCACGGCTGCAGAGATGATCGGCTGGAACATCGCGATCTCGCGGCCGAGCGCGATCATGGTGCGATCGACCAGCTCAACGGCAATGGGCCGCAGCTTCACCAGATGCTGGGCCGCGTCCATCGCCTCGTAGAAACTGCCGAAATGGCAGACGCCGAGCGCCTTGTTACGGATCACAGGCCACAGCTTCAGCTCGACCTGCGTCGTGAAGGCGAGGGTGCCCTCCGAGCCGACCAGCAGATGTGCCATGTTGTTCGGCGCGTTGCGCGGCACCAGAGCGTCGAGGTTATAGCCGCCGACGCGGCGCTGCACCTTGGGAAATTTGTCTGATATCTCGGCCGCCTCGCGCTCGCCGAGATCGAGCATGTCGCGGAACAGCTTCAATCCGTTGTCGGAGCCGTTGATCCGCGTCAGATCGCGCGGCACCTCGCCGAAATGCAGCAGCGTGCCGTCGGCGAGCGCCGCATCCATCGACAGCGTGTTGTCGCGCATCGTGCCGTAGCGCAACGAGCGGCCGCCGCAGGAATTGTTGCCGGCCATGCCACCGATGGTGGCGCGCGACGCGGTCGAGACATCGACCGGAAACCACAGCCCGTGCTTCCTGAGTTGGCGGTTGAGGTCGTCGAGCACGATGCCCGGCTCGACCACGCAAATGCGATTCTCGACGTCGAGCGAGACGATCCGGTTCAGGTGCTTGGAGAGGTCGACCACGATGCCGTCATTGACGGTCTGGCCGCATTGCGAAGTGCCGCCGCCGCGCGGGGTCACGATCCGCCCGGCGTCGCGCACGATCGAAAGCGTCCGCAGTGCCTCATCGACGGTGCGCGGCACCACCACGCCGGCCGGCATGATCTGGTAGAACGAGGCGTCGGTCGCGTAGCGGCCGCGGTTGAAGGCATCGAACAAGACGTCGCCGGTCAGTTCGGACCGCAGGCGCTGTTCGAGCGATGAGGCGTTCTTCATCCCAGATCCGATGTGATCCACGACGCGACGCGGGCGCCTGCTCATGGATTATGCAATCTCTCGATTTGAGAGTTACATTATGAATTCAAAATGAGCAAGGATCGCACTCCGTTCGCGACCCTCGGGCCCATCCATTAGTCGCCCTGAGGCGTCGTTTCCAGGCCGGCGTTCTGGCCTTCAGCGAGGTGATCGATCGCGGCGGATCGCTTGTTGCGCAGGTGCTGGAACAGGGTGTCGCTGAGCTCGCTTGCCGCGCGGCGGCGCAGCGCATCGAGGATCGCCTCGTGCTCGCGCATCGCCTCGCCCCAGCGCTGCCGCTTGCGGGCGAAATTGGCGGAATAGCGCACGCGCCGGATCCGGCCCGCGAAATTGACGTAGGTCGTCTTCAGCGTCTCGTTGCGCGCAGCCGCGACGATGCTCTCGTGGATCTGCTGGTTGATCTGGAAATAGCCGTGCATGTCGCGGTGCAGATAGTGGCCGTACATCTCGTAATGCAGCCGCTCGATCGCGGCGATTTCCTCGTCGGTGATCAGCTCGCAGGCCAGTCGTCCGGCGAGGCTCTCCAGCCCGGCCATCACGTCGAACAATTCCTCGAGGTCGCGCTGGCTGAGCTGGCGCACCCGCGCGCCGCGATTGGGCAAGAGCTCGATCAGGCCTTCGGCGGCCAGCACCTTGAGCGCCTCGCGCAGCGGCGTCCTGGAGATCCCCAGCATTTCACAGAGCTGCCGTTCCGGAACGCGGGCGCCCTCGGGAATGTTGCCTTCCACCACGTAGTCGCGCAGGCGCAGCAGCACCTCGCCGTGAAGTGAGGCTTCCTGGCGATCGCTGCCGTTGCCGGCGGCCGGTTGGGTGATCGGAACCCCGGTTTCGGGAATCTCAGATTTCATATTCTGAACAATAGTTTGTCGGTGCGGTCGCGTCGATGCTCTCAATCGAATACCAAAATTGGATTGAAAATACAAAAAATGAATGCAAAATAGGTTCTCGAAGGGTCAAAATCCGGCGATAGGGAGGTTCTCATGCATCAAGGGCGCCATTTCTTGCAGATTCCAGGGCCGAGCCCGGTCCCGGATCGCATTCTTCGCGCGATGGACATGCCGGTCATCGACCACCGCAGCGCGGAGTTCGCCGCGCTCGGCCGGACGGTGCTGGAGGGCAGCGCCAGGATATTCCAGACCAAAGGGCCGGTGGTGATCTTCCCGTCGTCGGGGACCGGCGCCTGGGAAGCCGCGATCGTCAACACGCTGTCGCCCGGCGACAAGGTCCTGATGGTCGAGACCGGTCACTTCGCCACGCTGTGGCGGCAACTGGCCGGCCGTTTCGGCATCGAGGTCGACTTCATTCCCGGCGACTGGCGCCGCGGCGCCGACCCCGCCCAGATCGAAACAAGGCTTGCCGAGGACACCGCGCACAGCATCAAGGCGGTGATGGTCGTCCACAACGAGACCTCGACCGGCGCGACCAGCCGGATCGGTGACATCCGTGCCGCCATCGACCGCACTTCGCATCCGGCTCTGCTGATGGTCGATACGATTTCGTCGCTGGGCTCGGTCGATTACCGCCACGACGAGTGGAAGGTCGACGTCAGCGTCAGCTGCTCCCAGAAGGGCTTCATGCTGCCGCCCGGCCTCGGCTTCAATGCCATCTCGGACAAGGCCCGCGCGGCGTCGCGCAGCAACAAGATGCCGCGCTCCTATTTCGATTGGGAGGAAATGCTGAAGCCGAACGCCAAGGGCTTCTTCCCCTATACGCCGGCGACGAACCTGCTCTACGGGTTGCGCGAAGCGATCGCGATGCTGCTGGAGGAGGGGCTCGACAACGTGTTCGCCCGCCATCAGCGGCTGGCCGCCGCCACGCGCGCCGCCGTCAACCAATGGGGACTCGAAGTGCTTTGCCAGGAGCCTTCGGAGTTCTCGCCGGTGCTGACCGCGGTGTTGATGCCGCCCGGCCATGACGCGGATCAGTATCGCCAGGTCGTGCTCGACAATTTCAACATGTCACTCGGTGCCGGCCTGTCGAAGGTCGCCGGCAAGGTGTTCCGCATCGGTCATCTCGGCGAATGCAACGAGCTGACGCTGCTTGGCGCGCTCACCGGTGTCGAGATGGGGCTGTCGGTCGCCGGCGTGCCGCATCGCTCAGGCGGCGTCGAGGCCGCCATGCGGCTGCTGGAGCAGCGCGATCAGCGCAACGCGTCGCATCTGAAGGTGGTCGGCACCTAGCCGTCCACCCACAAGACAAACAACAACGCAGATCAGGGAAGGGGAGGATATGAGGCTTCGGTTCAAGGCCACCCATGTCGTGTTGGCCATGCTCTGCGTGATGTATTTCATCACCTATGTCGACCGGGTGAACATCGGCACCGCCGCCGGCGACATCCAGAAGGAGCTTGGTCTCTCCAACACCCAGCTCGGCCTGGTGTTCTCGGCCTTCGCCTATCCCTATCTGCTGTTCCAGGTGATCGGCGGCTGGGTCGGCGATCGCTTCGGGCCGCGCCAGACCCTGTTCTGGTGCGGCATGATCTGGGCCGCGGCAACCGTCATGACCGGCTTTGTCCATGGCCTTGCCGCGCTGTTCGTCGCGCGCTTCGCGCTTGGCTTCGGCGAAGGCGCGACGTTCCCGACCGCGACGCGCGCCATGCAGTACTGGACGCCGGCCAACCGCCGCGGCTTCGCGCAAGGTCTGACGCATTCGTTCGCGCGGCTCGGCAATGCCATCACCCCGCCCGTCGTCGCGCTCCTGATCCTCTGGCTGACCTGGCGCGGCGCATTCGTCGTGCTCGGCATCGTCAGCCTCATCTGGGGTATCGTGTGGGTCTGGTACTTCCGCAACGAGCCGCGGGACCATCGCTCGATCACCGCCGCCGAACTCGCGACATTGCCGCCGCGGCCGAAAGGCGAGCGGCCGAAGGTGCCGTGGGGACCGCTGTTGCAGCGGATGTGGCCGGTGACGCTGACCTATTTCTGCTACGGCTGGAGCCTGTGGCTCTACCTCAACTGGCTGCCGCTGTTCTTCAAGAACAACTACAGCCTCGATCTGAAGAACTCGGCGCTGTTCGCGTCCGGCGTGTTCTTCGCCGGCGTGATCGGCGACAGCATCGGCGGCGTGATCTCCGACCGCATCCTGGAACGATCAGGCAATGTGCGCCTGGCGCGGCTCAGCGTGACGGTCGTGGGATTCGCGGGCGCGCTGCTGTCGCTGATGCCGATCCTGTTCGTTCACGACATCACGGTGGTCGCGCTCTGCCTGTCGGCCGGCTTCTTCTGCGCCGAGCTCGTGATCGGCCCGATGTGGTCGATCCCGATGGATATCGCACCGAAATATTCCGGCACCGCTGCGGGGATCATGAACACCGGCTCGGCTTTCGCGGCCATCGTCTCTCCGCTGGTCGCCGGCTTCGTCATCGACGCCACCGGCAATTGGTACCTGCCGTTTCTGATGTCGATGGGCCTGCTGCTGCTCGGCGGCTTCTCGGCGTTCCTGATGCACCCCGAGTGCCCGTTCGAGGAGGCGAGCGAATCGGCCGCTCCGGGCAAGGTGGTGGCCGCCGAATGAGCGGCTGCCGGCCCCATTGGAGCGCCGTCAGATATGCATGACGGCCCCCCGCCGGGCCGAGGACAAAGCCTGCGAATAGTGATATGCGAGCGGCTTACCAAGACCAAGGCAAGACCGGGAAAGACGCTCATGACCGTGCATACTGGAAGGCATTTTCTGCAGATTCCGGGACCGACCAACGTGCCGGACCGGGTGCTGCGGGCGATGGACATGCCGACCATGGACCATCGCGGTGCCGAATTCGCCGAGATCGGCTTTGCCGTGATGTCGTCGATGCAGCGGGTGTTCCGCACCAAGCAGCCCGTGATCATCTATCCCTCGTCGGGGACCGGCGCCTGGGAGGCCGCAATCGTCAACACGCTGCAGCCCGGCGACAAGGTTTTGATGTGCGAGACCGGGCAGTTCGCCATGCTGTGGCATGGCATCGCCGACAAGTTCAAACTCGACGTCGACTTCATTCCGGGCGATTGGCGCCACGGCGCCGACCTCGAGCAGATCGAGGCCAGGCTGTCGGCCGACAAGGCGCACAAGATCAAGGCCGTCTGCGTGGTCCATAACGAGACCTCGACCGCCTGCGTCACCTATCCGCGCGACGTCCGCAAGATCCTCGACACCCTCAAACATCCGGCGCTGCTGATGGTCGACACCATCTCGGGCCTCGGCTCGCTCGAATATGAGCATGATGCCTGGGGCATCGACGTCTCGATCGCGGGCTCCCAGAAGGGTCTGATGCTGCCGCCCGGCCTTGGCTTCAACGCCGTGTCGGAGAAGGCGCTGGCGGTGGCCAGGGCCAATCCGGGAATGCGCTCCTATTGGGACTGGCAGGAGGTCATCAACATCAACAAGGCCGGCACCTGGCCGTACACGCCCGCCACCAACCTGCTGTTCGGCTTGCGCGAGGCCGTGAAGATGCTGGAGGAAGAGGGGCTGGAGAACGTCTTCGCCCGCCACAAGCGCCACAGCGAAGCGACGCGCGCGGCCGTCAAGGTCTGGGGGCTGGAGACGCAGTGCCAGGAGCAGGGCGCGCATTCGCCGGCATTGACCGCGGTGCGGGTGCCTGATGGCCATGATGCCGACCACTTCCGCAAGGTCGTGCTGGATAATTTCGACATGTCGCTGGGCACCGGCCTCAACAAGGTCAAGGGCAAGGTGTTCCGGATCGGGCATATCGGCCACTTCAACGATTTGATGCTGATGGGCACGCTGTCCGGCGTCGAAATGGGTCTCGATCTGGCCAAGGTGCCGCATCGCGCTGGCGGCGTGCTGGCGGCGATGGAAGTCCTGAAGGGCCGCGAAGCCGCGCAGGCCTCCAAGGCCGTCGCTTGAAAAAGGCCGTCGGCTGAAATCGAATCGCAAAGAACAGAAAGAGCGAGACATGAACGCGCCCGTCGCACCGACTGAAGACCTGATCTATTCCGTCGAGGACGGAATCGCGCGCATCACGTTCAACCGGCCGCAGGCCCGCAATGCGCTGACCTTTGCGATGTATGAGCAGATGGCCTCGATCTGCGAGAACATCAATCAGGATCACTCCATCAAGGCGTTGATCATGACCGGCGCCGGCGACAAGGCGTTCGCCTCCGGCACCGACATCTCCCAGTTCCGCGCGTTCAAGACCGCGCAGGATGCACTGGACTATGAGGCGCGGATCGACCGCGTGCTGGGAACGCTCGAGCAGTGCCGCGTGCCCGTGATCGCGGCGATTGCCGGCGCGTGCACCGGCGGCGGCGCCGGCATCGCCGCATGCTGCGATATCCGCATCGGCACCGAGGCGACGCGGATCGGCTTCCCGATCGCGCGCACGCTCGGCAACTGCCTCTCGATGTCCAACATCTCGCGTCTGGTGTCGCTGATCGGTCCGGCGCGGACCAAGGACCTGATCTTCAAGGCGCGCCTCGTCGAGGCGCCGGAAGCCCTGGCGCTCGGGCTGTTGAACGAAGTCGTGCCCGACGTCGAGACCCTGCAGCGCCGCGCCACCGAGACCGCCAAGCTTGTCGCCGGCCATGCGCCGATCACACTCGAGGTGACCAAGGAAGCGGTGCGCCGCATCCGCCGCACGCTGTCGCGCGAGGAAGGCGAAGACCTCATCCTGCGTGCCTATATGAGCGAGGATTTCCGCGAAGGCATGGACGCGTTCCTCAACAAGCGCGCGCCCAACTTCAAGGGCAAGTAACGGCGGCGAGAGGCTTGGGACGCGCACGACTGTCCGTCGTCATCCCGGGGCGTGCGAAGCGCGAGCCCTCAGGTGCGCAACTGCGTACCGAGGAATGACGGCGGATACGACTCATCGGCCGCGCAACGTCCTCGCTGTCGTCCCGGCGAAGGCCGGGACCCACAACCCCAATGATCATCGTTGCGCGATACCGGAACGACGGTCCCGCTTACAGCTCTGGCTGCGGCGTATGGGTCCCGGCCTTCGCCGGGACGACGATGGTGTATGCCGCCCCATTGAGACTCCATTCGCAATGACGCACCCCCCTCATTCCAAAGTCATACGCCATGCGGCAGTTCGGCGGCTTGAACTCACCTTTATTCTCGGCACAATGACGCGACCCGCCGCTTCGCAGGTTTTGCCAAGCCGAACAAATAGATAGGGAAGAAACACGTGGGACAGATTGTGAAAGCCACGGCTGCCATCGCGGCCTTGCTGCTGAGCACGCCGGCCTTTGCCGGCTGGGAGCCGAGCAAGCCGGTCGAGATCGTGGTTGCGGCCGGCGCCGGCGGCGCCTCCGACCAGATGGCGCGCATGATGCAGGCGGCGATCCAGAAGAACAATCTGATGAAGCAGCCGATGGTGGTCTCGCTGAAGGGCGGTGCCTCCGGTGCGGAAGCGCTGATGTACATGAAGTCCAGCGAGGGCGATCCCAACAAGGTGCTGATCGCCTATTCGCTGATCTACATGCTGCCTCTGTCGGCCAAGATTCCGTTCAACTGGCATGACCTCACGCCGGTTTCGGTGATCGCGCTCGACCAGTTCGTGTTGTGGGACAACGCGTCCGGGCCGAAGACCGTGAAGGAGTTCATCGATGCCGCGAAGGCTGCGAGCGCGCCGTTCAAGATGGGCGGCACCGGCTCCAAGCGCGAGGATCACGTGCTGACCGTGTTCATGGAGCAGAAGACCGGCGCGAAGTTCTCCTATCTGCCGTACAAATCCGGCGGCGAGGCCGCGACCCAGCTGGTCGGCGGCCACACCGAATCCAATGTCAACAATCCCAGCGAAAACCTCGAGGTCTGGCGCGCAGGGCAGGTTCGCGCGCTCTGTGTGTTCGACAAGGAGCGCATCTCCTACAAGACCAAGGTCACCGACACGCAATCCTGGAACGATATCCCGACCTGCAAGGAAGAGGGGCTCGACGTGCAGTATCTGATGCTGCGCGCGATGTTCCTGCCCGGCAAGGTCACGCAGGAGCAGCAGGCGTTCTATGTCGACTTGTTCCAGAAAGTGACGCAGACGGCCGAATACAAGGACTACATGGAGAAGCAGGCGTTGAAGCCGATCTTCCTCACCGGCAAGGATATGGTCGAGTTCCTGCAGGATGACGACAAGCTCAATACCTCGCTGATGAATGCGGCGGGCTTCGTCGCGAAGTAGTGGTCGTGGTTTGCCGTCCACACATACTTCGTCATTCCGGGTTCGATGCTTTCGCATCGCCCCGGAATGACGGAGCAAATGGCCAGCGGCGCTGGCTCGACGTGCGCTACGCATCCCTCGTTGCTTTACCTTCCGCTCGGAATCGCCTTGCATCGCGCGGTCACGCCATCGATATTGCGCCGCGGTAAGGCGCCGTTGCGGGAGCGTGAGGAGCAATCATGACCAAAGCCGTTCTCGGGATCATCGGCGGATCCGGCATCTACGACCTGCCGGGCCTGGAAAATGTCCGCGATGAGGCGATCACGAGCCCCTGGGGCGAACCGTCGGCGCCGCTGCGCCGTGGCGAGATGGCGGGACTGCCGATCGTGTTCCTGCCGCGACACGCCCAGGGGCATGCGCTGTCGCCGTCCGACATCAACTATCGCGCCAATATCGACGTGCTGAAGCGGGCCGGGGTCACCGACCTGGTCGCGCTGTCCGCCTGCGGCTCGTTCAAGGAGGAACTGCCGCCGGGCACCTTCGTGCTGGTCGACCAGTTCGTCGATCGCACCTATAAGCGCGAGAGCTCGTTCTTCGGCAAGGGCTGCGTCGCGCATGTGTCGATGGCGCATCCGGTGTCGCCGTTGCTGGCGAAACATCTCGCCGCCGCGGCCGAAGCGGAAGCCATCGCGTTCGCGCGCGGCGGCACGTATTTGTGCATGGAGGGGCCGCAATTCTCCTCGCTCGCCGAGAGCCTGACCTACAAGACGCAGGGCTATTCGGTGATCGGCATGACCAACATGCCGGAAGCCAAGCTCGCCCGCGAAGCCGAGATCTGCTACGCCAGCGTCGCGATGGTCACCGATTTCGACTGCTGGCACCCGGCGCATGATGCCGTGACCGTGCAGGATATCATCCGCGTGCTGAATTCGAACGCCGAGAAGGCAAAGGCGCTGGTCGCGCGGCTGGCGCGGGATTTTCCGCGCGAGCACGAGCCGTGTCCGATCGGTTCGGACCGCGCGCTGGACACCGCGCTGATCACGGCGCCCACGGCGCGCGATCCGCAACTGCTTGCCAAACTCGATGCCGTTGCTGGAAGGGTGTTGCGGTCGTGAAGAAGTCCTCCAGGAGCGCGCGACGCGAAGGGCGCAGGGCATGAAGGTCGATGGTCGGCATTTTCGCAGTATCTGGCTCGAGCCCGACGGCTGGTCGGTCGGCGCGATCGATCAGCGCCGGCTGCCGCATGAGTTCGTCGTCGCCAAACTCACCACCGCCGACGAGGCCGGCGAGGCGATCAGCTCGATGCTGGTCCGCGGCGCGCCGCTGATCGGCGCGACCGCAGCCTATGGCATGGCGCTGGCGATGCGCGCCGATGCCTCCGACGCGGCGCTTGAGCGCGCCGGCAAGATGCTGGCCGCGACCCGGCCGACCGCGATCAATCTGAAGTGGGCGATCGACGAGATGCAGCGCGCGCTCGCGCCGCTCGCTGCCTCAGCCCGGGCCGATGCGGCCTACGCCCGTGCCCGCGAGATCGCCGATGAAGATGTCGAGATCAACCGCGAGATCGGCCGTCACGGGCTCGGCCTGATCGAGGCGATCGCCGCGACCAAGAAGCCGGGCGAGTCAGTGAACGTGCTGACGCATTGCAATGCCGGCTGGCTTGCAACCGTCGATTGGGGGACGGCGACGTCGCCGATCTATCAGGCGCATGATCGCGGCATCCCGGTCCATGTCTGGGTCGACGAGACGCGGCCGCGCAATCAGGGCGCCTCGCTCACCGCCTGGGAACTCGGTCACCACGGTGTGCCGCACACCGTGATCCCCGACAACACCGGCGGCCATTTGATGCAGCATCGCATGGTCGACCTCGCGATCGTCGGCACCGACCGCGTTGCCGCCAATGGCGACGTCTGCAACAAGATCGGGACTTATCTCAAAGCGCTCGCCGCGCATGACAACGGCGTTCCGTTCTATGTTGCGCTGCCGTCGCCGACCATCGACTTTAGTATCGATGATGGCATCAGGCAGATTCCGATCGAGCAACGCGCGGCAAGCGAGGTTACGCACCTCACCGGGCGGACGGCGGATGGACGGATCGAGACCGTGTGCGTGGTTCCGGACGGCTCAACGGTCGCCAATTTCGGCTTCGATGTCACACCGGCGAGGCTGGTGACGGGATTGATCACCGAGCGCGGCGTTCTCGATGCGAATCGTGCTGCGCTTGCGAGCGCATTTCCCGATCGTTCCAGTTAGCTGAAGGCTGCATTGACGGCGATTGTATCCGCACGCTATCCCAATCGTTGCCCTCGCAACCCAGACCGTCTCGTCCATGTCCAACACCGAACTTGAGATCGTCGTCGACGATCCGACCGCGCCTGAAGAAAATTCGCCTGCCGTCGTCGCGACCGGCGTCGTCGATGTCGTCGCCTCGCTGCTGTTGCTTGCGCTCGCCGCGGTGCTCGGCTGGGACAATTGGCGCACCGGCGCCTCGTGGGACTCGACCGGGCCGCAGCCGGGTTATTTTCCGTTCTATCTCTCGGTGATCCTCGGCGCCGCCAGCCTCTACGGCCTGGGTGCTGCCTTCGTCTCGCGCCGGGAAGCCGCCGAGACCTTCGTCACCCGGGCCCAGTTGCGCCGGGTGATGGCGGTGTTCGTGCCGACATTCCTGTTCTGCCTCGCCACCCAATATCTCGGCCTCTATGTCGCGAGCTTTCTCCTGATCGCAGGCTTCATGCGTCTCGTCGGCAAGATCGCGTTGTGGAAGTCGCTGCTGACTGCCTTCGTCTTCACCGCCGCGATGTTCGTGACCTTCGACGTCGCGTTCGACGTCATCATGCCGAAGGGGCCGCTCGAAGCGGCTCTCGGCCGCTAGCTAACCGACAGGATTTCGAACCATGGAAGCCTTCGGTCTCCTGCTGCACGGCTTCGCCGTCCTTTTGACCTGGAAGACGCTGCTGTTGATGATGGTCGGGCTCGTGCTCGGCATCTTCGTCGGCGTGCTGCCCGGGCTTGGCGGTCCGAACGGCGTCGCGATCCTGCTGCCGCTGACCTTCACGATGGACCCGACGTCGGCCATCGTGATGCTGTCCTGCATCTACTGGGGCGCGCTGTTCGGCGGCGCCATCACCTCGATCCTGTTCAACATCCCCGGCGAGGCCTGGTCGGTCGCGACCACGTTCGACGGCTACCCGATGGCGCAGCAGGGCAGGGCGGCCGAAGCGCTCACCGCCGCGTTCACTTCGTCCTTTATCGGCTCGCTGGTCGCGGTGCTCTTGATCACCTTCCTGGCGCCGATGATCTCGTCGTTCGCGCTGAAGTTCGGCCCGCCGGAATTCTTCGCGGTCTATCTGCTGACGTTCTGCTCGTTCGTCGGCCTCGGTCGCGAAGCCAAGCACAAGACCGTCATCTCGATGTCGCTCGGCCTGCTGCTCGCCGGCGTCGGCATGGATACGGTGTCCGGACAGTTGCGCATGACCTTCGGCTCTGCGGAGCTGCTGCGCGGCATCAACTTCCTCGTCGCCGTGATCGGCCTGTTCGGCATCAGCGAGATCCTGCTCACGATGGAAGAGCGCCTGGCGCTGCGCGGGCACGCCGCCGGCATCAGCCTGCGCGTGGTGCTGTCGGTGTGGAAGGACTTGCCGAAATATTGGGTGACGCTGCTGCGCTCGTCCGTGATCGGCTGCTGGCTCGGTATCACGCCGGGCGGCGCGATCGCGGCGTCGTTCATGGGCTACAACCTCGCCAAGCGCTTCGCCAAGGATCAGGAGAGTTTCGGCAAGGGCCGCATCGAAGGCGTGTTCGCGCCGGAGACCGCCGCCCACGCCTCGGGCACCTCGGCGCTGTTGCCGATGCTCGCGCTCGGCATTCCCGGCTCGGGGACCGCGGCGATCCTGCTCGGCGGCCTGATGGTGTGGGGCCTCAACCCTGGGCCGCTGCTGTTCGTCGAGCACAAGGATTTCGTCTGGGGCCTGATCGCCTCGATGTATCTCGGTAATGTCGTCGGCCTCGTGCTGGTGCTGACCACGGTGCCGATCTTCGCCTCGATCCTGCGCGTGCCGTTCGCGGCCGTGGCGCCGATGATCGTGGTGTCCTGCGCGATCGGCGCCTATGCGATCCAGAATGCGATGTTCGATATCTGGCTGATGCTGGGCTTCGGCGTGGTCGGCTATGTCTTCAAGAAGATCGGGATCCCGCTTGCGCCATTCACGCTCGCATTGGTGCTCGGTAGCCGGGCCGAGGACGCGTTCCGGCTCTCGATGATCGGCTCGGGCGGCGACATGAAGGTGTTCTGGTCGAACGGCCTTGTCGGCACCATCACGACCTTGGCGATCGTGCTGCTGTTCTGGCCGGTGATCGATCGGGCCTTTGCCGGCGTCGCGCGTCTGGTGCGTCCGGCAAAGGCGTGAGGTTCCGGAGCGTTTTCGAGCGAAGTGGACACCGGTTCGCGTGAAGAAAACGCGTCGAGACTAGAATCTCTAGACCACCTTGCGCTGCCGCAGCTCGGCGATCTCGTCCTGGCCGAAGCCGAATTCGGCGAGAAGTTCTTCGGTCTGCTCGCCGAATTCCGGCGGGCGGGCCGCCATCCTGCTCGGCGTCCGCGACAGCGTCACGGGCTGTGCGACCAGCTGAATATCGCGGTTTTCGTCATTGGGGACATGCTGGGCGATGCCGAGATGCTTGACCTGGGCGTCCTCGAACATCTGGTCGATCGAGTAGATCGGCCCGCACGGCACGCCGGCGGCATTCAGTTCCTGCACCCAGGTCTCGGTCGATTTCTTCGCGGTCAGGGCGTCGATCCTGGCATTCAGCGCGTCGCGATTCTTCGAGCGCGCCGGTGCGGTCGCATAGTCGGGATCGGTGATCAGGTCGGGCGCCCCGATCGCCTGGGCGCAGCGCTCCCAGATCCGCCCGCCGGTCGTGGCGATGTTGATGTAGCCGTCGGAGGTCTTGAACACGCCGGTCGGGATCGAGGTCGGATGGTTGTTGCCGGCCTGCTTGGCGACTTCCTTTTCCATCAGCCAGCGCGCCGCCTGGAAATCCAGCATGAAGATCTGCGCCTGCAACAGCGAGGTCTGCACCCATTGGCCTTCGCCGGAGACGTCGCGTTCCAGCAGCGCGGTGAGGATGCCGATCGCACAGAACAGTCCGGCGGTGAGGTCGGCGACGGGAATGCCGACCCGCATCGGTCCGCCGCCGGGCGCGCCGGTCACCGACATCAGACCGCCCATGCCCTGTGCGATCTGATCGAATCCGGGGCGCTTGTGGTAGGGGCCGTCCTGGCCGAAACCGGAGATGCTGCCATAGACGATCCGCGGGTTGATCTTGCGGATGCTCTCATAGTCGATGCCGAGCTTGGCCTTGACGTCCGGCCGGAAGTTCTCGACCACGACGTCCGCCTGCTCGGCCAGCCGCTTGAACACCTCGAGCCCCTTGGGGTCCTTCAGGTTCAGCGTCATGGCGCGCTTGTTGCGGTGCAGGTTCTGGAAATCGGACCCGCCTCGCGGGCCGCCCGGCTGCTCGCCGCCGCCGTCCTCAAGGAGTGCATCGATCTTGACGACGTTGGCACCCCAATCGGCGAGCTGGCGCACGCAGGTCGGCCCGGACCGGACCCGGGTCAAATCCAGCACGGTGAAACGGGACAGGGCTTGGGATGCGCGGGGAAAGGGCATTGAGACACCTTCTTGTTTGGCGGGCCGCTCTGGGGCTACAGCCCCTCTGCCTTAGACAATTTGGCAGGCCTTTCCAACTGTTACGGGGACGACAAATCGGGCAGGAAACGAACAGTCATGGTTCCGTGGAGACCGGCTTCTGCCTTGGCCGTCGTTTAGACCTGCCTTGCGCGGGCCGGCCGTCGGCCGACCCTCGACAATCACCCCGCCGGCTGCTAGCCCCTCGCCATGCCGAATGGGTTTTGCCCTTATGGAAGAGGCACTTGAGGCGTATCGAGGCGATGGACCAAAAGCGGGCATGGCGGTGAAGAAAGGTCCATCCCATCTGCTCGGTAATTCGGCATGGAACGCGACGGCCTTCGCGGTCGCGGTGCTGCTCAATCTCGCGATTCTCCCGTTCGTGATTTTCCGTCTCGGCCTCGCCGCGTTCGGTGTTGCAGGGCTGGTGACGGCCTGCGTGGCGCCGGCGCTGATGTTCAGCAATGCGCTCGGCCTTTCGACCGCGCGCGAGCTCGCGCAACGGCTGGAACCCTCCGATCGCGACGAGGCGCGGCGTTTCTTCGCGACCGCCCTTGCGCTCGCCATCGTTGTGGGCTGCCTGATCGCAGCCCTGCTCGGCCTTGCAGGCGCGCCACTCGCGCGATTGGGATTTCACCTCGGCGGCCCGGCCGCCGACGACCTCGGGCTTGCCTTCGCCTTGGCCGGTGCCGGATGGCTGTGCCAGTGCGTGTTCGCGGTCTTCCTCTCGCTGTTCACGGCGCGTCAGGACTATCGGCGGATCGCGTCGATCAGCATCACGGGCACTGTGGTGACGACGATGTCGATGCTGCTGCTCATCCCGTACGCGCCGCGCGCCTCGACCTTTCTCGGCTGTCAGGCATTGGGCTTCGCAACGAATCTCCTGATGGCGTCCGCCTGGTCGCGGCATGCAATCAGTGACTGGCTGGCACGGCCGGCGCTCGATCGCAGTACGCTGCGCGCGTTGGTCAAGCTTGGCGGCTGGCAGGTTGCGGCACAAAGCGGCGCGCTGTTTGCCGGACAGGCGGACCGCTATCTGCTCGGCGCGCTGCTGCAACCGCAATTCGTCGGCTTCTACAGCGTCGCCCAGCGGCTGGAGGAGGCGGTCTATATCGGTGTGCTGAAGATCGGCGAGATCCTGTTCCCGTTCTTCAGCACGCTGCAGAAGGAGGATGACGATCGCAAGGTCGACCTGCTGCTTCGCTCGTCCTGGATTCTCAACGTGCTGGCCGCGAGCGCGCTCGGCGGCCTGATCCCGGTCGCCGGCGCACTGCTGTATCGATGGACCGGCGCCGAGGTCGCCGCCGAGGCGCAGCTGGTGCTGGTGGTGCTTGCGATCAGCGGAATATTGGGGTCGAGCGCCAACGTGTTCGCGTTCTATCTTTTGTCGCAGGGGCGCTCCAGCTCCAATGCGCTGATCTCGCTCGTCACTGGCATCTTCACGTTGGCAACCAGCGCCGTCGCGCTGCCGTATTTCGGCTGGCAGGCGGCTGGTTGGAGCTCCTGCGTCGGCATGGTCGCCCAGATGGTGGTCACGGTGCTGCTGCTGCGACGTACCTTCAGGCTTTCGGGGATATGGTCACGGATGGTGCACTTCGTCTTGATCCCGCTTGGCACAGGGATAGCCATTGCGCTGGCGCTGCGCTCCCAGCTTGGCCATGTGGCGTTCGACCACGCGCCGTCATGGTGGTATGTGGTGTCGCTCTACGGCGTGTCGGCAGCGGTGATCTTTGTCGCCGCCGTCGCCGTGTCGCAGCTGGGTCCCTATCGCGCCGTCTGCTGGCGGGATCTCCGCATCATCATCACCCGCTTCTTGCCGTTCAAGGCCGTCTAGACATGTGCGGTATCGCAGGCATCGTCAATCTGCGCGGCGCCCCCGTGGAGCCGGCCGACATCTCGCGGCTCACCGCTTTGATTGCGCATCGCGGTCCGTTCGGCGAGGGCACCTGGTTCAACGCGAAGCGAAACGTCGCCTTCGGCCATCGCCGGCTTGCCATCATCGATCCCGGCGAGGGCGGCTATCAGCCGATGGCATCGGGCGATGGCCGCCATGTGATCGTCTACAATGGCGAGATCTACAACTTCCTCGAGCTGCGCCGCGAACTCGAGGCGAAGGGAGTAGTCTTCCGCAGCCAGTCCGATACCGAAGTGATCCTTGCCGCCTGGCAGGCGTGGGGCGAAGACATGTTGCTGCGCTTCAACGGCATGTGGGCGCTGGCGATCTACGACACAGTCACGGATGATCTGTTTCTCGCGCGCGATCGTTTCGGCATCAAGCCGATGCTGTACGCGCTGTCGTCCGAGCGGTTCGTGTTCGCGTCCGAGCAGCGCGCGCTGGCGCGGAGCGGGCTGGTCGAGACGTCGCTCGACGTCGACGTGGCGCGGCGGCTGTTGCTTGACCCGTTCGGGATCGAAGGCAGCGAGCGGACCCTGTTCGCGCAATTGCGCCGCCTCCAGGGCGGCCACTGCATGTGGTTGCGCCAGGGGCGCGTGCAGCTGCGCCGCTGGTGGCGGACGGTGGATCACCTGCCTGATATCCCGGATACCGAAGCTGAACGCGTCGCGCGCTTTCGCGACCTGTTCCAGGATTCCGTCGCGCTCCGCATGCGCAGCGACGTTCCGATAGGCACCTGCCTGTCCGGCGGCTTTGACTCGTCCGCGGTGATCTGCGCCATGGCGAGCCATGAGAAGGCCGGCATGGGACCGCGTGACTCGACCGCCTGGCGACACGCCTTTGTCGCGACCTTTCCCGGCGCCAGCAATGACGAGCGGCCGATGGCCGAGGAGGCGGCCGCGTGGGCCAAAGTGGCGCCGAGCTTTCTCGAGATCGGTCGCTCCGATGCGCTCACCGACCTTGATCGCATCCTTGACGACAATGACGACGTCTATATCGGGCTGCCGAGCGCGCCTTGGCTGATCTATCGCGAACTGCGGCGCCAGAACGTCACTGTCTCGCTTGACGGCCACGGTGCGGACGAATTGATGGGGGCCTATTTGCAGGAAGGACAGTCGGCCGCATTCAAAATCCGCAACGCGGCGGCCGCGCTCACGTCCCGATCGCAACTTGCGCAGCGCGGCATCGACTTCCTGCGGGCGCTGATGATCAGGCGCCAGGGACACTATTTCCTGCGCGGCGGCCTGACGGCGATGCCGGCGCCGCTGCCGCTGGTCGCCGAGAATGACGAACTGCCTGATACGTGGGGCGCGCTGAACCGACGCCTCTACCGCATGTTCCACTCGACCACGCTGCCGACCATCCTGCGCAATTTCGACCGGCTTTCGATGGCGCACGGGATCGAGGTGCGCATGCCGTTCATGGACTGGCGGTTGGTGACCTATACGATGGCGCTGCCTGAAACCAGCAAATCGGCCGATGGCATGACCAAGGTGGTGGCGCGGCAGGCGATGGCGAACCTGATGCCCGAAAGCATCCGCACCGCGCGCCGCAAGGTCGGATTCAACTCGCCGATGCCGGAATGGCTGAACGGACCGTTGGCAGGCTGGACCGCGGAATTGCTCGATCGGAATGTCCCGGCATTTGCCGAGTTCGTCGACGAAGCACCGCTTCGAACGGCGGTCGGCCGCTTGACGGCGTCGCAGGGTTGGGATTGGGAATCCGTCGGCCGGATCTGGCCATACCTGAACATGAAATGGATGTTGGCGAGGGCCGCGTAACCGATGCGTCTGTTCCAGAATAGCGGTCTCTATCCGTCTTATCTGCCGCGATTGAATCAGCTGGCGGCAAAAGCCTCGACCTTCGCGGCGCGCCGCGACGTGTTCCTGCACGATCGCTTTGGCGCGGCGCATATTCTCAAGCCCGTGCTTGACGGTGCATCCGACGCCTTCTTCACCAATGGCGACGACGAAGCGCTGCAGCGGCAGTGGGCGCGCGAGCAAGGCATGCAGGGCACGCCGACGCTCGAGGCCATTCTACTGGCGCAGATCGAGCACCACAGAACCGAAGTGTTCTACAATCTCGATCCGGTGCGCTATCCCAGTGTGTTCGTCGCCAAGCTTCCCGGCTGTGTGAAGAAGACGCTGTGCTGGCGCGCTGCGCCATCGGGAAATGCCGATTTGAGCGCCTATGGCGCGGTGCTTGGAAACTTCCCCTCGATCCTCGAGGCCTGGCGCGGCAAGGGCTGCCGGGCGGAGCTTTTCTTCCCCGCGATCGATCCTGTCATGGAGCAGTACGGCCACGGCGAACGGCCGATCGACGTAGCGTTTGTCGGTGGATATTCACGGCATCATAGCGCGCGGGGCAGGACCCTCGAACAGGTCGCGGCGCTTGCGGCTGACCGCAACATCGTGTTCTGTCTCGATGCGTCGCGGCTGACACGGCTCGCCGAAAGCGCGGTCGGTCGATTGCTGCCGCTCGCGAAACACCGGCGCCCCGACGTCATCGCGCGAATCGCAAGGCCGCCCGTGTTCGGCCGGGACCTCTACGAACTGTTCGGATCAGCCAAGATCGTGCTCAACGGCGCGATCGACATGGCCGGTAACGATCGCGGCAATATGCGCTGCTTCGAGGCGATGGGCTGCGGGGCGCTGCTGGTGTCGGATGCGGGCAACTATCCGGAGGCGATGCAGGACGGCGTCACGATGCGCACCTACGACGCGCCTGAGAGGGCAGCCGGGGCGATTTCAAGCAGCCTGCAGGATTGGCCGCAATGGGCCGCGATCGCTGCAACTGGCCGGAGCCGCGTGCAGGAGACCTATGGCAAGGCCATGCAATGGGCAAAGTTTATCGATCTCGTCGCGCGGATTGAGCCGTGCTAGACGGGGCAAAGAGCCGGCCTGAGGGCGGGCGATCGGACCGGAATGATGTCTGCAAGTGACTTGATCTATCAGCTGAAATGGGTTGCAGACGGACTTGCTGTGCCGCTGTTCAGGTTGCGGCCGCGGCCGTTCGGCCCGGGTTATCAGACGGTCAAGCGCGATACCATCACCTCCGCCATCGACGCCGGCCTGCTTCAGGCGGGGAAGGAGCTTCCGCCTGGCTACGGCATCGCCATGGATGAACGCGTGGTGGAATATCCCTGGGTCTACGGCCGATTGAACAATGTCGGCAAGATGCTGGACGCGGGATCGACGTTCAATCACGACTTCCTGCTGCAGCGTCCGCCGCTGCGCGGCGCGGATCTCACCATCATGACGCTGGCGCCGGAGCGGCGGTGCTATTGGCGTGATGGCTATTCCTACGTGTTCGGCGATCTCCGGAAGACGATGTTCGGCGATCATGTCTTTGACACCGTCGCCAGCATTTCGACGATTGAGCATATCGGCCTCGACAATCAGATGCTGTACACCGACGATCCGCGCGACGCCGAGACCGATCGGGACGGCTTCGTTCCGGCAGTGAAGGAATTCAAGCGCATTCTCAAGCCCGGCGGGACCTGCTTGATCTCCGTGCCGTTCGGCAGGCGCGGGAATCTCGGTTGGTATCAGGTGTTCGATCTTGCCATGATCGAGCGGATCATCGAGGCATTCGGCGCGACATCTCATCATGTCGACTATTTCGGCTATTCGCGACAAGGCTGGGCGCGCCAGAGCGCCGAGGCGCTCGCCGAGGCGACCGTATTCGACATCCACACCGGCAAGGGACAGGGCGATGATCTTGCTGCGTCGTCGCGCGCCGTCGCTTGCCTGCAGTTGACGGCATGAATTTCGACTACCTGGTCCAGCGTCTGATCGGTCGCGCGACTTGCCGGTTGCAGGAGGACGCGGCGCTCGGCCGCCATGCCAGGATCAGAAACATCCGCGGCGATTCCGACAAGATCGTCGTCGGCCGCAATAGCCGGATCCTGGGTGAGCTTCTGACCTTCGCGCATGGTGGGGAGATCAAGATCGGCGAGTGGTGCTACGTCGGCGAGGGAACCCGGATCTGGTCGGCGGCCTCGATCGAGATCGGCAACCGCGTTCTGATCTCGCATTCGGCGAATGTGTTCGACAATCTCACCCATCCGCTGCGGGCGGCGGAGCGGCACCGGCAGGTCCAGCAGATTTTCACGCGCGGGCATCCGAACGATATCTCGCTTGACGAGAGCCCGGTAAGGATTTGCGATGATGCCTGGATCGGCGCGGCTGCGATGGTGTTGCGCGGGGTAACGGTCGGGCAGGGCGCTATCGTCGCGGCAGGCGCGGTCGTCACAAGGGATGTCGCGCCGTTCTCGATCGTGGCGGGCAATCCGGCCGTGCTGGTGAGGGAGCTCGGCCCCGATGAACGGTGAGCGCAAGTTTACCACCTGGGAGGAGGCGGTGGTCTGGCTGCGCAATCAGCCGGAGCAGCGCCAGCTCGTGCTCGACGCATTCTACGACGATCCGCTGGTCGGTGCCGCTGAACGCTATTTCCAGAGTTCGGAGTGGCAGGCGGTCGCGGCGCTGCTCATCGGCCGGTCCGGCACCGCGCTCGACGTTGGCGCCGGCCGCGGCATTGCGAGCTACGCGCTCGCGAGGAACGGCTTTGCCGTGACGGCGCTGGAGCCGGATCCCAGCGCGATCGTCGGCGCGGCGGCGATCCGGGATCTGGCGCAGCAGACCCAGCTGCCGATCCGGGTGGCCGAGGAATTTTCCGAGCGGCTGCCGTTCGCCGATGCGACATTCGATCTCGTCTTCGCCCGAGCCGTGCTGCACCATACGCGCGATCTCGAAGGGGCATGCCGGGAGATGTTTCGCGTGCTGCGGCCCGGCGGCATGCTGATCGCCGCGCGCGAGCATGTCATCAGCAAGGAGGCGGACCTTCCGCAGTTCCTCGCGCAGCATCCGTTGCACCACCTCTACGGCGGCGAGCATGCCTTCCTGCTCGATCGCTACACTGGCGCGCTGACCAGCGCCGGATTTTCCGCGATCGACACGCTGGCGCCGCTGCAAAGCCCGATCAACCTGTTTCCTTACACGCTCGAGACACTGAAGGCCGCGATCGTGACCAAGCTGTCGCAAAAGATTCCGGTGGCGCCGCTGTGGCGAACCGCGCTCGGGTCGCGGCGTGTCTTCGGATCGCTGCTCTCGATGGCCGAACGTTTCGACAATCGGCCCGGCCGGCTCTACTCCTTTGTCTGTCACAAGGCCTGAACAATGATCGTCTGGGTTACCGGCGCGAACGGGTTCATCGGTCGCCATCTCGTGCATGAACTGGCGGGAGCCGGCCATGCGGTGCATGGCGTCGGGCACGGTGCGCTCGACGCAACGGAAGCCCGGCGGCTTGGCTTGCAGAGCTGGATCAACGGTGAGATCGATGCAGCCAATCTCAATGCGCTCGCGACGGCGCACGGGCTGCCGATGCGCATCTTTCATCTGGCCGGTGGATCGTCCGTCGGCGTCTCGATCGAGCGGCCGTTCGAGGATTTTTCGCGGACGGTTGCGAGCACCGCGCGGCTGCTGGAATGGCTGCGCGGATCGGCGCCGAACTGCGCGGTGATCGCGGCGTCGAGTGCGGCCGTTTATGGAGCCGACCATTTCGGTCCGATCGCTGAAAGTGCCGTCCCAACTCCGATGTCGCCATACGGGCAGCACAAGTCCATGATGGAGCAATTGTGCCGGAGCTACGCGCAGTCGTTCGGCATCCGCTGCACTGTCGTGCGGCTGTTCTCGGTCTATGGACCCAATCTGCGCAAACAGTTGCTCTTCGACATTTGCTCGCGGCTGCAGGCCAAGGAGCAGGTGCTGACGCTCGGCGGGACGGGAAACGAAATTCGCGACTGGACCGACGTTCGCGATGTCGCGCGGCTGCTTGCCAGCGTCGCGGAACCGTCGTCGCAGGAAACCTTCCGCGTCATCAATGGCGGGTCAGGCCGCGGGACCAGCGTTGCCGACATCGCAGCCGGCCTCATCCGGCAGTGGGGCAGCAAGACCGTTGTGCGGTACTCGGGAATAAGCCGACCCGGTGATCCCGTGAGCCTGTTGGCCGACGATGCAATGCTGCGCCATGTCGGGTTCGACTGGCGCATTCCGCTCGATCAGGGCCTTGCCGAATACGTGACCTGGTTCAAAGGGCAGGCTTCGTGACGCCCCGCCCATTGCGGTTCGCGTTCGGTCATATATCGCGACGGCTTTGGGCCGGCGGGTACAATTATCAGCGCAATCTGTTCGCGGCGCTCGCGCGGTTTCTGCCCGGCGAATTCGTTCCGGTCGTCTTTGCCGGGACTGGAGCCGACGAGCATGAACTCGCTGAGCTTGCCGCGATACCGGGTGTCGAGGTCGTCCGATCGGAGGCATTCGACGGACAGCCGGGGTTGGCTGCGGCGCTCGGGCTTGGTCTGGACCGCGGAGCCGCAGCGGCGTTCCGCGCCGCGCGTGTCGATGTCGTCGTTGAAGCCGCGCGCTTCTTCGGCTGGCGGCTGGCTATCCCGGCGGTGGCGTGGATTCCGGACCTGCAGCACCGTTCGATGCCTCAGCTGTTTCCAACGACGGCGCGTTGGCGCCGCGAGATCGGCTTTCGCGTTCAGATCGCGTCGGGACGAACCATCATGCTGAGCAGCGAGAGCGCCTTCCGGGATTTCAAAGCCTACTATCCGCATGCAAGAAATCGCGTCAGCGTCGTGCGCTTTGCGACCCAGCCGCCGGCTGCGTTCCTGAACACGGCACCCTCGGAAGTGATCGCGAGCTACGGCCTGCCGGAAAGCTATTTCTATCTGCCCAATCAGTTCTACCGCCACAAGAACCACCAACTCGTGGTCGATGCGCTGACGATCCTGAAAGAACGCGGCACCAACGTGGTGGTCTGCGCCTCCGGCAGCACGGAGGACCGCCGCGAGCCGGGCTACTATGATCTGGTCAATTCCGTCGTCCAAAAGCGTGGCCTCGAAGCGCACTTCCGGCACCTCGGCGTGATCCCGTTGCCGCACGTCTACGCGTTGTTGCGGGCTTCAACCGCACTGCTCAACCCGTCGCGCTTCGAGGGATGGAGCACCACTGTCGAGGAGGCGAAATCGTTCGGCGTTCCCATGATCCTGTCGGATATCGACGTGCACCGCGAGCAGACTTCAGGCGCAGCCCGCTATTTCGGCGTCGATGATCCGGTCGCGCTGGCGGACCACCTGATGCAGGCCTCACGGGACGCCCACGGGCTCGTCGTTCGCGATGTCGTCGCGCACCAGGACGAGAGCGTCAGCGCCTTCGCGGCAAACTTTGCAGCCACGATGCGACAGGCTGCCGATTAGCCAGTCCAGGACTGGACGAAGGTTGAGCGCCAATCGGACCGAGGACGCTCCCGGAAGTCAGGATGGACCGGAAGACGTCTCCGGGGCCGGCCTCGCGGACCGCAATTGGATGACGGGTGGGGTTGCGGTTGCAATCGCCGCCGGTCCTGTTCTGGATCGGAATGTCCGATCCCGGCCGACGAGCGTACTGTGTCAGACACTTACGACCATGCGTCGGTCGGCGGTCGCGTGTTGCGGAGTCGACGCCGACCAAATGTGTACAAATGTTTCTGGTGGGGATAACGTGTACGTTTTTGCGAGACATCCGGGTCCGGCGCCTCAAGCGCGGAAGGAATGATAGGGATGTAATAGCCCATTTGGATGGAAGCGGTTCCAAGGCCCCGGCCTCACGGTGCATTTGGCTCAACGGCAGGTTGTGACGACCATGATCGAGCAGCGGATGTCTTACAGGTGCTCGCTATTGTGACGATTCAACAAAAGGTCCGACGGCTGGGTGGAGGTTGTTGACTCGGCTTTGAAGTTACTGGATGTTGCAAGGGTTTTTCATCGAAGTTTTTTTTGAAGGCGTGCTGGAATGAATATTGCTGTCCCGGTGCACAGCACCGATCGCAAGATTGAGCTTGCCAGTGGGGCTTCTTCGACCAGCGTTGAAAAGATTGCGCAAGATCCTGATGCGCAATCCGACACCAATCCGACAGACAGCAAGCCAAAGGAATCTGCCGCAACATCGGGAGAGCAAAAACGCGCATATCCGGCACCGGCGTCAACGCCGACGTTGGATGGCGCGAGGGGCGTGCGGTTCGACTTCAATGACGGTGCGCGAATTGTTTGCCCGCATGGCGAGCAGCCCTGGAAGGTGAGGATTCGCGATCTCGACACCGGCAACGTGCTGTTCGAGACGGAATTCGCCGGCGGCTTTGTCAACAGCAGCAAGCGCTATTACGTCCGTTTCGGAATCGAGGTTTCCCAGCAGGGCGAAACCGTCCTTGACCATGAATACTCGGCGAAAGATCGCGATGTACTGATCCAGTTTCCGGTCGGGACGCTCGGCGATACGATGGGATGGTTTCCCTACGCCGTGAAGTTCAAGGACAGGCATGGCTGCAAGCTGAGCTGCGCCATGGGGGCGCCGCTGGTCGAGCTGTTCCGCGACGCCTATCCGGACATCGAGTTCATCACGCACGAACAGGTCAAGCCGGAGCGATATTACGCGACCTACAGCGTCGGCTTGTTCTTCGACGACAAGGATTGCGTCTATCAGCCGACCGATTTCCGCCATGTCGGGCTACATCGAACCGCGGGCTATATTCTGGGTGTCGATCCGACCGAGCAGCCACCGCGCATCGTCATCAAGGACGATGAGAGGCCGATTGCCGAACCCTACGTCTGCATCGCGGTTCAGAGCACCACGCAAAGCAAATACTGGAACAACCCGCATGGTTGGCGCGAGATCGTCAATTTCCTGAAGGCGGCCGGCTACCGGGTGGTCTGCATCGATCAGAAGGCCACGCACGGCACCCAGTTGATCTGGAATCACATTCCGAATGGTGCCGAGGATCAGACCGGCGACAAGCCGCTGGCCGAGCGCTTTCGCTACCTGAAGCACGCTGACTTCTTCATCGGCCTGTCGAGCGGCCTGTCTTGGCTTGCATGGGCCTCGGGGACGCCGGTCGTCATGATCAGCGGGTTCACCCATCCGACCAACGAATTCGAAACGCCATACCGGATTGTCAATTTTCACGCGTGCAACAGTTGCTGGAACGACCCGCGGGTGCGTTTCGACCACAAGGATTTCCTGTGGTGCCCGCGGCATGCCAATTCACCCCGGCAATTCGAATGCACTCGGCTCATCACAGCCGATCACGTCAAGCAGATTATTCAGCGCATACCGGGATTTCCGGTCAGCGCCAAAGTGTAGCGCGTAGACGACGTCGATGCCCGAGGACGCGGCATCGACGACCGAAACCGACAAATGATTTTTATTCTGGCCCAGGGGCTGAGCCATGCAGACGATTTCCGGCGGCGTGACCGTTACCGTATCTTCTGGCACTGAAACCGGCGATACCGTCCTGAATGGCGGCACGCTGATCATCGATCCCGGCGCCAGCGCCGTTGGCACGCAATTGAGCGGCGGCTTCATCTTCAACTCCGGGACCACGACCGGCACAACGGTCTATAACGGCGGCCAGGAGCAGGTGGACTCCGGCGGCGTTGCTTCCTCCACGACCATCTCTCAGGGCGGTGCCGAGACCGTTCTGAGCGGGGCGACCCTCATCAACGGCGTGGTCGACGCCGGTGGCTTTCTGGCGCTGGGATTCAACCCCGGCAACGGTTCGGCCGTTTTCGCCGGCGGGACCGCAAGCGGCACGCTCGTGTCGGGTGGCGGTGTCAGCATCCAGACGGGGGGGCTCGTGGTCTCGACGACCGTCACCGGCGGCGCGGGCTCCTACGGCAACGTCGCGATTTCCTCGGGCGGCTCGGCGACCAACACGACGGTCGGGATTTCCGGCAGCCTGGTCATTTCGAGCGGCGGCAGCGCCACCGGAACGACGTTGTCCGGTGGCTACGAGGTGATTTCGAGCGGTGGCGTCGACAGCGGCGCCATGATTCTGTCCGGCGGCAACCAGAATATCTCGAGCGGCGGTCTCAGCGTTTCGGCCACGGTTTCCGGCGCGAACAGTTCCGGGTTCTTTGCCGCCCAATTCGTGTCGAACGGCGGCGTCGCGAGCGGGACCACAGTCGGCAGCAATGGTTTGCTGGACATCGCAGGCGGCGGCACGGTGATCGGCGAGACCGTTCTGAGCGGCGGCCGCGTCACGCTTGAAAACGGCGCGCTCTTCACCGTTTCGGCCGGTCAGACGCTGCACGACGTCTTCGTCAAGTCGGGCGCCATCGAGACCATTGCGTCCGGCGGCATCGAGACGGCGCTCGGCAGTAGCAGCAACAACGTTGACAATGGGCAAGTCAACGTGCTGTCGGGCGGCACGCTCGACCATATGGCCGTCAACAGCGGCGCGCTCCTCGGCGTCGCCGGCACCGTCACGAGCAATCTCTTCGTCGCCGGCGGTGGCGTGGTCAACGTCTTGTCGGGCGGCCTCATCACCGGAAGCGGTGGCGGCAGCGGTGGCCTTTTCACGGGCGACAACGGCACGATCAACGTTTTGTCCGGCGGCCAGGCCGATCATGTCGTCGTCAAATCGGGCGGCGTGCTGAACGTCTATGGCACGACGCTGAGCAATGTCGGCATCTCGGCCGGTGCGGTCGAGACCGTCTACTCGGGCGGCCTCATCAGCGGTCAGTCCGGTTCCGGCACGGGCGTGTCGGCCGGCGCCACCTTGAACATCCTTGCCGGCGGCTCGGCCGCCTTCTTCGCTGTTTCGAGCGGCGGCACTGCGAATATCGCCGGCACCGTGCTCCACAATCAGGCGGTCTACGGCGGCGGCATCGAGAACGTCTTGTCGGGGGGCATCGTCACCGGCCTCAGCGGCAGCGGCACCGGCATTTCCGGCGGCACCGTCAACGTGATGTCGGGCGCCGAGCTCGATCATGCAGCGCTTCTCTCCGGTGGTGTGCTCAACATCAATTCGGGCGCGACTGCGCATAATCTGACGTTTTCCGGGTCCGGCACCCTCAATGTGGCCGGCACCATCACGTCCAGCGCCACCGTCGTTTCCGGCGGCGTCGAGAATGTCCTGTCGGGCGGCATCGATATCGGCACCACGATATCCAGCGGCGGCCAGCAGAACGTCTACGCCTTTGGCACGACGTCGAACACGCAGATCCTGTCCGGCGGCGTCGTCACGATTTCCGGCGCAGGCACGGCTGACCTGAGCGGCGGAGCGGCCGAGTCAGGGTCGGTGATTTTTGCCGGCGCGGGCGGCAAGCTTGAGATCGACGGCACGGCCATGCCGGGCACCGTCATCTCCGGATTCGCCATCGGAGATACGATCAATCTGACCGCTGAGAGTGCCGCAAACATCACCGGCATCACCCTGAGTGCCGGCAATGTTCTGGCGGTCGCGACCAGCGACCATGGAACGCTCAACCTGCAGCTTTCGCCCGGAGATACGTTCAGCGGCACGTTCAGCAGCGCCGCCGACGGCGCGGGGACGGACATCACCTTCATCGACAGCTCGGCCATCAAGGTCAGCGCCGGCCAGACCTCCAGCGGCCTCGTGATCAGTGCGGGGCAGACGCTCGACGTTCTCTCGGGCGGTGCGGCGATCGGCACCGTGCTGAGCGGCGGCACCGAGAACGTGTTCGGTACCGAACAGGGCACGACGGTCAGCAGTGGCGGCCAGCTCAATATCGACATCGGCGGCGTTGCGCATGACCTGACCGTGTCGAGCGGCGGCACGCTCAACGTTGCGGGATCGATCACCAGCAACACGTTCCTGTTCTCCGGCGCCACCGAGAACGTCCTTGCCGGCGGCAACGCCAACGGCGTCACCGGTTCGGGCACCAGGGTTTCCGGCGGCACGCTCAACGTTCTGGTCGGCGCGACGCTCGGGCATTCCACGGTTTATGCGGGCGGCACACTCAACGTGTCCTCGGGCGGCGCGGCGTCCTTCCTCGCCGTGTCTTCGGGCGGAACGATGAACATCGCCGGAACGGTGACAAGCCAGGTTGCGGTCTATTCGAGCGGCCTCGTCGAGATTTTTTCGGGCGGCGTCGAGACCGGTGCACCCGGCAGCGGGACGGGTGTCTCGGGCGGCACAGTCAGCGTGACCGCGGGCGGTCAGTTCTCCTTCTTCACGATCAACAGCGGCGGTCTGGTCGCGGTCGACAATGGCGGGACGATCCACGACCTCAGCGTCAGCAGCGGTGGTGTCCTCAATCTCGCGGGGTCTCAGACCAGCAACGCGTCGATCTACTCCGGTGGCACGGAGAACGTATCTTCGGGCGGCAGCGTGCAGAGCTTCGCCGTGTCGGGAGGCGCGCTGAACGTACTTTCAGGCGGCAACGCCCAGTCCTTCACGCTGTCGGGAGGCTCGCTCAACGTTTCCTCCGGAGGCCTGTCCGAGTTCTTTACCCTGTCGTCAGGAGCCTCGGCCGCTATCGCAACCGGCGCCACCGTTCACGATCTGACTGTCTCGAGCGGGGCAACACTCGGCCTTCTCGGCACGGCTACAAGCAACGTGTTCGTGACGGGCGGCGGCACGCTGAACGTCTCTGCCGGCGGCGCCATCAGCGGATCGATCAATCCGTCCGGTTTTCCCACGGTCAACGTCAACGGCACCGTGAATGCATCCTCGGGCGGCACGGTGAGCGAAGCTGCCGTCAACAGCGGTGGCATCCTGAACCTGCAGGCCGGCGCGTCCGCGCATGATGTCAACGTGAACTACGGTGGCCAGCTCAATCTCGCGGGAAGCACGGCCAGTAACATCAACATTTTCTACAGCGGCCTGGAAATCGTTTCGTCCGGAGGCGTGGCGAACGGCACTAATATCAACGGCGGCGAACTCGATGTTCTCTCCGGCGGTGCGGCAACCGCCACGGGGGTCAATGGTGGTCTGCTGAAGTTGTTCTCCGGCGGGTCGCTCAGTGGAGTCACGGTCACCAATTTCGGCGCCGTTGAGCTCGTCAGCGGAGCGTCCGTTTCGCAGCTTTCCAACACGACGTTCGGTGGCGGCACCAACCTCGAGGTGGGTCCCGGCGCTGTCGTAAGCGGCTATCCGGTGAGTACCGGCCTGATCCTCGACGTGCTGTCGGGCGGCCTGACCTCCGCCATCACCGTCACGGCGAATGGGTCGGAGATCGTGCTCGCGGGCGGCACGGCCCTGGGCACCATTGTCGGCGATGCCGGCTTCATGCAACTCGGCGTGCCGCCCTACCAGGGGCAGGGTGGTGCGGCCGGCGGAACGGCCAGCAACACGACGGTGTCGGGCGGCCAGCTCAACGTGAACTCCGGTGGTCTTGCAGTGTCCACCACGCTCGTCGGCGACGGTGCGCGTGGCGGCGGCGCACTAGTCGCCTCGGGCGGCGTGGTATCCGCAACGACGATCTCCAACTTAGGCGGCATGACCGTGCTGAGCGGCGGCACGGCGGCCGGCACGACCGTGCTGAGCGGCGGCTACTTTCAGCTCGGTGAGGGGCCGTTCAACGGCATTCCCGGATCGGCTGGTGGCAGCGCGACGGGCACGATCCTGTCTGGTGGATTCGAGGCCATCTCCAGAGGCGGCGTCGATTCCGGCGCCACGATTCTGTCCGGCGGCAACCAGAATGTCTCGGCGGGCGGCCTCAGCCTTGGCGCCAAGGTCTCGAGCGGCGGCTTGCTGTTCGCCATGAATCTCGGCGCGACGTCGAACACGCAGGTCTCGTCGGGCGGCCTGGTCATGATCTCGGCCGGTGGCATCGTCGATCTGAACGGCGGATCGACCGAAAGCGGGACGGTGATCTTCTCCGGCGCCGGCGGCAAGCTCGAGATCGACGGGATTTCGATGCCGACGACGGTCGTCAACGGCCTGGTCATCGGCGACACCATCGATCTGACCGGCGTCAACATGTCGGAGATCACCAGCGTCGGCCTCGGCGCCGGCAACGTGCTGAAGATTGCGACCAACGATCACGGTACGCTCAGCATTCAGCTCGACCCGACCCAGAGCTTTGTCAACCAGTTCGGCCGCAGCGCAGACGGCAGCGGCACCGATATCTACCTTACCAGCAACGGCGGCGGTAATATCACCGTCAGCAACGGCCAGACCAGCACGGGCCTGGTGATCAGCAACGGTCAGACGCTAACGGTGCTGGCCGGCGGCACGGTAAACAACACCGTCATCGACGGCGGTGTCGAGAACGACAGTGGCACGGCGATTGGCACCATCGTTTCCGCCGGCTCCGAGGTGGTCTATTTCGGCGGCGTGACGTCGAGCGCGACCGTGGAGACCGGCGGTGGCATATATCTGTCCGGCGGCAGCGCCTTCAGTGCAACCGTCGCTTCTGCCGGTTACATGGAGATCGATGGCGGGAGTGCAACCAGCACCACGATTCTGTCCGGGGGCTTCGAAGCCGTGAAGAGCGGCGGCGTCGACTCCGGCGCCGCGATCCTGGCTGGCAACGAGTCCGTTTCGGCAGGCGGCGTCAGCATTTCCGCGCAGATCGCCGGATCCAACAACAGCAGCTACGGCATATTGACGGTTTCCTCCGGCGGAGCGGCATCGCAAACCCAGGTTGGCAGCTTCGGCGGCCTCAACGTGCTCAGCGGCGGCACCGCGACGGGTACTGTCGTGTCCAGCCAGGGATTCCTTGACCTCGGTCTGACGCCCTTTGGCAGCAATGCCGGCTCGGCCGGCGGCAGCGCCACCGGAACGATCCTGTCCGGCGGTTACGAGTCCATCATCAGCGGCGGTGTGGATAGCGGCGCCCAGATTCTGTCCGGCTCCAACCAGAACGTCCTCGCCGGGGGCGAAAGCATCTCGGCAACCGTATCCGGCGCAAACTCTCCCGGCCTGTTGGCGATATTGACGGTTTCGGGCGGCGTTGCCCTCAATCCGACGATCGGAAGCGGCGGGCAATTGGCGATTTTCGCCGGTGGTACCGTTTCGGGCGAAAACATTCTCAGCGGCGGCAGCATCTTCGTCGGCAGCGGCGGCACCTACACCGTGTCCTCCAGCGGACTTCCGGGGCACGATATATCTGTTTCAAGCGGCGGTTCGCTGATCGTGGACGGCACGACGCTCAGCCATGTCTTCATCGGCTCCGGCGGGACCGAGACCGTTTCCTCTGGCGGTTATGCAACAGGCAACGCCAGCACTTTCACCGGCGATAACGGCACGATCAACATTCTGTCCGGTGGCAAGGCCGACCATATCCTGGTCAGCAGCGGCGGTGTCCTGAACGTCATGTCGGGCGCGCTGATCAGCGGCGGCACGGGTAACGGGACAGGTGTGTCCGCCGGCGGCGTGGTGAATATCTCGGCCGGCGGCTCGGCTACCAATATCGGCGTATCGAGCGGGGCGATCGTCAATATTGCCGGCACGATGCTCCACAATATGGCTGTTTACGGCGGCGGTACCGCGAACGTCTTGTCCGGCGGCGTCGTCACCGGCATCCCCGGCAGCGGTACGGGTATTTCTGGCGGCACGGTGAATGTCAGTTCGGGTGCCGAGTTCGACCATGCCGCGCTGCTTTCCGGTGGCGTGCTCAACATTTTGGCCGGGGCTTCGGCACACAACCTCACCTTCTCCGGATCCGGTGCGATCAATGTCACCGGCACGATCACTTCCAACGTCACGGTTGTATCTGGCGGCATCGAGAATGTGCTCTCCGGCGGTGTTGACATCGGTACCACCGTGTCCAGCGGCGGCACCGAGATCGTGTTGTCCCACGGCACCACGTCGAACACGCAAATCATGGCTGGTGGTGTGCTGACGATTTCCGGCGGCACGGCCGATCTCGGCGGCGGCGCCGCCGAATCCGGATCGGTGGTGTTTGTCGGCGCCAACGGCAAGCTCGAGATCGACGGCACGGCGATGCCGACCACGGTCATCTCCGGGTTTGCCGTCACGGATACGATCAATCTGACGGGCGTGAGCATGGCGGAGATCACGAGCGTCGGTCTCGGCGCCGGCAACGTCCTTGACATCGCGACCAACGACCACGGCACGCTGACGATCCAGCTCAATCCAAGCCAGACCTTCAGCACGCAGTTCGGCAGCGCCGCTGACGGTGGCGGCACCGATATCTTCCTGGTCGCCAGCAGTGGCGGGACCAGTGGCAACATCGTCGTCAGCAATGGCCAGGTCAGCTCCGGACTGGTGATCAGTGGTGGCCAGACCTTGACCGTGCAGTCGGGCGGGACCGCCCTGAACACGGTTCTCCGGGGCGGAATCGAGTTCGACAGCGGAGTAACGATCAGCACGATCGTGTCGAGTGGTGGTCAGTTGCAGGTCTCGTCCGGCGGCGATGCGACCAGCACGACAGTGTCGAATGGCGGCTCGGCGACGGTGCTTTCGGGCGGCCTGGCCGACAACCTGTTTATCTCCAGCGGCGGCACGCTCAATGTGCTTGGCACCGTCCAAAGCCAGACGACGGTGTTCGCGGGCGGCATTGAGAACGTCTCTTCGGGGGGGCTGATCACCGGCGCGACCAGCTCGGGAACCTTTATCTCCGGCGGCACCGTGAACCTGCTCGCAGGGGGTACGGCGGCGCATCTCATCGTTTCCAGCGGCGGCACGTTCAATGTCAGCGGGACAGTGCTGAGCAGCGTCGCTGTTTCCAGCGGTGGTGTGGAGAACGTCTATTCCGGCGGCACGATCAGCGGCGTGAGTGGATCAGGAACCGGCGTCTATGCTGGCGGCATCCTGAATATTCTCTCCGGCGGCTATGCGGCGGTCGAGGCGGTCTTCAGCGGCGGCGTCGAGAACGTCTCTTCCGGAGGCGTGATCAGCGGTTCTCCGCAATCGGGGACCGGGGTTTCCGGTGGGACGCTCAATCTGCTGGCCGGCGGAACGGCAACCTTCGTGGGTGTGACCAGCAGCGGTGTCTTCAACGTCTACGGCAAGGAGCTCGGTCAGTCCTACGTCGCGAGCGGCGGCGTCGAGAATGTCTATGCCGGCGGCATCGTCAGCGGTGCGGCTGGATCCGGCACCGGCATTTCCGCGGGCGGCACGTTGAATGTCTCGTCGGGTGGCGCGGTCTCCTTCATCGGCGTTTCGAGCGGCGGTGCCTTGAATGTTTCCGCCGGCGCGACGGCGCACGACATCGCACTGTCGGGTGGCACGCTCAACCTTGGCGGCACCGTCACGAGCAACGTCTTCGTTTCGAGCGGCGGCATAGAAAACGTCCTGGTGGGAGGATTGGTCTCGGCATCCTCCAACGGTGTCGGGACCACGGTCTCCGCGGGCGGCACCCTCAACGTGATGGGGACCACGTCCAATACGGTCCTGGTGTCC
>NZ_JACMYK010000009.1 GCF_020889785.1 Bradyrhizobium acaciae
CGTTAATGTTCTGCCCAACGCGGGCAGTTCCTACTGAGCCGCTCGTTGGAAAGCCTGCGATGCCGGTTGTGCAAAAGCCAACGATCGGAGGGCCCATGAGCACGCAGTCGTACTCAACGCTGACGGCCAAGTGGGCAGAAAAGAAGACTTTATGTCCACGCCTGCTGCACCGCCCTGTTGGCCGTCGCTGCCGTTGACGGGCGGCAGCGGAGTCGCAAGGTCGCAGGTCTGATATTTATTGATGACGACCGCAGTGGCGCCTATTGCGTCCAGGAGGATATCATTCCAGGCGTCACTGAGCGGATCCTTAACGGGGCTGCGGGTAACAATTTTGCGTTCATCCTGAAGGCCCGGCAGAATGAGTTTAGCGTTAGAGCCCTTGGGACTGGCGCAGTTGCCGTTCATCGCGATTCCAAACAACGAGTTGGCGATCTGCCAGCGGAAGCCGATTTCGCGGCCGAGCGGACTTCCTGTTTCACCAGAACACGTGAGGGCAGGAGGTGGCGCACGGAACACATCTCCGGCGTTGACGAATTCCCAGCATCGACAGCCATCGCCGCGATTGCGACCGACATCAGAACCGCTTCGCTCGCAGAGCCGCGCGGCCAGACCGGCGACAGCTGCGACCAGCAAGACGATGGCTATCGTGCCCAGGAGCAGCCGTTTCATTCTTCTCGACCTAATCCGAGGTCAATGTTCTAGAGAGGTTCACAGACGCGGATGCATGCCATGTGGCTGTCTTCTTGATCAATTGATAAGGTTGGTAGGTGACTGGAAATAATGTGTCCGCCTCTGCGAATGAATGGCTCGTCTTCTTATGTGCGGACTCATATGAGTTCGTCGCGGCAAGCCGTGTTGCCATCGTCGATAGGCCTGGCAGGCGTCGGATACAGTGACGGGTTTTCGCGTAGCTGACATGTCGGACGAAATCGGCTCGGGTCGTCGCCAAGTATTTTGGCGATGCCAGCACGAGCCGTGAGCCTGTCAGGAACCAGTTATCGGCAACGCCCGCCAGAGCGGGTGCCTAGTGCAGGCCGCAAGGGCTCACAGTAACGGCTTTCCCATCCGTTTGAGGCGTACCCACGGGACAGTGATTGTTGTTTTTATTGGAGCTCAATTGATTGAGTGCGGCTCTTTTAAAGGCCGACATTGCAGTTCAGCCGGCTTGACGCGTCATGGGTTGCGAGGTGATCCACTAGTCTAGTTCCGAGCGTCACTGCGAAGCTGCCGATAACCGTCATCTGCTATCCACTTTGCCCGAGCGAGATGGCTGTCAAAAGCGCGACGCGCCCGATGCCAGTCGTGAGCAGGATCAACGTGAAGAACAACGCGCGCGACCTCGCGCCAGTCTGCACCCTCAGCTTCAGCGTCAAGCAGCCGCCAGTATGTAGCCAAGTGTTCCTCGTCATAGACGGTCAGGCTCGCACCCGATGGTGCAATGTCATCGACGGTCAAATCGAGCAGTGGTTCCTGCACTGAAAGGTCTCCGGGCAGCTTTAGAGGCAACGAAGGGGATCGTCGCGAGTTTGGTGCGCAGTCGCGGTATCCTCCGATTGTGGAATAGTTTTGGTGATGTCTGAGGCACATCAGGTGATGCGATTTACGCAACGATCATAGCGATGAAATCAAGCATATCGCCGCGAACTCACAAGAGTACTCGCCTTCCGTATCCTCAAAAGCTGCGCGCACAGCAAGTCTGGCTGAGGGTTCCGGTACGGCGAGAAGACATACCCACGACGCCAAATATTTCAGCTATGAGTTAGGCAACGGAAGCGTTGGGCTTCTAAGAACAGAAGCCGGATTTCGCATGAATGAGGTATTCGAAGGCGAAAGGTTGCGGGAACTGTTTCCTGGGCGAACTGAAATCACATCCACCACAGCTCTTCGGCTTAGTCATCCGCTTGTCGACAACGCGGGGGATATTCTGCTGGAATATCAACTTCGGCTCGATGGCGAGCGACCATTGATCAATTCCACTCCGGTCAGTCTGGAAGCGCAATCCCGCCTCGCGGCGATGGGTTTTGTTGAGGTGGATGAAGCCAACATGGTGCTTGATCCTGCCCATCGTCCCGATAAGTGGACTAGGAATGCTGACGGTAAATGGCAGCGTGCAAATAAACCTGAACTGTACCTTTCTAAAGCACGGGACACCAAGGATGGCGATGACGAGAGTGTTGCAAGTATCTCGACCGAGACGTGCGACGATGACGTCGAAGTGGATGAACTCACTCGCGCGCTCGACAGAATCCTTGCCCAACAATAACAGTTCGCCAGATGTTCCGGCAGCAACCATTCTGCCTTTCTAGGTGGCATGTCATAGACCCGTGCCTGAGGGTCTTCTTGCGATCTTTGAGGAAAGAAAGCCGGCCAAGCCTATGGGCGCGGCCGTTAATGTCCTCACGCGCAGGCCCAACTGGCGATCGGACGGTTCCTATGAACTGCTCAACGGCGCGGTCTGACGGCACTGGAGCTTCCGCAACGGCAGTCCGCCCGCAGTCGCCATCGGCGCCGGATCCTCGCGAGGGACGCGTGTTGATTGGGCAGGCCGCCTCGTGTTCTATTCACGCGACGCATCGCGCCAAACCTTTCGCGCGGAGGCTGACGCGATGATGAAGTAAAGCGTGCGTTCGTCAAGCTGGCAGCGAAGTGGGTCAGTCTTTGCGCTTGGCTCGGAGCAACACCGCCTGCTTGCGCCCTTCACCGATGTTTACGGGATAACAGCCGGTCGGTTTGCTCCCGTCGATCTCCGGCCCCACCACAAGGTTCTGCAGCAGGCCGTGGGCGGCGATGCTGGCCGCGAGCGCCTCAATATCGGCCTCGGTGTGCGGCATCTTCCGCACGTTCTTCGGCGATTTCTTGAGCTTATTGAGCAGGCACCAACAATTCAGCGCCAATCTTCGGCATATCGAAGCGGGAGCGCGCTCGACGTTGGTGAGTAGCCGGGGCGGAGCAAAGGCGACTCAATGAAAAACGAGATTGGAGCCTCTAACAAGATCAGATCCGCGGCGTTGACCATGTCCCAGCATCGATGCGCTGAGCCGCCGCCGGCAGTTGATGCCGACGTAGAAGCCGGTCCAATCAAGGAACGGAACGAAAACCACGCCGATGGCGGTAACGAAGCGCTTTTCATCATGTGAGGGCTGGCGGCGAGGGTTCGCGTCCGCAGTCGATAGTTACCTAGCGACAACATCGATATTGACGCGGCTGTGGACAGGCCTGAGTGCAGGGATCGGGACCTGACCATGTCGGAAAATCGCCAAAGCTAACACAAAAACACAGCGAACCCCCGACCTATCGGCTGGCACGAAGAATGCAGGTTCTTGGGCGTGCCTGGAGGACCTCCCTCTCTCAGGCATGGCTACCATCGCAAGTTGAGGCCGTGGCTGGCCACTGAGGTTAGCGGCGCGTGACATGAGCAAAGGACGGCGTCTGCTCTGCCGATACCGACGGGCGCGTCGTCACGTCGCCGCTAACTTTCAGTGCTGAGGACAGCGTAGTCGCGGTCCCCTTAGGATCGAGCCCGCCAGAGAGAACAGGTAGATCCGGGCCGACCAGAAGCGGCGAAGCCGAGGGATCCTTTAACTCAA
The DNA here is from genome assembly GCF_020889785.1 of Bradyrhizobium acaciae. GTDB lineage: Bacteria > Pseudomonadota > Alphaproteobacteria > Rhizobiales > Xanthobacteraceae > Bradyrhizobium > Bradyrhizobium acaciae. The sequence goes on from NZ_JACMYK010000009.1 coordinate 3,588, forward strand.
GTATCCTCAAGCGTTTCATCGTCGCTGTCGGTTTGAAGAATGGTTTGCGATAGGAGCACGGCCGCTCTTTGGAGTGGGGGAATGAACCGGTCAAGCTCGGCGAAGCTGACTCGCGCCGCGGGCACCGAGACGCCAAGACAGGCTATCAGCTCCCGGTCCGGAGAAACGATAGGGACCGCACAGCCGACCACGCCTTTCACGTATTCCTCATTGGTCTTGGCCCATCCATGATGGCGCGTCTCCTCGAGAATCTTCAGAAGCGTCTCGCAATCCACGATGGTGTTATCAGTGTACTGGGTCAGAGCGAGTGAGCGACATAACTTTTCGCGCGGCCTCTTGGGCAGTCGGCTCATGTAGATCTTTCCCGTCGAGGTGCAGTGAAGTGGAGCCGCCTCGCCGGGATTGAATTGAAGCCCCTGTGGTTGGGACACGCGTACGCTGTCAACGTAAGTGACGAGATTGTCGCGCACGACGCCGATCTCGCACTGTTCGCCGATCTCGCCAGCAACCGCGCGCAGCACCGCATGGCGCCGCGCCGTACGAAAAGCCGCGCCGATGACTCTGGCGGACAGCATCACCAACTGATTGCCTACCACGTATCGCTTCGATCCAAGCGCTTTCTGAAGAAGGCCGCGTTCTTCCAGATTTCCGACAAGTCGATGCGCCGTCGGAACGGGTAACGAAAGGGCGCTCGCGATCTCAACGACCGAGACGGCTTTTGTCTGGTGAGCGACATGGCCAACTATCGCGAATGCTCGGTCGAGGGGCCCGGCAGTCTTTTTTTGGTCGGCCATCGTAATCTCCCTAATCGAAGAAAATTATCATTTTTCGGAACTATTGCTACTGAAATATGAAAAACGACCTGGATCAGGCTCCGGCTTGCTCATATCATTGGCGCCGTCGGTCGTTGATCGGTTTTTGTGCGCTGCACAGGCTCGGTATGGCGATCAAGCCAGCAAATTTGGCAATACGGGCGAAGCGTTTTGAAGGGGAGTGGGAATGTCTGGCCACTACGACGTGGAAGCTGTGCGCAAGGAGTTCCCTGCAGCCGAAAGGATGGTCTACCTGGACTCCGGTTTTCAGGCGCCGCTCGCGCGTCCCGTAATGGCCGCCATCGAAACCTTTCTTCGTGAAGGCTTGGAGAGCGCCGGGCCGAAAGGCGTGTGGCTCGACCGGGTTGAGCAAACGCGTGCCAAAGTAGCCCGTTTCCTTGGGGTGTCGGCCGACGAAATTGCCTTCACCAAGAACACATCGGAAAGCATGAACATCGCGGCGAACGCGTTGCCTCTGCGAGCCGGCGATAGCGTTTTGATGATCCATGGCGATCATCCAAACAACACCTATGCTTTCCTCAATTTGAAGAAGAAGGGGGTCCGGATCGACTTCCTTCCCATGACGAATGTCGTAAACGCCGAGGCTTTTCTTCCCTACATCGACGATACGACCCGCGCGATTTCGCTGTCGCACGTGACCTTCCACGCAGGACATCGCTTCGATATCGAGAGTATCGGCGCTCTTTGCGCGGATAAGAAGCTCTACTTCGTTGTCGACGTCATGCAGGCAATCGGGGTCGTTCCGATCGATGTGAAGGCCATCCAGGCAACCTTCGTGGGCTGTGGAAGTCACAAGGGATTGCTCGTCCCTCAAGGTCTCGGATTGCTCTATTGGGACCAAACTCTGAAGGAGCTGGAGCCCGCCTATCTCGCCGCTGCCAGTTTGGCGGAAATTCCTGACGACCTTATCGCTCGTCCCGATCGTTTGGCGTCGTCTCCCACCGCGCGACGCTTCGAGTTAGGCAACTTCAACCTTCCTGCAATTCATGCGCTCGGAGCCTCACTCGACATGATCGAGCAGATCGGGGTGAAGAACATTCAGAATCATTGCTTCGATTTAGGTGATCATTTGCTCGCCCAGCTGGACGATCTCGGCGTCAATCTCATCGGTCCGCGTGAGCGGCAACATCGATCGCCTCACATCTACGTCATCGGTCTTCCTGCGACAGAATGGCTCAGCTACTTCGAAGAGAATGGCGTGCGTGTTTCCCCAGAGCGTGACGGCATCCGTATATCGTTCGGCATGTTCAACACGATCGACGATGTGGATCGCTTAGTGCATCTTATCCGCGGACGGCTGTCTAAAAAGTCATTCAAGGCCGCGTAGGTTTAGGCATGGGAGCAGTTCGAGAAAAAGCGCTCGAGGCGGACAGCCTGATCGAGCCAAAGCGAAGATCATGGCTTTGCGCTTGCCGATACGCTGAAGGAGAAGATCGTGCATTCAGCTGACGCGGTCGATTAGTACCGGCACAACGTGCACGATGAGCGACCATGCCGAGCGTGGTCGCCGTGCGCACCCGCAATCGTGAGGTTTGCGATGTTCACAGTTCTTCTTGAAAAGACCGTGGATGGCCAGCGTTACATCGACTGGCTTGTTTCGGGTCTCGGTTGGACGTTGGCGCTTGCCTTCTTCGGCTGGTGGATTGCATTCGCAATTGGAGTCGTCGTCGGCATAGGTCGAACTGTGCAGAATCCCTTCCTCCGGGCCCTAGCTCGATTGTACGTTGAGATCTTCCGAAACATCCCCGTTCTCGTGCAGATGTTTCTCTGGTACTTCGTCCTGCCCGAGCTTCTTCCAACGACCATGGGCGACTGGATAAAGCAAATACCTCCGCCTTGGGGAACTTTCCTTCCGGCCCTGTGGTGCCTGGGCCTTTACACCGCCGCGCGCATCGCAGAACAGGTTCGCGCAGGCATCGAAGCCTTGCCCAGGGGACAGGACGAAGCCGCTGCCGCACTCGGCCTGAGCGGTTATCTGGCGTATCGGCATATCATCTTGCCGCAGGCACTTCGCCTGATCGTGCCAAGCCTGACAAGCGAGGTGATGGGCATCTACAAGAATACATCCGTCGCTCTAACCATCGGTGTGATGGAGCTGACCGCGCAGGCGCGCCAAATCAGCGATGCGACGTTCCAAACCTTCGCGGCATTCGGTGCAGCCACGCTCATCTATCTCGCTTTGGCTTTGATCGCCTACCAGACGATGATGCTTATCGACAAAGCCGTGCGCATACCCGGTACCGCACCCGGTAGGGAGGCCGGCGGGTCAGATTTCGACGCTGTGAAGCTGGAAAGCCCCGTCCCTAACGGTATGGAGGTCGTGAAATGAACAGTCTCGATTTCTCGATTGTCGTACAGGCATGGCCCTATCTGTGGTCAGGATTGCTGTTCTCGCTTTCCTTGACGGCAGCCGCCTTCTTGGTTGGAATGTTTCTTGGAACGCTCTTCGCCCTCGTGCAGCACTTTGAGCTCCGCATTCTGAGCCAGCTCGTCCGTAGCTATGTCGCCCTGATGCGATCGATTCCGCTCATTCTGGTCCTGTTTTGGTTCTTCTTCTTGGTGCCCATCGTTCTGGGGCACCTGTCAGGCAACGGTCGCCCGGTTCCAGTCGGTGCCACCTACACAGCGTTCATCACCTTCGGCCTGTTTGAAGCCGCCTACTATTCGGAAATCATCCGTGTCGGATTGCGCGCCGTGAACAAAGGACAATTCGAGGCGTGCCAGGCTCTCGCCCTGTCGACGTTCGATACGTATCGTCATGTCGTCCTTCCGCAGGTGTTTCGGGTCGCAAGCCCCATCATACTGAGCCAGACCATTATCCTGTTTCAGGATACGTCCCTTGTTTACGTTCTATCGCTCACTGATCTCCTTGGTGCGGCTTCCAAGCTTGCACAGCTCAATGGTCGTCTGGTCGAGATGTATCTCGCAGTGGCTGTTGTTTATCTCATGATAGGCTGCGCCGCGTCCCAATTCGTCGCCTCGCTCCGCAGGAAGTACGCGATCGCGGGCGCCCGCCGATAATCAGTCATAATCCGATGGCCCGTCATTCCCTGGGGCTACAACCTGGAGATCAGCATGCAGCAAGAACGCACAGTTAGCCCAGCTGACCCGTCCCCGATGGTTGTCGTCGAGCACCTCGTCAAGCGGTTCGGCAGCTTCAATGCCCTGAGCGACGTCAACCTCGAAGTCGCAAAAGGAGAAAAGATCGTACTCTGCGGACCATCGGGTTCCGGGAAATCGACTCTCATCCGCTGCATCAATCATATCGAAAAGCACGATTCCGGACGTATAGTCGTCGATGGGATCGAACTGACAGACCGGATTTGCGACATCAATAACGTTCGCTCTGAAGTCGGCATGGTCTTTCAGAGCTTTAACCTGTTTCCGCATCTGTCGGTGCTCGAAAATTGCATGCTGGCTCCGATGAAGGTCAGGGGCCTTGCTGAGTCCGAGGCGCATCAGCGGTCGATGGCGCTGTTGAGGAAAGTCCGGATCCATGACCAGGCCAACAAATATCCCGCTCAATTGTCGGGCGGGCAGCAGCAACGTGTCGCGATAGCCCGTGCCCTGTGCATGCAGCCCAAGATCATGCTCTTCGACGAGCCGACCTCTGCCCTCGATCCGGAAATGGTCAAGGAGGTGCTCGAAACCATAGTTGAGCTCGCGCAGGATGGGATGACGATGGTCTGCGTCACGCACGAAATGGGTTTTGCGCGCGAAGTTGCGGATCGAGTGGTCTTCATGGATCGCGGCTCAATCGTGGAAGAGGGCGATCCAAGCAGATTCTTTCGCGCGCCGAATACGGAACGCGCGAAGGCGTTCCTCAATCAGATCATTCACTGAGATCGCGGCCCACGCGGGTTTCCCTGAAATGCCATGACAGACATGAGAGTTTGATATGACCAACGCATCGCCAACAGAGCGTATCGAAAGCGACTCGCTTGGCCCGGCGACGATCCCGCTGAAAGCCTACTATGGTCCGCAGACCGCGCGCGGGATCGCAAATTTCTCGATCTGAGGTATTCCGATTAGTCACTTTCCCAACTTCATATAGGCGCTGGCATTCGTAAAGATGGCCGCAGCCAGGGCAAATGCGCGCCTCGGGCGATATTGAGAAGGATAAGGCCGATGTAATCTGCGCGGCTTGCGGCGAAATTGCGCGAGGAGTGTTGCGGAGAGAATTTCCGCTGGACGTCTTCCAGAGAGGGACGAGAACGTCGACCAACATGAACATGAACGAGGTGATTGCAAATCGCGCCGACTCGGACCGGTATCCCATTCGGCTCGGCCTCGACCGTCCCCTAGCCTTGGTCGGTGCCGCTTGCTCTAAAAAACCACAAGCTTTGTGCGGCGGAAAGACGCTCTGATGCCCGGCGATGGAGCAGATTGCGAACCATGAAAAACTTCGGGCAACCAAAATATAGAAAATGCGTATGCCCGGATTTCGTGTTTTCCGATTGAGCTTGATTGCCGATGGACGGGAGCGCCTCACACTAACGGGAAGGTGCCTCCCATCGGCTTCATGACATCACCTTCGACGAATTCTCACATTTCGAAATCCAAATAGTCGTAAACTGACATTTTAGTGGTGCCAAATGGCTCGTGAGGCATATCATTTAGCCATGGCTGAACGCTGCCCGGCTCATGTGCGGTGCGGAATGAGCGGATCGTACGCTGCCCAGCTTCGGGAACTAGGCCTCTGCCGTGCGTTGGAAGCGGTCATCTTAGCGACGCCAGATCGCGCACGGATCGCCTGGGAGCGCACGCGCTGCCCAAGATCAAAAGCGCAAAAAACGCGCTTCATCTGAATCAGAGGAATTCCTATGGCTAAAATGTTTGCACTGCTTTCAGCGATCGCGATCACCGCAACTGCGATTTCCACGGCGCACGCGGGTCCAACGCTTGACAACATCAGATCGAAAAAGGTGATCACCATTGGTTATCGCGAGGCCTCGATTCCCTTTTCCTATCTCGGCGCTGATCAGAAGCCCGTTGGTTTTTCCCTCGACCTGTGCGCGCACGTCGTCGATCGTCTGAAACTTGATCTCGGCGCCCCGGACATTCAGACAAAGCTTACGCCCGTCAACTCGTCCAACCGGATTCCACTTATCCAGAATGGCACGATCGACATCGAGTGCGGCGGCACTGCCAGCAGTAAGCAGCGTCTAGAACAGGTCTCCTTCAGTGTTGCAACCTTCGCCAGTCAAACAGCTTGGCTCGCAAAGGCGTCGAGCGGGCTCAAGACGCCGAAAGACCTGAAAGGGAAGACCGTTGTCGTAACGCAAGGTTCCGATGCTCTCGGCATTGCCAAGGGCATTTCGCAGCAGGACGATCTCAACCTGACCATCGCGCAAGCCAAAGACCATGCGGAATCATTGCTGCTGCTCACGACCGGTCGTGTGGCGGCGTGGGTGGAAGCTGACATTCTCTTGGCCGGCATGAAGGCGGATTATGCGAAACCGGCCGACCTCATCTTTCTAAGTGCTAACTATGGTACCATTTACTATTATGGCCTGATGTTCTCGAAGGATGATCCCGACTTCAAAAAGCTAGTCGACGACGTTCTCTCCAAACTCATGGCTTCCGGCGAGTTCGCCAAAATCTACGACAAATGGTTCGTGGCTGCGATTCCGCCGAAAAACATCAATCTGAACTTCCCAATGACCGATGCGCTCAAGGAGCGCGTCGCTCACCCCAGTGATGTGGTCAATTACTGAGCTTGGCCGCGGCGAGCCGAAGCCGCCGCGGCGATAGGACATCAACGCCAGACCTATCAGCATGGTCCAATGCCGGCCGTGCTTGCGAATGCAGACGCGAGCACCTGTCGTCACCTAAAGGGAGCGCGAAATGACAAGCGGAGCAGTGGACTGGAAGTCGATGACAGACGTGGATCGACAAATCGCGCAATGGGTCGAGCAGACGCCATTTGTGGACACCCATGAACACCTGATCGAGGAAAGCCAGCGCCTTTCCGGAGCAATCCATCCACGGACATTGCCATGCAACGACTGGGCCTATCTATTCAGATCCTATGCTGCCGAGGACCTGGTGGTTGCGGGCCTGCCAGCGACCGACCTACAGGCGTTTCTCGGGCCGGACCTTGCGAGCCAGGACAAATATCGGCTGATCGCGCCTTATTGGGAACGCATCCGCCACACCGGCTACGCCCAGGCGCTGCGCCATACGTTTCGTGGCGTTTACGGTGAAGAGGACCTGACTGCCGAAAGCCTGCCCCGCATCGCCGAAAAATACCATCAAACCGTACAGCCGGGTTTTTACGCACGGATTCTGGAGCTGGCAAACATCAAAGGCTGTCACGTCAATTCGCTTCAGCGCATCTTCATGGAAACCGAGCAGCCAGGGTTGCTCGACCACGACATAAGCATCCTTCAATTGTGCCGGTGTAGTGCTGCTGACTTTACGTGGGTGGAAGTCGAGACGGGCAAACGCCCGACCACTCTCGATGAATGGCTCGGGGTCATAGACTTTTATTTCGCGACTTACGGAGCCAAGGCCGTGGCTGTAAAATCGCAAATCGCCTATTCTCGCGCTCTCGATTTCGAGCCGGTCACCAAGGCGCATGCCGCAAGACTATTCCCGCACCATGCCGACAGGGTAGGCGCATTGCACGCCCTCGGTCCTGAGGATCTTAAGGCGCTACAAGACTATCTATTCCGCTATTGCGTCGGCAAGGCTGGCGAGTACGGCTTGCCGGTCAAACTGCACACCGGCGTTTTGGCGGGCCACGGCGTGATGCAACTCGCGCGTACTCGCAGCAATGCAGCAGATGTGTGCCGTCTGCTGCAGGATTTTCCCGAAACCCGATTCGTCCTCATGCATATTGGCTACCCGTACGAGCACGAGTTTATCGCGTTGGCCAAACATTATCCTAACGCGGCGATCGACATGTGCTGGGCATGGATCATCAATCCGGTGGCGGGCGTCCGCTTCTTGAAGGAGTTTTTGATGGCGGTTCCGTCCAACAAGATATTCACCTTCGGCGGCGACTATGTCGCTGTCGAGCCAATTTATGGTCATGCGTGCGTAGCGCGCCGTGGAATCGCACAAGCTCTCTCGCAATTGGTGGCCGAAGGCTGGATCGCGCTCGAGGGCACCCGTGACCTGATCGACCGGATCATGCGCGGCAACGCGCTTCAGTTCTTTCAGAAAGCGCATCGCGTGGATACGACTCCAGCCGGAGTGTCGAGCAGTCCCCCGATGAGCAGTCAGCTTCAAAGCTGACCCCGAAAGAATTCCATTGGTTAATCATGGCCGGAGTTGGCAGCCGATCGCAACGAAACGTTGCGGTGGCACAAATTGCACATGCCATCGAGTTCGACTGGGCGTAAGGTCTGGTACTAACGCCGGGGTTGTGTCATGGGAAGCGAACTTCTTAAAAGTGTCTATATCGTTCTGTTCGGACTGAGCCCCTTCCTCATCATCGGCATAGCGATGTTCGCGCCGTAAACGATTCAACAAATAGGCCGTCTCAGTTGGCGACCTGTTTGATCCTACCCTCAAGACTGCAACCAGCCTTGCGACTTCTTCCGCACGCATTTCAGAGCCTCGTGCTCGCTCTGGAATCCGAAGATGCTATCGACCTCGCGCGACGTCACAAGATGCTGACAGAATGCCCTTGCCGGTGGCGTAAGCTTCAATCTGGTTCGGGGCGTTGTCGCTGACCGTCTTGCCGCCCACCTCAAAACGTTAGCGCCATTCGCCTGCCGACGCTTCATGCTGAATTGCACGCCCCTGTGTTGCATGATTTCTTTCGACCTCATCACCGGCGTTTGCGTCGATTCGGCACCGCATCGCCCGAGTGCCGATTGAGGCTGATTCCTGCGGCCGCTGATCAAGCCCGCCGAGGAATGCGGCCTGGGCCGCGCGTGACCCCAGTAGGAAGCTGGCAGGGTCGCGTCACCGAGGTATCGATAATTTAGAATATTTGATCGTATTTTTGGATGATTGGCTCGCGTCACCTCATTGGCCGGCTTTAACTTTGAAGCGCGGCAGAAAGCGGTTGGTCAAAACTGTTGCGCCGAATGTCTCAGTGTCATCGAACACATCGATTCGTGTCGTTTAGCTGCGCGGCAGCGTTGCCGCTTGAAGTCATTGTAATCATGCATCGACTTGCTCGGCGAACCCGATCAGAGACCAGTCTGGTTTAGTGATGAGAAGATAGACATCGAAATAGAAGAGGATGCCAACCAAGGATGTTAGATTGAAATACTCAACTATTGCGTTTGGCTGGTCTCGACCTCTACAGATCGTCCGCCTCGAGTTCGCTCGGTCGGTCCAAACGGTACGGTCGCAAATGGGCGCGTCGACAGACGTTCCTGGGAACGAAGCGAGCTTCTTGATGAGTAGTGGAGAGCCGATGTGAATGTACTCGTGTGGAATCAAATCGCGATTGCAAAAAAGCTGCACACGGTTCGCCCTCATTCGGCAACTATCGTCGACGAAGCGCTTCTGAGGCGTGCCGGCTCCGAGAACATCACAGGCCCTGGCCGAGGCCTCTTCGGTGATACCCGCCTGGCATCAATTGGCGGCTTATTATCAGCGTTCTCGAATAGGTTGCTCGGCCGCATTCAGGGCGGCTCCGCGCGAAAGCGCAGGGAGGGCGCCGAAATCGCAGGCGAAGATCGGCTTGTCTTCAAGACCAGGCGATCGGCTCAGAGGCCGTCGCATTCGGAGGTGTGATGTCTTCGGTGAACTCCATGCTTCATCTGGGCTTGAATCTTCATGGGGCTGGCGGGCACTCTGCCGCGTGGCGCTGGCCGGGCACAAATCCAAACGCCTTTTTCGATATCGAGCACTACGTCCGGGCTGCGAAGCTTGCGGAGCACGGTCTGCTGGATGCCGTATTCCTCGCCGATACGCCCGCGATAAGTTCCGACATTACGCACCAGCCGCCGCTGAATGGGCTCGAGCCTACGTTGGTTCTCTCTGTGATTGCCCGCGAAACGCAGCGGATTGGGCTGATCGCGACGGTGTCGACAACCTACAATGAGCCATACAATCTCGCCCGGCGTTTCCAATCTCTCGATGTCATCAGCGGTGGCCGCGTCGCCTGGAACGCCGTCACGACCTCGAGCCCGGCGACGGTCGCGAACTTTGGCGGTCAAGAGATCGCACGAGCGGATCGCTACAGACGCGCCGAGGACTTCGTTGAAACCGTCCGTGCTCTCTGGCTGAGCTGGAGCGACAAGATGATCATCGCCGATCAGGCTGCGGGTGTTTATGCAGATCAGAGTCAATTCCGGATTCTCGACCCAACTACGAATATCTTCGGTATCCGAGGCCCACTTACGCATCCCGCTTCGTCGCAAGGTCTTCCAGTCATCGTTCAGGCAGGCGGTTCGGAGCCCGGATTGCGGCTTGGTGCCCGCAGTGCAGATGTCGTGTTTGCGGCCGCCGGGGACTTGGCAACGGCGCTGCAGGAGGCCGCGCGCCTGCGCGCGCTCTCGCGGCAATTCGGACGGCCCGCGGCTCCGCTCATCCTGCCAGGGCTGGTCACCTGCATCGGGGGAACCGAGGAAGAGGCGGCTCGTCGCAAAGAGCAGCTGGACGAGCTGCTCGATCTGGAGCGCGCCGTGGCTGCTCTTGCACGAAGCATGGGCGTGGCGGTCGAGAAGCTCAGCCTCGAAAGCACCATCCCGCAGGAGATTTTGCCCGATGCAGACAAGGTTCCGTTTTCTGTCGGCCACCATCGCACGATTGAAGTCCTTGCACGTCAAGGCCGGACGGTTCGCGAGATCATCAGTGGCGTTCAAGCGTTTGGGCATCGCCTGATCGTAGGCGCACCCGAGCAGATCGCGGATTCGATTGAAGCATGGTTCCGCGCTGGCGCGGTCGATGGTTTCAATATCATTCCGGACGTGCTGACGGATGGCACTCCGGCCTTTGTCGACAATGTGGTGCCCATCCTGCAGAAGCGCGGACTGTTTCGCAAAGAATATCGCGGGCAGACACTGCGGGAGCATTTTGGAATTTCGATTCCTTCTGAGCCGACAAGAGCCGCAGCTAGCTCACCGCTGTGACGTTTCCTCAAAACATCAAACGCTCCGGAGCCTGGATATGCTTTCACCGACTGCGCGACCCACGAGGCGCTTCACTGGCCGGTCGAATCATCTAGCACGAAAGATGGCGGCCACCCTTGCCGTGCTCTCAGGCCTGTCTCAATGGACACCCAGCGTTCATGCCCAAGAAGGGGTAGCCGTGAAGCGGGGAGGCGTTATCCGTTATGGACATTTTCAAGAGCCTGCCTGCTTGTTCGGCGGGTGGGTGCAGCAATGGTACCTGCAACGCCAGTACAGCGACAATCTGGTTGCTCGCAGCGACGACGGCAAGATTGCACCATGGTTGGCCGAGTCCTGGACCATCTCCGACGACAAAAAGGTGTACACATTCGAGATAAAGCCGAATGTGAAGTTCACTGATGGGACTGCTCTCGATGCGCAGGCCATCGCTGACAATATCAACGGGTGGCTCAGCAATAATCCCGATCTTCGCAATCCGACTGCCGCTCCGTATCTTAGCGACAGCTTCGAATTGGCAAAGGCAATCGCTCCTCAGAGGCTGCAGGTAACCTTGAAGGTGCCGTTCGAGCCTTTGCTCAACGTGTTCGCCCAATCCTCACAAGGCATTCTGTCGCCAACCGCGCTCAAACGTGGGCTTGCGGTGAATTGCGAGAAACCGGTCGGCTCGGGTCCGTTCATCGTCGACAAGTGGCGCCATGGACGGGAAGTCACCTTCCGCCGTAATCCTGACTACAATTCGGCGCCGGCCATCGCGAAACACCAGGGCCCGGCTTACGTTGACGGAATCAGCTGGAAGTTTCTGCCAGATCAGACTGTCCGATACGGCTCGCTGATCACGGGCGAGACCGATGCCATATATGACATCCCGGCCGTTGCATGGAAAGACGCCAATTCCCGCTTCGCAGTATTGCGGCATATCACCGGCGGCACCCCTCTACGCCTTGCGTTGTATGCGGCCAGGCCGCCGTTTGACGACGTACTCGTCCGCAAGGCTTTTGCTTATTCTACCGATCGAAAGGCCGCGGTTGACACATCCTTCCTTGGCTCTTTGCCATTTGAAGGCAACGGTGCGCTAAGTCAAAGCTCGCCGGAATACCTGCACGAACTCGGGCAGGCCTATGCGTACGACATTCGGAAAGCCAATCAGCTGCTTGATCAGGCAGGTTGGACCGAGCGCGACCGCAACGGCGTCCGCGTCAAGAACGGCAATTCACTGACGGTACGCATTTCCTATTCGAACGCTTTTCTGAAGCCCGATGGCGAGCAAGCCTTGCAAGTCATCCAACAGCAGGCAAGGGCGGCCGGTTTTGACGTACGTCTTCAACCCACTAATCCCGCTGATTTCTTCGCTGGAAGAAACCTCGGCCCGGATGATTATGAAATCGTGCTGCTCTATTGGGTTGCACCCGGCGCCGAGATATTCCGAATTTCATGGAAGCCGGACCAGAATGGTGAACCCAATCGATTCAATCCGTCGCGCTTCCAGGATTCGGCGCTTTGGGAGGTGATCCAAAGGGCGGAGCAGGACTTCAGTAGCGCTGAACGTAAGGGTCTTTATCAGCAGGCGGAACGGAAGATCGTGGATGAGGCTCCTGTGATTGGCTTCACGGTGCTGGACGTGACTTTGGCTACCAGCCCTAGTCTGAAAGACGTGTGGCTGGACCACGGGTCAGTGGGCGAACCCGTCTTCTATGATGCTCATTTTGATGAACGGAAATGAGGCCGTGAAGCGCGTAGCCCACAATCCGCTTGTTTGGTTCGCGCGCCGCATACTCTCCGGCGTGGCTGTCGTCTGGGCTGCAGCAACATTTGCGTTCCTGATTCAGTGTTTGCTGCCCGGCGATCGCGCGCAGATCATCATCAATGTACGGAGTGGTAATGTCGGGCCGGCGGCTCCGGCAGAGCTCGCAGCCATCAATGCGCAATACGGCTTTGATCAACCGCTCGTCGTTCAATATGCCAAGTACGTATGGCGCATCCTGCACGGCGATCTTGGTGAATCATACCAGCAGCATCGAGCAGTCGCGGGGATCATCGCGGAGCAGATTGGTCCAACTATCGTTCTGGCGATCGCCGCGCTGCTGATGGCATGGGCTATTGCCATCTTGACCACCCTGTTGATCGCCGGCAGAGACAACATATGGTCGAAGCTGCTCAGCGGCGCGCAAATCTTCCTGGCAACCGTACCGCCTTACTGGTTAGCTACAATTCTGCTCGTCATCTTTGCGGTGAACTTGCGGATTTTTCCCGTTGTCGGGGAAAGTTCGCCGATGGGACTGGTTCTCCCAACCCTTGCGCTGGCGCTCGAACTGTCGGGCTTTTTCGGACAAGTCGTTCTGAACGAGTTCACGCGCGTGCTCGAGCAGCCCTTTGTTACGTCCGCGCGAGCTCGAGGCATGAGTGATTTCGGCGTCAGACTTCACCATGTCCTGCGTCATGCCGCATTGCCCGGCATTACGTTGTCAGGTTGGGCTCTTGGCAAGCTTCTTTCGGGGGCGATCTTGATAGAGGTCGTTTTCGCCCGTCAAGGCCTAGGTGGAGTTCTCGTTGCCGCGACGTCCTCGCGGGACGTTCCGATTGTCTCGGGAGCTGTTTTGATCTCTGCCGGCCTATTCGTCCTTGTCAGTGTGATTGTTGATCTGGCTTACCGGATACTCGATCCGAGGATGAAGCTGACATGAGCAGGTCCGTAGAAGTCACGGTGTCTCGGCCGCTCGGAGAACTCCTGGAATTCATCTGCTATGTTCCCTTCCGGGTTGCTGCCTCGCTTGCCACCATTGGCTTCTTCGTCCTCGCGGCCATCGCGCCAAAGGTGCTGCAGACGCACGACCCGCTCGCTATTGATTTAAGCTCGTCATTGCAGTCGCCTTCGATCGTCCATTGGTTGGGTACAGATCAATTGGGCCGGGATCTCTACTCCCGCGTGCTGGAGGGGGCTGGCCAATCGCTTGCCATCGGACTTGGTGCGACTGCGCTGAGCATGTCCGTTGCACTCATTCTCGGCGTCGCCGCCGCGCTTTCCGGTGGCCTGCTCGACAGCATTCTCACCCGGATTTTCGACGTGCTCTTCGCAATTCCCACGCTCTTGCTCGCCCTGGTGTTCGTGACCGTCTTTGGGCCGTCGGTGCTGACTGAGGTCATAGCCGTCGGAATCGGCACGGCGCCCGGCTATGCGCGCATGATCAGGGGCCAGATGCTATCTATCAAGGGGACCGGGTACGTGGAGGCAGCCAAGGCCCTCGGACATCCGTTTCCACGTATCGTCTGGAGGCATATTCTTCCGAACGCGATGAGCCCGCTGACGGCTATGGTGACGATCGGGGTCGGTCAGGCGATTATCTGGGCGTCCGGCCTGGCCTTTCTAGGTCTTGGCGTTGCTCCCCCGGCCCCTGAATGGGGTGCGCTGCTCAATGCCGGCCGCAACTATGTGATCTATGCGTGGTGGCTGGAGATCATACCCGGACTGGCCGTGACGATTTTTGCGCTCAGCCTCACCATTGTCGGAGGCCACCTGCAGGACCGTCTGGAAGGAAAAATTTGAATGCTGCAGGCTCCTCCCAAGCCTGTCTCGCAGCAGGCAGATCTCCTCACGGTCGATTCGCTGCATGTTTCCTTCGGACGCGACATCTCCGCGAAAGCGGTCGTGCGCAATGTCTCCTTCTCCTTACGCCCGGGGCGGTGCCTTGCGATCGTCGGTGAGTCCGGCTCAGGCAAGAGCGTGACCGCGCGGGCTCTCATAGGCCTCGCCGGTCGCCACGCCAGGGTCCATGCACGCCAACTGAGCTTCGATGGAACGGACCTGATCGGCCTTCACGATCGTGGTTGGCGGCGCATTCGCGGCAACGGGATTGGCTTCGTACTACAGGATGCACTCGTCTCGCTGGACCCGCTTCGCCGGGTCGGCAAAGAGATTGGCGAGGGACTGCGCCTGCATGGTGCCGTATCATCACGCCAGGAGCTCGCACAGCGCGTGATTGCTCTCCTCAAGCTCGTCGGCATCCCTGAACCCGAAATCAAGGCCAAGCAACTGCCGCAGCAATTGTCCGGTGGTCAACGCCAACGGGCACTCATCGCCGCAGCACTCGCGCTCGATCCACACCTGCTCATCGCCGACGAGCCGACCACCGCTCTCGACGTGACAGCGCAAGCTCAGGTGCTGGCACTGCTCGAGGAAACCAAAACCCGAGGTAAAGCTCTGATCCTGGTCAGTCACGATCTGGCAGTGGTCTCCCGCGTGGCGGATGAGGTCCTTGTCATGCGTCAAGGCGAGGTCGTCGAACGTGGTACCGCCGCTCAGATATTCGGAGATCCACGACACTCCTATACTCGTCAGCTGCTGGACGCCGTGCCGTCAGGCCGGCCGCGTGGCTCACGTCTCTCATCATCGGCCATCGGCGAGCAAACGGAGCCGGCCGTGCAATCGCCACAGACATCTCGCCCCATCGTGCTCGAAGCGACAAACCTGGTGAAGCGCTTCAAGGGTCCGGATGGCACTTTACGGGCGGCTGTCGACGGCGTCTCCTTTGAATTGCGATCCGGCGAGACTTTGGGCATCGTGGGTGAGTCCGGGTCAGGAAAGTCCACGATGGCGCGGATGGTTCTCGCGCTCGAGGGACCGGACGGGGGAGCCGTCCAGTTTGAAGGCCGGGCCTGGACCACGCTTGCCGAACGTGAACGGCGGGCTCGCCGGCGGTCGATATCGATTATATATCAGGATCCTCTTAGCTCGTTTGATCCACGCTGGACCGTCGGTCGCATTTTATCCGATAGCCTATCGATGGACGTGGAGACATCGCGCAAGCGTCAGGAGCGCGTTATCGAGCTGCTCGATCTGGTCGGGCTGTCGAGCGCCTTGCTTGGTCGACGACCGCTCGAGCTCTCGGGCGGTCAGCGCCAGCGCGTCGCAATCGCGCGCGCGATCGCGCCTAATCCTGCCGTGATCGTCTGCGATGAGCCGGTTTCGGCGCTCGACGTCTCGATCCAGGCCCAAGTCCTGGACCTGCTCGACGATCTAAAGCGCCACCTCGGCATGAGTTATCTCTTCATCTCCCATGATCTCGGCGTTGTTCGTCATATCAGCGATCGCATCATCGTGATGCGCCAGGGGAGAATTGTCGACTGTGGCGCTACTGAAGAGATATTCCTCAATCCACAATCTGAATATACCAGGAGCCTTATCGCCGCCATGCCCCGTCTTGTGCGCGATCCTGAGATAAGTCGTCCGTCAATGATGCTCGAAAGAGGCATCGCGTGAATGCTGCCGAATTCGACTTTCTGGGTCATCAATAGCGGATCTTCAATCGGGAGGCACTACCATTTTGCGCGCCGGTTCGGTCACGATTGCGCGCTCGTTCATCGCACCGCCAGTGTGGTTCGCGATGGGTCGGCCGGCGCGCGGGGCGGACCACTCGACCTCGTACACTGTTTCGCTAACTATACGCCTGGAACGTGCCGAATTCCTTGACTGCCGGAACCTTCTCGGCCATCGCGCGTCTCGCGAGCAAGCTCGGAACCTGGTTTTTTGCGATCTCCTCGCGAACCTGGTGCGATCCCCGACAAGCGTCGGCTTTTGTCAGGTTCAAAACAGCTGGGGGCGATCCGGCGATCTCGATTTCATCGCATTTATTCAGCCCCTTATTACAGCTGATCGGCTGGCACGGTCATTGCTCAGGTACTGCCGAGTACGGCGCTATATAAGCGATCGCTTTCGGCCGCAAGCCGTGGCTTCATTCTGGGAAGCAAGATTGAGAGCTTCTCGCATTCGGTTGACGGATGGACTTCGACCGGGAGAGACGAATCGGGTGTTTGAGCCTATCAGAAAAGTCAAACGAGCTTGTGTTGGCGACCTCGGTGGCCCCCGGTGAGCAACAATCGCCAACAAGGCGGTGATGGACGGCCATGATGCATTCAGTCGACGAGCACACGGCCGACGGATGGGAAGGCCCGCCGCGAACTTGCTACGTCATCGGCACGTCGAGGCTTTGATTTGGCAGTCGGCGATGGCACGAATCGTATGGCGTATCGGCGTTTGCCGAGTAACAAGTGCTAAAAAAGCCCACTCTTAATCCGGGCAAGACGGAATCGTCGACATGTCGCAAACGATCGGCGCTAACTGCGTGTGCAGCGCGAATCAAGAATCAGAAGACCGGAGCGGGACAACAGACAATTTTTCATCGGATGGAGAGTTCGTTCGATACTGGAGCCGAGCTGCTGATCGGCTACGTGCGGTGGCGGCCGTCGGGAAGCGAACTGAAGAGGTGATCAGGAGGACCGGGATTGGATTGCAGCTATCCTCAGAGGACCTCAGCGGTCTCGACCTATCCGATTTTCCGTTGCGGCGCTGCACCCTCAATCGCGCGCAACTCTACGGAGCAAAGCTGGATCGGGCAGACCTTTCTGGAGCGAACCTGATCTGTCCCGGGCTAGAGAGAGCAAGCTTCCGTGGGGCCAAGCTGGACTTTGCGTATATGCACGCGATTGCGGCACAGGTGTGCAACTTCGACGATGCCAGTCTGCGCAATGTAGTTGATGCGACCGGTGGTCTGTTCCACGGTTGCAGTATGAAGAGGACGCGTTTTGACAACGCGATGCTCAGTGGACTTCTCGTCTATCAGTGCGACGCGAGTCACGCTGTATTCGATGGGGCGGAATTGCAAGGTTCAACTCTTAATGAGTGCTTCCTTTCTTCGGTTTCCTTCCGCTTTGCCAAATTGAGCCAGGTCACGATCACGAAGGCATATCTGGCGGCTTGCTCGTTCTTCCAGTCGAAGGGAGATTGTCTATCGATCATGCGCCCCACCTCGGTCGATGGCCTTATCCTGGAAGGCGCTCATCTTCCGTATCTGAGACTCTCAAAGGTGAGCGGGCGGATTAAGGCGAGGGCCCTGAGCGCACCGTTCGCTGATCTGCACCTGTCAAACCTTTCAAAAGCGGAGCTTGAACAGGCAGATTTCACGGAGGCGCGGCTCCTGTCCGTAAACCTGTCCGAGGCGAACCTCATCGGCGCCGTATTGAACGGTGCGTCAATTCGTTCCTGTCAGCTCGATGGAGCGGACCTGTCCCGGGCATCAGGCGAAGGCATTTCGATAACAGAAAGCACGATGCGCGCCGCCAAGTTCACGGGTTTTCGTGGCCGCTGTGCGTTTATGCGTGACTGCGATCTCGAGAATGCAGATTTGTCACAGGCTTACCTCTATAGGTCGATGCTTACCGGTGATCCCCCGCAATCCATGGCATTGGATCGCGCAAACTTCCAGGGATCCAATCTGGTTCAAGCATATCTCGCGGCGGGAATGACCGAGAGCAACCTGGAGGCAACGCGCGTCGCATACATCCGCGCGAACCAATCGTCCTTGCGCGACGCGAACCTGAGTGGGATCTCGCCGTTCCAGGCCAGCTTCGTAAAGGTCGATTTTTCGGGTGCCAAGATAACCACATTCGAGCCACCGTTCTTTGCAGACCGATGTCCAGGACTGAAAGCCGCTCTGAAGCATGATCCGCCGGGCGAGCCAACAGAGTATCTCGCCGGATTTTCATCGTTGATGAAACGCAGTCGAGAAGGGTCAACTTGACGCCTTGGGAAAACGAGCGATGAACGGGGGGAAGAGACAACGTTATTAGCTTGGCCAGGTTGGGCAGAATGCCCATGCGGCCGACGTGAAACTTTCGTCCCGGCGCAGCGCGCGATCCGTCGGTGCAGCACGCAGAACGTATCTTCCGTGACTAGGCGATCGGAGAAGCTTTGTTTCATTCAGAAGAACTGGAGTAAAACAGATGCATCTGGCGTCCCTTTCGGCTGGCAGAACCTTTCTTCGCGAAGTCGCGAGAACAGGGCAGACGATCGGCACGGTGCACACATTGGGCGCCCTGCACCGCGGTCATGCAGAACTGATCAGAAGGGCTGCAAGCGAAAATGACGTAGCAATTGTCACGGTATACCCGAACAAGAGCCAGTTTGAGCCGGGTGTTAGCTATGATTTCAATTTGGACGATGATATCGGGCTTGCACTACGAGCGGGCGCAACTGCCGTGGTTTCGTCTAATGATGCCGAGATGTTTCCGGCAGGCTATCGAACGCTCATATCACAAGAGGACTATGATTTGCGTCTGGACGGGCCCCAGGAGCGCTTGAAGGAAGCCGTGACCGGTGCGATCCGCTGGATTTGCTATGCGCGACCAACCCGCAGCTACTTCGGACTCAAAGATATTGGTCAGGCGATCCTGGTGAAGCGCGCCGTCACTGACCTCCTTCTCGATTGTGAGATACGATTTGTGCCGACGGTGAGATACCGGAACGGAGTGCCGATCTCGTCGCGATTGAGGCGGTTTAGCCGCTCCGAGCTTGACGAGCTGTCGTGTCTTTTCATGGCACTCGATCATGCGAGAAAACAGGTCA
The DNA here is from genome assembly GCF_020889785.1 of Bradyrhizobium acaciae. Lineage (GTDB taxonomy): Bacteria > Pseudomonadota > Alphaproteobacteria > Rhizobiales > Xanthobacteraceae > Bradyrhizobium > Bradyrhizobium acaciae. Next base: position 22,856 of record NZ_JACMYK010000009.1, read on the forward strand.
CCCAGGGAACCTCGTGTGTCAAGAATCTGATCACGTCAGCTACATCGCTGATAGCATTCCGAAAATTCAAACTCGATTTTATCCGAATCGTTGACGCCGAGAGCTTCGAAAATCTGGAACAGGTCAAGCTCCCCTTCATAATCGTCGGTGCAGCAATGGCTCATGGCATCAGGGTCTTCGATAGTATCTACGTTGCAGATCAGGATATGCTCCTGAATGGTCCTTCGGATATCTGGATTGATTTGCCTGAGGGGCCGTAGCCAGGCGATTACGCGTAGCTGACGCTTGAACGACAAGGTCGAGCGGGCGCAGCCGGGAGAGCCATACACGCGACGTCAACTCTGGCTTTCCGCGCTGCGATTCAGTTCTCGATTAATGCGATCCTTGACCCGACGGACCGCGAGAAGCTGCAATCTCGTTTGGGTCTTGCCACTGATCGTTCTGCCATCGATCTTGAAATTGTAGCGCCATTGGCCTGGCGATGCTTCCAGGATGCTGAATTGCACGCCTCTGTGCTGCATGAATGTTCTCAATTCCCATCCCACACGTTCCGCCAGTCCGGTGCCGCGTAGGCCGAGTGGAGATGATCTATGATTTCTCAATCAGAAGGACGTTGACCTAACCCTAAGAGAGCCGCCGATCCTGGAGGACCGGCGGCCAAGTCAAGGGAGGAAACGCCCTTAAGGGCAGCGGTAGCAAGACTACCGCAAGGCACCGCCAATCTCTTGGCGGATCTCGAGTAAATATTTTTGCGATTACGCCAGAGGGTAATCCGCCTGTTCATCGAAGGAGGTGATGCGAAGAGGCTTTGCATTGGTGGTCTCAAGTAGTGCATTTGTGGCTGCGCTAAAAGAAAAAGTTGAGTACGCGGCGTACAAATTGAGCTCTTTCGCGCTTTTTCGCTCCATCTTCAACAGACCACAACTGTCTTTCACGACGTGCATCGAGCTCGTCCATCAAATGCAGCAGCTCGTCTTGTCTTCGGCGAGCCGATTTCTGGAGCTGTTAATAAAGGAGCTCTGGTTCACGCTCGAAAACTCTCCGCCAATCGCAAGAAATTCAAAAGTAGCAAATTACCGTCCTTAGTAAGTACGGACTCCGGGTGAAATTGTACCCCGTAGGTTGGTTGATGCCGATGTGCCAAGGCCATGATCTCACCTTCATCTGAACGAGCTGTCACCATGAGGTCCGGCGCGTCTGCTGGATTAAGTTCGACGACCAGAGAATGGTAGCGCCCCACGTAAAGGGGTGACTTGAGTCCCTTGAACAATCCGCCCCCTTCGTGCGTTACATGGGAACCCCGACCGTGCATGGGATGGCGTGCGCGGACCACGCATCCGCCGAACACGCTTCCAACGCACTGGTGCCCAAGACAGATGCCAAGCATGGGGACGCGCCCCGAAAGTTCGCGGACAACCGCAGTGGAAATGCCGGCCTCGATTGGTGTGCAGGGGCCGGGAGATATGACGATTCCACGTGGCTGAAGTTGAACGAGATCGGTGACGTTGATCCTGTCGTTCCGGACGACTTTCGTCTCCGCGCCAAGTTTGCGAAAATAGCGCGCAATATTGAACACGAAGGAATCGTAATTATCGATGATGAAAATCAAAATGCACCGGCCGGATCGACGCCAAAAGCGCCGAAGAGACTCTGCGCCTTCGCAAGCGTTTCCTCGTATTCGGCTTCAGGGTTCGACATTGCCGTTATTCCACCCCCTGCATGAAACCAGGCCTGGTCGTCATTGATCATCACTGTGCGGATGGCAACGTTGGTGTCCATGCGTCCGTTGAATCCGATGAAGCCGATTGAGCCGCAATAGACCTCTCGGGCCACTTTCTCGATGTCCGCAATGATTTCCATGGCTCGCACCTTTGGAGCACCGGTCACGGATCCGCCAGGAAAGCAGGCGCGAAGCAGACTGACAGCATCTTGCCCTGCTGCAAGTGCGCCCGTGAGGACCGAGACGAGGTGGTGCACTGAGGCATAGGATTCGAGGTCGCACAGTGTTGAAACGTCAACCGAATCGTCTGTGCAAACGCGTGACAGATCGTTGCGCAGCAGATCGACGATCATGATGTTCTCGGCGCGGTCCTTTTCGGACGCAAGCAGGATTTCGGCCCGGCGGCGATCTTTCGCGTGATCCGCGGAACGCGCAATAGTTCCCTTGATAGGACGCGTTTCGACCTGTCGCCCGTCAAGTTTCAGAAATCGCTCAGGAGAGCTCGATGCAATCGTGAGCTTATCGTAGCGCAAGAGGGCAGCAAAAGGAGCTGGGTTTGATGACCGGAGCTGGCAATAGAATGTGATCGGATCGAACAGCGGCGACACCCTCGCGTTGAAGCATTGCGCGATGTTCACCTGGAATATGTCCCCAGCCAGAATCAGTTCGATAACGTGTCGGATCGCTGCTATGTAGCCTTCACGGCTAAAGTTCGACTCCCACGCGCCCGCCCTAGCAGGAATTATGATCGGCGGCGACCTTGGTCTGGCAAGCAGCGCCGTAAACTCATCGGCCCGGCGACGCGCACGGTCGGTTCGTCGAGCAGGGTCCTGCTCCGGCCATCCTGTCGAGACGATCCAGCATCTGCGGTCGCGGTGATCGAAGCTGACCACCACGTCATAAAAATGTAGAATTGCTTGAGGCAATCGGAGACAGGGAATTGATGGCCCTGGCAGCCGCTCCAGGGTTCGGTTCAGATCGTACGCGAAGAAGCCGGCGGCGCCCCCCTGGAACGGCGGGAGATCGGGCCGATGTGCTTCCCGGCATCTGACGAGAAGGTTGCGCAGCACCGCCCATGGATCGCCTGGAAGGATCTCCCCATGCCAGCTTGCCTGTCCTTCGGCGACCAAATAGGTACCGAACGGTTCGCAAGCCAAATATGAGTAACGTCCAAGCAGCTCGGGCCCAGCCGCGCTATCGAGAAAAGTAAGCTGCGGCCGCTGCGCAAGGCATCGCAGCGCCTTGACAGGTTCAACCCAATGCAGCTCGCGGACGTGCATAGGCTATGGATTGCCGAAGAGGGACAGACTGTGAGGCCCGCGCCGATGGTGATGCCATTCCGAACGAGGGCATTTTTCGTTCGATGCGTACAAAACCTTGAGGCCGATCATCGAGCTACTCATGGCGGGCTCGTCTCACGGGCCGAGCGAGCTGCCCTAGCCCGGCAGTTCCGGCGAAATACACGTCTGTTGATAGCTCGTAGTCTGCGGCAAAGCGCATCTCCCGAAATGGCCGTACGCACCGGATCGCTTCTTGATACAAACCGTGCGTTTTGTACGCAGCAAGATCCGCCTCGCTGTCAAACTCGCCGTACACCACGATGTCGATATCATTGCCAAGCTGATCGCTCTTGCGGTTGCGCGCAATCTCAAGCCGACGTGCATATGGGATTGACGTGAGAACCGATAGACCTTCTACGATTTGGTCGATATCGGCCTTGTCCCTGGCTGTGAAGAAGACGATGTGACGGATCATGGCGACCGCAAACGTGACGACCTAACCTGGCGGCGTTCTTATCCCGGGATCAAGCTCAACGCAACGCCGGAAGGGCATTGACAGCAGAACACGTATTTGGCCGCTTGTGTCGATGGCCTTGCAGCGGAGCTCGCAGAATTTCTGGTTGATCAAGGTGTGTAAGTTGGCCGCACGTCAACGATCTGAATGTCAGTTGCACGACAGCACGGACCGTGGTGCTCGAGAGGTATGGTGTGGCTCGCGGACGGAATACATGATCGATTGAAGTGCAGCACCATCCTTTTTGAACAGCACGACTTCGATCTCCGCGGCGACTTGCTTTCAACCAGCCTAATCCCGTAAGCCGGCCAGCACGCAATGCCGGGCTGGAAACGGGGGCAGGTCGGCAATCCTGTTAAAACCAGGCAGCAGTGCACTCCGCACAGACTTCAGGATAGGCAATCCATGCAGGTTACTTTGATGAAGGGAAAAATCCATCGCGCGTCGGTCACCCAGTCCGATCTGCACTATGAAGGCTCGATTTCGATAGATCGCGCGTTGCTGGATGCGGCGGGATTCCTCATCAACGAACGCGTCGAAATCTACAATATCGAAACTGGAGCGCGGTTCGCCACCTATGTGATTGAGGCCCCTATGGGATCGGGAACAATAGGCTTGAATGGAGCGGCTGCACGGCTCGCAATGCCTGGCGACAAGGTGATCATCGTTGCATATGCCTCTTTTGACGAGAAGGAGGCTAACGAATTCAAGCCGCGTGTTGTGCTGGTTGATCGGGAGAATCATATTTGTCGACCTGAAAGCGCAAACGGTGGCCTGGGAGCCCGCGTGGCCGTCGGGAACCGATAGAGCTCTACGCGAGTCCGCGCTCACCAGGAGGCGAACGATGAGCGGCCGGCCAACGTCGCCGCTTTTGTCTCAAATAAGTCAAATGGTTGAGGAGTTTCAGACCGGTGGAGGAACTAAAATCCGCCTCGACAATGGGTCTGCGCTGGATAGCGCGTCACCGCTAAATTCATTCGGGTGGAGGCGGGTGGCATAGGGATGGACCCCAGAGGGAGCCGATCCTGCGCGGCGATGGGGGAAGCTCAAAAAATGGTCGCGGCGGAAGTGGGCGAGCTGCTTCTTGATGCCTATGCGATCCTGCTCGGGGCTTCGATCGATAGCCGCGTGCAGGGCCGGAGCAGGCAGATCACTCGTGGCCGCCTGGTGTGCGTCGACGCCCGTTTCCGACAAGACGGTCGCCATTGTTGATACCAATCAGGTGAACCCCGGCCAGCAGCCGTCGGCCGTCGTTCGAAGCGTACAGTTTTGCATCTATCAGGACACACTCTGACAAAGGGGGGCTGCTTTCGTACGAGGCGGACAGAATTTGTGCGCCGGAAACAATCTTGACCTGTCACAACGAATGGCACGCAACTCAGGGAAGAGCCATCGCATGCACGCTCAAGGCGCATGGTCAATCTAGTCATGCGGAGCAGGTCTTTCTAGGCCAGGGCCTTTGGGAGCGAACACGAGATGCATCTTTCATGATTGTGCGCCCGCTCCCTGGCCTGGAGGAAGAAATAGCCGCAAGGGCGCTCGGCCGCTTTGCTCAACCTTAAAGGCTGGGTCGCACGCCGAATGCAGGCTTTCGATCTTTTAGAAGGTCAGGCGATCCTCCTAACGAACCGAGACTGAATATGGTGGAGGTTGAGCTGCGCGCACCGCTGGAGATGACGTGAGTGCAAGGTCGATGAGCCTGCAGAGAATAGTGGTGAGCGGTACAGGTGCCGGAGTCGGAAAGACGGTGTTCTGCGCTGGACTTGTTAGTCTTCTCGGCGCGAAGTTCTGGAAACCAGTTCAAGCCGGCGTCGAAGGAGAAATCGACAGCGAGCGCGTCGCTCGGCTTGCGAGTCTTCCATTGGACCGCATCGTGCCTGAGCGCTATCGATTGCCAGCGATCGTTTCGCCCGACTGTTCATCAGAGATTGACGAAGTACGCATCAACATCGATTCGCTGGACGTGCCGGATCCCGGAGCGTATCCGCTTGTGATCGAAGGAGCCGGCGGGCTGATGGATCCGCTGAATTGCGGCTCGCTTTACATTGACGTGCTGGAGAGATGGCGACTTCCCGTCGTGCTCTGCGCGGGCACAAGTTTGGGGATGGTTAATTGTGCACTGCTGTCCATAGAGGCGCTCCGAAGGCGCCAGCTCGATATTCTCGGAATTGCCTTCGTTGGTGAAAAGAATTCGGGGGCTGTGAGAGCAATTTGCGAGATCGGCCGGGTGCGGTGGTTAGGACGGCTGCCCTGGATTGCTCCGTTGTCGGCAGACACGCTGCAAGCTGCGTTCAGGGCTTCCTTCCGGCATGATGATTTCAAGCCATGAGGCTCCGCTTTGTCTTTGCCGCCACCTCTGCGCGGGAGCGGGTCTTCGGACGTGGCCGCCATGACATTTGACCGCGGACGAATTTTCGCTTCAGGACCGCTCCCGCTGTCGGTTCGTCGGGGAGCATCGATCCCACGAGGGAGCAACTGGACAGGTTGGCTTGCGTGACGGACGCAACCCTTGGTAAATGGCGCCGACTATTCGGGCTGTCGGGGAGGGCGTATGACGAGATCGCTGTTCGTTGCGATGTACACGATTATGCTGACGAGTGTGTTGCTCTGCTCACCGACGAAAGCCCGACAGCACATGGCTGCGGTTGATGGCCCGCTCCTCGCTAAGCAGGGCCCCGCGCCCGAGCAACCGCGCGCGGATCAGCTGGATCAGAAGCCCTCAGCTGCCGAGGCTCCGGCTGCCGCCGCGCCCCGCGACCCTCAAAAGCAGTGCGTTAAGCCTGGCGAATTTGCCGTGGAGCTTCGGTCAGGCCGCAATCCGGTTGGCGCCCCCCTCGTGCTCGGCACGAATTTTCTTCCTACAAATCAGCGCGTGGACATCGGAGTTCGTGCGCCATTCGTCGATGGCGCGCGATACTTTGCCGGAATCGGCTACGGCGATCAGACATATATCTTCAAGCGACAAGACGCGGTGACACGCCGCGCGACGGATTTGGATCCGCTGGTGCAGAAGCATCTGCTCGAGCCCGATCAGACAATCGTTACGCTGAACATGGCCGATGACCTTGCGTGGTTTTGGAGCAGGGTCGATTTGTACCTCTACACGTGTAACAGTCCGGTTGGCCAATCTCCCTGGCGGGTATCGTCCGTAAGTGTCAGGCTCAGTCCGTACTGGTTCAGCATCTTCTTGGTATTCGCAGAGGTCCTCGTTCTTTACCTTTGGATTGCGTTTGCTCTGAGAAAACAGGATCACACGTTTGCTTCGTTTCTGCGAGCATTAAGTCCCGCTCAGGTCTGCGCAGGTCCGGATGGGAAGGGTAGTCTTTCGACGTTCCAGACACTTGCATTCTCGCTGGCCGTCGCCGCCCTCATAACTCTGCTGCTGTTGCAGACAGGAGCTCTTGTAGACCTCTCTGCCTCAATCCTGGCGCTGCTCGGCATTAGCGGCATCGGAGCCACAATCGCCAAAGGTACGGACAGCCAGCGCAATACGCTCTCAGCTGATAACCGGGCATGGCTCCTGCGACATGGCTGGATACCCATGGCAAAGACTGTCGTTGACCCGGCAAACGCAACCTGGCGGGATTTCTTCACCACGGACGGGGCCTTTGACGTGTACCGTTATCAGAGCTTCATATTTGGTCTGGTTGTAATTGGCGGTCTGATCGCTGCGGGTGTCAATCAGTTGTCGACGTTCGTCGTTCCGGGTACGATTCTCGGCATCGTTGGTCTCAGTCAGGTTGTCTACATTGGTGGTAAACTCGTAACCCCGACCAGCATCTCCGACCTCAACGCCGCTATCGCAGGCCTTCGCTCTGATGAGCAAAAACTCAAGGGCATTCTTGCAAAAAAGCCGGGAGAGGTGGCGAGCCTCGCTGAAGCTATTCCACTGATCGGTCAGGATGACTATGACACGTTCCGGCAGAAGATGAGGGAGTGCTGCAATTTTCACGGATGCTACCGGCATTGTCGTCGCAGAATCGTCGATCGATCTTCTGGTGTGACCTGAGAGGAGAACTGAACGTGGCCAAGAACATCCTGCTGTTCGCTGACGGCACCGGAAACGAAGGCGGTCTGCTGCCAGACGAGAGCCGGACCAATGTCTATAAACTGTACCGGGCGACGCGGACAGGTCCTGACTCGATCATCGACCCCAGAAGGCAGCTAGCGCTCTACGTTCCAGGAATAGGAACGCCGGCACCAGGATATGACGGTCGCTGGCGCCGATTCAAGGAAACGTTCCAGCAGATGTTTGGGTTCGGCATCACCAAGAAGATCATCGATTGCTACACGGCCATCATCGGCGTGTGGGAGCCGGGGGATCGCATCTACCTGTTCGGCTTCAGCCGCGGCGCCTACACGGCCAGGTGCCTCGCCCATGTACTGGAGCTCTGCGGCATTCCGAGACAGGAGCGGAGTGGGCAATCCATCAGCCTCGATCCAAAATCGCTGCGGCGCGTGGCCGGTGAGGCCGTTGCCTGCGTCTATCGTCTCGGAATGCCGCGCAACGGAGCAGAGGCGGACAAGCGAGCGGAGCAGTTCCGGTCGGCGTACAAAGCAGAGGCCGGACGCGCCGCCGGTGCTTCCGCCTATTTCATCGGGATATGGGATGCAGTTGCGGCGATCGGCTGGCAACGGATCTTTCCCGATTGGACGTACGACCGCCATTTCCCATCCGATGTTCAGTACGCACGGCATCTGCAATCGATCGACGAAGGGCGTAAGGATTTCAAGCGCGTCCCGTGGGGAGGGAGCGGGACCGTTACATGGCCCGACAGGCACGGCGAACCCGAGCAATTCGATCAGATCTGGTTCGCCGGCAATCACGCTGATGTCGGCGGAAGCTATCCGGAAAATGAATCACGTTTATCAGACGTCACGCTCGCTTGGATGGTGGAATTCATTGCTGAAAAAATTCCAGGACCTGGCCGCGTTCTCGTCGACAGGAATCTGCTGCGGCTCTATCCATCAGCCGATGGAATGATGCACGATGAATGCATGGTCGGAATGGGCGGAACGGCTCTCCAATGGTCCAAGGCGTCCCGTGAAGTCCCTGACACCGCGCAGCTTCACGATACCGTCTACGAACGACTTGCCATGAAATCTGTCCGCAACTACACGAGCTTCGGCCCGTACAGACCGGTCGCCCTGCGGATGCATTTGGAAGCGAAAAAATATTTCGAAGGCGACGTTGGCCGCGGCGATGGCTCAGCTGCCGCATCATCGTAAGGCTCGGCTCCATCTTGCGGGCGCGAATGGCTGTGCGAGAGCTCGAGAATTTGTCCCGGACGGTTGTTTATGCGTCAGCCGGCAGCCGTCATCCGCTTCGCGGAAGGCAACGCATTGGAGTGGATAAGTTGCGGGAAATCCGTACCTTAAGGTGAAGATGTGCGGCTTCCGCAGAAATTCGCGCGGCCCTATCTTGAAGCCTTGTTGTGCAAGGTGACGAGGCAGGATTCGTCGTTTGTGACGATACAAGCATCCTTGATGCCAAGCCGACGATTGGCCCTCGCGCTCAGAGTTCCGACCGGCTTATTTTGGACCAGTCGCAGGAGATCGTATCAGCCTGCTTATCTCTCCCTAGAACGCTATGCCCTGTCCAAATGTCAACGGATGCAGCCTGTCACTGCTTTCCTGCACGGGATCTTCCCCGCAGGTCGCAGCTGCCAGTCCTTTCAAGAGGATTTCCGAGGTGGGGACGAGCGACATACCTGTGACTTGGGCAAAGACGTCCATGCCATCTTTGAGCCCGAGCGAATCAAAGGAGCGGCGCGTAATGCGCGATAAAAATTGAGCGACCGAGCCGCCCGCCTCGAGCGCAAGCAGCAACGTGATCTCGGCGTCGCCGAAGGGCACGAAAGCCTTAATGCGCGCCGGAAAGACGTTGACGATGGAGCTTGCGCTCGGCATGTCACGCGCAACGCTAACGTCGCGGGCTGCGATGCGAAGCCGTTGTCGCGCACCGGGTTTAAGCGGCTCCCCTGGTACCAGTAGGCGCACCCCTTTAAAGAGGAGGACGAGCAGCCCATAGCTCTCGTCATAGCCATCGACCACGGCATCAAGACTGACGGCGGCTTCTTGGCGCATGGCAAGCGGCAGCGCGATGTCGCTCTGCAGAGCGCCGAGTGGTCCGGCCGCAATAACCACGCCCTGTTTCATTATGACGAGATAGTCGGCTAGTCGTTCTATATCAGCCATGTCATGGCCGATATAGATCATGGGCAGCGTGAGTTTCTCGTGCAATCGCTCCAGGAAAGGCAGAAGCTCGCGCTTGGTGGAGCGATCGACCGAGCCAAGGGGCTCCTCCATCATAAGCAGTCGAGGTTGCGATAATAGCGCTTTGCCAATCGCTACTCGCTGCCGCTCGGCGTCAGAAATGAGCGACGGAGAACGTTCAAGCAGGGGCGCTAAGTCGAGCAGTTCGACCACTTCGTCAAGCCCGATCGGGAGCGGTTTGGGTTTGGGTGCATCGTAAAGCAAGTTGCGCCTGACAGACAGATTCGAAAAGAGGATCGTCCGCTGGAACACGTGGCCGATACGACGAAGATGCGGCGGGCGGAACGTATCTTCATCCTGCCATCGCTCGCCATCGATAGCACAAAAGCCAGTTGGCAGCCGCTCGAGACCGGCGATCAAGCGCGCCAACCTGGCGTTGCCGCAGCCCCGTGGGCCAAAAATGGCCGTTATCCCGCTGGCGGCAACGGTGAATTGCGCGTCAACCGGAACACTGGCGCGAGCATCGCTGAAGTCGACTTCGATAAGACCTCGTTTTGCTGTCCGCATTTGCTCGTACTCGCGACCTATTTCAAGGTACCTTGGACGGAACGACACCGCGGGAGCTGAAAGCGCGGCGTTGGTCCACCGCGATGCAATAAGCGGGCTGCGAGATTGCAAATCCACCACTTTGCCGTAGAGCTCTGCGTCATTCTAGGCATCGGGCGTACTCAGCGGAACCCGCTCGCCGATGTCTTTGCCAGAGGGAGCTTCCAGCTTTCATTTCGCGGGCTTGCGCCGAAGCCGTTGCCTTATGCCTGGTCCTTTTTTTGTTGGATGCCAAAGTCCCTTTGGCGAGGCGTCTTGAGGATGTGCCCACCGCGGAATTGATGTTCGGTTGAGCATGGTTTCAGGCTTTTGGTCATGAAAACCCGGAATGTTCCAGGTTCATCGCAAGGTGTGCGGCCGAGGACGTTCCAACCGTTTCCAGCGTAGAACTCTGGAAGACTAATTGTGTAAAGAAATGCCCATCGGCATCCGCGCCGCCGGCCTTCCTCTTCAAATTCCCTCAAGAGCATTGTCCCTAGGCCCCTTCCCCGGAGCTCCTCGGGCAAGAAGAACGCGTCTAGGAACAGCAATCCGAGAGATGACAATCCTATGGCACCGCCCAGAACGCGCTGGGTTTCTGGTTGATTCAGCAGGACAGCAAGCGGCCGTCGATCACCCGTGCTAGCTATAAGGCTATGGGACCCTTCAGAGCCTCGCTCGATTGCGTTTATGACGGAGGGCGGAATGACATCCGTCACAACGATGCTCGGTAGCATCTCGCGCTGCTTGCGAGCGGGCTTATGAGAGTGTGGCTCAGCCATGAACATCCGTTCCGCTACTCTTGATGGTCGACATAGGCATGGAATGTTGAACAGGGTACACTTGGCGCAAACTACACGGCCAGGAGAGCTCAGAAACTACCAAAACCAATAGTCGAAACTGCTTGCGAGCGTCCGCGGGGGGAGGCGCAAATGCGAGTACGAAGTCGGGTGCTGGTGATGTTTGCTGCCTTGTTGCACCAAGGGCAGAATTGTCAGGCGCTTCACCAATTCCGTGATGACAGTGAGGCTTGGCGTTTTCCCTGGAGAAGACGGTTTTTGTACAAAGCGTGATCGGCCGTCATCCTTTGACAATCGAGCCCGTCATAGCGCCGCCATCGCCTCTTGGAATCTACCAAGCCTCGTTGCGCCGCTAACACCTTGTCGTCAACATTGGCTACTCAAGTCGAGCCTCTCACAATCTGATGAGAGCGAGGAGGCTCTTACCTCGTACGCATACGACGAAGACCGCCTGATTGATGCATGCGCGCGGGCACGGCGAGCTCTATGATGGTGTTGCGTGAAGATCAGGCGGCCTGCTGATCGGCAGGCTTGTCGCCTTGGCGCAGGAGCTTCCATTCCCAGGGTAGCAGTTCGTGCAGACGCGAAGCGGGAAGATCGGCGATACGGGCGAGGACGTCGGCGAGCCAGGCCTTGGGATCGACGTCGTTGAGACGACAGGTCGTGATCATCGTCAGCATGATGGCGGCACGGTCGGCACCACGCTGGCTGCCGGCGAAGGTCCAGTTGCGCCTTCCTAGGGCGATGCCTCTCAATGCGCGCTCAGCGCAATTGTTGGTCAAGCAGATCCTGCCATCGTCGAGGAAGCGGGCGAAGTTGTCCCAGCGCCTGAGCATGTAATTCATCGGCTTCAGGACCTCGGACGAGCGAGAGAGGGTTTCGCGCTCACGCAACAACCAGGCGTGCATGTCCCCGAGGAGCGGCTTACTCTTTTCCTGGCGCACGGCGTGCCGCTCTTCGGCGCCGCAGCCGTTAATGGCGCGCTCGATCTCGAACAACACATCCAGGCGCCTGACCGCCTCCAGCGCGATCGGAGAGACCGGTTTACCTCTCTTGCCTTCCCGGGCATTCTTCTCGATGTCAGCCAGCTCGAAGAAGCCCCGCCGCGCATGGGCGAAGCAAAACGCCGGCGTAATCGGCAGCACCTTCTTTTGCGGGTCGAACAGCGGCTCGAAGCCGTTGTAGCAATCGGCTTGCAGGATACCGGCGAAGGCGGCCAGATGCTTCTGGGGATGCTCGCCTCGTCGGTCGCTCGAGGCGTAATAGACCGCCGCCGGCGGCGCAGGCCCGGCAAAGGGCCGGTCATCCCGCACATACGTCCAGATCCGCCCGGTCGTGCACTTGCCCTTCGCCAGGATACGGATGGTGGTGTCATCGCCATGAAGGCGCTCGGCAGCGAGCACATGGCGTTCGATCAAGTGGAAGAGCGGCATGACGGCGAAGGTCCCGTGGCCGACCTGGTCGGCCAGCGTCGACAGCGGCAAATCAATCCTCTCGGCCTTGAAGCGCGCACTCTGGCGGTTGAGCGGGATATGCATGCCGAACTTGTCGAACAGGATCGTCGCCAGCAATTGTGGGCCGATGAAGCCGCGCGGCGTGGCATGGAACGGCGCAGGCGGCTGGCTGATCTTCTCGCAATCGCGGCAGGTGAACTTCTCGCGCACTGTCTCGATGACCTTGAAGCGACGCGGGATCTCCTCCAGCGTCTTGGTCACATCCTCGCCGATCTTCGCCAGCCGCGATCCGCCGCAGCAGGCGCAGCTCGTCGGAGCGTCAATGACGACGCGCTCGTGTTCGATGTCGTCCGGCCAGGGCTTGCGCACCGGCCGCTTGCGCGTGAAGGGGCGGACGTTCTGAGTCTTCGCCGCTGCGGCCTGCGCCGCAAGCTCATCCTCGCTCGCCGTGGTGACGAGGTCTTCGAGCTCCAGTTCCAACTGCTCGAGCAGCCGCGCCGTGCGCTCGGAGCGCTGCCCGTACAGTTCGCGTTTGAGCTTCTCGATCCGCAGCTCGAGATGCGCGACCAGCGCCTCGTTGTCCGACAGCTCCGCCTGCGCGCTGGCAGCCACCGCCTCAGCTCGCAGCCGCGCCTCACGCTCGGCCTGCAGCGCCGCCAGGGCACTCGCAAGGTCCGATGGAAGATCGTCCGGCTTCGATGTCATGAAGCCATTGAATCAGATCAAGCAGAAGATTCAAACTGTAAAACGGCTATCCGACCCGCGTCGGACGCTGGGTTTCTTGAGGGTTGCGCCAATCGATCCCGGACAACAGATAGCTCAACTGCGCCGGAGAGATCGTTACCGATTCACCGGCAACCGATGGCCAGATGAACTTTCCTCTCTCGAGTCTTTTGGTAAACAGGCATGCTCCCTGGCCATCGTGCCAGATCACTTTCACAAGATCGCTGCGCCGACCGCGGAAGACGAACAGATGACCGTTGAGCGGGTCTTTGCGCAGCACCTCCTGCACTTGAAGTGCCAACGACGGAAAGCCTCTGCGCATATCCGTGTAGCCTGTCGCGAGCCACACTCGCACGCCGCTCGGAACCGGGATCATCGGCGCACCAGGGCATCGAGAACTCGTCGCAGTGCGTCTCCATCAACGTCACCATCGACCCGGATTCGGTGTCCGCTACCGAGATCAATCTCGATGATGCTCTGGCTCCTCCGTCGACGCGCCGGCGCCGTCGTCAATGGCGCTTCGGCCACATCCCGCGGCGGCACAGACGGCCCAATCTCGACCGGCACTAACGGCGCTACACTCGTTTCACCGTGCTTGCAAAGCTCTTTGCGCCACCTGAACAGCTGGCTCACATGAAGGCCGGCCATGCGAGCCACCTCGGAAACGGTGGCTCCGGGCTCGAGCGATGCTGCAACTAGCCGTTCCTTCTCATCCTGCGACCACCGACGCCGCCGCTCGATCGATGTGATCACCTCTGCCCGCGAAATCGTCATAGCGCTTCTCCTGGGATTACCCCTAGGACCTGCAGCGCTCGCGTCCGTCAAACAAGGCGGCCCTCAACGGAGGGATACCTTACCTCGGGACAATCGGACGGATGTCTTGTGATATCGACGCGACGATCTCCCGCTTGATGTGGCAACTGCTGGTCCTTGGATCGAAGCAAGCGCTCTCGTTGCTCCTTAGTCCGATGATATCGCTCCTTCAGTCGTCTTCAGGTCGGCAACGATCTAGGCTTGCTCATGGCCAATGGCCGTTGATCGCAGAGGAAGTAGAACGCGCTCCTTTTCGCGCCTTCTTGACATGAACGCACGAAGTGATGGTCGTCTCCGCGAACAAATGCCGGAAAACGAATTGGCCTTATCGCACATAGGTGTTCGATTTTAATCGCCGCATGTTCGTTGGCGATCTTGCTCGATCTTTTGCTCTAAAGAACTCAAGCAAATGTGCGACGGAATAGAGCCGCTGTACCTTCGTGCTACTGCACGAATTGGAAGCGACTTTGCAGGACGCAGGAATGACCCAACTGTCTTTCCCCGAGAAAAGCGCCTGACAACCGCTATAGAGCGCGCGCAGAACACTGCCAACAGAGAGCGAAGCTAGTCACCGAATTGGGGCGCGACCAATTTCGAGTCGGAGGACGGGTTAAGCATCTCCGGTTGTCCTCGTCCCGACACGGAGCATCGATCAAGCAAGACACCCTCGTGCCGTTGCACGTTTTGACGCCCTGTGCCGGAATCGGTTCGCAAGTGAGTTTCCCGGGTAGCGTAAAGGAGGGGGAGAGGCCGATCTCGCACAAAAGATGCGGAAATTACGCGAAAATCGCCGCCAAACTGCGCCGAATAGATAGAATATTTGGCTATCCGTTCAGGCGAACGGACAAAAGAATATCCTACGGAAGTGAAACGCGCGCGAGGGGTGATGAGGAGTTCGACTGTGTCCACGGCCGAGATTTGTCCTGGGGCCGTGTTGTCGGACTGCGGCCGGACCCCGGGCGGCCTGTTGCGGCTAAGTAATATTGGCAAGACGTTCGGCGTCACGCGCGTGCTGCAGCACGTCGATCTCGATCTTGCGCGCGGAGAGACGGTTGCTCTGCTTGGTGAAAATGGCGCAGGAAAATCCACGCTCTCCAAGATCATTTCCGGTGTAATTCGGCCCGACAATGACGGCGAAATGACCCTGGAGGGCCGCCCCGTCTTCTTTCAAGCGCCCCGTGATGCGTTGGCGCATGGGGTCGCTCTCATCCCGCAGGAGCTCGCTTATGTGCCGCATCTATCAGTGGCCGATAATGTGATGCTTAATCGCTGGGAAGGAAAGTGTGGGCTCGTTACGCGACGGTCCACGCGGCGGGCGGCAGAGGAGGCGGCGGCCTCCATTGGAGTCGATCTCGGTGACCTGTCGCGCCCGATGGCTCGACTGACCTTGGCTGAGCGGCAGATCGTCGAGATCGTCAAGGTGCTTGCCCGCCGAGCGCGCATCATCGTGCTGGACGAACCAACTGCAGCGCTTAGCGGGGAGGAGAGTCGCCGACTGTTTGGCATCGTCGCGAAGTTGAACAGCGACGGTGTCGGCCTCATCTACGTTTCGCACCGTATGGACGAAGTGCATGAGTTTAGCCAGCGCGTCGTCGTCCTGCGCAATGGTCGCAAGGTCGCCGACCTAGATACGGCTAGCACGAGCAAGTCGGAACTAATCCGCCATATGCTCGGCCGCGATCAGCACAGCAAGCGAACGGTAATCGCCCCCGTGAGCAGATCAAAGCCGGCGGCGCTTGTCGTTGGCAAGTGGTCGCGATCTGGTATCCCCTCTCTTGCTGACGTGTCGTTCACCGTTGCGGCAAACGAAATCGTCTGCCTTTACGGGCTGCGGGGGTCTGGCGCCGAGCTTGTCGCGCAAGGACTTGGCGGAACTCGAAATGATATTTCTGGAACGTTCTCCTTGTTTGGCCGAGCTGGCCCGATCCCTGCCACGCCGATCAGGGCGAGGAGGCTCGGTATTGGCTACGTTCCTGCCGAACGCAAGCGCGAAGGGCTGGTACTAAGGCGGAGCATCCGCGAGAATCTCGTTTTGTTGGTGCTATCGCATATGTCTCGCTTCGGTGTGATCCGCGCGGGCTTTGAGAGGCGCTGGGCGGCAGAGATAGGCCGGCGCTTCGACGTGCGTTACCGCAAGCTGGAGCAGCCTCTCGGTCAGTTGAGCGGTGGTAACCAGCAGAAGATCCTTCTCGCTTCGCGAATGGCGATGGCGCCCTCATTCCTCGTGTTGCAGGAGCCGAGCCGGGGCGTCGACGTTGGCGCGCGCGCACAAATCCATTCCTTCCTTTTTGACATCGCCCGGACGAAGTGTCCGATGGTCATCGTCACGTCAGACATCGAGGAGGCGGTCGAGCTGAGCGATCGATTGATCGTGATCCGTGATGGCCGCATCGTCGGAGAACTAAGCGGAGCGGCCAAAACGCAGTCGGCCGCGGCTGCGCTCGCGGCAGGAGGTATTTGATCAAAATGAGTCAGGCTTTCGCTGAGACCGCCGCGCCCGAAACGGCAGCAGATCCCGGTATTCGACGGCAAAAATTGATGCGTCTTCTCGTGCAGCTATTCGGGATGGGCTTCTTCTACCTCCTAATCGTTGTCTCGCTTTCATTTGCGAGCCCATTTTTTCTGACTTGGAGCAACGCTGCCAATGTGCTGACCAATGTCACGGTGATAGGTATCGTCGCCCTCGGACAATCACTTGCGATTATTTCTGGGGGGTTCGACCTCTCCGTCGCCGGTGTCTTGCCACTCGGCTCAGTTCTGTTCGCGCTCTTCTCCAATGCCGGGATGCCGGTGCCGGTGGCTATTGCGCTTGTCATCATCATCGGAGCGGTCGTCGGGTTGATAAACGGCCTTATCGTCA
The DNA here is from genome assembly GCF_020889785.1 of Bradyrhizobium acaciae. Taxonomy (GTDB): domain Bacteria; phylum Pseudomonadota; class Alphaproteobacteria; order Rhizobiales; family Xanthobacteraceae; genus Bradyrhizobium; species Bradyrhizobium acaciae. Next base: position 39,821 of record NZ_JACMYK010000009.1, read on the forward strand.
CCAAAATTAGAATTAGTCCGCTGATCGTCACCCTCGGAACGCTGTCCATCGCCGGCGGTCTGGCTTACGCAGTGACTGATGGCGTTACCGTGCCGCTCGCCAATGTCGACGCCGGTGTTTTGGCCGACCCCGCCTTTGCCAGCGTACCAGCTTATGTCGTGGCGTTTGTCGCTCTCGCATTCGCTGGCACGTTCCTGCTGAATTTTACCGTATATGGCCGCATGCTCTACGCAGTCGGCGGGAACCCGGAGGCGAGTCGTCTCGCCGGCATTCGTGTCGATCTGGTGACGATCTCAGTTTATGTACTCTGCGGATCCCTCTCGGCATTTGCTGGTGTCGTTGTTGCAAGCCAGCTGCTCGCCGGTTCGGCGACGGTCGGTTCCGACGTAGCGCTGTCTTCGATCACTGCCGTCGTGCTTGGCGGAGCCTCACTATCGGGCGGCGTAGGCAATATCGGAGGAACGCTGATCGGTGTGCTCATCCTCGGGACCGTGGCGAATGGCCTGGCCCTTTTGCATGTGCCTGCTTTCTACCAGCAGATTGTGACCGGAACCATTTTGCTCATCGGTGTTAGCTTCGCCAGGCTGCGTGAGGTGCTCGCGCGTGAGGACAGCTAAGTGGTCCCGGCCATTGTGGACAATTTACTCAGGGGGAAATGATGAACTCGAAGACAGATAAGTCAATCATGATGAGCCGACGCACGCTCGTCGCTGGTACTGCGGTTCTGGGCGGCTCTGTTCTCGCCGGATTGGGCATCCGGAAGGCTGAAGCCGGCGATCGCAAGTACAAGTTCGCTTTTGCCAACGTTCAGGAGTCGGGCGAACTCTTCAAGCAGTTTGGCGACGGCTTCAAGGCGGCGGCTGACAAGATAGGCATTGTCCTTTCGCGATACAACAATAACGGCGACGGTGTCACCGCCTTAAACAATGCAAGGCTGATGATCGAGGAGCAGCCGGACATTGTTTTCGAATACAACGGTGTCGAAGGTATCGGGAATTCCCTGCAGAAGGTTTTCGAGCGGGCCAAGGTGCCCTATGTCGCGATCAATGTACCCGTACCGGGCGGGCACTGGTTCAACCTGGTCAACAAAGAGATCGGTATCGACGCTGCCAAGATCGTCGCCGCTGCTGCCAGGGAGAAGGGCTGGACTGCCGACAATACCACCGTGCTTGTGGCGCAAGCGGCTGCCGCCGGTGTGGAGGTGAACGACTGCGTTCGCTACTTCTATATTACGGTCGCCGAGGAAATGGGGATGCAGCAGGTTGGCCCCGAGGCGATCACTGCGACGACAACCATTATTAGTCCAACCGGCATACAGGTTGATGGAAAGGGCGCGCTCGAAGCTAGCTATGCGGCGGTGAAAAACGTTCTCCAGACCATTCCCAAGGACCGCAACTTGCTGCTGTTTGCGGTCAACGACGATTCCGCCATCGCCACATGGCGGGCTGTTGCAGAGTCCGGGCGCGGCGACAAGGCGCTGGTGGCCGGCCTCGGCGGTTCGCTTGCGGCTCTGAAAGAGCTGCGCACAAATCCGCAATGGGTCGGCGAAGGTTCGGTGTTCAGCACTCACTGGGGCCAGTATCTTCTCGCCATGGGCGTCGCGATCGTGAACGACAAAAAGCCACCGCCGCTCACAAAGGCGCCGCAGATCGTGCTCACCAAAAAGGATGTAGACACCTACTACGATGCGGCCGGAAAGGTTGTCATGCTGCCGCCCCTTGTGCCGGAAAATCGCTATCTAGCAGCAACAGGCATCTTGCAGAAGTTTGGCAATGTCAAAGATCTTTGATGCCGCTAGGTCGAGGCGAATCTCAGCCCTCATCTTCCGGCAGCGACCTATGACAGAGGGTGATTCGTCCCGGGCGATCAATCTCGCCAGCAGTTGGTCCGGCGATGTTGTCTTCGCCGGATACAACATCTCGACGGGAAAGACGATCACGTGGCAAGCGGATAAAACCACCGCGACCGCCAGCTGCATCAAGCTTCATATTCTCGTCGCGCTGATGAACGAGGTGGAGAAGGGACGGCAATCGCTTGATCAGGTCATCTCCGTCAGAGCCAGCGATTTAGTCGGAGGATCGGGAGTGCTAAAGTATTTGTCTCCCGGGGTGAGTATGCAGCTTCGCGATATCGCGACGCTCATGATCATCCTGAGCGATAACTCCGCCACCAATATCATTATCGACTTGCTCGGTCTCGACAGGATCAACCAAGTTATTGCCGACATCGGTTTGACATCGACGCGCCTCGTCAATCGCATCGATTTCAGAAAGATCGGAGATGATCCGAGAAATTTTGCAGTGAGCACTGCCCGTGACTTCCTTGCGACACTAACTGCCATTGCCGAAGGCCGACTGATCAGCGGCCAAGCCTCGCAGACAATCCGCGAAATCATGTCGCGCCAGCATTACGTCGATCTGCTGCTACGCAAACTGCCGTATGATCCGTACGCCGCGGACCACGGCACGGCACCAGATCTGATCATCGCTGGCAAGACCGGGTTCGTTTCCGGTGTTCGTGGGGACGCCGTCATTGTCGAGCGGCGTGGCGTGATAGTGGTGATGACAGCTTTCGCCAGTGGAGATGATCGGTCATTTCTCCCAGACAACGCAGTGGCGCGCTTCATGGGTGATCTGGGTGAGGCGCTGTTCGACGATTTGTCAGTCCCTTGATATGAGATGACTGATTACGTTGGGACGGCGACTGATAGGGCCAGCAGCGCGGGTGCGGAGCCTGACGATGATGATCTGTCCGGGCGCTTTGAAGTCGAAAAAACGACGGCTCGATTCGTCGGGCCAAAGCGATCTTGTCCTACACTTTATGGATCAGCTCCTACTCCTTATGGATCAGCCGACCGACGGCTGGCGTCTCAGATGGTGAGGCTGACTTTGTAATTGGTCAGGAAATCCTGCAGGTTGAGGATATGCTGTACCCACCTGATGTTGTCTGAAGCGTTGAGCAAGGACTGCGAGCGGTCGATGGACAGCAGCGGAGCCACTGCCGCATTGGGATCGTTCAGCAGTGCGGTGAAGCGGGTGCGTAGCATTCGGCAGTAGGCGGAATCCTGGATAGAGGGGAACACACTTTTAACTCGTCGTATCACTGACTCCGGCAGTAGGTCCGCGGTCGCGGCCCGCAGCAGGCTTTTCTCGCGCCCGTCGAAGGTCTTGTGGCCCCATGGGGCGCCGAACACATACTCGACCAGGCGGTGGTCGCAATAGGGAACCCGTACCTCCAGGCCTGAAGCCATACTCAACCGGTCCTTGCGATTGAGCAGCCTCGGCAAGAAGCGTGTAAGAAAGAGGTAACAAACCTGGCGCATACGACGCTCGAGCGGATCAGCCGAGGCGGGGCCGGTCAAGGCGGGAACTTCAGCGAGCGCCCTGCGGTATTGCTCGTCAAGATAGTCGGTCATCTCTAGCTTCGAAGCAATGCCGCTGTCTAAGCACTGGCGGGCGGTATCGATGCTTTCGGACCAGGGAAATGTATCGGCCTGAACGCATGCGGAATCGTGGAACCAGGCATAGCCCCCGAAAAGCTCGTCGGCCGATTCTCCGGACAGCGCGAGCGCCGAGCGTTGCCGGACAGCCCGGAACAACAGATAGAGCGAGCTATCGAGATCCCCTCCCGTGAATGGCAGGTCGTGGGCACGGAGGGTACTGGCCAGCACGCTCGAGTCCATGAGTTCGTCGGCGGATAATGTGATGTTTGTGTGATGGGTATCGACGAACTTTGAGACCTCCTGCACGTACGGTCCGTCGGGTGTGGGACACATCGGGCTTGGGGTAAAATTGTCGGTGTAGCCGACAAAATCGAGAGCGAAGGATCGGATCCTATTGTCGCTGAAGCGCGCGGCCAGTGCGGTCAAGGCCGAGGAATCCAGCCCGCCCGACAAAAGCGTGCACAATGGCACGTCAGCAATAAGCTGCCGCTGGACTGTGTCCTCGAGCAGATCGCGGACGCGCCGAACCGTGGTCGGCACGTCGTCGGTGTGCCCGGTGTCGGTGAGCTGCCAATATTTCGTCTGCTGGATCCCATCGCGCCTCACGCGGACGATGTGACCCGGCCGTACCTCGCGCATACCGCGAAAGGCCGTGATGTCCGGATCGGCAATGGAGCACAGCGTGCGGCGAAGTCCATCGCCATCCATGATGCGGGCAGCCAGGCGATTGGCCAGGATCGCCTTTGGCTCGGAGCCGAACAGCACGCCATGCGGGGTGGGGTAGTAGTAGAGGGGCTTAATGCCGAGCCGATCGCGTATGAGAAGCAGTTCACGCCTGCCAACGTCCCAAAGTGCGTAGGCAAACATTCCGTTCAGTTCGTTCACCGCGGAGCGCGAATCTTGTTGACCCCACTCGCAATGAGCGTGCAGCACCACCTCTGTGTCACTGCTCGTATCAAACTGATGGCCAAGGGCGGCGAGTCGTTGACGCAGCTCACGGTAGTTGTAGGTTTCTCCGGTGTAGACAAGCACCAGGGCAGTTCGGCCGTCCTGCTGGAGCGTCATCGGCTGACGACCGCCCTCAATGTCAATGATCGCCAGGCGGCGGTGTCCGAGCGCTGCGGGTCCGTCGATCCAAATCCCTTCGTCGTCGGGACCGCGGTCAGCCATGGTGGCGGTCATCTGGGCAAGCTCCTGTCGCACCTTGGGAGCTCCAAGGTCACGATCGAAGTCAATCCATCCACAGATGCCGCACATATTCTGGCTCCTTACTCTAGGTGAGTTGTCGCGCAAATTTAGGGGTACGAAACGCCGCATCCGCGAGCGCGGCCCCTCATTGGTTGGGTCGTTGGCTTTGGCTCAACAGGCTCCCTCGGATAGCGCCAGGCGGCGAGCACCGACTTACTCCGGTGGCAGGCTTGAGCTGTTGGAAAGCTCGATTTGCGAGCGGCTGAGCTCGACAGTGTCAAGTTGTTTGTGGTGGAAGCGGCTCGATCCGCGTCAAACGGGGATTACTAACCGGCTGCCGGCATTCACTTGCTATCACGCTGCATTCACCCAATCCTTGTCAGCTGCTCGTCTTGCAAGTTGTAAAACTCCTCGCGGGTCATCTCGTAATACTGCCAAAACTTGCGTTGATACCAGCGGTCGTCGACGTAGCGTAGCCCAAGCTTCTTGGCGGCCCGCTTGGAGCGAAGATTGCCGTGCGCAATGACGCAGGCGATCTTTTCCCTGGTCGAGTTTTGCAAGGCGTGCGTGATGGCAAAGCGTGCGGCTTCCGGCCCCAGACCCCGTCCTGCCCCATATTCAGTGAGAGAGTATGCGAGTTCTAGATTGTTCGTACCTTCATAGTCGCGCAGGCCACAGCGGCCGATAAAAATCGGACCATCGTCAGCCTTCTCATAAACGATCCAGTCGCCGAAGCCATTCTTGCGCCAGGTGGCGATAAACCGATTGAGCCATTGGCGAACATCGTCAGTGCTTTGCGGCACGCCATTGAATAGCGCCGTCTGCACGAGGGGATCGTTGTGCAACTTGAACAATTCCGCCTCGTGGGCGGGTCCCGGCGGGACGAGGATCAAGCGTTCGGTCTCAGATCTGATCATCGGTCTTCTTCCAGGAAGATTTGTGTCGAACCACAGTCAAGTGGCCTGATCGGACCTTAAGAACATCGAACTCTCTGCTTGTAGTTGCACTACCTCCCGATACAGCGCGCCGTTGTCGATCAGCGGATGCTGACGTATGAGATCCGCCGAAATGAAACCAAGCATCCACTTTACCCAGATCTGTGCGGCTGAAGTGCCGGGGCCGCGGCACATTAGCAGGCATTCAAATGTGGGCACCTACTAAAGCTGAGAGTTGAAGAGCGCACACAATCAGCTCTCCGGCAGCACACAGCGCGGTGTCGCAGTTGCAGCAACGTTGTAAGTTCTCGACAGGCCTTGCTGCACCAACGCCAGCGGCCCGGGTCATGGACGAAGGTTGTCTGCCGATGCGAAACAACCGCGAGATCCGGATCGAGCAGGGGCCTGCAACGCGAACATTCGGCTCTCCAGCCAACAACAGTAACTACCGTTGTCGCTTAGCCGGCCCGAGGTGAGGGTCTATCGGTTAAATTGCTGGACGACACTTGTCTGAACCGCACCGGCCGATACGAAGAGATGATTGGTCTCGTTCGGCGCACCTTGACCAAGGTCTTGCGTGGCCGAACCCCTCCAACGTGTAATTCAGCGCCTATATCCGCCACTTGAGGATAGCTTCGCTCACGAATGCGTTTCTCTCTGCCGGCATGTCTGCATCGAGAGCGACTGGCGCTCCATGGCATTTCATTCGGCCGCTATGGCGAGTTTCTCCATCTCCTTCGGCATGTCTGTTGCTCATTCAGGGTCGATTCACTCAACGCCGGGCAGTCCCGCACTCAATCGGTATTCGGCTGAACATAGCAAGAACAAAGATCGATCCTGAAACGTCGCGGCAATTTTCCGGTTCGGAGAACGCCGCAAGCGAGTGGCGTCCGGCGGCCAGATGAGCCGCCAACGCCGACCCGGGTATTGGGCGCAAGGACTTGCGTGGATTGCCAATGAGGACAAGCGATCGGAGCCTGCAGCGTGATTTCAGCGGGCGCGGAGAGGGACGCTTCCACAGGATAGGGGAGCGCTCGCGCTTTATTCTGTCGACCTGCGAGTCGGACTGATCCAAAATCCCTGCGAGCAGAGAACAGAAAATACCCGTAGCAGTGATGGCAACATTAGAAGACGTATTTCGTTCATTGTTTCCTGAATTTCCAGCCGATCAAGACCCGTTCGTGCAACCGCCTAGGTTGCCTGCCGACGTCTTTGCGTTCTCAGCTCACTTGCTGGAGCGCTCCGGCGCATCCCATCACATCGCGCCGCACGTGCCCATGCCGGACTCGGATTTTCGCAGCTTGATCGTGGACGCGGCGATGCGAAATCGCGCCGTCAAGCTGGGGAAGGAATGGCTCCGCGCGCCGACGCCGGCCGGTCGGACGCTTCCCGCCGCGCCAGGCGGTGTCATAGCGAAGTGGCGCCGTCTCAGGAAATATCGCGATGAAATCGTCTATGAGCCGCTATTGGAGACATCGGATGCTCCTGACTGGTGGATGCCTTGTCTGGAGCTGATGATGATCGCGGACGAGGCGTCCCGAGATATTGGATTCGATTCGGATCATCCATTCATTCTGCCGATGCGTTCCGCGTACGTATTGGAAGAGACCGAGAACGACTTTTATAACCTTCAACGAGCATCATTTTCACTATCGACTGCCGTCGATGATCTTGTGTGTGTCCAACCTAAGTCAAGGACTCCCACTGTCGGGTGCACGCTGAGGTCTCTTTCGCATCATCTCGCGCTGCTTCCTCCTCGAGGACAGGTTCGCGCTCGTTGGGTCCAACCAGTATTTCCCGAACGAGCCGGTCAAAGGCCCAAAAAGTTGGGACTTCTGCTCTTGCCGTACCCATTCCGGATCGCTGACGACGCCTTCGAGGAAGTCGCTGTGGATGCAAAGGACACATGGGGATGGTTCGGTGTGCGGTCTAGCTGGCTGCCGGATAATCGAGACAGAACGAAGCGAAAGGCGTTCGTTGGATATGTCTTGCAGTTGGTGCGCGAGGCGAGGTCGAAAGGCAAACGCGTCGACGCGGTCGTGCTCCCCGAGCTTGCGCTCAATTTCACGCAGTTCGTGGATCTCGCTCGAGCTCTCGCCAAGGACGAACTGATCGAATTCCTCATTGCGGGAACAACGCACGATCGTTCCGGCCGCGGCGGCAATTTCGTTGCGATCGCCCCGTTCTTCCTGTTGGAAGGTCGTCGGACCGCCAACATGACGGACTGGGAAAAGATCATTCTGGTGCGGGAAAAGCACCATCGCTGGAAGCTCAATTCTTCGCAGATCGAAGCATATGATCTTGGGCTAGACCCAAAGAAGAGCTGGTGGGAGCATCTGTCCATTCTCAGCCGGAGTCTGGACGTCCTCGTGTTCAGAGGAAACAGTACCTTGACGACTTTGATTTGTGAGGACTTGGCGCGCGTCGATCCATGCCAAGCGGTCGTCCGGGGCGTCGGGCCTAACCTGCTGATTGCGCTCCTGATGGACGGACCGCAATTGGAGAACAGGTGGCCGGCGAGATACGCAACGGTCCTGGCTGAGGATCCGGGAACGTCGGTCCTGACACTCACTTCGTTCGGCCTAATAGCACGTCAAAACGAACTTGCGGATCATCCGCAAGCCAGCGCGATAGCGCTCTGGAAAGACGACGTGAACGGGGCGAGGAAGCTTGAGCTTCCCAGAGATTGCGACGCTCTCGTTCTGGAGCTTGTCGCGGAAGGAAAAACCGAACGGACGCTGGATGGTCGGTCAGACGATGGATCGACCCATCGATGGGTCTACCATGCGCACTGTGCAGTCAGTGTCGGAGCACAAAATCGGCCTGACTGGATCACGACCGGAGTGGCCAGATCCAAATAGACCGATCGATTTTTAGGCACGCTTCTTCGCCGCGGGCCTGAAGTCTTGCTGAGCGCGTTTGGTGAAGGTCTCGAAAATGCGCTTCTCCTCGGGGTCTGTCGACGACTTTTTGACGACGATCGCTGCGGCTTTCTTCGCCTTGCGAGTCTGTTCCGAGTACTTCTTGGAAATGTTGGCCATCAGTGCCTCAGCTTCCCCGGAAACCGTGGAAATCTCCAAGACAATGTACATATTGCGTGCGGCCAAACAAGGCCCGGATCGGGCCAAAGTTGCCTAATTAAGCATTATCTTCCAGTAACTTCCGATCTGGTGGGTCCGGACGAGGGCAAGAAGCCTCGTACAGTCGATGGAGCACGCCTGTTCCAGACCTGTCGATCGTCATGTCGCTTGAGCGCTTGAGCTAGGCATCGTGCTGCGTGCCGATCGTCGATTGCATTTCCGCGAAGGCAGCTTCCCCCTTCGATCCGATGTGTTTTCAGGGTTTAACTTGGAGGTCCTGAAGCACAATGCGCGAGGAGAGCCTCGCGGGGCTTCTACTATCTGACGGAGGGCCTCGCTGTGGAGTAGTTTATCTCCGCGCTCAGGTCGATCGCCACTGCCCGACGCGTTCGACATCACGCGAGTCTATCTGATGAGGTGCAAGCCGTCGGTTCAAGGACCGGTGTATCGAGGAGAAGCCCGGATAGCTGGCGCAGTTTGCCAGTTAGGTCCGAGCGGACGGGTGCACATATTCATTGCCAACTCCTGCCGAGAGGCCTTCGCTCTAATGCTCAGGTTCTCTCCCTTGTGTCCGCTAGCACGAAAACGGCGCATTCGGGCACTTTTCCGCAGTATTTGAGCGTCGCGACGTATGGCTTGAGAGAATTCGACGTCAGGAACTCAGTAAAAGTCTGCCAAGACCAGAGGGGTGCTTGAAAGAAAGCCGATGAAAGACGAATGGCGTACACGTATCGGAACTAGTGACGAGCTGTCGAAGGGAATGGTCGAATTCGAGGGCAAGCGTTACCTTGACGGTCGTGCGTCTGATCCCGGCGAGCTTGGCTGGATGCGGGGTGCCCCGCCGTCTGCAGACAAGCGCATTACCTTCGAAAGAGATGACTTCCTCGAATTCCCAAAAATCCGTTGGGCGTTGTCGCATATGCGCGAACTGACGGCCACCGTTAATGTTTGGCGGGGTGCGTGCCAGTCGTCACGTCTGCAGGGCGACGATCGGACGGTTGAGATCGATGCCCTCACATTCACTGATACGACCGGGCGCAAGCGCCGATTTCCTGAGGCATTAATCGACACCTATACTGACGGCATTCTGGTGCTGCATCGTGGACGCATCGCTTACGAGCGATACTTTGGCGCGCTCACCCCTCACCTGCCGCATGCGTGTAACTCGATCACGAAATCGTACGCAGGCACACTCACAGCTGCCCTCGTGTGTGAAGGCGTGCTCGACGACACGAAGACAATCCCGCATTACCTACCGGAGTTGCGAGGCACCGCCTGGGATGACGCGACGCTGCGCCAGGTGATGGACATGCAAACGGGTCTCGCTTACACGGAACTTTACGTGGAATCGACTTCCAGTGTCTGGGAGTATGCGCGCGCCGCCGGATGGCGGCCGCGTCCAAACGATGAGCAGGGGACGCAGACCTGTGCCGACTACCTGCGTTCAATCAAGAAAGCTGGCGTGCACGGCGAGGCATTCGCGTATAAGAGCGTCAACACTGAGGTTATGGCTTGGGTGATGGCGCGCGTGACGGGGCGCTCGTTTGCGCAGCTGCTCAGCGAGCGGCTCTGGGCGCCCCTCGGTTGCGAAGAAGATGGGTATGTGATTGTCGATTCCGCGGGCATGCCGATGGCTGGCGCGGGATTGTCGGCAACGCTGCGCGACATGGCGCGTTTCGGCGAGTTGATGCGTCGTGAAGGCGAGTGGAATGGAAAGCAACTGATTCCCGCTTCGGTCGTACACGACTTGCAAAAGCCCGACCACTGCCTCAAGTTCCCCCTGATGGGATGCGACTATTCCTACCGCAGCCAGTGGTGGATGACTCATAACGAGCTGGACGCCATCGAAGCCCGGGGCATCCATGGCCAGCGCCTGTACATCGCGCCGAAAGCAGAGGTGGTGATCGCGCGCTTCGCCTCGCACCCGATAGCGTCGGCCGCGCTCAGCGATCCGATCACCATGCCTCAGATGTTCGCATTGGGCCAGATGCTGCGTCGATAATGCCGGCAGCAAGCGGTCATCGCACTCGCACCTTCTCGGTCAGATGGCGCGCACTGTTGGGTTCGAATCTGGCGCTTGACGGTATGCGGAAGGACGCGCGCGGATTGGAAACGTAGCGAAAACAGTCTCCTGCCTTCAGAACTGTTGCTAGGTCGCTCTGCAGTGAGCCGTCTGTGCGGTGCATGCTATAGTCAAATGATAGGGCAGGAGCTTTTAGGGCTGACAGATATTGGCTGCTCCCATCGGCGTGTGACGCGGCGTGAGTGTTGGCTGAGAATACGCGATGCAGGATGCTCCAAGGTCTGCCCGATGTCTGACCAAGATGCAAAGGGATGATCGGCGAGGGAAGAAGTCCGGATTACTCCTCGGACGGTTTCTCTATTGGAACGGCAAATCCCGCCTTGACCCGGTCCATGATGACCATCGTCTTGAAGCCCTTGATGTCCGAGTTCTCATAGAAGAACCGCCGAGTGAACTGCTCATATTCTTCCATGGTGCGCGCGGTAACATATAGGACGAAATCGGCGTCGCCAGTGACATAGAATCCATTAACGACCTCAGCGGAAGACCTGATCGCTTTCTTGAATCTGTCGATGATATCCGACCGCTCTCGCTCAAGGTTCACGAGCACGAGCATCTGTATGGGGCGCCCGACCGCCTTTGCCGAAATGATAGAGACGTCGGCCTCGATGATGCCTTCCGAGCGCAGCCGCTTCAGCCGCCGTTGACACGCGGTGGCGGAAAGCCCTGCCATTTCGCCGATCACCTCAGACGTCAAACGGTTGTTCTTTTGCACGATCTCAAGGATCCGGGCGTCAATTCGATCGTACCGCATGGTCATCTCCGCCTTCAGGTGAATTGCACCGCAAAGCGCCTGTGCGATGCAGGAAATCCTCAGAGCGGCAGAAAATGCGCCGCAAATGTCGATTGTGACACAACTATCCTGAATACATCGGAAATTTCAACAAAATCACCACACTGGACCTTCGAATGCCCCTTCAAACTGCTCGGCAGAGCAGCCCTCAGTTGGCCGGCCTTGCTATCAAACATCTGAACAATGTACGCCGTCGCGACTTTCTGGCTGGGGATTCGCTGATTGACGGCCGCTGGATTGCCGGCGAGCAAAGAGATGCCGTGGTCGATCCCGCGACTGGTGAAGAAATCGCCAACGCAGCTCGTTGTTCAACCGCGGACATGAACCGAGCGATCGCCGCAGCTGAACGATCGTTTGCTACCTGGCGGGGACTGTTGCCGGCAAATCGAGCAGCGATGCTTAGGTCCTGGGCATCATTGATGCTCGAGCACTCGGAAGAGCTCGCGATCCTGGTGACGAGCGAGCAGGGCAAGCCGCTTCCAGAAGCTCGCCAAGAAATTGCGTATGGTGCTGGATTTCTCGAGTGGTTCGCTGCGGAGGGAGAGCGCGCATACGGCGAGACGATCCCAAGCCACAAGGTTGGAAGTCTGCTTCATGTGCGAATGCAGCCGATCGGCCTTGCAGCCGCGATCACGCCTTGGAATTTTCCTATCGCGATGATTACGCGCAAGGCGGGATGCGCGCTTGCAGCCGGATGTCCGGTCATTGTGAAGCCTGCACCCGAGACCCCGCTCTCTGCCCTTGCCCTGGCGAGGTTGGCTGAAGAGGCAGGAGTCCCGCGCGGTGTGTTCCAAGTCGTAACGGGCCATCCGATCGAGCTTTCGACTCCGCTGTTGCGCGATACGCGAATCCGCGCGCTTTCGTTCACTGGGTCCACCGACGTTGGCCGTCTCTTGCTTGAGGGGGCGGCCGACACGATCAAGAAAGTGTCCCTGGAATTGGGGGGGCATGCGCCATTCATTGTTTTTGATGACGTCGACGTTGAGAGAGCCGTCAAAGGAGCGATGGCCGCAAAATTCGCCACCTCAGGTCAGGACTGCCTGGCAGCCAATCGCATCTATGTTCAAGCCGGCATCTACGATGCCTTCGTTGAGGCGTTTGCAGCCGCTATTGCAGACCTCCACGTCGGTCACGGCTTGGAGCCCGGGGTAGACATCGGGCCAATGACCAAATTGGCGGTCGCCAACAAATGCAGGACCCACATCGATGATGCAGTGAAGAAGGGGGCGCGAGCATTTTCCGGGCATCGAGGCGCCAATTTAAGTCCGAACTTCGTCGCTGCGACACTACTCACCGGTGTCACCGAGGACATGCTTATTGCGCGCGAGGAAACCTTCGGGCCGGTGGCTGCCGTGCTTTCGTTCGATTCTGAAGATGAGGTCATTGCTCGGGCTAATGCCAGTGAGATGGGGCTGGCTGGGTACGTGTATACGGACGATCTACGTCGAGCGTTCCGACTTTCGGAGCAAATTGAGTGCGGCATGCTTGGTGTCAATACAGCCTCGTTCACGGGGCCGCCTATTCCGTTCGGCGGATGGAAGCAGTCTGGGCTCGGTCGTGAGGGCTCGCGACACGGTTTAGCCGAGTACATGGAACTCAAATACGTCTGCTTCGGCGATTTGGTAGCTTAGGAGAATAGAAGTGCTTGACGTCAAAACCATCGCCGAACGAGATCGCTCATCGGTCTTGCATCCGTTCACTCAGCTCAAGGATTTCGCCCAAGGCAAGATTGGTGATCCAACGATCGTTATGGGCGGAAAAGGCATCCGCATCCATGATGCCGAAGGCCGCAGCTACATTGACGGCTTTGCTGGTCTTTACTGCGTGAACATCGGATACGGTCGGACCGAGGTGGCCGAAGCCATCGCGCGGCAGGCTTACAATCTCGCATACTACCACACCTATGCCGCCCATACGACCGAAGAGCTGGCGACCCTATCTGATCGTCTGGTGCGAATAGCACCGGGTAAACCAAGCAAAGTGTTCTTCGGTCTGTCCGGATCGGACGCCAATGAAACGCAGGCCAAGCTCGTTTGGTACTATAACAATCTCCGCGGACAGCCCAATAAGAAGAAAATCATCTCACGCGAGCGCGGTTACCATGGCTGCTCGGTCATATCCGGTTCGATGACTGGCATGTCGTTCTACCATGATCATATGGACCTTCCCGTTCGCGGAATCCTGCACACAGGCTCTCCGCATCATTATTGGGGCGCCGAGCCCGGCGAGACGGAGGAGGCCTTCTCGCGCCGGCGGGCAGCTGAGCTCGAACAGCTGATCCTGCGGGAGGGACCTGAGACGATTGGCGCCTTCATTGCTGAGCCGGTGCTCGGTACGGGGGGAATTACGCCGCCGCCTGCCGGATACTGGCGCGAAATTCAGGCTGTGCTCAGACGGTATGACATCCTTCTGATTGCCGACGAGGTGATCTGTGGATTTGGCCGAACTGGTGCGGATTTCGGCAGCACACTTTACGAGATTGAGCCCGACCTGGTGACTGTCGCGAAAGGCCTGACTTCCGGTTATGTGCCGCTCTCGGGTGCCATCGTTGGAGAAAAAGTCTACTCCGTCATGGAGGAAGCGGCCGATCGGGTCGGAGCCTTCTCACATGGATACACCTATTCGGGCCATCCGATTGCGGCGGCCGCTGCAAATGCGGTCTTGGATATCGTTGAGAAGGAACGACTAGGCGACCGCGCCAGAATCGTCGGAGCGCATCTGCAGCGGCGACTGAAGGAACGGTTTGCTCAGTTAGAGATCGTGGCAGAGGTGAGAGGTGTGGGCCTGCTTGGGGCGGTCGAGTTCGTTGCCGATCGTCAGACCAAGCGTCGATTTGATCCAGAGCTCAGGGTCGGAGCTCGCATTTCGAAAGCTGCCCGCGATCGGGGACTGATCGCTCGCGCAATGCCGCATGGCGACATTCTCGGTTTTGCTCCGCCTCTCGTTGTTTCCGAGGCCGAGATCGATGAGATCGTTGAACTCGCATACGGCGCAACCAAGCAAGTTCTCGATGAGCTTTCAAAACCATCGCTCAACCAGTGAGCGCGAATTCCGCTACCTGCGCTCGCGCCAACCTGAGAATATAGAGCCCCTGGAGAATGGTCGAGCCTGAGGCAAGATCCGCACAGCGTGAAAGCGACTTTCCGCAAGATCATGCGCAAAGCTAAAGCGCGATGATGATGCAACCGCAATCTCATCGCGCTGTAGAGGCGCAGCCTATAGCGACGCCGAGGCGTCTGGCCTAATGCGGTGATGCTGTCGCAGAACGGGGGCAATGATCTTCAACGCCGGAAGCCGGCGTTGAGCTTCGATTTGTTGTTAATCGAACAACAGCAGAACATTGGAGGAGACCTGGCCGCCTGTGCAATGGCGGGAATGGCCAAGCTTTTGTTAGATGTCGAGGGCGCGCGTCGCAGTTTGAGTTGCATTCCCGCCAGCTCGTCAGAATAGTTGCCATTTGCGGCGGCAGGTGCGCGATCTGCGGTTGTGTTTTCCTGACGGAAGCAAGTGATTGTTAATGGCTTTGAAAAAACCCAAGCAGGAAGCGAGGTTCGGGCCGACCAAGTCGGGAGAGTTGTTAATCCTGCAAGAC
Organism: Bradyrhizobium acaciae; assembly: GCF_020889785.1. Classification (GTDB taxonomy): domain Bacteria; phylum Pseudomonadota; class Alphaproteobacteria; order Rhizobiales; family Xanthobacteraceae; genus Bradyrhizobium; species Bradyrhizobium acaciae. Next base: position 54,934 of record NZ_JACMYK010000009.1, read on the forward strand.
TTATCGAAAGAAGCCGCCCAGAAGTTCGAAAAGGCTCTAAAAGCTATCATAAGCCGAGTTAGATACACTGGCAGTGCCTATCATCGCTCCGTTGGATCAAGGGCTGGCCCCATCGCGCGGCGCGCCGGTCTGACCAGCAAGTGCCCTCCGAACTGGACAAACGCTGCAGCCGACCGAGGCGCTTAGGCGTGCTATAAGCGAGGCGAAGGTGTCTTGCTATTGGGAGGGCGCCGGGTTCCCGCGTTATGTCTGGTACTTGGATGGCGACGTTCTCTATGAGGCTAGGCTGACTAATCGCGAGAACGGAGAGTATCACGCGTACCCCTTGGAAGATCGATCGCAATGGCCGAAGAACTTTCGATAGAGCCGGATAGCTTCGGCATTGATGTGCAATGGCCATCTGATCCGGAGGCCGGTGGCAATCCGCAATTGGACGCCTCGCTCAGTCGCTTCGAAATGAAAGTCGGTGCGAGCGCGATAACCGCGTACTTGACCGACCTGGGGACGAAGAACAGGTACCTGACTGTTCCCGCATACTATCTAGTCGAGTGGCTGGCGCAGAACTGGTGGGCGTTCTTGTATGAACCAAAAAAGCTAGATCGCAGCGATGCAGATAGCGAATTTCGATCCCGGCACTGGTTCGGCTTTCCGAGGCACGGGATAGCCCTACCTGACGTCATGTTTGTCCCTTCCGGCGAAACAATCGAGATCGTCGCTCGGCAGGCCTATTTGAGATTTGCGCAGCTCAGCTTCACTGAAGCCTCCGTGTCGGCGGTCAGAACCACCGACGTGAAGACGGAGCTGCACAAATTCATAAATGCCGTACTCGATCACATGAAGCAGAAAGGGGTAGGCTCCTCGGACGCTCATGAAGCCTGGAAAAAGGTGATTGAGACGTCCGCGGAGCAAGAAGAGTATTGCCGGCTAATAGGATCGATGGGGCTTTCCCCTTATGTTGAACACCCCGAAATCGACGCGGCTCTAGAGAGCGTCTCAGACACAATTTCTCAATCTGCTTTGGTGGATCTCTGTGAGGCCACTACTCTTGGAAATTTCAAGAGAGCTGCCGAATTCACTGGACGTATCGCTGAAGCACTTCGAAACAGTGGCTCATTTGATGTGACCCCGCTCACCCGACTGGCCAAACCAAAGGATAATGTCACGCGGGCCTACGAGTGGGGTTACAATGCTGCGGCGCAAGTACGAAACGCTCTCGGCATTGCTCATGATAGTCCGGAAGGCAGAAAAGAATTCTTCAAGAAGCTTGGATTTGATCCGAGCCAAGCTGCCGACCTGGGCAATCCTGTTTCAACAATATTTCCGATACAGGGGGCAGTTGGGCGCGCCAAGAGCGAATTCAAACTTGCCTTGTCGTCCGGAACCGACAAGGAATTCTCCGCAGCACGCGGATCATTTTTGGCGTGGGTTAGCAATGACGAGAGTTCGCGCTTGGTAACGACGTCACGGACCCGTCAGCAGCAAGCTAGCCGAGCGTTCGGGGCCGAATTGCTTGCTCCTGCAAGCTACCTCGAAAAGCGTCTGGGCAAAGAAAAGGACGTCTCGACCTTTTTACTCGATAAGGTTTCGGGCGAAATCGGGGTGGCCTCTACGATCGTGCGACTTCAAGCGCAGAACCATGGATACCGGCTACTTGAAGCTGCCTAGATGAGGCCATCCAGGTTGGACCCATGGCTCTCACGCGAATGGACAACGTAGGACGTCGATGACGTCAGGGACGATTGAGTTCTTACCCGAGCTCCATTTTTGAGAAGGATTGGGGATCAAAGGCCAGTTGCCATGGGCGATGGGCGCAGCGCCCAAGTCGAGCGGCTTGCAGGCGGTGGACGCAGCCCAGCGGCAGCGCTGGTCTGAGGAAGAAAAGCTCAAAATCTTGGAGACGTTTCAAGGTCCCCAGCTCAATGTCCCCAGGTCGCGCTTCGGCACGGCGAGCGGACCAATCTCCAAGCGTGGCGCGGGCGTCAGCGTGAAACGCGCTTACGAAGGCGTGCGCAGGGTCTCACCAGACTTGGCCAATCTGCATCGCCGAGGTTCGGTGCTGCGATCCGACGCAGTCGTTGCATCGAAGCCAGCCTTAAGCCAGTGCGGATCAGGCGTCTGCTGAGTCCGGCGTCAGCTCGGACGTAGTACCGAGATTGAGCGCCTAATCGCACAAAAACTGCAAATCATCCCACTCAGGCGCAGAATTTGGAAGTTGCGAGGGCCTACATCGGCAAACCTCGACTTCGGTACCTCGGTAACGTTTCGTCAGACATCGAGGGGGGCCTCGAAGTTCGTTCCGTCAAGCTCCGTCCGTCGCAGTGAACGTAGCAGCGGCGGACCTTTGGGCCACGGGACCCACATTTCCAACTTGGAGGTTCATCGATGAAACTGACGACGAGGGCTATTCTCTGTTCTGCGGCACTCTTTGCGGGTGCCGGCGCCCAGGCGGCCGATCTACCTGTGAAGGCCAAAGCGATCGAATATGTGAAAATCTGCTCCCTGTACGGACCAGGTTTCTACTACATTCCCGGCACTGATACTTGCATCAAGCTCGGTGGTTATCTGCGCGTCCAAGCGGGGTTGGCCACGAACAGTGTTTATGACGCCGCTAATAGCGGAGTGGGCGGTGCGCAAAATCGCCTGCGCAATTATTACAGCACTGCCTCGCGCGAAGACCTGTCGATCGACACGCGCACCCAAACAGAGTACGGCGTGGTCCGTACATTCTTCGACGGCGTATTCAACTGGAACGCGGGAAGCTATTCCGGGGCCGGTACGACTGCCTCGAATGGTTCGACTGCCTATAGTGGCGCGAGCGTCGCCGGCGGCACCCTCGGGGTCTATTACGCGTTCATCCAGTTCGCCGGGTTCACATTTGGTAAGGCGCAGTCGCAATTTTCGGCGCCCTGGGCGAACTATCCAGGCAACAATTTCGACGGCCTGCCAGGCGGTGGCGGCTGGGATCCTGTCAACCAGTTCACTTATACCGCCGACTTCGGTCAAGGCATCAGTGCCTCCTTCTCAGCCCAGGATCAAGTGCAGCACGATACAACCAACATCTGGAATGTGAGTGCGGCCACGCCCGCCGGCCTTGCAACTGGCGCTTATGGTGGCAACGACATCGCCGGCACGGCAGCTCCTGATCTGATTGCTATGCTTCGCGTTGACCAGGCTTGGGGCCTGTTCCAGGCGGCGGTCGCCGCGCACGACAATCACGCCGCCTACTATGGCGCCGATGAAACGAGCGGCCATCCGGCCGACAAATGGGGCTGGGCGGGTCAGCTGGCATTGTCGATCAAAAACATCCCGACCGGTCCGGGTGACACGATCAACTTGACGGGCGTCTATACCAAAGGCGCGAGCCGTTACAATTTCCAGGACTATACGTCGAGCACCTTCGCGATGTACGGCGGCAGCGGCCTTGCCGGCGCTTTCCAGAGCGTCGGACTTGCAGGTCTTTCCGACTCTGTGTTTGTCGCGGGCTCCGGCCAGGAGTTGACCACGACCTACGGTTTCCGCGGCGGCTACACCCACAATTGGGATCCGCGCTGGGCCACCAGCCTCTACGGTGCCTGGGCTGCGGTGCGATACAACAGCACAGCCAAGAGCTACATTTGCGGCGCTTTCGTCACAACCCTTGCGCTGTCAAGCGGCGTAGCAGGCTGCAATCCGGACTTTAATTACGGGGTTGTCGGTTTGATGACTGGCTGGACTCCGGTCAAGAACCTGACGTTCTCCGCCGATTTGGCTTACACGATGCTCGACCAGAAGTATGCGAGTGGAAGCACGGTGACGCTCCCGGTGCAGTCAGCTATCGCCAAGCCGGGCGCTACTTACGAGCTGAAGAACCAGAACAGCCTTACGCTTCTGCTGCGCGCTCAGCGCAACTGGTGAGCTGAAAAGTGAACTGGTAGAAAGGGGAAAACGAACGGCTTGATTGACTAAGTGACCTCCAAGAAGGCCTCCGGCATGCCCGCCGGAGGTCTTTTATAATTCAAATTGACTTCGCGCGAACGTTGGAAATGCGATATGACGCTCGCCGCGGGAGGCGACGCGCAAGGCGCCACGGAGCTCTTCGGTGGCATAGCGCGGATTTGCGAGGCTATGAAATTCGCCGATGGAGATGCTCGCTGTGCGGCTCTGTCACGGGTAGAGCTCGCGTTGAAGACATAAGGTCGTGATCAGCAGCGCATGCCATGGCGACGCATTGCAGAGCGCAGGGGAGAACTCAGGAGCAGATTGAAGCAGACGCGCAGCTGAATGCGCTCACGTCAATCTTCTCGCGCGAAAACACGAAGAATACTGCAGCCTACAATGGTCGGATAACCGACAGGTCGAGTAGGCAGCCTGTGTTGATCTGTCTCAACGGCATGAACTTACATGGAAATGAGGACTGATTGACGACCAGTGGTTGGGCTCGCCGCGACTGCGATTATCGTGTCGGCTATGGCAAGAAGTAGACACCAAGCCCAAAGCACTTAAGTATAGAGTAGTCGCGCCTGTGGAGGAGCCTATGAACCAAGAGAAGAACGTTCGTCATGCAGACGACCGGGACGGTCCCTACGATGTCGACGGTTCGATAGCAACAAACGTTGCTGATGGCTTCACCCTGGTGGCGGTGGGTGACCTCATTGTCACACGTCCGCTCACCAGAAGGCGAGATCCTGATTTCGCTGCGCTTGTCAGGATTCTTCATGATGCAGACGTGACGTTTGGCAACATGGAAACCAACATCTTCGACATTCGCTCCTTCAAGGGAAGCCCGCAGGCTGAGTATGGTGGTGCTTATCATGTCAGCCTGCCCGAGCTCGGACCCGATCTGAGGGAAATGGGATTCAACATCGTGGGACGTGCGAACAACCATTCGCTTGACTGGGGTGTCGAGGGCATGCGCGAAACCAGTCAAGCGCTCGATCGGAGCGGCATCGTCCATGCCGGCGTTGGCGAGAATCTCGCACAAGCCGGTGCTAGCCGTTTTCTGGAGACTGCTCGGGGCCGCGTCGCATTGGTGTCGACTGCCGCGACATTCACGCCGCTCTCCCGGGCTGCCGATGCTGCCGGCGAAGCGCCCGGCAGGCCGGGACTCAACAGCCTCCGCTTGGCGCGCAGCATCGTGGTCCCATCCGCAATGCTCGAGGGCTTGAAGCGCGTCCGCGACGCGCTGCCTGGATTCAGGCACGACGACGACGATTCGGGGCCGGTTGTGCTCGCAGGAACGACATACAAGGCTGGGGACACGGCCGGGTACAGCTATCAACCCGAACCGACTGACGTCACCGGCATCCTACGGAATGTTCGCCAAGGTAAGCAGCTTGCTGATTTTTGTATCATCACAAACCACGGCCACGAGCCGGGAAACTGGAGCCAGGAGCCGCCCGACTATGAGCAGGCTTTTGCCCATAGGCTAATCGAGGCCGGCGCCGACGCTTATGTCGGGCATGGGCCACACCAATTGCGAGGCATCGAGATCTACAAGGGGCGGCCGATCTTTTATAGCCTCGGGAACTTCATCATGGATGATTTGAGGACCCCGATAGGAGCGGACATGTTTGCCGCTCAGGGGAAAGATCCACGCCGCGATACCGATGCCGAAGTGACCGCAGCCGAAATGGGAGGAGGATACGAGTCCGACCCGGGGTTTTCAGACCCCGTGTTCTATGAAAGCGTAGTCACGGTTAGCCGATTTGAGCAGAACCGGCTCGCCGAGCTGCGGCTTATCCCGATCGACCTTGGGCACGGGAAGAGACTTGCAAACCGGGGCGTCCCGCGCGTTGCCTCTGCTCCACGGGCAAGAGTCATTCTAGAGCGGTTACAGATCCTCTCGCAGCCATTTGGGACCGAGATCGCAATCGAGAACGAGGTTGGGGTGATCAGGCTGCGGCCCAACTCGCCCCGATGACGACTGGCCAGGAGAAGGAGCTCTCTTCGCGGGATATTCCAGCGTCAGGCCATGTTCAAAGCTGCGAGCGATAGCATATTGACAAGGCTGTTGCTTGACCATGCTGCAGCTGTCAGGTGAGCGAGAACGACTTTTCGACGGCGCGGCGGATCAAGTCGCGCGCCAACGGCCACACAGGCCCGACCATCGACGGCGCGACGCAGGCGAGCTCAGCCCCGGATCGCATAGGTGAAGGTCCGGTCGGCTAGCGCGTCGCTAGCGTGTTGCACCACAAAGCTAGCATTCTGCACCGACGCCAGCCATCAGTGGCTAATGACCTGGAAAAAACCGCTGATGAGCATGATCGCGATCAGTAGAGTCGCGTAGAGCGCGGCGATGAGGAGCGCGGATGCAATTATTGTGGTGCCGAGCTCTACTGACGCGACGGAGGTGACGTCAAAGAGCCCGAACCACCAAGAGCAAAATTGAGATGGTCATTGACCGGATTTATTTGTGGCGTCCGTAGCCGCCAAACGGCCCAGAATAATGGCCGCCGCGATGAGATGAACCCGACCCTCCGATGTAAGTCCCGCCGTGGCTCGATGTGTGGTGACCGCCTCCGTAATAATGGCCGCCGCGCGCCATCGCAGCGCTACTGATCAGCATAACTGAGAGTACGAACGCAGTCGGCCAAAACAACTTCTTCATCAAGTTTCTCCTTTGCTTCCATTGGCGGAAGCGCGGGGACTATGGTTGAGGATTTTGTTTTGTTCAACCGTCGAGTTGCTGCGCGAGCGCGCAATAAGGTACGAAACGGACGATGGTCGGCCACAGCACGTTCTCAATCGGTCGTGGGTCATACTTCGCCTCGAACCACGACCGGCTCCAACCAGATCGACGATAGAACTGGCAGCGCTGCGCCCGTCCAGCAGGACAAGGGGCGCGCGGCATTCGAGCAGCGAAACCCGGCTTTGCGGCCGCGAGCACGTCCGCCTTCACGGTCGAAACCACGCCGGTCTCAAAACGCAATATCTCGGCTCCAAGCTCCAACCGTGCTTGCCATTCTCCACTGACGTCCAGAGCACACCGATCCGGGGCGAGCGCGTCGAGCTGCTCAAGCGTGGCGCCGGATTGCGAGATCCCGAGCAGGAATTCACCGGACGATGACACGGGTGGCGCACAGGCAGGCGAAATACGCGCCGCCGACACCGGCTCCGCCGAGCAGAGACTTGAGCTCTATAACACCGCCTGCAAGATGCCCGCCCCGGCGTTGGCGTTTGCCGTTTGATTGTTGCCAGTGATCATGCCAGACGTGGTGTTCCCGGCACCATAGAGCGAGTCGTACCGGCATCATTGCCGAGCAGGGCGATCTTCCGGCCCGGCGCGACGATGAAGCCGACGACAACCCCGGACTTCCGCGGACACAAGCGGCGAGGAGCGAGCGGAGCCTTGGGGGTGAACCGCCTTCCCTCAGCTTCATGGGGGACGATCTCCTCGTGATGAATTCCTGCATGAAATGAAAAGAATGAGCCGGACATGTGCGTGGCGGATCGAACTTGGCCGATTTTCATCATCGCGGCAGGTTACCTACTCAGATGACAGTTGGCTGACGAACGGCAACAAGAGGACGTCGGAGTGACGATGCGCTGCAACAGCTTTCTTTCGCAGACGGAGCGCAACGCGGTGATCGAACTGCGCCATGCTATGCATCGCGAGCCCGAGCTCTCCAACGCAGAGTGGAAGACACAAGCACGCATTCGCGACATGCTCCGACGCTTCGGCCTAGCGGACGTCAAGGTCTTTCACAATACCGGGCTCTATATCGACATCGAAGGTACTGCCTCAGGCCCAAAGCGGTCCATTGCAGTGCGCGGCGACATCGATGCGTTGCCGATCGGCGAGACGCGCCGGGATTTGTCCTATTGCTCGACAGTCGAGGGCGTTATGCATGCTTGCGGCCACGACATCCACGCGTCGATCGCGCTCGGCACTGTTCTAGCCTTCCATCGGCTGCGTGGCAATTTTGCCGGCAGGTTGCGCGTGTTCTTCCAGCCGGCCGAGGAGGCCGAGCCGCTCGGCGGGCGCACTGTCGAAGCGGAGAGACTCTTGGAAGGCTTCGATCGCGCCGTCGGCTTTCACGTCAATCCCGAGATTCCTGCCGGCGTATTCGATGCGCGCGAGGGCGCGATAACCAAATCCGCCGACCAGTTCAAGCTCATTATCAGCGGTAAGATGGCGCATGGTGCGGCGCCGCATCAGGGTGTTGACGCAATCGCGATCGCGGCCGCCTTTATCAACGAGGTGCAAAAGGTCGTCTCTCGCGAAATGCCGGCCGATGATGGTGCCATCATCACAATCGGTACTATTCATGGCGGCAATGCAACCAACATCATCTGCCCGTCGGTTGCCATCGAGGGAACGATCAGGACCGGCAGTCCGGAACGAAGGGCGCAGCTGTGCCAGCGCGTGCGCGAAGTGGCTGAGGGCGTGGCCGTGATGCATCGCGGCCGAGCTGATTTCAATGTCAGCGCCGGCGAGCCCGCCGTCGTCAATGACCCCCAAATGGTGAGGCGCTTCAGACAAGTTGTCCACGAGACGGTGGGATACGAAGGCGTTACCAGCGAGACGCGCGCAGCCGGTAGTGATGACTTCGGCTTCTACTCCGCATCCGTGCCGTCAATCTATTTCTGGGTCGGCAGCCGTTCATGCGGAAATGAATCGCATTTGCATACGCCAACATTTGGAGCCTCCGATGACATCATCATTCCAGCGACGGAACTTGCTGTCAGATACATTCTGGCTCTGCTGAATTCATGAGATCCTCGACGTCACCAAAGACTGATTGCCAAATCGGTTTGCATTGCTCGCCGTAAGATACCTATGCCGCGGCCAGGGCACTCATTTAGCCACTCTCGCTCTAAGCATCCGTTTCCGACACTTACCACGCTACGCCTGCCTTGATTGCAATTGTCGCATATGGAGCAGGACGGCATGGACTTGCTGACCGTCTGAACACCCGCAACATGGCAGCGATAGGCGGCCCAATAATGGGGGTCCAGGCGGCCAGCCCGCCGCCAGCGGACGATCGGTCCTAGCGCGATGCGGGGACCAAATGCCTCGGACAGATCACGCCAGAGTGCGACGGAGCGCAAGACCCAGAAAATGCCGCCGGGAATCCGAGGCGCGTTCACCCGAGGAGGACAAAGCGGCTTTGTGCGACAGCATCGGTTTGATGGCGGCCCCATAGGCGGCCATCGGGTTTGGGGTTTCAAATGGCGGTGGGATGATCGAGCGCGATGGTTTTGACCGCGTCGGGACGCTGGCCCAGGAGTGGAAATTAATGACGATAATCCGCCTGAGACCGACGAAGCGGCCCGGAAGCCCACTTGGTGAGGCGTCTGTTCCTCTTCGTTCGTCCTACCGCGTAAGCGGCGGCAATCCAATCTCAGGGATCCGCTGATTGTGCGGATCAGTGAAGTCGATCATGATTCGACCCGCAATTTTATTGACATCAAGGTTTTCAATCAGGAAAGCCCGCGCTCCGAAATGGTCTTTGAAGTCTTGGCGAACTTTATCCCATCCGGTGAAAGCACAAAATTGCTCTTCAGGAATGTCGCAAGGCGCGTTGGGAGGGTCTGTTTGCGAGAACCCCAACGGATGCCAATCGCGATACAGCCCGCCAATAAGCGAACGTGACGGCTGATCGGTGCAGAAATAGGTCCTCGCCAGGTGACAGTAGCGTGGATAGAGCGATTTGAACGCCGTAGGTGGGTAGGTGTTTAGATCCGTATCCCGCAGGTTTCTTATTTCATCAGGATTGAACGTGTCTGGCTTGATAAACCGGTCTTTAGGCTCAATCTGGCTTTCCGCGAGTCGTATGACTTGGAGGAGACCGCGGACATTCGCCGGATAGAAAGCCGACACGTCACCAGTCTTCCGTGGCAGCGGGAAAATGATCGCGGTCACCCGATCAAAATTCTTTGCGATTCCGGTCATATCGATCGCGTCTTCTACGGTGCGGCCTTTTAGCTCTTCATAGTCACCAACAAACGAATAGAGTTGCTTCGCCGGACCAAGTTTCGTGACGCTATCGATGCTCAGTTCGTGTCGATCTTTTTCAACGCCATTGTTGTACGGTATCAAGCGAACGACATATCGGACGCGAGCGTTGTCGGCGAGCCTTTGACGTATTTGGTCTGTGCTTTCTACCTGGAACGGGTGCTGCGCGGCGTAGGTGAGCTCGTTATAAAGTGCCAAGCTTGGACCGGCGGCCGAGAAAGCAATGCCGCCGACAAGGCAAAGGTACAGCGCCACTTTGAGCGAATTGGACGTTTCGTCGGGCTTGCTGCCCAAAGCGATGTAAGCCATGACCGCGGTGAGAAGCAAAAGAATGACGCCTACCGATGTCAAGGTGGTGGCTACGGACGATCCGATTATGAGTTGTAAGACTTGGGCGGCGGCCTGAAAAAAATCTGCCATGGGTGCTCACTATCAGTGAAAGAGAAATATGAAAGAACGTCTTGGGTCGCCTTTGCGAGCTTCATCAATATGCAAGGTGGTCTGAGATGGACCCGCCGATGCAAAGCAAGTTAAGAACCAAAGATCAGTTTTTCAAACGCGGGGTCGCCCTTGAAAATCTCGAGATCGTTGTCAATTTGGGGCGTCGTCTCGCGTGAGGGATCAAGCATGCCTCGCAAGGCCTTGCGGTAGGGGCTGGCGGGCTCCGGCTGCAAATCGACAAGTGTTTGCACCGCCTGAAGCGCCTTTGTCCGCGCATCTTCGTATTGCGCTGGATCGCGATCCTTATAGTATCCCGCACGTTGACCTTGCGCCGCCGCGAGCCATAGAAGCAGGTTGGTATCCTTCGCGGCCTGCGGATTGGCCATCAGCTTGTCTGCGATGGAGATCGCGCGGGCGAAGCCGTCTGGTGGCTGAAGATAAAGGCTCACGAATAAGTCGCGCTTCAGGAGTTCGGGATCGTCCTTTCCGATCTCCTCGGCCTCGGCGAGAGCACGAGCGGCGTCATTCCAGCGACCCTGTAGGGCGTGAGTTTCCGCAAGCTTGACAAGAAGGTCCTTGTCCCCCGGTGCCAAGGTAATTGCCTGTTGTAAGGCGGTGTTGGCCGCCTGCAGGTTGCCGGCGCGCGCTTGCGCGGATGCCCAGGCTGAAAATTCAGCCGCGTCCTTCTTCAATTTGTCGATCGTGAGGCTCAGGAACTTCGCATCTTCTTTGGGGGCCGGTGCAGGCCGGGGAGCTCTCGCGTCTGCGTCCAACATTGGATTCGATGTGACATCAAGAATCGGGGTCTGGTTGACCTTCGAGGCCGCTTCGGCCTTGCTGCGATCTACCACCTTTGCTGCGCTTTCGGCATACACGAACAGCAGCACGATGCGGGTTCGAGTTTCGAGATAGAAAAACAGGAAGCCGCCGACCGAAGCTGCCAGGCATATCAGCATGAACAGCACATCGCTTCCGAGGGCGCCAGGCATAGCCGCTTTGAAGCTCGATGCAGCCACCCATAGTCTCGAAGCAATCGTTTTGGCCTGAATGAGGCCGAGCCCGACAATAATCTTTGTGACCCAATCGGAAATATCCTCAAGGTTCGTGTTGCTGCTGTAGAAGGGGATCGAGACAGCCGCGGCAGCCTGGTTGACGACCGGCTCGCCGGGCGGCCGACTGCCGGCGTCGCTTCTCATGGCAGGCTCCAGAACTGGAGCGGATAGCTGACCTATTGAGGGTCGCTGAAGCGATCTTGGAATCCCGAACAGGAAGCCGAGGAGGCCGCCTGCCGCTGCTGCAGCGAGGATGAGCGCAAGCAGGACCCCGATCGCATGGAAGAAAGCGGCGGGCGAGGCTGACGTGATCGATGCCGCGATGGAATAGATGAAGACCAGAAGCAGCAGCATACCAAAGAACTGAACTGCCAACCTCTCGATCGTCGTGAGCTGGGCGACAAATAGCATGCTTGCCGGCGCGCTCGCCTCGGCCGAGCGTTCCAAGGCTCCTAGGCCTGACGGTGGAGCAACGGAGTTCCCCAATTGCGGATCGGGCATTGATCATCCTCCTTGGAGACGTTGCGTAAATACAATGGCGGGCACGATCCTCGCTACGATCGTGGTGTCCTTGATTACCTTGCTGTCGAGACGGTCTATTTGAATCGCCAGAACTTGTTTGAAGTACCCCTTCGGCGAAGAAAGACCTATAGTCGCTGCTGCCTTTGCTTTCTTCATTCCGATGCCCTCCACCCCCTGACAACTTGCATTCCGCTCGAGCCGCCGGAACTAGGGGAGTCCCCAGATTGCTGGAAATGGCTCTGCTTTCTTTCATCGACCTTCAGGCAATTTGCGCGATGCGGGGCGCAAGGGGGAAGGTCACGTTCGTGATGGGAGTGCCGAATGGAAGCAGCGCCCAAATGGGTCTGCTACTCAACTGCCGCGCCTATTTCCGCTGGACGCCGTGAAGGCCAGCTGCCTTGCCCATACTTGGCTTGGCCAAGACCGGATAGTCATGCATTGGTGGGCTCTGAGATGCCGCGCCTCGCGCCGGCCGGATAGACCGCTCTTGCGGCGCATACCGTCACGTCATTCCGAGGGCCTTGGGAATGGCCCACGCGAGCGGTCCGGTCTCTTCAAATAGGATTCCATATTCGTCGAGGAGATGCCAGAGAAAGAGCATGACATCCGTAAAGCACCCCTCGCCTCGCTAAGAGCATGACACTGCAGGTTTAACCACCACCTGATCCTGTCAGCGAAGATTGACCGTCAGCAGCGCTTCGCGACGGCCACGCAACGGCAAGCGGCAGCGCGTGGTTGGGACGTGAAGTTCAATCCGGTTTGTCAGACCCCAGACAGCAGAAACGCGTGAGGCTATACTGAAGCGTGGCGCAGACGCCATGCTGCGTCGCCCGGCTAGTTGTTGCGAAAGACCCTCACCGCCGGCGGATTGCTCGATCCAAAGTGATTTTGAACTCACGACTTGGCCTCCGGCTCCGAACATAATTCCAAACGCCAGGCCGCCTTTCCGGGCGCGAACCTAGGAACCTTCCGAGTAGGTCGAATCGGCGTCTCCTGTTTTTCTTCCGGTCACCGGAGGATCGAGACGGATGATCGAGGCATTTTCGCTTGCGACAGCTCATCTCTACCAGGACGCCTTGGCTTCACAGGCAAGGCTGAGGAACGATGTCTTCGTAAAGCAGCGCGGATTGGACCATTCGTCGTTTGACGAACTCGAATTCGACGAATTTGACACTCCGTCAGCGCTTTACCTGGTTTGGAGAGACGAGGAGAGGCGAGTCCGCGGCATGGCGAGGTTACTCCGCACCGATCGACCCTACATGTTGGCAAGATACTGGCCGTTTCTGGTGAAGGCATGTGCCCTGCCCAACAGCTCCGACATTTGGGAGGTGACGAGGGTTTGCGTTGACCGAACGCTGACACCCCCAGTACGCAGGACTGTGTTTCCCGAGTTGTTGAGTGCGATAGCTGAATTTTTCGAAGCAAATGGCTTTGCGGGCATGATCGGCGTGACGCGCCAGCATCTATTGTCCCATTTCATCAGGGAGGGGATCGACTGGCTCGGCGACGAGGCGCTCATCGAAGGCGAAGTCGAACGCGCTTTCTTCGTTCCAACGGCCAACATTCGACCGGTATATTTTTGCCGAAAGTACGGCATCCCGAGTTCTGTCTTGAAGGAACATCCGCCGACACCATTCCGGAGAGCTGCATGAGCTCGGAGGGGTCTGAAGAGGAGTCGGCTCCAGCTAAAGTTGCGCGGCAGATGGCGGACGCTGTGACGTATTTGAGCTCGGTCGCCGATCAGGCAGGTATGCGCACGATCGCGGAAGACCTACGCGCCGTGCGTCGCAATTTGATGAAGGAAACTGAAGGCAGTCCCGGCAGTCCGGCGGTCGCTGCGGACGTGCATCCCCTGGAAGATGAGGAACCACTCAGAAAGGCCGGGAATGAACCATCTTGCTGACTTTGCAGACTCCGAATCTGAGGTCCGCTACTACTGTCGCCAAATCCCGAACCTATTCGTGAAAGCGAACGGATCGCTCGTCTGGGATGCAGAAGGAACGGAGTTCATCGACTTTCTGGCAGGCTGTGGCGCGCTGAACTACGGCCATAATCATCCGAAGATCAAGTCCGCCTTGCTCGATTATCTCCATGCTGATGGTATCGGCTGCGCACTTGATCTTCACACCGGTGCGAAATTGGCCTTCATTCGTGCATTTCGCGACATCGTGTTATCGCCCGCCGGCATGAACTATCGTATGCAGTTCACCGGTCCGACCGGTGCCAACGCGGTGGAGGCGGCTCTCAAATTGGCGCGCAAACACACCGGACGGACCAACATCGTGGCCTTCACGAACGCGTTCCATGGCATGTCGTTGGGAGCTCTATCGGCAACTGGATCGAACCGTGCACGAGAGGGCCTGCAGGGATGCTTGGACGGCGTGGTGCGACTTGCCTTCGATGGCTATCACGGCGCGGGCCCATCGGACCTGGAGAGGTTTGCAGCAATGGCCGAAGATCCGTCCGGAGGGATAGATCCTATTGCCGCCATCATCGTGGAGACGGTCCAGGGCGAGGGGGGATTGAACCTTGCATCGAAGGAATGGCTTCGAAGCCTCCGCGAAGTCGCAACCCGCCTCGGGGCGCTGCTGATTGTCGACGATATTCAGGCCGGTTGCGGGCGATCGGGCAGGTTTTTCAGCTTTCAAGATGCTGCGATAGCGCCCGACATGGTTTGCCTCGCAAAGTCCCTCAGCGGCGGCGGCTTGCCGATGTCGCTGCTGTTGATCGATCCTTCAATCGACACGTGGCGTCCCGGCGAACACAACGGAACTTTCCGGGGCAACAATTTGGCATTCGTGACCGCGCGGGCGGCGCTCGAGCTGTGGTCGGGTTCCGACTTCTTGGCCGAAATCGCTATCCGCTCGGCGATGCTGGATCGATGGCTGAAAGACCTGTGCGTTCGATATCCACGGACTATCACGCGTAAGAAGGGCATTGGCATGATGGCCGGGTTCGAGTGCTGCTCGCCCGCGCTTGCTCGTGACATCTCACAGGAGGCGTTCAAAAGACGCCTTCTGCTGGAACTATGCGGACCACGCGATGAGGTCGTCAAAATCCTAGCGCCGTTGAATATAGACCTTTCTGTCTTCCGCGAAGGATTGACGCGATTGGCTGCCGCCGTCGACGCCGTAGCGCTCGAGGATGCCAAAAAGCCCGACTTAGCCGCGTGAGCTTACAGCGAGATAACCCCATTTTGAATCGCCATCACGACAGCCGTGATCCGGTTGCAGGCCCCTAGTTTTCGGATCGCATTTGATAGATGAAATTCCACGGTTTTTTCGGAGGTCGCAATGATCTCGCCGATTTCCCAGTTCGTCTTTCCCTCCTTACACCAGCGTAAGCACTCGACCTCTCGCCCGGTGAGGTGCAGCGCGGGCGGACGGGGCTTCGCCTGCAGCTCTCCCAGTTTGAGTCGATACTGCACCGCCACGCCATAAATTCGTCCAAGCGTATCTGGGGCCGGCTTCCGCTGGTCCCTCAAGCTGAGACTGATCAGATCGACATTCCCGCCAGGTCCGTGCAGCGGGATCGTGACGCCCGAATGGACGCCGAGCTCCTTGCATTCCTGCAAGAAGATCTTCTGTTTGCGGTCCAGATTTGTCCGGGCGCAAAGTTCGTCCCAACTAAACGGGCGTGTGGCATGCTGAATCTGTTGCACGACTGGGTCGATCCGATCCCATTCGCGCTCCCTGTAGGTGTCTAAATAACCCCTTGGGAAGCGGTCCCAAGGAATCGAGTCGAGGCGGTTGTTTCGCGCTTTGGCGAATACGGCATTCTGGTAGCCTTCCGCTTCGACGGCCTTCAGAAACAGATCGAGCAGCTCGGTATCGGATTCAATTGAAAAAGTAGCAGCAATGAAATCATCAACATTGGCGACCATCTGGCATCCCCCTTAAACGCCCATGTCCCCGATAATCAGTCTACATATTTCAAAAACCTTCCCATCCATCTATTGAACGCATCGGGACTTTCCCAATGCGCCGCGTGTCCAGCATTCAGTAATATTGGTCTGTGCAACCAGAGGTGTCTATAGGTAAGTTTACGGACATGTTCGATACGTACGAAGGCGTCCCGCCGTCCTTGGACTATCGCGAGCGGCTTGCTGCATCTTGCGACGGACGTGATCTCGTCCTTACCCCTTCCGGCCAGGCCATTGCGGACCATCCAGTAGCGGGCTCTGCCGTCTGTTCGCTCGATTGTGGTCGCAAAGCGGCTACGTCGATCGAGAGGCCTGCCAAGCATAGCCGAGCCATAGGCCGTGACATCTTCGGGCGTAAAATTGCGCTTGCCCGCAAGGTCCATCACCGGTGAAGATAGAAAGCCGTCAGCGACGCCGGCCGGACTCAACCGGATCGGCGGGGTGCCGGAAATCAGAAGCGAGCGGACCGCGCTCATACGGGACCACATCTCGATGCCGATGTGGCCGCCAAGCGACCACCCGATCACGTGGAAGCTGGATATGTCGAGGTGACCCATCAGTTCTTTTAGGGCCTCGGCGTAGCCCGGGAAACTGTAGGTCCTCTTGGGCGCGACGGCATCCGATGAACTGCCATGGCCGGGAAGGTCAGGTATGATGACGGTATGCCCACGCCTCGCAAGATAGGCTTCCTGATGATGGAAGATTTCCTTGCACGAAGAATTGCCGTGGATCAGGAGAACGGCCGATCCCTTGCCTCGGTGAACGCGGACGGCTAGCGCATTTCCGCCCACACGAATTTTCATATCGGACACGAATGTTCTCCGTCCTTCGTGAGTGCCAGGCGGCATAGTCACTGCCGAAGGCTGCGAATCCCTTCCCTAATTTTCCGTCATCTGTGGCCACAGAGCCGGCTTCGAGTAACCTAGGGAATACCCCAGTGGCCGGATCGATTGAGTCCTGTTTTTTTCGTCGCCCGAGTTCGGATGATCCCGGCTTGTTTGTGCCGTCGCATCGGTTTGGTTTGGCCTTGGCGCCGGCAGGCGGTGCATGCGCAGCAGGACGCGGATTCGCTCGGAGCAATCGGTATGCGAAGGAGAAGACGTTCGGAGATGCTCTGGATCGATTTGGTGCGCAGGAACGTGCAGGCGGCCGAAGTACTAAGCAATAATGGCGTTCGAGGAACGAGGAGGGCGCTGCTGGCGATTTGGTTGGCGATCGAAGGCGCCGACGACAATGTACGCGACCTGTTCCGCGGGTTCGATGAGGACAGGCTCGAGGCGGATGTCGATGCAATCTCGCTCGCCGACGCGTTCGCTCAGATTGCTCCCACCGCCGCCAAAAGCACGGCTGCAAAAGAGGCGCTGCTGCGCAGTCTGGCTGTGTGTCTACGCGTCTTGGAACGCCAGCTTTGGAGCCTCGGCGGGAGCGCGGTCCAGCGACGCGAGAAGCCCGCTGTGGTCGAATTCGATGGCACGTCAGCCTATCTGCTGATGAGGGCTCCGCGTCATCGCGTTGCCAAGACCGAGGATAACTTCCGGCGGAGAGGTCTGAAGAAGACGCGGTTGATCCCGCGGAAAATCGGCAAACTCGATGTGCGTCTCGTTTTCCTGCAGGACTTCCGAGGACATGCCAGGCTGCAAGAACAAACTCCATTGACGATCGCTGCCGCCTTGTTTCCCGGCATACGGTATGTCGAAAAGACCGTTCCCGAAGGCTTTGTTGTGGTTGACGTGGAGGTTGAAGACCAGATCGAAGTGATGCGCCGCCAGATTCGAGATGCATCGCTCGCCCGCTGTGCCGGCATTGTCTACCCCGAGCTGAGCGTGACGTCACAAACCCTTTCGGCGGTCCGCGCGGGGCTGTCAGATGGTGTCTGGGAAGAGTGCGAACTCAGCATGATCGTAGCCGGATCTCGGCACGAAGCCGACGGTGCAGGCCGCCGTTTCAATGTCTGCACGATTCTCGATGGCTATGGAAATGCGATCGGCGAACATCGCAAACTCTTCCGCTACAGCGAGGGCACGGGTCCCCATGAGGCGATCGATCTCGGTTCGGAGCTGCAAGTGCTCGTGATGGCGGAAGGCCTGTTCGCCTTCGGCATCTGCCTGGACTTTTGCAACCTCTCGGAGAGGCCTCCATATCTCGATCTCGATGTCGATTACGTCATTGTGCCATCTTGCGGAAAGGAAAGCACCATGTACTCGCACATGGCCAGATCTGGCGAGGTCATGACCAGACTCAAGGTGAGGACGTTTGTCGTGCAGCAATATTACCGGAAGACACCGGAGGAGCCGGGCCCTGTAGGGTATGTCCTCGCGCGGGTTGACGCCGTGATGCCGGAACTGAGTAGCCTCGCCACGAGTGACCCATGGCACGTTCATGTCGTTTGATATTAGTTTACACTTGACATCCATGGCCGGCTTCCGATGTAAAGGGTTGTGAAACATTTGAGAGTTACGCTTCGGTTCCGCAACCAAAAATCGGCGTTGTTTCAATGACTAAGACGCTGGGAGTCATTTCCGAACCGGAGCGGGCGCTGGAGGCCGTCTCGACGGGGGCTCTGTCCCCCGCAGAGGCCTTCGTGGCAATTCGCGGCTTTGTGAATTCTCAACCGAAGGATGCCGAGTTCCTGGAGGACGCCTACGAAGCGATCATGGAGCTCGTCTGGAGCCTTATCGCTAGTCGTGAGCGAGGCCCGCTGCTCGACCGCTGGGGCGACTTCGTCCTTAAGGTCAGGCAGCTTTTTCGTACCCGGAAGTCGCCGTTGGCCGAGCGCCTGACTTCTTTTGCCGACCTGCTCGAGCAGTCGAGCCGCTTCGCCGAGGTCCACTCGGTCGAAACCATGAAGGAACGGAAGCACGACGCCAGCATTCTGGAGTTGCTTCTCCGTCGATCAGGTCCGACGGAGCGCTCGCATCTGATCGAGACGCTGCGAATTGGAGAGTCGAACCTTTCGCGGGTGCTGCTGAACCTGATTTCGTCCGGACTGATTAAGAAGTCCACGAAGGGACGGGAAGTGCTTTTGGAGTTGACGTCGGAGGGACGGGATGCCGCGGCGAAGCTTCCGAAGAAAGTGGAGGATGTACCCTCCATCACCTCGATTTTCGACAATCATGATGCTGTTCATACGTTAAAGACGCTTTGGCCCAAGACCGGCTGTGCGATCGCCATCACTGACGAGACGGCCGGCCTTGTCGATTGTGACACAACTTTTGCGACGCTTCTCAAGGGCAGAGATGCCAGGCAATTGCGCGGTCAATCACTCTCGATTTTGCGAAAGAATTTCGGCGATCAGATTACCGGCTTGGACGAAGTCGCTCCTGATGAAATCATAGTCTCCGATGGCAAAGTCTACAGAGTGGCAGAGTACGAGGAGGGCGATCGCTCCGTGTGGCTGGGTTTCGACGTGTCCGCGTATAAGCGGCGCATCGAAGAGGGGCGGCGCCGGGAAAAGCTGCTCTTGAAGGAGATAGAGACGCTGAAATCGAAGCAACCTTTGCCCGATCGCCCGTCACGACATGGCCTTCCTGTGGCTATCGTGCCTGATGATGCCACCCGCTTTGCACCTCTCTGGACGGCATTGTCGACATTGCGGCACGATATCCTTACGCCGGTGAACTCGATCTTGAGCGTCAGTCTGCTGATGAAAGACAAGGAAAGGTGCCTTCGACGACCGGGATTTTATGAGGAGAGCGTCTCGGGAATCACAATGCAGGCCCAGCACATCCGAGCGCTCGTCAGAGACTTGTTCAATGCAGGCGAGCTTCTTGAAAGCATGCCGGTCCATGCTCTCGATTCTTTTAGCCCTGCGGCGGTGGTCGACGACCTGCTTGAAACCGTCAAGTACACGAGCAGACACTCGAACTTGTCGTTTGCGACACCGCGAGTGGCCCAATCCATGGTCAAAACCGACGAGCGCGTCTTTCGTGGCGTTTTTTTGCAGGCCGTTAGCGGATTCCTAGAGCTTCTGCCGGCGGGAGGAAACGTGAGCATCGAGGGAAGTATCGAAGACCGCGCCTTGAAGGTCCGGATCTCCACAGCAGCATCTGCATGGAATTTATCGGCGCTGCGAAACGAGCCGTCCGGCTTGATGATGTGCGGTTGGGCGGTCGAACATGCCGGCGGAAAGTTCGACTATAATCGTAGCACGCAAGACGGGATCTTCGCAGAGTTTCAATTGCCGGTGCAGCTTCGACCGCATGCGCGTTCCCGAATTCGGTAATCGGCGTTCTTATAATCAACGCTTCTGGGATCAGTTCGCAGGTACACGTGCGCTTCTCGCGTGTTCCTTCATTTGGCTGAAGCGAGGGCGGTGCTCTTCGCTTGATTCACGCCAGGTTTAAACGCATTTGGTCGTGCAGGGCGAGAGCGATACACTGGAAGCGGCACGCGGAAATGGGAAAGATGTTCGCAACAAAGAACGCCGCCGCCAATAAGCCTGCGAGGAGGGACCCGCGGTCCGCAACTCTGTCCGGACATCGGTCGTCGGTCCACTCTTCCTAGCGCTGCAGCAACGGATCGACCACCAACGGACGCCGGGCGAACCGTCGAGACAAGTCAGAAGTGCATCGGCGGTTGCTGAGTTGTATTCGCTTGAAAAATGCGCCAACCACCCTCACCGATGCCGGATACGCTACGTGAAACAATCATGTTCAAGGCGTAATATACCTGGCCTTCGCTCCCGTCGTTTGCCCTGAGATAGCCAGTCAAAGCTGAATATCGTAGTACGTTCTCTTCTCGGAGTCGTTCTTGCCAGGCCAGACCGCCCACCCCTCCCACGCGCCGCCGGCCCTCCGCAAACATCGGGTATGAACTCGTACCTCACTCAATCTACGGGACACTTCCATCAGATTGTAGAGCCGCGGCGTCGATTCTGGCCGATCGTTGGCGGAAGCGCTGAACGAGCCGGCGCCTACAACGCAAAGCCGCGTACTAGGATGTATATAACCTACTGCCTCTGCACGGTCTTCGTGAACGTGACCATGAAGCGCCAACCGTACTCCTGAGTGCTTCAATTGTGAAAGAAACGCGTCGTCGACGATCTTTTCGTTACCTGTCGCAGGATGATGCCATACTCCTATCCGCAATGACGGACGACCGGTGCTGCTGTGACTTAGAACCGCTTCGGCGGTCCGGAGTCCTTCGGCAGGCGCGGATTTATGAATGCTCGATCTCTGCGGGAAATATTCGTCCAATTCCCAACAGGAATTTAATGCGACAAACTGGATGCCGTCCTCAGGATAGAAAAAGTTCAGCGCCTGAGCCGCGGGCCCCAGCGGATAGGGTTGTTGCAACAGAGGATGGTAGAAATGCTCGGAGAAGTTTTTGAGCCGCTCGTCATAGTTTCGCTTTCGGACCAAGAACCCATCGCCCTGGGCAACAAATTCACCCGTCGCGAGATTGTTCGGTCGCTTTCTCTTAGGCACCCACTCATAGACATCCGCCTCCCAATTGATGTCGTGATTGCCCGGCACAAGAATGCATCGCTCGACGTTGAGTCCAAATTCCGCAATGATGTTGGACAAAAAGGCTCTGGCTTTTTCAAATTCCGACTGTTGAGCGCGATCGCTGACATCTCCCGAGACGACCAGATAGTCCAGCTTGTCGATGCCCAAACCCGCTTTTTTTGACTTCAGATCGGCGCAGAGCGGCCCGACCCACTCATCGATGTCGGTCAGTGGGGTAAAGTGGAGATCGCTTAGGTGGAGGATACGAATTGGGTCAGTTCTGTTGCGCTTGGATAGCTTGGCCAGGTTTCGCTTCGTCCGAGCTACCGCTTCTGCCTTAGCTTTGCGGATGCGAGATCGAAGCGCCCACGTACTTCTTTCAACGTCGGGGCGCCGCTGCCGCGCCTGCTTTGCACCTTCGCTAATTCTTACCCGCCGATCGCAGATTGGACAGCCCACGTCGGGGTGGCCGTCGATGATACGCTTCCGCACGGTTGCTTCGTCGAATTGCTGGCCACACTGGCATGTGATCTCGATGTGCTCGAATATATCGACGCCATGCCTGGCAAGGTGCTCTTCTACGACGCTTATGAATAAGTCGCGAGTGTTGTCGGACACTTCGTCACCGACATAGACATCCAAATGAGCGAATCCTCGCTGCCGGGCAATCTTCCGAAGACCGCACGTACCTTGGTTCAGCTTGGTAAACTCAGCCCGATTATCCCAGAGTCGAACCGAACCGAACGAGTCACTCATCGTAATCGCCGAAATCAGAGACGAGTAGATATTGTCTATCGCCCCCGAAAAATCGTAGTACAGCGACACCGAGTGCAGGAATTCGTCTTTCGAATCGACTTCCGTAGATACGAATAGCGATGGAAATATGAGCAGTCCTTCGTGCTCCAGGCAGATGCCATGCTCAACGAATAACTGTACTACCGATTCGATTACTATACGTTCCTGGGCTCTTTGTAGACGCTTGTCCGCAGGAATCCCGGGAAAGATCATACTATCTGCCATCAGGAGATCTTCGCGGATGGCCGGCACATTCCGTGGGTTGTTCTTCGCAGCCACCAGAATCGAGCCAGCGTAGATCTCAATCTGCTCGACTTGCAGCACAAGTGCCTGCTCGCCCGATGAAAGTCGCGTTACAGTTATCACGCCCTGGAGGGCAAGCTGCGAGATAACGGTGGTTACGGCTGCCCCGTCGAATTCGGCCGACGCCACGGCCCGGACCCGATTATCAAGCTCCTTTCGAAGCAAAACCACTTCCTGTTTCGACCTTGCGTTCTCTATCTCGTCTCGGACAGTTTGAAATAGTAATGGACGCGACGTCCGCGCCAGGGACTTCCAGTCCAGAATGCTTGAAAGCTGGACGCAAAGTTCTCTGACTCCTTGTCCAGTCTTCGCGCTGGTGGGAAAGTATCCGGCGAATTGTTGTTCGGTAATCAGGCGTTCAAGGCCGTGCCTGTCGATCACGTCTGAATGGACGTCAAGTTTTGTCCCGACAAGAAACCGCGTGGAGTGTCGTCCCTTGATCTGCTTTTCCAGGCGCTTGGCCCAACCCTCCGCTTCCTCGAAAGCAGTCCTTCCCCGCGTAGGGTCGAGAAGCACAAGAGCGGCAGTTGTGTCGTGCAGGAAGAGTTGATGAATGAGGCGATATTCGTCTTGGCCGCCCATATCCCACAGAACGACGTCTCGTTTCTCGTTTTGAGGAACTTCCTCGTCGGGATTCAACTGCCCTGGCTGCACCGGCCAGAATCGCATGCCGTGCGTGGTGCCCGATTCCTCGTAACGGTTCTCGGCGATGCGCAGAGCGAGGCACGACTTGCCGACGTTGCTCTCGCCGACTAGAGCCACCTTTGCGCTGCAAAAGGTCTGAGTGTTCGTTCCTATCACAGCCGAAAGAGCATTCGTATCTATGTTGAATATATCGACGACGCCTCGCCGGTCGTCCGGAACCGCTACAATGTTTCCCGGTCCGTGGACCGATATGCTGCCGCGCGCTCCTTTTCGAGGGGATGTGGTGGCCAGGACCGCTCCTCCCTCTACATCCCAAAACTTTATCGAGCGGCCTTTGGATTCCGATACCAGGACCGTGTCGTTGACGGCAAACCCAGCCGACAACACCGAGTCAGTGTGTCCTTCCAACGTCAGAAGGTCCGTCAGAGAAGCGGACCCGACTAGAATGCTTCCGTTCCTGCTACCGGCGGCAAATTTTGACCTATCGCTCGACATCCCTACGGAGAACAATGGCTCGTGAAACTTGTAGCTGTACGCCAAACTAAGAGGCCCGCTTTCGCCGGTAGCGTGATCTGGCGCCGAAGACTTGAAGATAAGGCACGTGCCATCATTACAGAATGCGAGGAGCCCATCCTCGTTTGTCCAAGCAAGCGCCATGACCTCGTCGCGATGCTCATGCACGGTCAAAGAGTCGAGCCGAACGACGGAAGTCAAAATGATACGTCCATCTTCGCCGGCAGACGCGATTTCGCTACCGTCAGGGGAGTATGCGACGCTCCATGCACCGCCGGTGTGCTCCGCCACGAGCCAATTTTCTTTCGAAGCGAACGAGCACAGGATGACGTTTCCTCGATGTGTCGCCAGCGCTATCGCTTTTTCATCTGGGCTCCAGCTAATTTCTTGGACCGCTTCTCCAACTTTCAGAGAATGTGCTAGGCGGCCGTTGCTTTCAAAGACATCAAGGTTGCCGTTTTGGACGCTCACGGCCAAGAAGCGCGCGCTAGGCGACCACGCGCAGCAATCAACAGGCGCCTCGCGCACTGAGATCGACCGTCTTATAGAAGCGAATCCTGGCATGGAGGCGTACCACCGCACTACGACGGGAGCAGACGTAGCTGGAATTGAGACGATGTCGCACTAGGGGATTCCCTAGAGAGGCCATCCATTCAGATGGACGTCCCCCGCCGCCCAAACCTTGGGAAGCGAGCGTCAGAAGGTGCGCGTGCCAAAGTCGGCGATGGCTGGCGGCGAAAATGCCAACTGACAAAAATGAAATCTCGCCCATCAGCTTGCTGTGCGCCTGCCATTGGTTCGGCGCAGCGTCATTTGGCTAAAACAGGCAGATCGGGTTGTCTGCCGCAACACGCCGCGCCATCCAGGTGGCCCGCGGGCATTAGGCGGTTTTGGCTGTGAGTGGGCGACGACGCGACGTTACAGTCATCCTCGGCCATGATAAATAATCCGCCAGCGAGTGTTCGCGGGAACTCTAATTTGGACATCCGAGCCGGTCCCTGTTCCGTCCTTGCTTTCAGCTTCGGTTCAAACGGATCGTGGCGGAGTAGGCAAAGTGGTGCGGCTGCAAATCAGCAAGCTGCTCGACTTCGACATTTGCTTGCACTGCAAATCAGGTTTTGACCTGACTTTCGCTTGAACAATCATTCCAACGGACCGCCCAAGAAGAAGGAAGGCACGTTGACGCAAATATACCGCTCGCGGTCAGGCACCACGCGCGAAGTGCGGTGCGAATCGACGAAGGCCTGACGGCCCAGCCTGGGCATCTTGAAAGAAGAGGGAGTAAACCAAATGTCCAGTGATACTACGCTGCGGCGGTCGACCTTTATTCTAGTCGTCTCCGCTGGTCAGTTGGATGTAATGCCGGCTTCCATGCGCTCCCTCCATTTCGGGCCGCATGAGCCACTACACCAACGGAAGAACGAGCGGTTCGCCGCACGGCGGCCGTAGATGACGTCCTGGAATTCCTAGGCCAAGCTCAATCGTTCCGGTCCGGACGAAATTGCACGCGAGGTTTTGTCACTCCGGCCAACAGGGGAGCGCCGCTGGACCAAGTGTCTAATGGGCGCGAGAAGACAGACCGAACATCAACGTTCGACCCAAACCGCGGGATGTGATCGATCCGCGATCCGATTTTCTCGCGCGTCCCTGAGCGGAGAAATTCGATCGCGCATGATTTCCAACATCTCGATCTTTTCTCCGAACGAGAGCGCGATGATGTCTCGTTGCCCTTCGGCCTTGCGCCGGAGGATGTCTGAGATGTCCGGATAGGTAGACTGATTGAGTTTAAAGGCTTGGGCCCGTCGATGCATGGATTGGCGATCTCAAATCTATCACAGAAAGATTGCCACTTTGCCGTCAGGTTGTGCCTCTCCAAAACGCCGCGCAGGGATACAGGGTCAAAGTTGCCTGCCTCGATGAATTGGACAATACGAGCGTAGTCTTTGGCACGTCCGACGTCTAGGGCGGTCGCCATAAGGTGTTCTGCGCGCAGGATACGACACTGGATCGTGGTTTCCGAATTCACCCGCAATTCGGTGGTGACAGCCTCCCGAAGTCCCTCCTCATCGAGTGGCTTGGCCACCGGTAGGAACTGCACGGGCCAGCCGGAAACTCATAAAGAGACCGAACCGCTGCGGGGGAAGGCTTGCGTCTCGCATCCCGAGACGGACGAGCCTCTCTTCAAGGGAGCCAGTGCTAGTTTGGAGCATCTAGGCGGTCCGCGAACTCGTTGGGTCAAGTTTTCCGGAAGACCCGGTCTAGGTGGTGGCCGAGGACCTGGGCGCTTCTCGGCCCAATTCAAGACCCACGGACGCGAACTGCTGAAATCAGGAAGTGCGGGCAGATCTATCCAGACGTTGTTTGTACAAAAAAGGCCGTGATGAAGCTGGCGCTGCATCTTGTAGAACTACTCCTACAGCCGGATAGCTCGCTGGAGCGCATCCGCCACGTTTTCAGACGTTAGCCAAGAACCCGCGGCGGCTCGGTTGCCATCGTCCGAAGCCGGTACTAGCAGCCGCACCGTTGCTGCTGGGACATGCGGCTCATCTACGAAGCGGCGCAAGCCATATTGAAATCGTCGCCGTTCTGACATGGTGCTTGGAATATTCCGGCCCGGTCTCCTATTGCCGTCCGTGAGGTTAGATGCGCAGACGATATTCGATCGCCACCTTTCCCTCCTCATCCTCGATATCGAAGACGTCATCGAGGAAGCTTTCCCAGTCTGATCTCGACAATTCTCCAGCCTTGCCGGCTCGTTGGCGAGCCTCTGTGACGAGAAAGTCCTTATCCTTGTCTCCACGGATCACGCGGCCGCCGGTCTTTTGCTCAAGCCGCTTGTTCAGTGAAGGAAAGGGCATATTCCACTTCTTTACGTCGCGCGCGAAGCGTTCGTCGACCGGTACAAAGGCGACCAGTCCGGGATGGTTCATTAGCTCCAATCCACGCTCGCGCAGCGTGGCATTATGACTGCCGTGATGGCCGACCTTGTAAACGACTGTTCGAGCAAGAAGTTTTTCGGCGGTCACGCTTCCTGGGTCGCTCTGCTTAGCCTCTGCAGGCCATACGTAGTCTCCCCATGACAGCCAACTGCCGACTTGAGCATCGCCAGGGAAAAGCAGCACCTTTTCACCCCGAAATTCGAAAGCTAGCGCAAGACTGGTGTTGTTGGTGTCCGAATCGAGTCTTAAGGCTAGCGTTTCGGCAGCGCCCAACCAGTCCGTTTCAATGCGTCGCCATTCTGCGTCCGGATCGTTGTATTTCGCTCGGGATCTACGGACCCCCTCACTACGAACGCCCGTTGCATCGTTTGCGATAAGTTCGCGCGTCGCGAACGGCATGCTAAGTTTGTACTGAGCCATGTCGACGCCCGCGACCGGCGACAGGGCCGCCACCAAGAACATGTCCACCTCCGGACCATCTCCAGCGAGCTCGTAAACTTCCGGTTTCCGTTTACTCGGATGACTGCGCTTCAGCATCTTTTCATCGCGCGGCGGACCCAGCACATAGACTGACAGCTCGTCGCTGTTCATCGGACGAATAACTGCTCCGCCGGGAGCAAGAAACTTCACGGTCTCGGCCTTGGCACGCAATTGATCCAGGATCGACGTTGTACGTGTTGCTGCTGACAGCATACCCCCTGGTTGTTCTGCTCCAACAAAGGCCATCAGCCCTGTGAGGCCATCCAGTGGCATCGAAGCGGAAGAGGGCTCAAACTCCTCCTCCTCCGCGGCGTCTGGATCGAATTCAGGAGCGAGCAACGTTGTCAGAGCGTTGAAGCTACGATCGATCACTCTCATGGCCTGCTCACGTCCTTGGCGAAGGCGCCGCGCCTGTTCATCCCGACGATCCTCGGTCCACGCAAGCCAAAGTTCTCCGACGGAAATTGAGGCAAACTCCTCGGCGGCCTGCTCGAAGCCAGAAAGATGATCCCAATGTTCGTGAGTGACAATTAAAACGTCGATTTTATCAGCTTGCTTGCGGATGTCGCTCATGATGCGCTTTGCCCGGGAGGTGGCATTGGGCATTCCCTGCAGAATTCCGCAATCAATCAGGATATGAAACGCGCTCTCAGCTCGGGGAATCCGCAGCAGGAAACAATCGCCCAGGATGTCGCGATACATCCGGATTGCAATGCTTCCGGCCGTTAACTTCCCATTTTGGTCAACCATCGTGCTCACAGCATTCTGTGGAGAAATGCAAAGGGTTCGCGACGACCAGCTGCGTCGTAGTACGTGGCACCAAGCGACTCGCTCTGTGCGCCAAACTGAAACGCACGTTGCGCATCAAGCCGGGAGTCGCTGTTGATATCCTTGACGATACAGCAGCGGACCTCGCGTGTTCGAAGATCCACGATGAGCGTAGCGCCGCCGCGAAAAGTGAAGTCCGCGCTGACACCTGAGATCCGGCCCTGTCGCTCGACCTGTTGTTGGAGCTCCGCGGTGCGGTAGCCTCTGCGTTCCTGAGTTATCTCTATGATAATCTGTGGCTCGAGCTGGCCATCGGGACCCACTCGATTGGCGACACGAACAGACTGGACCTCGAAACGCGGCCCTTTCAATTCTCTGGAGCGCCGGATTGTGTTCTTCGCGTCTGATCGGAGCCATAGTCCCATAGCTCTGATTGCCTCATGCGACACATCCGCATTCGATACGAGCCACTTCGCGAGGTTTCGTTTCCTGACCTCCTCTGTCCGGAATATGTCGCGCCGCTTCCTGCGATATGAAAAGTCTTGCTTAGTCACCCATCCGATGCTGATGGGCTGCGCAGGAGCCTCCCAAATCAGGTTCTCGACTGACAAGGACCTTATGTCCTTTGGGTAGATACCGCGGCGGCGAAACGCTTCAATGAAGGCGAGTCGATATCCGCGCACATCGTCGGCGACCAGATCGGCGTCGGCCGTAATTATAGCGCGCAGGTAGTCGCCGAAGGTTACGTCCACAGGCGGAAGATAGTCCAGCGCACGGATACACATTCGCAGAACATGTCCCGCGGACTTCGTGGCCTCGACAGTCAGCCGGCCGACCAAATCGGGATGCAGGTCAGAAGAAGGAAATTGATTTCCTCTGCCTGTTGTCAGTCTGAGCAGGTCGGCTACCCGAGACTTGTAGATCGATACGAAGGCGTCGAACACTGCGGCGACCAAAATAGCACCCCGGTCATGAGGTTCAGTCGTGCGATCGAGTGCCGTAGGATCTGGTAGATTGGTGATCGGATCTAGCTCGTCGATTGCATCCCGCAGCGCGTGATGTCGCCCGATCGCCTCTCCAAATTGGCGCGCGAGCCCACTAAGAAGCGAGCGTTGTCCGAGGTCGCCGCGCAAGTGCGAAATCTGATGCCGGACGGATTCGGGTAATGTGAAGTGCTGAAACAGCGCTACTATATCGGCAAATGCCTCATGGAAGGCCAGCGAATCAATATTGCTCGCCTCGATGAAGCGCCGATGCATTCCATCGAGAATGGCGTGGGCAGTTTCGTGAGCCAGCACGTCGTGCGAGAGGCAGGTGAAAACGACGCCCCCAGGAAGGTTGCGGCCGGGATCGCGGGTGGAAGCGCGAAAATAGCCGAACAGCAGCGCGACCTTAGAGGGACTGTAGTACGCATTTGCCTCGCGCAATGCGTGAGGATAGATACGAAGCTTCTCCACAAAACGTTCGCCGCCCTTTCCGATCGAGCGCCAAGGCCGGGGAGCCCAGAGCACTTTCCGTCCCAGAGCGCGTTCGAAATTGCGGATCGTCATCATCGCGACGGCGTAAGCCATCTGCTGATGGAATTTCGGGTTTCCCTCCGAAGGAGCAAGCCCGTCCTGAACCAGCAGTGCCACCTCATCAAGGTTCACCGCCGAGTAGAAGCCGCCGCTGGCCGGATCCACGTCGATGACTTCAACATAATCTCCGCTGGGGCCGTCAGCCAATTCTTCCCAGGGGAGCTGTACCCGCGCTTCGTTGATCACAGCGGTCTGCATATCCAACGAAGCTGACGGATCGAACGCATAGATCCTGAGACGCCGAAAGGGAGGGGTATTTCCTGGTTGCCTGGTTCCAGCTTGCATTGAGAGGGACGCCTGTTGGATACGGACCTCCCAGTCTAGCACCCGCCGTGCGCGCGTATCCTAGGCTATTCCCTAGCTTGCCTTCAGTTGCGGAAACGTTGTCTCCACAACGATGGTTCGGCATTGCGTCTTCGCCGGCGGCCATGTCGCTGTTGCGGAACAGCTGTCTCGTTCGAACTACGTGAACACGGCGAAGGATAGGAGCGCGATGTCCGAAAGCGAGAAAGATCTGGAGTTAAGGGCATTCAGAATCCACGCGCCCGCCCAGAAGGCCCTGCAAGAAATCCTCAACGCCCTGCAATCGAGCGCAGACGTGTTCTACGCGGTTAGAAGTCGCGTTAAGCCCGTAAAGGCAATCCTCGAGAAAACGCAGCGTAAACGGAAAGAAGTAGGTAGAGAAGGCTATCAACCCGAGGACATCACGGACATCGTAGGTGTGCGCGTGGTTACGCTCTTTCGCGAGGATGTTATCGATGCCTTGAAGATATTCCTTAGTCTAATCAAGCATCAGGGTAGCCACTTTGCCAAGTCGCCGTTCACAAAGGATAGCCTCAAGGAGGGCCTGATCTACACCAACGCAACCATTGGAGATCCCGAGGCGATCACGAGCCGCCTGAGAAGTGTGTTCGATTCCTTCGGCTTTCCCATCAGAGACGCCAATATTCTACAGGTCCAAACCGGATACTCATCGATCCATCTTGTTGCATTCTGCAGCGCGAAGCAGGACGACGAGGTTGTGCAGGTCCCAATCGAAATCCAGATCAGGACCGTGTTCGAAGACGCTTGGGGGGAAATCGATCATAAGCTTCGGTACTCAATTTACAGAAGTCGAGTCGAACCGGAGCAACTCATCGAAAGTTGGCAGCCGCACCTCAACGTGCTCAAGACGTTTACGGACGGCTGCAGTCAATACGCTGGAATAATTAAATCCCAAGCCATCGACGTCCACGCCCGACCGGGAGCGTATCTCATCGTTCCGGTCGATGATCCGGAGAATGCACTCAAGGGTATCGGAAAGTCGTCTCCCAAGCTCCAGGCTGCGTTCAGAACGGCATACGAGGCTCGGGCCGTGGCAATGCAAAGTGCGGCTTCAGGGGCGAGCTCGGCGACTGAGAGGATGTTCCGCGAGGCCGTCGAGGCATTCTCCCTGGTTGGAGAACTCATTCCAACCTCAACGTTCGATTCTGACCGCGAGCGAGAAGTGGCAACCTTTCTGGTAACAATGGAGCGTGCATTCTGTCTGCTGTCCATTGGCAAGAAGGAGACACTCGATGAAGCCATCAAATTGTATAGCGAGGCGCAGGAGATGTCCCCCGAAAGCGTCGTTGTGCACTACCGCTACGCCCAGGCCTTGGTGAAGCTCAATGAGCTAGATGCGGCCATCGCAAAGTATCAGAAGGCAGAGTCTCTGCTTTCTGCCGATCGATATGTGCCCCGCGATCATTGGTTACATACTGTGATTCCAAGGATGCTCGGGTTCGCGTTGTGGGCCAAGAGCCGTTCGCAGCCGCTCGACGAAGAGGGGAGGGCTGAACGAATACGCCTTCTTGTGCAAGCATACGGCTATAGCAAGAAAGCTTGCCAGTTTGCTGCGCTTCACAATACATCGACGATGATATCGCGGTTGCGTAACGCCAATAATGCGCTGCATTACGCAGCTGAGTATTTGGACCTGAATCCCAAGGGTATCGACATCAATAAAGAAGATGTAAGGGAGCACCTCATCTTCTTGGAGCAAAATCTCAATCTTCGGAACAGCACGAGGCAGCAGCTCAATTTCATCGATACATTATGTCGAGCAAGCCTGCTCTTCGGCAAGGTAGAGCAGGCAATAGCGGCCGCCGAAACAATCGAGCGGCTACTTAGTATGCCGCCCGCGAGCACGGCGTCGCCGTCCGCAATCGAAGATGACTCCGAATTAAGAGGGGTGCCGCCGAGCCCTGGCCCCACATTCTACGCCACGACCAGTCAGCTTAACGAAAAGGAAAGGGACATCCTCGAGCATGCATTGTGGGTCCTTCGCCGTCATGGCCCCGGTCCGGAGGGCGCACGAAAGCGGCGCAAGCCGGGCAAAAGGCGTTCAAAGTAGTTGACACGTGCTCGTTGTGGTTGTCTAAAAAGAGGCAGAATTGGAGCCCAGCCATGATCTATCCTGAGGAAGGCGAGGGTGATTGAACCCAGCCGAAAAAGGCCGCCGGAGAGGCGGCCTTTTTGTTGTCGCCGGTCGATCAGAGCTTCTCGGTCATTTCTAGGCGTGGCCCAATCCTGGCCAGATCCGTTCGCCGGCGGCGGAATGCGGTTGGCTCATCCGACGAAGACGTATTCTGTAACCCGTCGCAGATGTCACATCGAATCTAGCTGGTCTTCGCTGGCGCAGTTTTTGACCCATGACTAGGCCGTACCTGGCGCAGGATTTCGCCGCCAAGAGTTTGCCGTCGCCGGACCCAGCCGCGATGAGTTCGAGGGCCGTGGCGGCGTTCGAAGCATCGATTGTTTCCGACGCTCCGCGACTAATGCGAGAGGCTATGTCGGAGCCATCCTTTAACCTGCAGGTCTTCAAATACCACCCGTTCGGGCGCATCGAACCCGGTAACACAATGCATCACGGAGCCTGGCTTCTGATCGCCCTCCATGATGGGCGAGGGAAGCGATCCTCGCTGGCCATGATGCCAAGTGCCATTCCAACGGATGCCGCGCAACAGGGATAAGTTTTGAGCTGCTCAGAAAGCCGCGATCTTTCGCAATGAGCATTTCTGACAGCAACGCGGCGGCGCATGCCATCGTCAACGCAAAGATCGCATTCCGGTTGCTGCAACTCGATGTGCCCGAGGCGAGCGGATCTTGTTGCCACTTAGGCCGGCTGCGCAGGCGCGGAGCTTTACCTAGGTGATCCCCTAGTGCCTTCTCTTGCGCAGATGCCGCAAGTTGGGCTGCACCATCCGTCGCATGTCCGAAAGCGAGCCGTCCCATGAAGCGTACTGACGGTCGAAACGTCTTCGTTATCGACCTGACCAAAGTCCTCCGGAAGATCGACCCTGCGCAGTTGGCGGACAAGTTCGCTCGAGCACATCTAAAAGGGGTTAGATACGGGCGGGTCGTGGTCCGAACCGGGACGCTAATCTGCGGCATAGCCCTACACAACCGTGCCTGATCTCCACGGTAACGCGTCGTGGTCTATCCCTCAATCCGTCTGACTTAGGCGGTCCAAGAACAATTTCCGAACTGATTTGAGCAGCCCGGCATGCTTGGTCGGACTTGGACCAAAAGCGTGGGCACAACCTCTAAACACATCGCGGAACCGAAATGCCGATATCGCTGAGCGAAGCAAGGGCCCAATTGCTCAAGGGCACACCTCTTTCCTGGACGAAGTTCGAAAACAACAAGGCGGGTTCGATAGCCCTTAACTCGCCCGGCGCAAGGCGACTTTTCAAGTTTCTCGTCGAACAAAGCCCCTCAAAGGTCGCAGAGGCGAACGAGGTTCTCTTCCCGGGTCTCATTGCAGCATGGGAAGCCGGCGATGATCCGGCAGCATCGACCAAAATCGAAACAGATGTCGCCCCCGGTGGTATCTGGAGGTTGGTGCGTATCGAAGCCAAGAATTTCGCAGGTTTGACGACTTGGGATGGCCCATCCTTCGACATGAGCATCGGCGGTGAAAATTGGTGTTTGGAGGGGCAAAACGGCAGTGGGAAAACGTCTCTCAGCAATGCCATCCTATGGGCGATGACCGGAAAGCGGGTTCGTGAACAGGATGGACTTGTCGATGAACTAGGAGAACGTTCAGCAGTCAACAGTCCTGCAGGAAAAGAGATCGGCTCGTGGCCTTCTATCGTCTCATATCCCAAAACCGTTGCGCAGCTAGCGCAGGAGGCCGTTGCTTGGGTGCGGCTCACTTTTGAGAACGAAAAAGCCGAGAAAGCGCTGGCGGAACGAAAACTCACGTCCCCTAAAGAGGGCACGGCCTCAATTGAGGTATCTGTCGACGCAAGGTTGACGACAATTCCCCAGCTGATTGAGACCGGGCTCCTAATGCCCGCGCGAATCCCTCGGATAGGTTTCGGCGACAAGAGCCAATCGCTCTATGAGGCCGTAAAGCTTCTCACAGGCCTCGATCAGCTTGGAGATATCGCAGATGGCGTGGCAAAATTGGCAAATAAGGCCCAGCGCTTTTACAAATATGCAAAGGATCAAGGCGTTGAGGCGATCGTAGGCTCGTTCACAACGAATCTTGAAAAGGCAGAGGTTTACGCGAGGAACCTAGCGATCGACCTTTCCAGCCTGCGGACCCTTGGAGAGCAAGATCACCACAAGTTGCTCCTTGAGGCTGCGAAGTCAGCTGCGGCTCAAGCAGCCGCACACATTGCGACGCTTAAGAGCGAGATCGCAGACGACATGGACACAAGCGTGGCTGCCGTTCGAATGCGGATAAAGCAAGCCGTGGAGAACGCGCGCGCCATCACTCAGTTGGGCGTCAACGGAATTGTACAATTTGAAGCCTGGATATCTTTGAAAGAAGCCCTCGAAGATGAGGGTTTCAAGTCTATTCCTGCGGCTCTAGAAGACGCAAAGAAGAAGCTCGAAGAAGCGGTGTATTGGCACGAGCGACAGCGAGAAGACACGAGGTTGAGGCTTAAGGCGCTGGCAGCCCAATACTTCGTCGAGCCGGAAGGCGACGCGCTTGTGGTTTGTCCGCTTTGCGAAGGTCAGCTTACAAGCGAGCAGCAAAGAGGACTTGCTGCTGAACTTGCACGGTTGCGGGAGCATGCGTCAGTCGCGGAGCGTAAGATCGATGATGCCTGCGGCGCGATCGATCGGGAGTTGAAGGCGCTGCTCACACCGGATATCCGAAAGCATTTCGACCTGCTTCGCGTCATGGTGCCGAAAAGCGCGTATGCTGATGCCGTGCGATCTCGCTTCGGCATGAATGACGCGTTCAGCGACGTTCTAACCGGCATCACAAAACTGACGGGCGAGATTGTCGATGAACAGGTTGCTGCACTCCCCGATTTCGTCCCATCGGCCATGGAGACGCTTTCACAGGATACTCCCCGATCGGTGCTCGCCCTTCGCCAAACGATCCACTCGCTCAAGGTCGTCTCTGACCTTGCCTTTTGGTGGGAAGGGAATGCGAGCGCGTTTCGAGCCGCATGGGCACAACTTATCGGCAAGATGGCAGATAAGGATGATCCGCCGCCTTTGCGATCTATCACTGGCAAACTGCGCATCCTTGAACAAGCAATCGAGAAAGCTGAACCTCTGGATCAACTCGCTGGCTGCCTGCAAACAGCGGCAGACGCCGTAGAAAAATGGGAGAATATCCAGAAACATCAGCGTGTTCGCGAGGCGATCATTGAAGCGTTGGAACCGCTCAAGGACCTGAAGCATCTGGTCGGAGCGGAAACTGCAAGATCGATAGCGACACTTTCAGACCGCATCCGCGCGATCCTCGACAAAATTCGTCTTAATGAGCGTTTTTTGTTTCAGGACGCAGCGTTGGACCGCAAAACGATCAAGGTGGAAGGCAGTTTCGAACCCGGTCTTCAAATAGATGCATTACTCGTCGCCAACACATCCTGGCTCCGCGCAATCCTGTGGGCATTTGTCTTTGCGTTGCGCGAAGAAACGATCGAGGCGGCAGGCTCAAATCCGCTGCCACTTGTCCTTTTGGATGACCCGCAAGTGACGTTTGACCCCCGTAACGAGCGCAAATGGGCGCAAGAGATCGCGCGCCTCGCCAACGCAGGTTCGGCAGATTCTTTTGGAATGCAGCTGATCCTGACCACGCATGAACGTCAGTTCGTCAAGTTTCTAGTCGACGAAAATCTGTTGAAGGGGCAGCAAGGCTTGGTGTCTCCGCTCAATAAGGCATCGCCCGTTGCGACTATCGTCAATGGTACCAATGTCGATCAGCTGTACGACAAAGCGGCCGCTGACAACGATGATGGTGTCGCTCGTCAATTCATCGCCGCCGTAAGAGTCTATAGTGAGGATTTGCTGAAATGCATGATGCGAGCGGAAAGTGTCGAAATCGCGGATATGAGCCTTGATGCCTTGAGGGGCGAATTGAAACGCTTGCGCGAAGCTCACGTGGCGCCTTTTAACCGACAGGTTTTCAAGGAGCTCGTCGGCATGCTCATGGGTGGCGGCGGCAAGGAAATGAACATCATCAACGAAGCCCATCACAAGGATAACGAAACTCTGGGCCTCGCGCAGGCTGTCGATGTCAAAAGGTTCTGGGACAAGCAGCTTAGGCCCAAGTTGCATGAAGCATTTCATGTGTACGCCCAGTTTGAAGCCTTTGCTGGCGAGCCGCGAATGTTCGGATGGAGTGAGAACGTTATTGGATTTCCAGCCGGCCATAACGAAGCGCTCAAAGCCCTTACGTTGATGAAGACCGGCGTTGCGGCTGCTGCGAAGTCAAACGGCAAAGCGGGCGATGGAATTGTCACGCTCAAGGAGTGGGATGATGCCGAGCCTGTCAGGCTCTTCAATCACGAGATCTATCAGTTGGCCGCCGCGACCCTTGATCCTGTCGCTGGAATTGGTGACGTCCTAATCGTTTCGAACTATGCGCCAATCACTAAACACAGCCTGGTCGTTGCAGCCTTTGGCGAGCAGCTGCTGGCTCGCCGCCATAGCGAAACTGATCTTCACCCGACGATGACTATCTTGACGGGGCAAACGCTCGAGCCTCATCAGCTTCCCCAGCCCGTGATCGCGCCTAACGAAAAACTGCAGCAAAAAAAGATCGTCGGAACCTTGTTTGTCTCGCACGTTGCGTCGCCGCCATCCCATATCGACAATTGTGAGATTGTGGCGGTGAACGACGTGGGTCTGGTCCAAAAAGCATTGTCAAATGTGCGGCTCTTCCAAGTGCGGGGAAGAAGTGCTGAGCCAATCGCACTGGACGGGCAGTACCTTGCGACCCACGCTACGACGTTTGGCTCCGAAACATTGAAGCGGATGGAAGGTCGGCTTGTGGTCGCCGTGGACGAGACCGGCGAACGCTATTTTAAGCGGTTGCGCCTTCACGGAAGTCTCGTTGTATTGGAGAGCTTGAATCCGGATGGAACGACGGCTGCGCAACTGCTCAGTTTGGATGGCTCGCATGGCCTTCCGAAGTTGACCAACCTACTGGAAGTCGTCGGTGTGCTGTTTGAGCTTCCTGATCAAGCCAAGAAGGGCAGCTAGCAAACGTCTTTAAGAAGGACGACACGGACTTCGTCGATAGCGGTGTGCGATGCGAGAGAGTACGAGGCAGGCAATGGTCGCAAGCGTGTTAGGACGCCGATTGCGCGAGTTCATCGCCCTCGGACTCGTTGAGTCGGGACCATTCCTTGAAGGGGACCTGGTTGCCCATGTCTGTCCGGCGGGTCGATACGCAAGACGGCAGGGATTATCGATGACCATACCAGCTCTTCGCCACAGAATAGCGGCGGCTATTGTTCCTGCCGGTCCGAGACCGTCCCGTTCCTTGCCCAATAGTTGAGCAGCGTTTCGAACGGGCGGAATCTTGGCTGCAGCTGAGAAGGAGGTTTAGGCGGGAGAGAGAAGAGAGTGACTGCCTTGCGGATCCCGTGCGGCGCTCTGAACGTCAAGTGGTCCCTCTGAGCGGGGGCCGCGTGACTGTGATCGGCACCTAGGGAGGCGCCCAGTAGTCAGCCCGTCGGTCTACTGATTTCCTTGGGCTCTCGAGCGGTCTTTGGCCTTGGCCGCCTAGGAGCTTTGGACCAATGATGAGCGATGCAAACGGTAGAATGCGTTTCCTGGTGAAGGCGGCCGGCTCACTGAGGACAGCATCGATCGGTCTGGCACAGGCGCCCGCGGTTAAGCTGTCGGCAAAGCCGCTTTTTCAAAGTATCGGCAAAGGCGGCGGCCTGGGCGCCGCGGCGTCCGCCGAGTGGCACATGGTCGAGGCGGATGCTCCCCAATTGGACGCAGCCGCCGCCTGGCAGGCCTGCCATGAGTTGGTCGCCCAAGGGCAGGCGCTTGCGCCCGGCGGAATCCGATTTGCCGAGCCGGATCTGGAGCAGCAGTGGCCGATCGGCAAGGAGCCATTGGTCGAGGACAAGCTTGCGCTGCGCACCGGGGCACCGAACGACCAAGATCCGCACTACCCCCGTGAGGCCGACAATTATTGGTTCGCTGATAATGATCACGGTCAGTTTTCCGCATTGGTACAGTCCGATCCAGGCAAAGGCCATAGGATCCGAATTGCTCATCTCGATACCGGCTTCGATCCGGATCACGTGACTTGCCCAAAGTTCATCGACGGCCAGAAAAATTTCGTCGACCCTGACTTTCCAGACGATGCAAGAGACCGCTCATCGGGTCTGTTCAACAATTTCAGCCACGGCACCGGCACGCTTAGTATTCTTGCGGGAGGAGGCGGCTCGGGGGTGAAACCGTTCGGTTGCGCGCCGGACGCTGAGATCGTTCCCATTCGAGTGGCGAACCGCGTCGTTCTGTTTCGCAACAGCGCGATCGCGCAGGCGTTCGATCATGTCCACGGCCTGTGCAGGACGCCGTCGACGTTGGTCCATGTCGTCACGATGAGCATGGGAGGCGTACCGTCGCAAGCCTGGGCAGAAGCTGTGAATGCGCTCTATGACGCTGGCGTCTTCGTGGTGACGGCCGCGGGCAACAACTACGGCAACTTTCCGACCCATCTCATCGTCTATCCGGCACGGTTCAACCGGGTGATTGCCGCTTGCGGTGTCATGGCGGATGGGGCGCCCTACGCCGACCTCGCGCCCGCATTGATGGCCGGCGATTACGGCCCGGACAGCAAGATGCTGGGGGCCTTGGCCGCCTACACACCTAATGTGCCCTGGGCCAGGTTCGGAGAAGCGGCAGTCGTCGACTTCGATGGAGCCGGCACTTCCGCGGCAACGCCTCAGATCGCAGCTGCCGCAGCGACTTGGATCCAGGCAAATCGCCCACTCTACGATGGAGTGGCAGAGCCCTGGCAAAGGGTCGAATTGATCCGCAATGCGCTGTTCGAATCCGCAGCTCACGACCAGGCCCGCGCGAAGTATCTCGGGGCGGGAAGATTACGCGCCAAGGACGCATCTACCTGGATACCGCGCGGCGGCTTGGAGAAGCAGCCCGAAGACGATGCCAGCTTTTCCATGGCCCACCTTGTGTTCGGACTGGCGGCCGCGGGACCGCTAAAACAGCCGATGTTGGACCTTGAATTGTGCCAGGTGCTGCAGAAGACCGGGCTCGATTCCAAGTTGACCGGGCGGCCCGCACGCGGCGCGCTCGAGGCCGTGGTCGCTGAGGTCCTGGCGAGCCCACTTGCTTCGCATACGCTAAAGAAGGCACTCATGAAGGCGCCCGTGGTGGCGACGAGCGCAAAGGCGCCGGCGAGCGCGCAATCCGCCGCGATCACGCCAATGGATCACCTCAACCTTGAGCAAGCGCTCGAACCTCCGCTGCCGGTGCCTCCGGTCCGGAAGCTCCGCGTCTTCGCCTACGACCCGACCCTGCAGACCGATCCTCAGATGTTCGGCATCAATGAGGCGACGGTGTCGGTTCCTTGGGAAGCCGAGCTTACCGAAGGTCCGACGGGCGAATATCTCGAAGTGGTGGACGTCGATCCGGCAAGCAAATGTTGCTACGCCCCGGTCGATCTCAATCATCCCCATCTTCTCGGGACGAACGGACACGCCCCATCCGAGGCGAACCCCCAGTTCCACCAGCAGATGGCTTATGCGGTTGCGATGCGGACCATTACGCGGTTCGAGCGGGCTCTCGGACGCCGGGCGCTTTGGGCGCCGCGGATGGTG
This sequence comes from Bradyrhizobium acaciae, assembly GCF_020889785.1. Classification (GTDB taxonomy): domain Bacteria; phylum Pseudomonadota; class Alphaproteobacteria; order Rhizobiales; family Xanthobacteraceae; genus Bradyrhizobium; species Bradyrhizobium acaciae. The sequence goes on from NZ_JACMYK010000009.1 coordinate 94,351, forward strand.
CGAGGGCCGGACGGAAATGTCGTCGACCGTAAATTTGTACAGCGCCTACGCGTCTATCCGCACGCGTTGAGGGAGAACAACGCCTACTACAGCAGCGCCCGAATGGCGCTTCTGTTCGGTTATTTCACCGCGGAAGAGGGCGATATCGGCACATCCCTGCCGGGATCACAGGTCTTCTGCTCAGTCTCGCATGACATCATCGCGCACGAGACGACCCACGCGCTGCTCGACGGTCTGCACCCGAGATACCAGGAAGCGACCAATCCGGACATGCTCGCGTTCCATGAGGCATTTGCGGATATCGTGGCGCTGTTCCAGCACTTCACGATCCCGGAAGCGCTCCTTCAACAGATCAAGCGGGCGCGCGGCGACCTCAGCCAGGAAAGTCTGTTGGGACAACTCGCCGTGCAGTTCGGACAGGCCAGCGGGATGCACGGGCCACTGCGAAGCGCAATCGGCAGGACTGACGAGAAGGGCGAGTGGCAAGCAGTCAAGCCCAGCAGAACCGACTATGAGACGCAGAAGGCAACCGGGGATCCGCACCTCTTGGGATCAGTGCTGGTTTCCGCAGTATTTGCAGCGTTCGAGACGATCTATCGGGGACGCAGCGCGGACCTTGTCAGGCTGGCGACCAATGGTACCGGCATATTGCCGCAAGGCGAGATCTCGCACGATTTGGCATTGAGGCTGGCCGCAGAGGCGTCAACAATCGCCGACCAGGTTCTCAATATCTGCATCCGCGCACTGGACTATTGTCCGCCGACGGATCTGACCTTTGGCGAATACCTGCGAGCATTGATCACCGGCGATCGTGATCTGGTGCGTGAAGATACCCGCGGTTACCGCGTTGCCTTCATCTCCGCCTTTCGGGATCGCGGCATCTATCCGAAGGATGTTGCCCATCTCGCTGAGGATAGCCTGGTCTGGAGGAGGCCGCCGGCGATCGATCATCAGATGGCGCGTGATTTTGCGGCTCTCGTCAAGTCCCTGGACCTCGACTGGAATCTGAATTCGGTCCGTCGTAACGCATACGAAACCTCCGAGAGGAACCGTCTCAAGGTCTGGAAATGGATATCCGATCCCAAGCGCGCGGCGCTGCTGTCTTCGCTTGGCTTCGAGAACGCAGCCCAGAACGTCAAGATCGGTGAGATGGTCGGCGAGATGCGCCCGGTGGAGGTCCATTCGGTTCGGCCGTCACGAAAGACGGCACCTGACGGCACCAGTCACGGTTGGTTGGTGATGGGGATCACGCAGACCTTCAGAGCCCATCCCGACGCCGAGCGCTACCGCGGCGGGTGTACGGTGATGGTCGATCTCAACGACAATATGCCGGTCTACTTTATCAGGAAGTGCCTGCGCGGGTCGACCGGAGCGGCGGCGCAGCAACAAGCCAGAGCGGCTGCGAAAGAGCGCGCTGCGGAACTGGGCATCGCCTATGTTTCGCCAGGCGATCCTCATCACGATCGCGAGCAGTTTGCTCTCCTGCACCGTGGCTGGGGGACTTGAAATGGCCAAGAGGACCGCAAAGAAGGCCGCTAAGCGCGCCAAGCGATCAAGTCATGGAAAGTCCGCGCCGGCGACCAAGACCAGGGCGAGCAAGAAGGCCAGCGCGGCAAAGGAGCCACCTGCTGCGAAGAAGACGGAGCCATCCGGAGGGACGCGACGCAAGCCGACCACCGAAAAGACAGACGATCCGAGGGCTCTGATCCGTATCTACAGACACGGTCTCGGGGACTGCATCCTCGTTCGCATTCCGCGCAAGAACGGGCCGATGTTCAAGCTGCTCATCGATTGCGGAGTGGCGGTTGCCCAGAAAAAGGGCGCAGAAAAAATGCAAGCCGTGATGAGGGATATTCTGGACGTAACAAAAGGATCTGTGGACGTGCTCGCTGTAACTCACGAGCATTGGGACCACGTCTCCGGCTTCCAACAGGCGGAGGAACTGTTCGAGGAACTCGCCGTCGGTCAGGTTTGGGTTGCTTGGACCGAAGATCCCCGCGATGAGCTCGCAAAAAAGCTGCGCAAGGAACGCGGCCAGTCACTGGAATTGATATCCGCAAGTGTTGATGCCTTGAGAGCAGCAGGAAACGAGACTGGCGCGGATTCTGTTCTCGCCTTGACGGGGATGTTCGGCGCGGCAGGAGAGAAGACGAAGGCTGCATTCGACCTTGCTAAGGCAAAGTCGGGAGGCGGCGGTCCCATCTATCTGCATCCGGCCGATCCGCCCATCGTACCTGAAGGATGCAACTTCCAGATCTTCGTCCTTGGGCCCCCTCACGATGAAAAGGCCATCAAGCACTTTAACCCTTCAAAGAAGAATCCAGAAACCTATGAGCTGGCGCTCGACGGCAGTGGCGTGCTGCCACTCGGTGTCATCAGCGCTCTCTCCGGGGACGGCGACGTCGTGCCCTTTCCACCATCCTCCCGGATTCCGCTTTCCACCTCGCAGGCACATCAGTTCTTCCGAAAGGCCTATTGGACAGGAGCCGATTGGCGGCGGATCGACGCCGATTGGCTTGGCAATACGGACGAGTTCGCCCTGATGCTCCAATCAGCGACGAATAATACCAGTCTCGTTCTGGCCATCGAACTCGAGGGCGGCGACGTACTGCTCTTTGCCGCGGATGCTCAGGTTGGGAACTGGCTTTCGTGGGAGGCGCTGGAGTGGGGCGCCGGCGCGGACCGGAGAACCGGACCGGGATTGCTCGAGCACACGATCTTCTACAAGGTCGGTCATCACGGCAGCCACAACGCGACCATGAAGGAAAAAGGGCTCGACCTGATGACCGCGTTGAAAACGGCGATCATCCCGGTCGACGAGGTTGTTGCCAAGAAGATGCGCTGGGGAGCCATGCCGCTGGCCTCATTGGTTGCCGCACTATCTGACAGGACCCAAGCGCGAACGCTTAGGACAGATAAGGCCCCTGAAGGAACGATAGCAGGCGTCGAGATTGAAGACCTGTACTTCGAGCTAACAGTATAGACCTTCGGAATTCGAAAACATCGCGCTGAGTAGGTGGTTTCCGAGGCGGCGATAGAGGGCGACGATATCGATAGGAGTGGCGACAGCCGACAGGAAACGACGATCTGTGTGTGCCATGAGACCTAATCGATGTAATTCTCGCGCAAAAAGGCTGGTGGATCGACCCACGCTCCGCGTACCATCGTCAAATGGAAATGCGAAAGTCGCGCCGAGCGCCGTCCACCATAAGTGCGGAGCGTCTTCGGCCTCATATTATGAGACCACTCAGAGTCACAGGCGTGCACCATATGGGTGACCGCCAAGCCCTGTCGTTCGGTTTTGGCATTCCGATGCTCTGCTCGACGGAGGAGCGGGAGTGCAAACGGAGGCCTTTCCGAGGACGCTGCATGAGGACTATGGGGCGAGAGCACTGGCGCTCGCTTCGATTCTGCGAGTTTTGATCAGCGAACGCAACTGCGATTGCCGAGCGGACTACAGTGGCAGCGAAAGGTAAGCGTGCCTTGGCAGTGTCGCTATTGGTGTTTACGACGCGCGAGGAAAACTCGAAGAGTTTACATTTCTCGGAAAAGTCCTGCGGTGATGCAGGGCAGGTAAGAACTTCATAGGGCATTCTCGGTGGGGCCAAGCAGAGGCGTCGCCAGGTTCTCCTCGAGAAAGCGGAGCAGGAAAGGCAGATTCTCTGTATTCTGGCCCGGCGCGACCGTAGTCGACATGGTTCGGAACGCGTCGCTAGCCCGAAGGGCATCCTTTATCCTCTCGACGTCGGTCAGTGATGGTCAAGTTCGTCCTCGGATCCGTGTGGGTACAGGTTCGCCGATTATGCGGCGGAAGTATTGGTCGGGGATGAAGGCCGTTTGACCCGGCGACAGGTCGAAGGTTGCGAGCCCGCCGCTCGTACAGTATTCGGGAAGAGCCGGCGCAGTGCGGCCGATCAAAGCGCCTTGCCGAAATTAGACGTCTGGTCGTCCTCCAGCGTGCTCTCCAGATCGCGCGTCTCCCAATATTCGGCTGGTGCGGGGATGCCGTTTCTGACTTCGATTCGGAGATCCGCATTGGGCGACGTGAGGCGGGCGTTCTTAACGTCCTCGAGGAACGCGTGCGTGGAGGCCCACAGTTCGATCGTCCTGTTGAGGTCGGGCGATGTGATCGAGTGCGTGATGCGCTGGCACTCGAGCAGAGCGCGGACGAGAGGCGCGGCCACGGGCCTGCTTTCGAAGAGCTTCGTCAGACCGCCGATATAATTATCCCTGAAGATGGTCGGCACGACGATGCGGCAAGTACCGGCGGATACGAGTTCTTTCGTCATCATGATGCGCGACGTCCGTCCGTTGCCATCGTTGAAGGGGTGGACCGCGACGAGCATCGTGTGCACGAAGATGCCCCTGGCAAGGGGATTGGAGATGCTACGCAGCATCTCAAACCCCTCCTTCAGGGTGCCTTCCACCAGATTGGGGGCGACGAACTCCGTGTTGCCCGCGTAGTTCGGCTCCTTCTTGAAGCTGCCGGGATCCTTCTCCGGACGCGCATCCATAAGGATGCGATTGCGCTCTTTGATTTCGTCCACGAAGGCCGCAAACGAGTCGGCCATGGACATTCCCTTCGACATGGTCGAAACCTGCCGGAACGTCTGCACGACGTCGCGACCGTCCGCGGGGCGACCATCCGGCTCCTCGTCTTCGAAGACGATACGGCGGGCCTTATCGACCGAAAACCTCGTTCCTTCGATGTAGTTGGTGAAATAAGCCTCGATAAAGGACACGCACGCCCGTTCGTCCGTTCCCCCATGAGGATCGGGACGATCGGGGAGGACCGCTCTGTCGAGAACGACGCCGAGCTCTTTGAAGCGCTCCATGCAATCTGGGTCGAACGGCGCGCTGCGGCGAGTCCTGGCAGCTACTTTTTCGTTTTCGAGCTTGGCCTGCCGCGTACCCAACAGCGTTCCGATGAGGTCATCGAGCGTCTTCAATTCATCGGTGGCTTCGAGGTCGCCGGCGATCCGGTGTGCGCGCTGGCGGATGGCGCGTAGACCGTCTTCGTGCTCTGTCCTGAGGAGCTTTTCGAGCTCGGCCTCGACGCCCTCGCGGCCGACGTTTCGGCTGGGGCCTTCGCGTTCACGGGAGGGCTTCAGATTGTCGAGAAGCTTCCGCGACGCACTCGGGATGTACGTGCCGAGATAGGCGATGTCGCCTTCGAGTGGGCCGGGACCCGGAAGGGAGCGGATCTCGAGCCCCGGGATGGAGAACCTCTTGCGCGCCTTTCCGTTGGCGTGAGCACAGAAGATCCAGCCAGGGTATTTGGGACGTCCGTCGGAACCGCGTTCTCTCCACGGATTGACCTTCAAGGCCGTGCGCCCCGAAAGTACGGCTCCGGGTATCAGCTTCCCGAGGATGGAAGCCCAGCGGGCATAGGCGAATTCCTCCGCGGAACGGCCCTCGAGCTTGCCGTAAACGCCGTCCGCTATCCGGATCAGGGTTCCGGCACGCGCTTGTCGTTGGATCGAGCGGTCGTGGGCTCGATCGCCCTCACCAGTGAATTCAAGATCGTCCGCCATGGCGACTTAAGTCTCCTCTGGAGCGCACGTTTGTCGCTGTGAGGAACTTAAGCGCAAAACATGTCGCAATTTAGAACTTAACGATGTGACGGTTAAATTATACCTTTGATAACTTGAGTTGGACTATTTTGTCGCCTTTGGCTACATAGCGCTAAGTTTTGTCGCTATAAGCAACTTAACTTTGTCCAATCGTAGGCGCGATCGCAGTGCTCATCAATCCAGGGTCGCTTCGCCTTGCAGGCTTCGGCTGCAGAGGGTCAACCATCGACGGTCGAGTCCGGAGCCTACTGCAGCCGCGCAGCGCCACGTCGTTTCGTGATCAATCGCCTGCTCCAGTGGAAGGCCTGCATCACTCAGGCCGGCAAGGTCGGGTGAATAGGCCCGCAGCGCGTGCCCGCAAGGGTAGCCGAAGCGCGCTCCTCTGCTTTGGGCGATTGCCATGGTCCGTTGTCGCGCCGCCTGAAGCCTACCCAAAAGTTGATCTGCTTCAAGATTGTCGTAAGGCCAAGCATAAGCAACTGCAATTAAGAGCGTATCCGGCCATGACCAGTGCGTTTCTAGAGGCAACGGTGAAGGCTGGCGCAGTGCAGCGCGCCGGCGCAGACGGAAAATACTGACGTTGGCCCGAGTTATTCCCAAACGAAAATTGTCGGGAGCATATCTCTTCATCGTACTTCCCTTGCCAGCATCAGAACTCTGGCGCGCCTTGCTGCAACGCTAGCTGATGGACTTGAACCCGGCTGAGAAGGGCTGGCGTACTGCTTGCGAGAAAGACCTTCGCCGGCGTGTCGTATCCTTTGCGCACGGCCGTGCCGAGACATTCGACGACTTGACGGTTCAGCTCTTGCTGCTCGTGGTCAACCTCCTTGGCGACGTGCGCCACCAGTCCTACTATGAACGAAAGACCCCGCGGCACTACAGTTCCGACAAGCTCGCGCGCCCTTGGGCACGTTTTCTCAGCGTCATCGCCAGAATCGGGATTGCCGCCCAACGCTCTTTCCACGTCGCAAAGGGGTTTGCCGCTGATCCAGGCGATGAGGCCAGGCAGTATTAACGCGACTATCTCGGCAGTGAGCTGCGCGTCCCGCTTTCGACCGCATGATGCCATGAGCGATCGACTGACCCCACCCAGCAGCCAGTGGCGGGCATCGTCGTCGGCGGTTAGCCAATCGATTGTCCAGGTGAGCCAACCCCTAATCGTCGCGGGCAAAGAGCCGGCGCCGTCGGCAATTCTCTTTCGGAGCCGGAGCAGCAGGTTCATTGACAATCCGCTCTGGGAGGCAAGTTCCGCAATCGTATTGTCGACCTCTCCTGGCGCATCCAGTGCAATCGCCTTCTTGAGATCGATAATTTTGGCTTCGAATTCAGCCTCTGACTCGCGCTTTCGTGCAGCGAACGCCCCGAATGACTTTCGAAGGTCAAAAAGGACGTTGGGCTCCTCTGCTCCTTCGGCCTCGCGGAGGGCCGCCATGCGATTGACGACGTAGCGGACATCGGGATCGACAGTTTGACCTTGCATGAGCCTGTCGAGCACGATCTCAAGCGGATCGGAGATCACCACGCAACGATCATCTTCCGGAAGGATCGACTTCAGCTTTTCTATTACTTTCCATCCTAATGGTTGGCCTCGGGAGAAGCTGATAATTGGTTCAGGAATCAGAAGGACGACGCCATTGGCGAGATGGCCGGCTCGACCTGCTCTAGCGGCAGCATTTAGGATCTCATGTGCCTCGAGATCGGCGCGACCTTTTTGTTCGGCGTCGGCGCGCTTATCGCCAGCTAGAACCGCCAACTGGGCAGGAAGGTTGAGGCCCTGGGCGAGTGTCGGTGTTGCGACGATGACCTTTGCACCGTTGGCCCGCTTGAACGTTCGCTCGGCTAGGTCGCGTTCGAGACGAAGCATGGCCGAGTTATGAGGAACGGCAATTGCCGGTTTCGGAAGCAGAGAATGCTTCAGATCTCCGAGTTCCGCTTCGAGCGCTTCCCAGCGTTCTTGCTCGGCTTCTGTGACGTCGGCCTTCTCGCTGAGTTGGGCCGATATGTCGGCTGCGACCGAGACCGCATCGTTCTTCGTATTGACGAAGACGATGGATTTTAGGCCGCTCCGGGCAGCAGAGATGGCCATCTTGGCGGCGACGTGATTGGCATTCGGCTTTAGCCTGAGCGGGCCATACTTGATGTCGCCGGCAAGTTCGACAGGAGTATCGAGCACCTGTGTCATAATGCAGTGAGCACTCTTCTGGCCTAGCCAGTTGTGTTGCAAACCCCAGATTGCCCACGGGTGCGCGTGGAGTTGCCTTTCAGCGGCCGCGCGCAGCCCCTTGGCCTTTTTTCCCTTCCTATGATTCTCGGCCGACTGGGCGGCCATCGCGGCCTTTTTGGAAGCGTCGAGCTCCTCGTCCTTGTAAATCACTACGCCGCGTGCTTGTCGGCTCGGCTTCCACAGCAGATCAACACATACGCAGTCCCGTCCGCTGAGTTGCTTGATCCATTCGGCGAACTCTGCGCCGTTCTTGAGCATCGCAGAAAGGAAAAGGAAATCGGCGTCGGGAGCGATGTGATTGAATCCGAGGACGCATAGCATACCGTCGAGCGCACGCCGGACCTTGCCCGACTGAGGGCTCAAAAGGTGACATTCGTCAAAGACTAGAAGCCCGACGTCGGAAAAAGCATCGGGCGCAAAGGAGAGCATCGCGAGGCAACGCTCCGGCGTCATCACTTCGATTTCCCTTAGCTGCGCATCGAGCTGGAAGAGGAGATCGAAGTCGCTGGAGACCACTGAACCGAGGATTTCCTGCGGAAAGATCTCTTGCAGATCACCAGTAAGCTGCTCGACGAGCGCATGCGTCGGAGCAAGAAACACAACCTTCTTCCCACGGGCGAGCACGCCTGCCAATTTCAGCGAAGAGACCGTGGTCTTTCCTGCGCCGGTCGGAAGGACGACGACTGCAGACTTCCCGGTCTGGTAGAAGCCATCCGCGATCGCCGCACGGTGATTCGGCCATACGAACGGGAACGCGCTTGCTCTCGCGTGGATCCACGTTTCCCAGAATTTTTTGTCAGCGCCATCGGGAGGAGGCAAGTCCGCGAGCGCAGCCCTGGCGTTGCCGTCATGGGTGGCGATCAAGAGTGCGGCAAGGTGATGCGGTCCGGCATACGCATTCAGGATGTTTCCGCCGAGCAAATCGCTGTGTTGATCGTCTATAACGGCTGAAAGCTGCAGCACGCGTTGGAATGCGGCTCGCGCCGTATCGAAGCGTCCGATGACTGGTTGCGGCATTGGACGACCAAGAAAACGAGCGGCAAGCATCTCGATGCCGACAATGAGAGCCTCCAGCAGCGCTGCAAGCGCTTGATCGTCTAGGCTGATCCCTCGGCGCGTTGCGCGCCACCGTGATGCTCGCTGGTAGATGCGGTCGAGCTGGCCGCGCGCCAAGTCGGCGATATTCTCGGACAGAATGGTCGCCTCGTAACTCTGTCCCTCACGACGAGGAACGATCTGCGCGGCGGCTTCATTCGCGTCCGCATATTGTTCAGCAGCGAGAAAGAGCAAAGCAGCAGCGATCGTCGGGTCGGCGCGGTCCCTGTCGATATTAGCGACTATGACCGGACCGTCAGGTGTGGCCGCTTGCCGGCGTGCGAGGATTTGCTGAGCCGTTCCAGCTACGAATGCGGCTGCCCTGCGCAGATCGCCTTCGGTTTCAAGTGATGTGACCAGTTCGTAAGTGTCTGAAATGCGCTCCAGCGTCCATCCGCTTTCATCATCGTCAGCAGCGCCAGGCCCGGCGGCACTCAACCTTGCCGATACTAAATTGGCGTAATGCATTGTCAGCAATGCCGGGATGTTCTCCGGATCCAAGCCCGGAACAGGTGGTGCTGATCGGAGAAGTTGAGCCGTGGCAGCATCGAACATCAGGATTCCTCCGTCTCTAGCTCGTCGAGATAGGCGATCGCGCGCAAAGCAAGGGTATCAAACCAGGCGCGGACCTTTCCTTCGATAATCAGGCTGGCCCCGACCCGGCGGTCCTGCGTCAAGCCATCGAGGGCGTCGTACCCCTTGAAAAGCTTCCGCCGCTCGGGCTGGCTATCTTGCTCCTTAGGCAGCGCGAAAGCGGCGCGGTAGCGTCGCTGAGTACGATCCATAACGTTTGCCGCCAGCTTCGCGGCTGCACCTTCATCGATGCCACTCATGCGCAACAGTGCGGACGCCGTGGCAACCAATTCCGCAGCGCGCTTGTTTTTGTGGCGGTCGAGGAATGCAGGGATGACTTTTTGGAGGAACATGTCCCTGGGGTTGTCAGTGCATTTGTCCTCGAAGATCGTCGTCATGGCGACTTTTGACTTGTCGTGAGCCAGCTCGATCATAAGGCCATCCAGACCCTGGGACGTGGCGCTCACATGCGGGTCCTTCAGCAGCACGTCCTTGCCGTAGACTTGCCGCGCTGCGATCCACGAAATCGCTTCAAAGATGAATCCGTCGCGCTGCCACAGGGGATAGCCGGTTCGCGGGGCTTTGCCGTCTTCCTGAACGGTCATTCTGACCCGCGCTTCTTGGCGCAGATCGGTATCAGAAAAGGCCGGGGAGGCCGGAAGGAGCTCCCGGAGGATGTAGGCAGCGTAGGCCGCCTGGCCCATTGCAATGATGGCGAGTAGCTTCGCCAGGCCAGTTTCATCATACACAGTCCACCGGTCGCCAACGCACTGAGCGTCGATCGAGACGGTTTGGATGGACAAAGGTAGCGATGCCTTTGCATGCGTGATTGACGACTCTGTTTCGACCACGTCGACCATGTGTTTAGTGCGCCCCCGAGCGGATCAGCAGAAAATTCGTGTCTTCACTTTAGTGATATCCATGTGCAAGTCAGAAAATATAGATATCTCGCGTGCGCAGGCTCCCTGGTGGCAGTTCACGCGGAGCGCGGGCCTGCATCATGATTTCGAACCGGGTCGCCGGCCGTGCGGCAGGGGAAAGGCCACCCGAGCGCAAAGATGAGAGCTCAAGTCCCACCGCATCGATGTGGTATCTGCAGGTGCAGGACGAAGGGGCGGCATCCTATTCCAGTTGAACAGTTGGTCTTGGTCGGGACTTCTTGGTCGGGACTTGGCTCGGCACGAACGGCGTATTGTTGATAGCGCTCGCTCGAGGCTCGTCGCAAGCGGAGAGAAGCTAGGGAAATCCCTAGTTCGCCGAGCGGGCGGTTGGCGCGATGATGGCTGGGATTCGTATTGGCCAGCGTCATTCGGTGCGCATTCACCCGCAGGGATCGACAGTTGTCGAGTTGGCTACGGAGGGGGGCGATCGGAGCGTCGGGTCGACCATTACTTTGTGACGTGGCGAGCGTTTCGCCAGCAATCGAGATGCTGACGATCGTGCAGATATGCGCCGGGATGGGACGGAGTTGGGCGCGATGATGGATTGCGGCTCTGACTACGAGAAACAATGGCTGCCGATAATCGCATTGGAGGGGCCGAGCGGCATTGGAAAAACGACGCTGTTGCGAGCGACTGCGGAACGGCTCACGCGAGCGGCTATTCCCGTCGAGATGGCGAGCAATAATGACAGCGGCCGTTGGCACCCTGTCATCAGAGATCTGGCCGCCCATCCCGATCGTGCGCTCACGCTTGCGCTAGCCACTGCGGCGGCAAGAGCCGAGCTCCGAGAGGGCGCTCGCCGGCCTCTGCTATGCGACCGATACGTCCTGTCGACCTTGGTCTATCAGCGCTTTGCGGGACTACCGATCGATTATCTCTATTCGATCAATCGTCCTCTGCTTTCGGCATCCGTCACGATCGTTCTGCGGCTCGGGGCTGACGAGCTGACCGAGCGCCGACGAGGGCGGCCCAGGAAGTCCGACTTCTTCAAGGATCGGCTGGACATAAACCGAGAAATCGAACTCTACGATGAGGGTTCGGCGCTGCTCGAGCAGAACGGGCATCATGTAAGTGTTGTGGATGCGTCAGCGGACGAGAATACCATCGCGGACCGCCTTTCGGCTGAGCTCACCTCTTCATTGGCGAAGTTTCGCCTCGCATGAAACCTGATCGGAAGGTCACCGCTGGCGCCGACCTCCTGTTGGTCAATTCGCCATTGAAGAACTACGACCTTTCACCGCGCAGGAACGACTTCACGCTACCGACCCTTGGGTTGGGCTACATCGCAACCTGCGCAGAGCAGGCGGGGTTGACAGTTGACGTCTTGGATGCCGAGGCCCTTGGCCTTGGTTTGTCCAAAATTGCGGCGCTCATCAATGAGGCTAGGCCGCGATGGGTCGGATTGAATTTGCTTGCGCCGACCTACGTCCACAGCGTCAAGCTGATGCAGCTTCTAGATCCCGGTATCTCGGTGATGCTGGGCGGCCACCAAGCCAAAGCTATGCCGCGCGCCATCCTAGAAGACGTGCGGATTCCACGGATAGACGCCTTGGTGCTTGGCGAGGCAGAGACCCGCGTGCCTCGATTGCTGGCCGACCTCAAGACCAGGCGCGAACTGCCGGCGGTGTATTGGCGCGAGGCTGGCCGGGCGATCATGCCTGTTGTTCGGGCAAAAGATCCGCTTCTTCTCGCGCCAGACCTGGATGCAATGCCGCTGTTGGACCGCAGATTCCTGCAGCAGGATCCCTACATGGACGGCAGTGTTCTGGAATCGGCAATGGTGGCCTCGCGGGGATGCCCCTTCGACTGCTCGTTTTGCGGAGCGGCGATCAGCAGCAACCCAGATGTGACGGTGCGGATGCGCCGACCGGAGGGCCTCATGGCCGAAGTCCGGCAGCTCAGATCCTTATACGGCGTGCAAAGGATCAGGTTCGTGGACGACCTCTTCCTGGCGAACAGGCGATTGATACGAACGACCCTGAAGGCGTTCATCGACGAATCTCTCGACATGAGCTGGGATGCAACGGGGCGGATCAACGTGTTGGCCTCGGCGGCAGATGACCTACTGGCGTTGATGTCCGAGGCTGGCTGCCGGGAAGTGGCGCTCGGCATCGAAACAGGGAGCGATCGCCTGCTTTCGCATGTCGACAAGAAGATCAACGTGGCCCAGGTCATCCAAGCCGTGGTCCGGCTTTGCCGCAGGGGAATCCACGTTAAGGGATACTTCATACTTGGGCTGCCTACTGAGATGCGCGGCGAACACCAGGCGACCTTGGATCTGATCAGACGACTTTGGGATCTGACCGAGGGATTACCTGGCTGTTTTCGTTGCAGCGTTTTTGAGTACCGGCCTTATCCGGGCACGCCAGATTGGCAGCGATTGGTTGGGGCTGGGTATTCGCCGGAAGCCATGCTGAAATACGCGGACAGTCTCGATGATGAGGCGTTCTCAGCCGATCGGGACGAGTTCAATTTTTCGACCGGCCTTCAGTTCGGCGAAGTACCCGTGGCCACGGTGAGGCAGAACCTGGCGGCGATCATGCGGGAGCAGCGACGACGATGAGAAGAAAAACTTCGGTTCTGTTTCTGGGTCCGTGCAGGAAGTTCGATCCAGCAACTGATAAGCCTTTCCCGGCTTTCTCACCAAGTTCTCGTTCCGGCAAGTTTCTGCGTGGTGCCATCGAGGCGGCCGGCTTGCCGAAGACGGTGTCGATCTCCTTTGACAACGTCATCCCCCGTGCGCTGTTCGACAAACAGGGCCGCGAGCGCTACCCCTCATGTGCCGAACTCGTCGACGAGCTCGAGCGTCATGAGCTTTGGCGCCTTGGAGATTCCGACGTTGTGATTGGATTGAGCTCCATTGTGGGTGATGCACTGATACGAGTGAAAAACACGAGATCGGCCGCAGGAGAGAAGTCGGGGCCGCGGCTGGTGCGGTTGGAACACCCCTCGTTCATCATGCGACGTCCGTTGCGGGAGCGAACGGACTACATCAAGCGGCTCGGCGACTGCATAGATAGCATGGCTCGTCGTGCATCAATGGCTCGATCAGCTGCAACTTAGCCGCTTGAGCTCCTGTACTCAGATCGCCTCCTCCTCTGAACCCGTTCAGGGTCGTCGCAGCAATACAGAGCCCCAGGGATCTCCGCTGGACCAACCCATCCCGGGGAGCCGCCTACAGAACAGGGCGCAATCTGATCGAGGTCAGATCTTAAGCCACCATCTGCTTTGCCGAGCGGCAAAGCCCTACGAGTGCGGTAATCGAAGAGGACGGCTCGATCTTAGCGAACCGAAATTCGTGATTACCTGCGGTCAATTGCGAACTGATAAAGGCCCACAAAACTGGCGTGTGCGTGTGAGCAGCCGCTGTCGGCCGTGCTGGCCTGCCTTGTGCGGATAGCGAGACCGCTTGCTGTCGGCTAGGCGCCGCCTGACAGGACGGCAGTCCCTGAAATCTGTTCGGATCGTCCCGTGCCCCAATCCAGAGGCTGCGATTCGCGATTTTGTCGGCCGCGGCTAACGGCAGGGCCGCTTTCATGAAATCGGCTGTGCACCCGTGATCGGTGTGAGTATTGCCGGTTCGGTGCCACCTCGAAACTACCATTTTTGGTAGGTCCGTTCAGGCCAGGTCTGAGTTAGGTGGGCGGAGCCGTTCTCAACCCGCTTCGTCCAGCATGAGTGCTGCCGGCGCGCGTGAGGGCGGCTCACTTTAGCATTAACCTGCGCAACCAGTGGAAGGCGTGCTTGTTGAACCGCTTGCTTGTAGAGAATGCCCTAGCTCGAGTGACTGATGAGCCACGCAGCGAAACCGCTTTGCAGAGTCTGGAATCTAATGTCCGCTCATACCCGATTTCGTTTCCGGCAGTGTTCAGTCGGGCGCGTGGTTCCATCATGCTCACTGCTGACGGTCGAAAGATCATCGATTTTCTCTCTGGTGCAGGCGCGCTGAATTATGGCCATAACAATCACCAGATCAGGGCGGCCATCACCGAATACCTTGCATCGGATGCCGTAGTCCATGGGCTTGACTTGGCCACTCCCGCGAAGCTCGAATTCATGGAGACGTTTAACGCGGTCATTCTTCGGGAACGAGGTCTGCGATATCGTTTTCAGTTTACGGGGCCAACAGGTGCTAACGCCATTGAAGCGGCCCTGAAGCTCTCGCGCAAAGTGACGGGACGTCAGAACATCATTTCGTTTACGAACGGATTTCACGGAATGAGTTTAGGGGCGAGCGCCGTCACTGCTCGTCGTAACTACCGTGCGGCCTGCGGCGTCCCTTTGTCTGGTGCAACGTTCGTGCCCTATGATGGCTTTCTCGGGCCAGCTGTCGACACGGCTGAGTATTTAAGCACCTTGTTGTCGGACGACAGCAGTGGCATCGACGCTCCGGCCGCGATTCTCGTCGAAACCGTGCAGGGGGAGGGCGGAATCAATGTCGCCCGCAAGGAATGGCTGCAGTCGATTCAGGCCATAGCGAAAAGTGTGGGTGCCCTTTTCATAGTTGACGATATCCAGATGGGATGCGGTCGCACCGGAGACTTCTTCAGCTTCGAGTTCGCGGGCATTTCACCGGACATCGTCGTCATGTCAAAGTCGCTCAGTGGCTACGGGGTGCCACTGTCAATGTTGCTGATCAAAGAGGAGCACGATGCCTGGCGGCCAGGAGAACATACGGGCACTTTTCGAGGAAACAATCTTGCGCTTGTTTCTGCGACCGCGGCGATAAACATCTATTGGCGCAGTTGCACCTTTGCAGCAGGGGTGCGGCAAATGGGAGAGGCTATGCGTAGCCGTCTTGATGTCATCGCATCCAAACGTGGACATCATTTTAGCGTTCGAGGGCGGGGGATGGCGCTGGGTTTTGATTGCCAAGCGGCCGAAATAGCCGAAGCGACGGCTCGCAAGGCATTTCAGAAGGGACTGATGATCGAACGATGCGGTCCAAACAACCAGGTTATAAAGTTTCTTCCTGCGCTCACAATCGACCTTGAGACACTAAATCAGGGCCTCGATATATTCGAGCTTTCTTTGGCAGAAACATTGGATGGATCCAGCTCCGACCTCGTTGGCCGTTCATCCAGCGTCGGCTCGACATGAGCGCTAGCATGCTATGAGCCACTAAACCGCTGTCTCTCCGCCTATTACATAGTTCGTCGCGAAGACAAGATGCAGAATGAAACACTTCGTTGATCCACTGCGCGTCTCACGCTTTCTTCAAGTGTATGATGAAGGCGCCGCGCGAAAGGGCATCACGCTTTCAATAGGATTTGACTTTCAAGACTACGTCGCCATTACATGCGCCACCCCAACTAAGGGGCCGACATATCCAAATTTCCGACCGGATCGATCGCCAATTAAGTCAGGCGAAGGATTCTGGATGGTAGGCGTCGATACGAACAACCACGTTGCGGCGCTACAGGCCGTTCGGCTCTACGATCTTTCGTGCAGTAACCTTGCGGAACATCTTCAATCCCTGATGGCGTTCTACGCGGAGCCGACGAAGCATGCACATCCCGAGGACAATTGTACGTGCGCTGCGCCAAGTGCAAGAAAGATGTCCGGTAAGGTAGCCTACCACGGCGACTTGTGGGTCCGAGAAGACTACAGAGGAAAGGGTATGCCCGAGATCATGGCAGGAATAGCGTTCGGGCTATCCTATGCCAAATGGGATCCCGATTTCGTATGTGCCCTTGTGGCGCGCTGGCTGATAGACAAGGGCATCGTTGCCCAATACGGATATCTGCATCATGAGCCGGGAGGCTCGATATTGCGGCTCGTGGACGAAGGGATTACTGACGACGATTGGCTTATTTGGTTGACCGGTGAGGAGTTGAGAGCTCGCCTTGATCGTCACGAGAAGCCGATTCCAGTTCAAGGGAGTGTTTGGGAGGGCAGTTAGACTGTTGGTCCTGAGCTGCGCAGCCGGGGCACGATAGACGCCGATCGGCAGTGAGTTCGTCGCGTATGCCTCGACTCTCACCATACGCAGTTTTCCATGGGGATACAGGCTGCGGGAGAGATCGATGGGCAAAGCCTTAGAACTCCGCGATCCGGCGGACGAGGGGGCGTAGCGTCCCGCGGGCGCTAGCCCAGAAGGCAAACAGCTGCAGGCCAACGCCATGGCATCCTGTAGCCCGCTTTGCTGCGGCCTTAAGATCAGCGAACAGCTCCGGGCTGCATGCCGTATGGGCCGTGCGTGGGCTCGCCGTCGTGTCAAGCATTTTCAATTCCAATCCGGTATAAGTCTTTCCGGATTTGGTATTGGCGTCACCCGGTGCGACTGCGAGAAATCATCGTATGATCCCCGGCGCATGATGGAAGTCTGATGCTGACGCTTAACGAGCTCATCACCAAGCAATGCTGCGAACGACCCGAAAAGCCCTTTGTCAGCTTCGAGGGCAGCGTCATGACTTTCTCGGATTTGAGGGGCCGCGTTTCCTCTGCGGCGGCAGTGCTCCGCCGGATCGGCATCAAGTCGGGGAACCGGGTCGCGCTCATGATGACAAATCACCCCGAGCACATAGTCATCTATCTTGCCTTGGCTTGGATCGGTGCGATCAGCGTTGAGGTGAGCACCCATCTCAAGGGCCGAGGAATTCAGCTTCAGCTAGATGATGCCGAGCCACAATTTTTTATCATAGATACCAGATTTGTATCAGAAGTAGGGTTAGCGCTGAACGAGATCCGATTTGTTGGTTTGCGTATCCTGGTACGCAACGCCGACGATATCGATCTGGGCCAGCCCTTCAGTTCGTTTTCCCTGGAGCATCGTCCTGAGACATGTGAAGCCTTCCCTGCGACACTAAATCGCGTCCATACGATCGCTTATACATCTGGATCAACCGGACGGCCGAAAGGCGTGGTCATGTCCGAGCAGTTCTTCCAGGTGGGCGCAAAAAACGCTGCCATCCTCGCGGACGTCCGAGACAATGACGTCCTATTTCTCTGGGAGCCGTTCTATCACGTCGCTGGTTGGATGACGGTGGTGATTGCCTTGCAGCGCGGGGTGTCTATCGCTTTGGTTGAGCGCTTCAGCGGTTCGCAATGCTGGGAGCAGATTAGGGCGTCGGGAGCTACTATTTTGCATTATCTCGGTGGAGCAATGAATATCCTACTCAGACAGCCAGCGAAATCCGATGATCGCGACAACCCAATTCGGATCGCGTGGGGAGCGGCGGCCCCGACCAACAGTTGGCGTGCCTTTGAAGAGCGGTTCGGTGTGACCATTCGCGAAGGCTACGGAATTTCTGAGGCGCAAAACTTTACGCATCTCAATCTCGAGGGCCGCATCGGCTCAATGGGACGGCCAGTCGAAGAGTTTGACTCCTGGATTGCGGGCGCGGACGGCAGGAGGCTGCCAAATCACGAGATCGGTGAGATCGTGGTTCGACCGAAAATGCCGGGCATTGTGATGTGCGGGTATTTCCGTGATCCAAAGAAAACGGCCGAAGTGCTGCGAGACGGATGCGTCTACACCGGAGACCTGGGTTATCGGGACGATGACGGCTTTTTCTACTACGCCGGGCGGAAGAAGGATAGCTTGCGCAGGCGCGGCGAAAACGTTTCGGCTTGGGAAGTCGAGCGAGTGATCAACTCGCACCCAGGCGTAGAGGATTCTGCGGTCGTCGGTGTGCCGTCCGAAATGGGTGAGCAAGACATACGCGCCTTCGTGAAACCTGCGCCGGGCGTGAAGATCGATCTCCTCGATCTCATCCAATGGTGCAAAGCGCAGCTCGCCTACTATCAAGTGCCGCGATATCTGGATTTCGTAGACGAGTTACCACGCGGCCCAACACAACGAATTCGCAAAGCCGAATTGCCCACGAGTCTCGCTGGAAGCTGGGACGTGGAGACCTCCCGCCAGATAGGTGGCGCCGTGAACGACGCGTAACCGCTTGAAGCACACAGGCGCGCACCAATACTCCAGCTGGAAAAGAACGGTTACCGCACACAATGTTCCAAGATATCAACTCTGTCGTCGAATCCTCGTATGCACGTCCTCCGCTTGCGCGCAACGAACTCGTTCGCGACTATGCCCCGAATAGTCCCGAACGACTGGCAATAAAGGCTGCACTGAAGCAATTGAGCAGCCAGCGTCTCGAGTTGCCTCTCATCATCAATGGTGCCGAACGCCGGACTGGACGTCTTGAGACTGCGGTCATGCCTCATCGGCACAATCATGTTCTTGGCGAGGCTCATCTCGCCTCCGAAGCCGAAGTAAAAGCTGCGATCGATGCGGCTAAGAGCGCATGGAGCAGCTGGTCGTCATGGCCATGGACTGAGAGAGCTGCAATTTTCTTGAAAGCCGCTGAGCTAGTGTCGGGGCCGTGGCGTGATCGTCTCAACGCGGCGACGATGCTCGGTCAATCCAAGACAGTCCACCAAGCAGAGATCGATTCCGCAGCGGAGCTGATCGATTTCTGGCGATTCAACGTCGAATTCATGACGCGCCTCTATGAAGATCAGCCCATCTCAGCTGCCGGTGTCTGGAATCGCAGCGACTATAGGCCGCTGGAGGGCTTCGTTCTGGCGATCACGCCGTTCAACTTTACCGCGATCGCTGGCAACCTGCCAACCGCGCCCGCTTTGATGGGCAACACCGTTGTGTGGAAGCCGGCAGCAACTGCCAAATATTCTGCATACATGATCATGCAGATCTTGCATAAGGCCGGGCTTCCGGACGGGGTCATCAATCTGGTCTATGGAGATGGTGCCCAGATTGCCGATATTGCATTGGCTGATGAGGGCCTTGCTGGTGTTCACTTCACGGGTTCCACGCAGGTCTTCAACAACATCTATCACAAAGTTGGATCAAACATCTCCCAATACCGCAACTACCCGCGGCTAGTGGGCGAGACTGGTGGCAAGAACTTCATTCTGGCTCACCAGAGTGCGGACGTTCACGCCTTGGCGACCGCCATCATCAGAGGTGGCTACGAATATCAAGGACAAAAGTGCTCTGCTGCATCGCGGATATTCGTTCCGGAGTCGCTGTGGCCGAGACTGAAGACGATCTTGTGCGACGAAATCGGGACGATCAAGGTTGGTGACATCGCCGATTTCGGCAACTTCATGGGCGCAGTCATCGACCAAAAGGTCTGGCGCAAGCACATGCGTGTTTTCGAGGAGGCGAGATCGTCGAAGGCGCAAATCCTAAGAGGAGGGGAGGGAGACGACAAAACCGGGTACTTCGTTGCGCCCACTCTGATTCAAACAGACGATCTACAGTCGCAACTCTTGACCGAGGAATTCTTTGGTCCGATCATCACAACTTATGTCTACCGCGATAGCGATTTCGAGTCTACTTTGGAGAAGATCGATCGAACAGGTACGTACGGTCTCACAGGTGCGATCTTCTCGAGAGATCGCCAGGTGATCAGCCGCGCGCTCGGTCAGCTACGATGCGCCGCGGGTAATTTTTACATCAACGATAAGCCAACTGGAGCGATTGTCGGCCAACAGCCATTCGGCGGTGCACGGTCCTCCGGGACCAATGACAAGGCCGGCTCCATGTGGAATCTGATCCGCTGGACCTCTCCCAGAAGCATTAAGGAAGCGTTCGTCCCTCCCCAGGACTATCGCTATCCGTTTTTGTCCGGCGGCTCTGCCGGCGCGTGAATATCAAAAACCTGCAACACGACTGTGACCTGGCATGGTTGGCGTCCGCAATGATTTGCTACTCCATTGGGGCGGGCTGACTTGATATGACTTCGGTGCGGCAATGCGTTGGCCGCGCCTCTGGCTACGTCACAGTCTTCGAACAGATCTAGGAGGCTGTTGAAGAAGTTGGTGGCGGAGCGTTTCGTATCGTGATTCTCTAGGACCAGGATTTAACTGGGGGCGCGATGCGGGGGAGTGACGAACGGTCCGGCTCGCTTTTCAGTTATGTGGACCTGGAAGCTCGGGTTCGCGTGGACCACCCGTTACGGGTGATCCTGGACTGGCGAACGCGGCGCTGAGCGATCTTTCTGGGGAATTCGGCAAGCTCTATACGGACTTCGGTCGCCCCTCGATCGCACCGGAGAAGCTGCTTCGGGCGATGCTCCTGCAAGCGTTCTATGGAGTTCGCTCGGAACCGCATTTGATGGAACGGATGGAGTTCGATCTTCTGTTCCGCTGGTTCGTCGGGCTTGCGGTGGATGATGCGGTTTGGGACCATTCGACCTTCTCGAAGAACCGCGACCGGCTGCTTGAGGGCGAGATTGCGGCCAAGTTCCTGAACGCACTTTTGGCGCAGCCAAAGGTCAAGCATCTGCTATCGAGCGTTCACTTCTCGGTGGATGGCACGCTGATTGAAGCCTGGGCTTCGATCAAGAGCTTCCAGAGGAAGGATGGCCGTGACAAAGATCAGGACGGTCCGGGACGCAATGCCGAGCGCAGCTTCCACAAGGAGAAGGGATCGAATGAGACCCATGCGAGCACGACCGATCCCGAGGCCCGGCTCTACAAGAAGGGTGACGGCCAGCCAGCCAAGCTAAGCTACATGGGCCATGCGCTGATGGAGAACCGCAATGGTTTAGCTGTTTTGGGCGGGTCAGCCAAGCGACGGGCACCGCCGAATGGGAGATCACGCTTGCTATGATCGATGCGCGGGCGCACGAAACGGATCAGTCTGGGGGGGACAAGGCTATGACGTCACGCAGTTCGTGCACGACCTCAGAGATAGATTAGTTACCCCGCATATCGCGATCGACGGGCATCTGAGTAAGACCGGCAAGCGGCGCAAGACGGCGATCGACGCGCGTACCACACGTCACAGCGGCTATGACATCAGCCAGCGCTGCCGCGAACGCATCGAAGAAGTCTTCGGCTGGATCAAGAGTTCCGCTGGGTTGACCATGGTCAAGCTACGAGGCCGCGACTGCGTGGATGCCGTCTTCGTCCTGGCGCTTGCGGCCTACAATTTGATCCGGCTGCCCAAGCTTCTGGCGGCATCGGCATGAGCATCCAGGGCAGATAGCACGTCGTCGGGACCCCGGACTACGACATGGCCGTGGCCGGCGCCTACATCCTGTTCGATAAGGCCGGCGGTGAGTTCGCCTTTGATTGCCGCACAGGCTCCATTCATGGAGCCTGCCACGGCGATGCCGTCGAGTTTGATTGGCAGGCAAACGACGAAATGGAGCCAGCCGAGGGTGACGGCTGGGCCGAACTAAAGAATGACGGCTCACTCGAAGGCGAGATCTGCCTCCTCAACGGCGACAACATCCCGTTCATCGCACGATGTTCAAAGACTTCTTTAACAGCCTGCTAGATGTCGTTTACAAGGGCTGGCTACGCGCGTGTCTCCATCAAAACGGTGCAGTGCCAACTGCAGGTCGTTGAAGATGGCGACAGCGGCACGCTCGCTGTGTTTGCTGCTCACACGCTCGCCCGCCTTCGAGAAGGCCGATGTTCTGCGTCGGTGAGGTCGCCGGTTCCCGCTCCGCGTGAGCGGGTATGGTCACGAGATCCGCGTAGGTAGGTCGCCTGACAAGCACAGGTCCATTCCAATCTGGTATAGAGAACTTTGAAATTGGTATTGGCGCCCGCTAGGTCAGCTCGCACACAATACCTGAAACTCTGTACGTTTCGAAAGGACGAGGCATGCGTTCGAACTCGGGATTTTTGTCATTCGTTCTTTTCCTCGCATTCGCTTTTCACTCGCTTCCAGCGTATGCTCGAAGCGAGGATGCTTTGCTTCTCTCCATGCGCGAGGCCGGTGAAGCCAAGGCGGCGATCGCCGCTGCACCTCCGTGGGCATTCACCTCGCCGAGCGGAGAGCCGCAGGGATACCTGATCGACATTACGAACCTCGCACTCGAAGGGCTGACTGCGCCGAAAATCTCTGTTTCACTCACGACATGGGATTCCATGATCCCGGGTCTGCAGGCGCGCCGTTTCGACTTGGTGCCGGCCGGCCTGTTGATCACAGCAGATCGCTGCAAGGTGGTCGCCTTTTCGGCGCCAATCACAGCTCAGCAGGATGCTCTTCATGTGCTGCCTGGTAATCCGAAGCATCTTTCCGGCTACGCTCAGATCGCGCAGAACCCTGACATCGAGCTCGCTGTGCTAACGGGCTCCGCCCAGGAGGCGTTTGCACTGAAGCAAGGGATTAGTTCGGCTCAGCTTGTTCGCGTCCCGGACATTCAAGCAGGCATCGCAACTGTCCGAGGTGGCCGGGCCCATGCCTTCGCCGTTGGACAATTCTCCGTGCCGCATCCTCAGCGGAAGGGGGTCGAAGTTGTTGTCGATAAGCGGGCGCCGATCACCGGCATGGCCGTCGCTTTTCGTAAGGACGACGCGCATTTCCGCGATGCATTTAACGAGCAGCTCACTCTTCTCAGGAGCGGCGGTGCGATGAAGGATCTGTATGTCGGCAAGTACGGATTTCCCAACTGGGACGTGCTTGCCAAGCTTGTGAAGCCCGGCGACATCGTGCCCGGCTGTGAATAGATTTTACCAATGTTAGCTCCACGAACGAGCCGATGTCGAACTCAAAGGATGCCTCGAGCTTAGCCGATGAAAGCGGTAGGCTATTCATTCGACCTAGTGGGATCTGCATATGAATCTGGAGCGGTCTATTCAATGCGATCTGCCGACGAGGGGCTCCCGCGGTGAGCTGCCCGCTGACCGAGAGAAGGCAAATCTGCAATCATCAGTGGAATCGCTTTCTCGAATTCGAGGATCGTCGCCTTGCAACAAGCCCCTCGTCGCTGAGTCGAACGCTACAGAATGTACGATCGGACGGCGACATCTCCTTAGACAACTTGCGAAACTCGATAAGGATGTCGAATTACCGGCCAAACGATGCTCAATGCATAGCCGGGCACGAGATACGGTGAAGCCGCGTAACATGCCGAAGCGTGGTTAAGGAGAATGTAATGACGGAAGGTCAGAAGTTTGCTCACAATCCGGAGGAATTGCTTTCCGAGATGCACGGGGGCGTGCTGGTGCTCACGATCAATCGGCAAGAGAGCTACAATTCGTGGACCTCTGCACTACGTGATGCGCTTGGACGCAGACTTCTCGCCGCCGACACGGACATGAGTGTTGAAGCCGTCGTTGTCACGGGAGCCGGGGGCAAAGCGTTCTGCTCCGGCCAAGATTTGTCGGAGCTGCAAGAATTTGCCGATGGCGTGAACATCGAGGCGTTCATGCAACGTCTTAGCAAGTGCTACGACTCAGTCAGACAATTCAGCAAGCCGCTCGTTGCCGCGATCAACGGCGTTGCAGCCGGATCCGGCTTTCAGGTCACTCAATTTTGCGACTACGTGATTGCTCATCCCGGGGTCAGGGTAGGCCAAACTGAATTGACATCAGGTCTGCCCAGCGTCTTCGGAACATGGCTCATGTGGGAGCGGGTCGGGCGGCGGGCTATCGAGCTTGCCTTGCAGGGCCGCCTTATGGAAGCTGAGGAGGCCAAGCAACTGGGCTTCATTCACGAAATCGCGGAGCCCTCGAAGGTGCTTGAGGTTGCGTTGGAGGCCGCCCGTCGTCTCGCCAAGCAGCCGCGAGTGGCCTACAGCCTCTCGAAAGCTGCAAATCGGCAGTTCGATGAACAGCGTTATGCAAATGCAATGGAAATGGCCGTCTCTGCCTATCGCGAAGCTTTCAATACAGGCGCACCTCAACAAGAAATCGGGAAATTCTTCAAACGCCGCCGGGCCCGAAAGCTCGCATCGCCGGCTACGCCCGGGATTTCAGGGGGCTGACGTTCGACCCGGAGCCGCGCGCGGGTCAGGAAGCCCAGTGTCGGAGAGCGGTAGGCTGGGCTGTCGCGATACGGCAGCGCATCGGTCGCTTTGAGCGGTCCGTAGCTGCATGCTTGCATCGATACTGCGCCAGACACCTAACGAAGCCGATTGTCAGCGGCAAACCGGCCGACAACGCAGCCATCATCAATTCCAAAGTGATATCGATTGCCCAGAATTTGGTATTTGCGTCGCCGGACCTAGTTCACTCACACTGCTCGAGTTAGGGAGGCGAAAAGGTTATGCGCGGGATACCAACGCTCTTGCTGCTGGTCCTGCTGCTGGGAACTGCTGGTTTTTCTGTTCCGAGTGGTGCGCAAACTGAAGACCCTCTTTTCGCCTCGGTTCTAAAGGCCGGCGAAGTCACGGTGGGGCTCGGTTCGGCTCCCCCCTATATTGCTGTTTCGCCAGACGGGCGGGCGACCGGTTACATTATCGAGGTCCTGAACTTAGCCCTCAAAGGCATGGGCCTTCCGGCACTCACGCCGGTTCTTGCGAAGTGGGACGCAATGATTCCAGGGCTGCAGGCCCGCCAGTTCGACTTCGTCGGCGGTCAGGTGATCACCGAAGCGCGCTGCAAGGCCGTCATATTCGCGGCTCCCATGTGGGTCATGCGCGATGCGCTGTATACCCGGCCCGGAAATCCGAAGCAGTTGACAGGTTACGCGCAGGTTGCGCAGAGTTCGGACATCAAGCTGGCGGTGATCGCGGGGACAACCCAAGAAGCATATGCGCTGAAGCAAGGCGTGCGGTTCGAACAGCTCGTGCGCGTCACTGACATCCAGGCCGGTGCCGCAAGCGTCATCGGTGGTCGGGCGGACGCATTCGTGGTTGGCCAATTCACCATCACGAATCCCAAGGAGAAAGGCCTTCAGGTCGTCGTCGACAAAGACGCGCCAGCGCACGGGTTTGCTGCCGTGTTT
>NZ_JACMYK010000010.1 GCF_020889785.1 Bradyrhizobium acaciae
CCGAAGCTCGGCGTCGTCGCGCGCGAGATCACGCTGTTGCCGCGACACTGGGACTGGCTCGCACAGCAAAAGGGCGGTGCATCGGTTGCGCTCCGCAAGCTGGTCGACGAGGCGCGGCGCTCCAGCGGCGACAAGGATCGGACGCGCGCTGCGCAGGATGCCGCCTATCGCTTCATGACCACGATGGCCGGCAACCGGCCGAACTACGAGGACGCGATCCGCGCGCTGTTCGCGCACGACCGGCGGCGCTTCGCGACGCTGATCGCAGACTGGCCGGCCGATATCCGCGATCACGCGATCGCGCTCGCCCATAGCGATCAAGCGGACTGATTCATTTTGAATAGTCTGGGTGAGTAACCTCAAACGGGATGTCGTCCCTGCGAAAGCAGGGACCCATAACCACTGAAGAGCATTGCAGCGCGTCGAACTAGCCGCGTGCCCTTAGCAAGGCCGCGGAGTATGGGTCCCTGCTTTCGCAGGGACGACAGCGGTACATGCTGCCTGACCTACTCACCAAACCGCACAAGCTCGGTACCACTTTGGAATTTGAACGTGTCCAAGCCCACGTCCCTACGCAAAGCCTTCCTGTTCTTCCTCGCGCCGATGTTGCTGAGCAACGTGCTGCAATCGCTGTTCGGCACCATCAACGGCGTCTATCTCGGCCAGATGATCGGAGTCGACGCGCTTGCCGCCGCGTCGGTGTTCTTCCCGGTGATGTTCTTCTTCATCTCCTTCGTGATCGGGCTGAGCGCCGGCGCCTCGGTCATGATCGGCCAAGCCTGGGGCGCCGGCGAGCCCGACCGGGTGAAGGCAGTTGCCGGCACGACCATGACCGTGACATTGCTGCTTGCTCTCGCGATCGCAATCCTTGGCGGCCTGTTCGCTCGGCCGCTGTTGATCGCGCTCGCCACGCCGCCTGACGTGCTCGACGCCGCGGTGTCCTATGCGCGGATCATGATGATCACGATGCCCGTCACGTTCGGCTTCCTGCTGCTCGCGGCGATGATGCGCGGCGTCGGCGACACCGTGACGCCGCTGCTGGCGCTGACGGTCTCGACCGTCGTCGGCCTCGTGGTGACGCCGGCGCTGATCCGCGGCTGGCTCGGGCTGCCGATGATGGGCGTCGCCAGTGCCGCAATCGCTTCCGCCGTCTCGGGCGTGGTCACGCTGCTCTGGCTGCATGTCCACATGCTCAGGCACAAGCATCCGCTCGCCTTCGACGCCGCGTTCCTGCGCGCGATGCGGCCGAACGGCGCCCTGCTGCGCATCGTATTGCGGCTCGGTATTCCCACAGCGATCGGCATGGTGGTCGTCTCGCTCGCCGAGCTGGTGCTGCTCGGCCTCGTCAACGGCTTCGGCTCGGACGCCACCGCCGCCTATGGCGCGGTCAACCAGGTGATCGGCTATGTGCAGTTTCCGGCGATCTCGATTGCCATCACCACCTCGATCTTCGGCGCGCAGGCGATCGGCCGCGGCGATTCCGGCCGGGTCGGCGCCATCGTGCGGACCGGGCTCGAGATGAACCTCGCACTGACCGGCGGACTGGTCGTGCTCGGCTATCTCTTCGCGCGGCCGCTGATGGGCTTCTTCATCGTCGACGGCGCGGTGCTCGCGCTGGCGCAGCAGCTTCTGTACATCGTGCTCTGGAGCATGGTGCTGTTCGGCATGGCGACGGTGTTTTCCGGCGCGATGCGCGCCGGCGGCACGGTGTGGATGCCATTGTTCATCTCGATCCTGGCGATGGCGCTGGTCGAGGTGCCGGTCGCGATCCTGCTCAGCCGCGCCATCGGCATCAGCGGCATCTGGATCGCCTATCCCGCCACCTTCGCCACCATGTTCGTGCTGCAGATGGCCTATTACACCCTGGTATGGCGCAAGCAGACTATCAAGCGACTGATTTGACATCGCGCGCCGCGGCTCACATGATGATTATCATATTCTATGGATGGCGCCTGCGGCAGCAGGCCCATGCTACAACGAGCCCAGACTAAACAAGCCGAGGGAGAGACCGCCGTGAGCCAAAATCCGCAATTCCTGTTCGATTTCGGCAGCCCCAACGCTTTCCTCAGCCACGAGGCGATCCCGGCGATCGAAAAGCGCACCGGCGTCAAATTCGAATATGTCCCGGTCCTGCTCGGCGGCATCTTCAAGGCCACCAACAATAAATCGCCGGCCGAGACGCTGGCGGGCGTCAAGAACAAGCCGGAGTTCATGAAGATCGAGACCGAGCGCTTCCTCAAGCGCTTCAACGTCAAGCCCTACACCTGGAACCCGTTCTTCCCGGTCAACACGCTGAACCTGATGCGCGCGGCGGTCGCCGCCCAGCTCGAAGGCGTGTTCGAGAAATATATCGATGCGGCCTTCCACCACATGTGGGTCGAGCCGAAGAAGATGGACGACCCGGAGGTCGCCGGCAAAGCCCTCGCCTCCTCCGGCCTCGATGCCGCAAAACTGTTCGCGCGGGCACAGGATGCCGACGTCAAGGGCAAGCTGATCGAATACACCCAGTCCGCCGTCGAGCGCGGCGCGTTCGGCTCGCCGACCTTCTTCGTCGGCAAGGAGATTTTCTTCGGCAAGGAGCAGCTGCGCGAAGTCGAGGAACTGGTGTCGGGAAAGTGAGATGAGCGGGCGGTAAATTGCGAGTAGCGAAGGCCGCACTGACATCCCACTCTATTCGTTACCCGCATTCGTTATTCCGCCCCGCCCTCCGGGCAACAACAAAGAAGGACAAATTCCCATGCGCGTTCTCGTGGTCGGCGCCGGTGCGATCGGCGGTTATTTCGGTGGCCGGATGCTTCAGGGCGGCCGCGACGTCACTTTCCTGGTGCGCCCTCGCCGCGCCTCCGAGCTCGCCTCGGCCGGGCTCGTGATCAAGAGCCCGAACGGCGATGTCACGCTGAACAACCCGCCGACCGTGCAGGCGGACAAGCTCTCGGACAAGTTCGACGTGGTGCTGCTGAGCTGCAAGGCATTCGATCTCGACGACGCGATCAAGTCCTTTGCGCCCGCGGTCGGCGACAAGACCGCGATCATCCCGCTGCTCAACGGCATGCTGCATCTCGATGCGCTGGACAAGAGGTTCGGCGCCCAGCATGTGCTCGGCGGCCTCTGCGCGATCGCAGCGACCCTGAACGAGAAGCGCGAGGTGGTGCAGCTGCAGCCGATGCAGTCGCTCAATTTCGGCGAGCGCGCCGGCGGCATGTCGGATCGGGTGCGCGCGATCGCCGACACGTTCTCCGTCGTCAACGGCGCGACCGCCAGCGATCACATCATGCAGGACATGTGGGAGAAGTGGGTGTTTTTGGCATCGCTCGCCGCTTCCACCAGCCTGATGCGGACCTCGGTCGGCAACATCCTGGCCGCGCCCGGCGGCAAGGATTTCCTGCTCGGCATTCTCGACGAATGCACCGCGATCGCCGCCGACGCCGGCCATGCGCCGGGCGGCCCGTTCTTCCAGCGCACGCGCGGGCTGCTGACCGCCGAGGGCTCGCCGATGACCGCATCGATGTTCCGCGACATCAAGGCGGGGCTGCCGGTCGAGGCCGATCACGTGATCGGCGACCTGATCGTGCGCGCCGACGCCGCCAAGATCCCGGTGCCGAAGCTGCGCACGGCGTACACGCATCTGAAGGCGTATGAGAAGCAGCGGGTTGGCTAACACACTATTGGCGTCGTCCCTGCGAAAGCAGGGACCCACAACCACCGGCTCCAATTGGGTGACGAGATAGCAACCGCATCTGCCTCAAATTGAGAGGTTGCGGCGTATGGGTCCCCGCTCCCGTGCGCAATTGCGCACTAGGCAGGGACGACGCCATCTTTGCGGCTACAAATGCGACAGATAATGCGCGAGCGCGGTGATCTCCTCGTCGCTCAGCGGGTAGGCCACATCGGCCATCGCGGCCTGCGCGCCGCCGGAGCGTTGCCCGGACTTGTAGTCGTGCAACGCCTTGACGAGATATTCCTCGCGCTGGCCGGCAATGCGGGCGACGGCCTTGGTGCCGGCAAAGCCATCGCCATGGCATGAGGCGCAGCGGCGGCCGGCGGCGGCCTGCTTGCCCTTTTCGGACAAGTCCGGATTGTCGTCCTTGCCGCCCTTGAACGGCGGAAGCTGCGCGAAATAGGCGCCGAGATTGCGGATGTCCTCGTTGCTGAGCTGCTCGACGATCGGCTGCATCTGCTCGTTCTTGCGCGCGCCGGCGCGGAAGAACACCAGCTGCCATTGGATGTACTGGTCGAGCTGACCGGCCAGCGAGGGAATGTTCTCGGTCTGCGAGATGCCGTTGTCGCCATGGCAACCGGCGCAGACCTCGGCCTTCTCCTTGACGGCGGCATTGTCGGCAGCCTGCGCGGACGACGCCAGCAGGATGGCCGCTGACAGGATTCCAAGCGACGCATGACGCATTGTCAGTTTCTCCGGCTGTCATTGCCGGGCTCGACCCGGCAATCCATCTGCTTGAAAGGGGTTTTTGTTTGGATGGATGCCCGGATCAAGTCCGGGCATGACTGATCTGTTCCGTGGACGGCTTGCCGTTCCACGTAAACGGGGCTGCGACTGCCTGATCGGCCCCCGCAGCCCCGCATTGGCTCAACCGTTACTTCTTGCTGTAGCTGATGCGATAGATCGCACCGGCCCAATCGTCGGCGACGAGGATGGAGCCATCCTTGTCGAGAAGGATGTCGGCGGGACGGCCGAGATAGCCCTGGTCACCCTCGATCCAGCCGGACGCGAAGACTTCCTGCTTGGCGTCCTTGCCGTCGGGGCTCGCGGTGATCTTCACGATGCGGCCGCCCTGGTACTTGTGCCGGTTCCAGGAGCCGTGCTCGGCGATCAGGATCGCGTTCTTGTAGTCGGCCGGGAATTGGCTGCCGGTATAGAACTTCATGCCGAGCGGAGCCACGTGCGCACCCAGATTGTACACCGGCGGGGTGAACTCCGAGCAATTGTGACCCATCGCGAACTTGGTGTCCGGCAGGTTGCCCTGGTGGCAATAGGGATAACCGAAATGCTCGCCGATCTTCGAGATCATGTTGAGCTTGTCGCTCGGCAGATCGTCGCTGATCCAGTCGCGGGCGTTTTCGGTGAACCAGTACTTGCCGGTGCGCGGATCGACGTCGCCACCGACCGAGTTGCGCACGCCGAGCGCCCAGATCTCCGCATTGCCGGTCTTCGGATCGACGCGGCGGATCTGCGAAACCGAGGTCGGCGGGATGCCGATGTTGAAGGGAGGTCCGAACGGAATGTAGAACCAGCCATCCTTGTCGACGGCGATGTATTTCCAGCCATGCGCCGCGTAGGACGGCATGTCGTCATACACCACCTTGCCTTGGCCGAGATTGTCGAGATTGGCTTCGGCATTGTCGTACTTGATCAGCTTGTCGACCGCGATCACGTAGAGCGCGCCGTCGCGGAAGGCGAGGCCGGTCGGCATGTTGAGGCCCTTGAGGATGGTCTTGACCTCCTTCTTGCCGTTGTTGTCCTTGATCGCATAGACGTTGCCGAGGCCGAACGAGCCGACGAACAGCGTGCCCTTGTCGCCCCAGGCCATCTGCCGCGCCGCGAGCACGTTCGAGGCATAGACCTCGATCTTGAAGCCCGGCGGCAGCTTGATCTTCTTCATCATCGCCGCGAGCTCGGAATCCGACGCGCCGGTCGGCGGACCGGACGGCGGGGCAAGGCCCTTCTGCGCCTCGGTCTCGTCGCCGAGGAACCAGTCATCCGGCGGATGGGTCCAGAATTCCTTCGTGCCCGATTCGTACTTCTTCAGCGCCCGGCTCTTGTCCGTTTGTTGCTGCGCATTGGCAAAGCTTGTCCCCGCCAGCAGCGCTATCGCCGCGAACGCAAGTATTGATCGATTGAAAGCGGACTTCATCGCGTCACTCCCCTACGCAAGCCGTTGCAGCTTGCCTGTTATTGATTTTGAACGCCGTGAGAGATGATGGTGGCGGTCTGTGAGGTAGGTCAGACGGCAAAATGGTAGCACATCCATCGACGCTGAAAAGCGCATGCAGCGGTGTGCGCTGCGTCAAAACAAGTTGAGGCGAAATTTGAGACGAAATTTGAGATCAAATTTTCCTGCACGAGCCTGCCTGATAACAAGGCATTCTGCACCGCAGCGTGATATTCGAATGAAGCTAACGCCGATGATCGCGCCAACTAAAGCGCGATGAGATCAGGTTGAAGCGTCATCGCGCTTTAGCTCCTTGTTTGAGCATGATCTTTTCGGAAAACCGCTTCGCACTTTTCCGGATCATGCTTTAGCGCGATGAGAGGCGGGCGAGGCCGAGCGCCTGCACTTTTGCTTTCGACAACGGCCTAACAACACGCTGCGCCGCTGCCCGCTGGAGATCGCCGCGATCTTGAAGCCGTCATCGGCGGCGATGATGTCACCGGTGCGAAGCGTCATGTCGTCCTCGATCGCAATCGGCGACAGGCCGGTGGAGGCGCCGGCGCTGCACGAGCATCGCGGCACGATCTCGCGCTGGAAGCGGAATGCATTGGCGAGCGTCTTGTAGGTCTCGCCGTCGTCGGTTCGGGCGCTGTCGATATCGGAGCCGGAATACAGCTTCACCTCGGCGGCGGGACAGGCCGCCTCGCATGTCCTGATATCCGCCGCCTCGCTCACACGCGACAGCGGGAAGAAGCGGCCATCGCAGGTTGTGACGCAGAAGTTCTGCCGGCCGCCCAGTTGCGATCGCGTCGTGATGTAGACCCGCGGCCGCAGCCGCTCCGCGGGATCAAGGCCGGGCGCCGGAACAAAGCCAGGTACGGGAAAGGAACCGGGCGCCGGCGCATACGCCGAGTCGCTCGGCAATTGCTGCGCTGAAGCCGGCGGATATGTCGAGATGCCGACGAGCACGACCAGCGCTGCAACGCATGCATGCGCCAAGCGCCGGTTCAACCCGGGATCTGGCTTCCAGCTGATCGACATCATTCACTTGCTTGCCGCGTCGAGGCGCGAGCGGCAGCCACTTCAACGCCGACACAGCACAGATATCTGTCAGTTTTGAGAAAGCACCGTTCTGGCGGCCAACCGGACCCGAAACGGCTATCGCCGGCCGCGGCATCCTGACCGCGCGATCGTGGTGCCGTCCGAACACCAAAAAGCCCGCACCAATGGGCGGGCCTTCATCAGACTGTCAGCTCGGTCAGCGAGATATTTGGAGCGGGCGAAGGGGCTCGAACCCTCGACCCCGACCTTGGCAAGGTCGTGCTCTACCACTGAGCTACACCCGCATCCGAAATGGCGGCGATCGCTCGCCGGCAACGGCAGACCTATGCCAAATGCTGTCTGTGAATGCAACACAAGAGCGCGGTCCGAGCCTCACGAAATCGCGCGGTTTCCTTAAAAATCGACCTCGAATCGGCCGAAATCGACCACGCCGCCGATTTCTTTTCACCTTTCCGCCGGAACGGGCCTCAAAGCCATCTCGTCCCGGAGCGATTCGAGCCAGGTCTCGAACCAGCCGGTCAGCGTCTGCGCCAGTTCGACGCGGCTGCCGGCGTCGCAATCGAACACCGCCCACCATTCGATAAAGGCCCGGTCGCCGTCGACCACCGGGGTCACCCGCAGGGTCGCGCTGAAATCCGTCACCGGCAGGGTCGGGCTGTCGGCAAATTCATAGGTCTGGAAGCGCTCCACATCGGATTGCGCAAGCAGCCGCTGCCGGATCCGACGCTCCCGGTACAGCACGTTGCGCACGGCACCGACGGTGTCACCGGATCTGCCGCCCTCGATCTCGCTCGTGGCAGCACCGTGGACCCAGACCGGGTAATTATTGAAATCGCGGATGATTTTCCAGACCTCGCCGGCCGGCTGCTCGAACACGGTGCTGTAATAGGCCTTTGCCATCGGCGATCCCCTGGGGCCATGAAGGACCGCCATCATCAGCCGTTCCGGGGCGCCGACCCACCCGATCTCCGATGGAACGGGACGGCCGGCAAGCGATTGAATTTTTCTGGCCGACCGCCATTTACTGGGCATGATCCCTCGGAAAACCGGTTCCCACTTTTCCGGGATCATGCTCTAGCCTGACAGAACGGCTGAACCGGCCGCGCGGAGCGTGCTAGAACGCCCCCATATTTATTGACCTCAGAAGACCAGGCGAGGACAACGTGACGATAATGGAGCAAGGCGGCCCCACGCCCCAGGCAGCGCCCGATCTGATCAAGGAGACGACGACCCAGACCTTCGTCAAGGACGTCATCGAGGAATCGCGCCGGCAGCCGGTGATGATCGACTTCTGGGCGCCGTGGTGCGGTCCCTGCCGCCAGCTCACGCCGATGCTGGAAAAGGCGGTCAACAACGCCAAGGGCCGGGTCAAGCTGGTCAAGATGAACATCGACGAGCATCCGCAGATCCCGGGCCAGATGGGCATCCAGTCGATCCCGGCCGTGATCGCCTTCGTCAACGGCCAGCCCGCTGACGGCTTCATGGGCGCGGTGCCGGAGAGCCAGGTCAACGCCTTCATCGAGAAGATCACCAAGGGCGTGCCCGCCGCCGGCGAGCCCAATCTGGCGGAGATCCTGGCCGAGGCCGACGCCGTGCTGGCCGAGGGCGACGCCGCCCAGGCCGCACAGATCTATGCCGAGGTGCTGGCCCACGATGCCACCAACATCGGGGCGCTCGCCGGCCTTGCCAAATGCTACGTCACTTCGGGTGCGGTCGAGCAGGCCAAGCAGACGCTGGCGATGGTTCCGGAATCGAAGCGCAACGACGCCGCGGTGAAGGCGGTGCAGGCGGCGATTGATCTCGCCGAACAGGCGCAGTCGGTCGGTCCGATCGCGGAGCTGGAACAGAAAGTCGCCGCAAACCCGCTCGATCATCAGGCGCGATTCGATCTCGCGACCGCGCTCAATGCCATGAACAAGCGCGCGGAGGCGACCGAGCAATTGCTCGCCATCGTCAAGCGCGACCGCAAGTGGAACGACGACGGCGCGCGCAAACAGCTGGTGCAGTTCTTCGAGGCGTGGGGCGGCACCGATGAGGCAACCGTCGAGGGGCGCCGGCGGTTGTCGACGATCCTGTTCTCGTAAAGCACGCCCGTCACAGCAGCGGGACCGTAGATGCCGATCAATGCCGAATATCGCGGGCCCGGCGAGCTCCCGGAGATCATCCCGGTGTTCCCGCTGCCGGGCGCGCTGCTGCTGCCGCGCGGCCAGATGCCGCTCAACATCTTCGAGCCGCGCTATCTCGCGATGATCGACGACGCGCTGCGCGACGGTCACCGCCTGATCGGCATGATCCAGCCCGATGCGGCGCATTCCCAGAAAGAGGCGAAGCCGGTGCTGTTCCGCATCGGCTGCGTCGGCCGCATCACCCAGCTCGCCGAATCCGGCGACGGCCGCTACATCCTCGAGCTGACCGGCGTCGCGCGCTTCAAGATCGTCGAGGAGCTGACGGTGCAGACGCCGTACCGGCAATGCAAGGTCGACTTCTTCTCGTTCACCGGCGACTTCACCGCACGCAAGGGCGAGGACGCCGTCGACCGCAAGGCGCTGCTCGAGGTGCTCGCCGATTTCCTGGAAGCCAACAATCTGAAGGTCGACTGGGAAGGAATCGAGTCCGCGCCCAACGAGGCGCTGGTCAATGCGCTGGCGATGATGTCGCCCTATGGTTCCGCCGAGAAGCAGGCGATGCTCGAAGCGCCCGACCTGAAGACCCGCGCCGAGATCCTGATCGCGGTCACCGAGATGGACCTCGCCAAGAAACGCACCAGCGGCGACCCGCCGGTGCAATAAGGGCCGTCACCGCAACTCTCGCCGACCAAACCAGATATGAAGCGGAAACATCAGCGACAGGGCAAACCCCACGCTGAGATGGATCCAGCTCATCCAGGGCCTGACCACCTCCGAACCGAGGTAGTAGAGCCCGAAGGCGGTCACGATCAGCGCGGCATTGAACGTCGCCATGATCGATCCCGAAATGCGATTCTTGCGGCTCCGCCACGCGCGCAGCAGATGCACGGGAACGAGCGCGCCGAGCAACAGCAGCGCCAGCATGGCGACACCGCCATGAATCATCAGCAGGTTGGCGGCAACCTGCTGCCATATCTCGGCACCGTCGGCGTTCTTTTGCCAATCGGCCACCAACCAGCCGGCGCCGGTCAGCAACAGCGCCGCAAACGCGGCGTACATCGCATAGCGAAATGAACGTTTAAGCCGCAAGGTGCACCGCCTCTGACCAGTCGGACGTGATCTGAATGTCCCCGTCTGCCGCGATCAGCAGGGCGCTGGCTCCGTAATGCTCGAGCAGGTCGCCGGCACCGGTCCCCGAGATCATCACGACCTTGGTCAGCGCATCGGCAATCATGCATGACGACGTACGGATCGTGGCGCCGATCATCGCAGCGGCCGGCTCCCCGGTTGCGGGATTGATGATCGCGGAAACGCCCAGAGACGAGCCCTCCATCAGATCAAATCGGCGCGCCGTCGACGCCAGCGCCTCTCCAGCCATCTCGATACGCGCAAGCAGGCGTAGCGGGTCGCGCGGATCGCGCAGATCGACCGCGTGCGGCGCTACTCCGAACACCCGAAGATCGCCGCCGGCATTCACCAGCCCTGCCGGAACGTCGAACTCGCGCAACACCTCGATGGCGCGGTCGACCGCAAAGCCCTTGGCGATTCCTCCGAGATCGATCCTGGTACCGGGCGCCTGAAGGCGCACGATGCGTTCGGGCAGCAACTCGATCGCATCGCCGACGCACGGTCCGGGCACGACGGCCCGCTCGTCGTCCGCTCCCGGCAGCAGGCCGACGGCTTGCAATGCCGGTGCAACGGTCGCATCGAAGATCCCCCCGGAGCGCCAGTGCATCTCGACCGCCGCCTCCAGCACCTCGAACGTCCAGGCGTGAACCCGCATCGGCCGAACGCCGGCCTCTCGATTGAGCCGGCTGACATCGCTGTCGCGCTCATGAAAGCTCATCAGCCGATGAACCTGCGCGACCGCATCGAATGCGGCGTCGATGGCGGCATTCGTTCTGGAGCCGGCGGCGGCGACCTCGATCTCGACAAAGGTGCCGAGCAGCGGGCGCGCGCGGCGAGTCCTATCGGAGGCGATTGGCATAGGCGGTCAGGATCCTCTTCACGCCCTCCGTGACATGCGTCGACGACAGCGTCGCGCCGGAGATGTTTCTGATGTCGCCATTGACCTTGAGCGCACTGGCGCTGGTCTTGCCGACAAATTGCGCAAGCCAGCTTGGGCTCCTGACCTCACCGCCGTAGGATTCCCTGTATTGCAGGATCTCGACGCTGTGCACCGCGCCGCCCGGCGTCAGCGCCACCGCATAGTCGATGAACAGGTGCTTGCCGATCACCCGGTCGAAGATGAGAAATCCCGCGACCTTGCCGCCGGCCTCGGCCTTCCAGACCCGGCCGGCCTGGACCTCGGTGAAATGCGTCGCCGACGGAAACGCCTGCTTCTGCGCCTCCTCGATCGACATATACTGAACCGCATAGGCCGGCGAAGCAGCCGACACGATCGCCGCAGCCGGCAGCGTATATCGAACCCAACTCATCTTACACTTCGCTCCTATCGTTTTCATCACGCTGCAGCGGCCTGTCCTGCGCGCCGTACCGATCTCAGAAGAAGAAGCCGACGCCACCGAGGAACGAATCCGACATCGCACTGGTGATGCTCTTGTCGATGACGTGCTGGTAGGTCGCCTTCAGCACGACCTTCGGCGACGGGAACAACGCGAAGCCGGCGGTGTGGTATTGTCGCTGGCCCGCACCGGTCGGCATGTTCGCATCCGTGCCGGCAAAGCCGCCGGTCTGGAGGTTCTGGTAGGTGTAGCGATAGAACGGCACCGCCTCCCACTCGCTGTTCAGGACGGTGCCGAGCTGCACGTGGTAGGCGATCTCGCCGGAATAGCCGTACATCGACTTGCCGACATTGTTGGTGGGATCCGAATCGTTGTTCGCGCGTAGATTCTCCGGATGGCTGAAATCCGCACGGACATACTCGCCGCGAAGCTCGAGGCCGGTCTGAGGCACGCGATAGCGGAACTCGGCGTCGAACATCGACAGACTCGAGTGACCGAGGAAATTGCCGAGATCGTCGTGAGCTCCGCGCGGCGTCGTGTTCGGCGAGAAATAGGCGCTGACGCTGCCGGCGAAGCCCTGGAGGAACGTCGGCGTGAAGTCCAGCCGGCCGGCGACCGCGACCGCGTTGTTGAGCTGCTGGAAATCACCGAGCGGGGGCCGCGAGAAAGCGAGCCCGTTCAGGCCGTCGATCCCCGCCGCGTACGCCGTACCCGGAAGCGGCACGGTCTTGGCCGCGGTGCGATTATCAAAGGAATCGCCGAAGTCCTCGTTACTGGTCGCAACCATCACCTGATACTTCAGATCTTCGGTGATCGTCCCGTAGACGCTGCTGGCCGGCACCTTCCAGGTCGACGGAATGAGCCCGAGATACAGCTCGGGCCGGTTCACGCTGTAGAACTGCGTCGGCTCGTGGTGCTGGTTGTAGTAGCCGATCGGCACAAGATCGATACCCGGCGCACGCCAGTTGAACTGATCGATGATCTTGAAGTCGATCCAGAGCTGCTCGATTTCGGCGGTACCGTGGAGCTTGTCGTCGTTGTCGAATCCGGAGCCGGCGTGCTCGAATTCGATCTCGGCGTTGAAGATGATGTTTGGCGTAATCGCGTAGGTCGGCAACAGGACGAAGCGCTGAGCATCGAAGCCCTTTTGCCACTGGCCGTTGGCAGCCGGATTTTGCGCGCTGCCAAACTTGATTTCGCCATAGGCGCCGATGCTGAGGCCAGGCACGGGTGAATCGACCAGTCCGAGAATGGGCTTGTCGCCTGCCGCAGGCAGCGGCGGGAGATTCAGCATCGGCTTGGCCGGCGCCTCTGCCGATTGGGCTTCGGGCTTGCCCTTGCTCTCCTTCGCTTCCTGCTTGGTATCCGTCGCCTCCTTCGCATCGGGGGGTGACGCCGTCGCGTTGACGCTGCGAATCGAGGCCGGCCGCGGCGAGGACTTGGCATCGACGCCAGCCGGAGGGCGACTTTCCTTTTCCTTCAGCTCGGCTTCGAGCGCTGCGATGCGCCGCTCCATCTTGTCGAGCTTTTTCAGCAATGCCTCGTTCGCGCTATCGTCTGCCGCGAGGGCGCCGCTGCCGGTGAAGACCGACAGCGCGGTCGCCGCGAGCAGCGCCGCGCGCCTCGATCTGGAGCCAAGCTCGAATTTCGAAGCACCGAAGCCCGTGCTGTGATGCGATGACATGCAGCTCCCCTGGATCGGCGGAAATGGAAAACCCGCGACATAAGGGCGCACCTAGCACTGTCTCGAATTGTTTCGAAATGCTTGGGAAGCCTCTCGAAGCGATTCGAGGTTAGAATCACTCCATTCTAGAATAGGACTAAAACTCAGCTGCGAGGGGTTTCCGGCGTCACGGGATTTGCTCGCTGGCCGGGCTGACGAATTCGACGTGGCTTACGGCCGACCGCGAATGGATTTCCGTCCGGTGAACATCGCTTGCACGAGATTCTGACGCTGCAGCAATCCCACCACGATGACGCCGAGCACGTGCAGGGCGACCAGGATGATGACCGCGTCGGAGGCATAGGCGTGGGTATCTTCGACCCACCAGACGCCGAAGAAGGTGACGGTGACCTCCATTGCACCTGTGATCGCCGAGACCGCGAGCGACAGCAGCAGTGCGACCAGCATCACGGTGCCCGCCGGGTTGAGCCCGATATAGCGCCCGGTGATGCCGCGGCGGAGATTCCAGATGTAGCGCGGCGCGGCGCGCAGGCGGACGCCGAGCTTGCCGAAACGCGCGTAGCGCGTGCCGGCAAAGCCCCAGATCAGCCGGAACGCCAGCAGGGCGATCACGGCATAGCCGGCCAGCCGGTGCAGCCGGTCGAAGACGTTCGGCGTCACCCAGGCCACCAGGACGAGGATGGCGAGCGCCCAGTGCCAGAGCCGCAGCGGCAGGTCCCAGACCTGCACGTTGGTCGCGCCGCGGGCGCCGGGCGCCGCCTCCTTCATCGCGCCTGCTTCACTTGGAGCTTCACTTAGTGCTTCACTTGGCGATCGTGTGCTTCAGGCTGAGATCCTCGGGGCTGTAGAACAGCTCGTAGAGCTTGCCTTCCTTGACGCCGTAGACTTCGTAGCACGAGCCTTCGACCTTCGAGCGGCGCACCTCGTAGCCGGCGGCCTTGGCCTTGGCTTCGGCATCGCTCGCCGGCTTCCACGACGCCTTGTCGAGCTTGGTGCAGGTCTTGTAGCCGTCGGCGAACGCCGCCGATCCAGTTAGCGCCAGAACACTCGCTGCCAGCACAGCGCTCAAAATCACTCTCACGCGTATCTCCCCTCCATTGACGATCCTGCCCACAACGCTGTCGCGCAGGGCACATTCGTGAACAATGCTGAGGTGATCGCCAAGTCAAGGAAGCGTGGCGGCGGCAGGCTTTAGAGAAATTCTAACGGCCGTGAAAACCGCTTTGCGCTCCGCGCGCAATTTGGTTTTGACCAGCCGCTGCGGCCTTACGCCTCATGCGCATCCATCCGTTGAGACAGGCCTTCGATCAGGACGCGGCACCGGCCATCGCGCGACGAACCGCCGGGCGTTCGGCCACCGCCGGGGTCCGCCCACCGATCATCTGCGCGACCTTCTCGCTATGAACCGGCGGGCTGAAGTGGAAGCCCTGCACTTCCACGCAGGCGTCGGCACGGAGGATGTCGAGCTGCTCCCTGGTTTCGACGCCTTCGGCCGTCGTTGTCTTGCCCAGGCTGACCGCAAAGCGAACGATCGCGCGCGCGATCCGGCGCGACTCGTCGGTTGCGCTTGAGAGCTCGGACACGAAGCTGCGGTCGATCTTGACCTTGTCGAACGGAAACTTCTGCAGGAAGCTCAGTGACGAGTAGCCGGTGCCGAAGTCGTCGAGCGCAATCCGCACGCCGAGATCGTGCAGCTGGCTGAGCGCCGCGAACACCGCTTCGCTGTCCTGAATGATGGCCGTTTCGGTCACTTCGAGCTCGAGCCTGTCGGGCGAAATTCCCGCGCTTGCCAGCGCGTGCACGATCACCGGGACCAGTTCCGGGCTCCTGAACTGCACCGGCGACAGGTTGATCGCGATCTTGAGGTCGTCGGGCCATTTTGCGGCCTCCGCGCACGCGGTACGCAGCACCCATTCGCCGAGCGGCACGATCAGGCCGGTCTCTTCCGCCAGTGGAATGAACTGCACCGGCGACACCATGCCGCGCTGCGGGTGATGCCACCGCAACAGCGCTTCGAAGCCGCAGGTCTCCCCGCTCGCGACGTTGATGAACGGCTGATAGTGCAACTCGAACTCGCCGTTGGCGAGCGCGTTGCGCATGTCGCGCTCGAGGCCGCGCCGGGCCTGCAGCAGCCGGTCGAGCTCCGGCTCGAAGAAGCGGAACGAGCCGCGCCCGCCGCTCTTGGCCGAGTAGAGCGCAAGATCGGCGCTTCTCAGAACCTCGTCCGAATCGGTACCGTCGCGCGGAGCGATCGCGATGCCGATGCTGGCCGTGGTGGTCACCCGGTGATGGCCAAGATCGATCGGCTCGCTGAGCGCCTTTCTGATCTTCTCGGCGAGCAAGCCCGCTTCCGGGACCGGATCGCGGACGTAGTCGATCACCGCGAACTCGTCGCCGCCGAGCCGCGCGACCAGCGTGGTTTCGCTGACGCACCTGCGCAACCGCGCGGCCACCGACTTCAGCAGCGCATCGCCTGCCGGATGCCCGAGCGTGTCGTTGACGTCCTTGAAGCGATCGAGATCGAGCATCAGTACCGCAAGGCTCGGCCCGCCGCACCTCGCGCCGGAGAGCGCCTGCTCCATCCACTCCCTGAGCAGCACGCGATTCGGCAGATCGGTCAGCGCGTCGTGTTGCGCCATGTAGGTGATCTTGGCCTCGGAGCGCCGCTGCTCGGTGACGTCGCGATGCGTCGCCACCCAGCCGCCGCCGGGCATCGGCTGCCGCGTCACGCAGATCAGCCGGCCGTCGGCGAGCTCGTCGACCCGGCTGCTGATCTCATCGGCCGGCAACGCATTCAATGTCGCGAGCACCTGCGTCGCGGCGCTGTCGCTGGTCTCGCCCTTGAGAATGCCGTTGGCGATCCGATGCGTGATGATCGCGCGATGCGCCGCGCCGGGCAGCAGCAGCTCGGGCGGCAGCCGGTACATCTTGGCATAGCGGTCATTGCACACGACGAGGCGTTTCTCCGCATCGAACATGCAGAGGCCCTCACCCATGTGGTTCATCGCCGTATCCAGCCGCAACCTCTGCTCTTCCAGCTCCTTCTGCGACGCCTCGACCTGCTGCTGCGCCAGCGAAAGCTGGCTGATGATTTCCTCGAAGCGGCGCGTGCGCAGCGCGAGGCGGCGGTCCGCGAGCACGCCGACCAGGCTCATGCCGAGCACCGAAAGCGCGACGCCCGCAATCACGATGGCGAGGAACGCGGGAGAGAGCGACAAAGCCGCCGGCGTCAGCAACGGATCCGGAACGATCTCGACCGCACCCATCGCGGTGAAATGGTGCGACACGATCGCCAGCGTCAGCAACAGCGCCGCAACGAGCGTCATCCAGCGATCCTGATGGCGGACCGCGATTGCCAGCGCGGCGTAGCCGAACAGCATGCCGAGCACGATGGAGGCAGCCACGAGGTCGAGCGACCAGACCACGTGGCCCGGCACTTCCAGCGCCCACATGCCGAGATAGTGCATGCTGGCAATGCCGGCTCCGATCACTGCGCCGCCGACCGGCGCGCGCCAGCTACCGGAGTCGCTGGCAGCAAGGCCGAGTCCGCCGGACGTCAACATCATCGCCACGGCGAGCGACAGCGCCGTTAGCACGATGCCGTAGCCGGTCGGCACGCCGGGCTCGTAGGCGAGCATGGCGATGAAATGCGTTGCCCAGATTCCGTAGCCGATCGCAGCGCCCGCGATCGCAATCCAGATCATCCGCGTCCTCGCTTGCGAGGCGATCGCGCGATGGAAGATGTTGACGGCGACAATGCTGGCGACAAAGCAGACCAGTCCGGCCAGCAAAACGAGCCGCCAGTCATGCTCACCTGAGAGACACGTCAAAACACGAAACATGCACCGGTCCATGGTTGTCCGCGAGGGCAAGCTAGGCCGATTGAATTGTCTTCTCGATAATTTTCTGCAACTTTCGGTGGCATGGTTATCCGCGCGTAAGCCGATTCAGCACGGAAATTGATGGCCCCATAAATTTTGCAAAGGCTCGGCAATCGGTCGCGTCTTCAACCCGCGAGCGGGACCAGAATGGTTTCCCCGGTTGCGACCAGCGACGCCTCGCCGTGCTCGTTCTCCGCGAATAATTCGGCGCGCGCAAAAATCTGTCTCCGCCCGACGCGCAGCGTGGTGCCTCTGGCGATGAAGCAGCGGCCCATCGCGGGCTTCAGGCAACTCATCGAGAAATGCGATGCGGTGACGGACCCCGCGATCGATGCCGCGGCAAAGCCACAGGCGGTGTCGAGCAGCGCCGCAATCATGCCCGCGTGCAGATGTCCCGCATATTGGGTGAAATCGTCACGCCACGGCATGCGCAGCTCCACTTCGCCCGCACCGGCGGAGACGATTTCGAAGCCGGCAAGCCGGTTGAAGGCCGCCGACGCATTGGTTGCAACGAGTCGTTCGAGATTGAAACCCTGGCCGGCACTCATGCAAAGCTCCATTGCGGAGGTCGTCGCTCGAGATTCGCCCTGACGGCCTCGATGTGATTGGGCGTGCCGAGCAGGCTCTTTTGTTCGGCGGTTTCGGCCGCGAGTCCGGTCGCCGCATCGCAATCGGCGGCAAGATTGATCAGCCGCTTGGCGGCGCGGATCGCATCTGGGCTGCGGTCGGCGATCGCGCGTGCCGTCTCCAGTGCGGCGGCGCGCGGGTCTTCGACGATCCGGGTGGCGAAGCCGTAACCGAGCGCCTCGTCGGCGGAGAAGACGCGGGCGGTGTAGGTCAGTTCGCGGACCACGTCTTCCCGCGCCAGATGGCGCATCAGCTGCGTGCCGGTCATGTCGGGCACCAATCCCCATTTGGCTTCGATGATGGCAAGGCGCGTGGCAGGCGCGAGATATCTGATGTCGGCACCGAGCATCAGTTGAAAGCCGCCGCCGAAGGCGATGCCGTGGACGGCGGCAATCACCGGCACCGGCAGCTCGCGCCAGAGCCACACCAGGTGCTGCGCGAGATTGGCAATGCCATGGGTGCGCTGACCAAGGTCGGCAAAGGGCAGGATGGATTCGCCTTCGGTCGTTGCGATCAGCCGCTCCATG
Source organism: Bradyrhizobium acaciae (assembly GCF_020889785.1). Classification (GTDB taxonomy): domain Bacteria; phylum Pseudomonadota; class Alphaproteobacteria; order Rhizobiales; family Xanthobacteraceae; genus Bradyrhizobium; species Bradyrhizobium acaciae. The sequence goes on from NZ_JACMYK010000010.1 coordinate 18,261, forward strand.
TCGAGGCCGGCGCAGAAGGCCTGGCCTTCGCCCGACAACACCACGGCGCGGACCCTTCGGTCGTCCTTGAGCCGCGCGCCGACGTCGGCGATCGCCGTGAACATCGCCGGATCGAGCGCATTGAGCTTGTCCGGTCGATTGAGCCTGACGTCCGCCACGCCGTTGGGGATGCTCAAGCTGACACGATCATTCGTCATGGCAGTGCTCGCTAATAGCCGGCGGCCGCAAGCGCCACGACTGCGCTCATCGCCATCCAGCCGACATGGCGGAAGCGGGTCGCGATTGCATTCGCGAGCGCAGCGCAGCCGAACACGACCGCGAGCGTCGCCACGATCCAGTGCCGCGCCGCATCCGAGGCCATCGCCGGCGCGGCAACGAGCAGCACGCCGCCGCCGATCCAGGCGACGGTGCCGGCCTGATAGACCAGACGCAGCAAGAGGCGCAGCCGCGGCGGCTCGACGGTGGCGCGCGCGAAGATTTTGGTCTCGCCGAGAACGCCATGGATCAGGCTGACCAGGATGGCGATGAGCCCGGCGCCTTGCAGCAGAAGATCACGCATCGCGATGCCTCCATACAGTACTGTATTGATATGATCCCGACCGCTGGCGCCTGTCAATACACTTGTGTATGGTCGGGGGCGCGGGACGGGGGAACCATGACGGAACCGCTTTCGGTCAAGGATTGGCTCGATCAGGGCCTCAAGACGCTGGCGCGACGCGGCTTCACCGCGCTCAAGGCCGAGCCGCTGGCCAAGGCCATGGGCGTCTCGCGCGGCAGTTTCTACTGGCATTTCGCCGACATCGGCGCCTACCGAACCGCGATCCTCACCCATTGGCGTGAGGTCGCCGCCGAGCAGGTAATCGCCGAGCTGGAGACCATTCCGGAAGGCGGCGACGCGCTGGCGCTGCTGCTGCGCCGGACTTTCTCGGCGCGGCTGGCGCTGGAACGCGCGGTCCGCAGCTGGGCCACCGCCGATGCAGCGGCGCGCGCGGCCGTGCTCGAGGTCGACCAGCGCCGGATCGGCTACATCGAAACCCTGCTGCGGCAGGCCGGATTCCCGGACGACGTGGCGCGCGGCCGGGCGCAGATCTTCTATTGGGCGTTCATCGGCTACGCGCTGTCCGAGCAGACGCTGCCGAAGGCGCGGCAGCAGGCCGCAATCGATGAGCTGTTGCGCATCGCCAAGCGCTGACAGCTCACGCCGGGATGTGCTACAGGACAGCGAGCCGGAGATCACAATGAATTCCACGACGGATCATCTCGAAAGCACCGCCGACCCGAAGTTACTCGAAATCCTGGTGTGCCCGATCACCAAGGGGCCGCTGGAATTCGACGCCGCGCGGCAGGAGCTGATCTCGCGCTCCGCAAGGCTCGCTTATCCGATACGGGACGGCATCCCGATCATGCTGCCCGAAGAGGCCCGCAAGATCGACTAGAGCATGATCCGGAAAAGTGTGAAGCGGTTTTCCGAAACGATCATGCTCCAATAAGAGGACTCCATGCGCGCCCTCGTCACATGGCTGCTGCTGTTCGTCTCGCTGGCGAGTGCGGCAGCCGACGAGAGCAGACTGCGCATCGGCGCCATCGACGCGGTGCTGACGGTCCCGCCCGACATCGCAAGGCCGCCGGTGGCGCTGCTGATCGCCGGCTCCGGCTCGACCGATCATGACGGCAACGGGCCGCAGCTCAAGCCGGCGACGCTCAGGAAACTTTCCGAGCAGCTGGCCGCACGCGGCATCGCGACGTTGCGTTACGACAAGCGTGGCGCGGGCGAATGGAAGAAGGAGTTCGGCCGTCCCGAGGACTTTCGCTTCAAGGACTTCGTCGGCGACGCCGCGGCGTTGATCGGCTATCTGCGCGGCAGCGGCAGGTTTTCTCATGTCGCGGTGGTCGGCCACAGCGAAGGCGGCCTGGTCGCGATCCTCGCCGCGCAGCGCGTGCCGGTCGACCGGCTGGTGCTGCTCGCAACAGCGGCGCGCAAGCAGGGCGACCTGTTGAAGGCGCAGCTTGCAAAGCAGCTGCCGCCGGACAAATTCGCGCCGATCGGCAAAGCCATCGACGACATCATGGCCGGACAGATCGTCGATCCGCCGCCGGCCGGGCTTGCGATCGCGCCTGCGCTCCAGCCCGCCATCACATCCGCTTTCACCGAGGATCCGATCGAGCCGATGCGCAAGATCACCGGGCCGACCCTGATCATCGCAGGCGGCCGCGATCATCAACTGGCGCGGCTCGACTTCCTCGCGCTCACCACCGCCGACATCGCCGCCAAATCCTTGTGGCTGCCGGACATGAATCACGTGCTGGTCGACGTCACCGACGCGGCGGACGACGTGGCGAGCTACGATGAGCCGGAGCGGCCGCTCGACCCAGACCTGATCGATGCCGTCGCGGCTTTCATTGCACCGAAGTGAGGGGTTACGGCACCACGCGGGTCTTACAGCGCCTCGCCCTTCAACAGCCGCGGCACTTCGCCTGACAGTCCGGCGGCCTGGCGGATGAACATGCTCTTCAGCGGCGGCGCGCGATCGACGAGGCCCAGGCCGATGTCACGCACGGTGCGCAGCAGCGTCGATTCGTTGGAGAACAGGAAGTTCAGCGAGTTGGTGGCAACGCCCATCGCCATGGTGTCGAAGCGCCGCCAGCGCTGATAGCGCTCGAGCACGTCGGCCTGCCCGAGATCCATGCCGAGCCGGGCCGCATCGACCACGACCTCGGCCAATGCCGCGACATCCTTCAGGCCCATGTTGAGTCCCTGCCCCGCGATCGGATGGATCACATGCGCGGCGTCGCCGATCAGCGCCAGCCGTTCGGCGATGAAGGAACGCGCAACGAAATAGCCGAGCGGAAACGCGCGCGGCTTGTCGAGCGCCTTGATCTCGCCGAGATGCAAACCAAAGCGCTGCTCCAGCTCGGCGTGGAATTCCGCCTCGCTCAGCGCCGTGATGCGCGCGGCGTCCTTGCGCGTCTCGGTCCACACCAGCGAGGAGCGGTTGCCGGTCAGCGGCAGGATCGCGAACGGACCTGCGGGCAGGAAATGTTCCTCGGCGCGGCCCTGATGCTCGCGCTCATGCCCGACCGTGACAACGATGCCGGATTGATCGTAGTCCCAGCCATGGGTCGCAATCCCGGCGCGCTCGCGCAGCTTCGAGCGTGCGCCGTCGGCGGCGACCAAGAGACTCGCATCGATATCGGTGCCGTCAGCCAAGGTGACGGCGACGTCATCGGGGCGCGAGGCGAAGCTCGACACCGCAGTGGCGCGCAGCTCGACGCCCTCGGCTTCGGCGCGCGCGGCCAGCGCATCGATCAGATAGCGGTTCTCCACCATATGGGCGAACGGCTCGCCGGGTTCGACATTGCCGGCGAAGGTCAGGAACACCGGACGCGTGGCGTCTTCCAGCTTGGAGTCGGTCACGACCATGTCTGATATCGCCTGCGCGCTCGGCGCCACCTGCCCCCAGACGCCGAGGGTCTCGAACAGCCGCCGGCAGGCCGCCACGATGGCGGTGGCGCGGGGATCGCGGCTCGGGCGCTGGCTCAGCGCCGGATCGGCCACGACGACAGGGATGTCCGGCCCAAGCCCCTGGCGCAATGCGACGGCCAGCGCCAGACCCGCAAACGCGCCCCCGCATATCACGATACTTCGTTGTGCCGGCATGCCTTTTCCTTACGCGCCTGACGCCATGAGACTGTGCTTGCTACCTGATAATAGCTGGGCGAAACAGGGGCAGAAACAAGAGCGGCCAGCCCCATTCGTCATTCCGGGGCGCGCGCAGCGCGAGCCCCGGAATGATGAAAGAGAGCACTTTGCGATGTCCAAGAGCCTGATCGACCTGCTGTCCATCCTCGACCTCGAGCAGCTCGAGGTGAATCTATTCCGCGGCAACAGCCCGAAGACGAGCTGGCAGCGCGTGTTCGGCGGCCAGGTGATCGGTCAGGCGATGGTCGCGGCCTGCCGCACCGTCGACGGCCGCCTGCCGCACTCGATCCATTGCTATTTCATCCTGCCCGGCGATCCGCAGATCCCGATCATCTACCAGGTCGAGCGGCTGCGCGACGGCAAGAGCTATTCGACCCGCCGGGTCACCGCGATCCAGCACGGCAATGCGATCTTCTCCATCATGGTCTCGTTCCACGCCGATGAAGAGAGCAACTTCAATCACCAGGAGAAGATGCCCGACGTGCCGCCGCCGGAGAAGCTGACCGCGGAGGAAGTGTCGAAGCAGCCGATGTTCAAGGAGATGCCGGAGTTCATCCGCCGCTACTACGAGAGCGACCGGCCGATCGAGCTGCGTCCGGTCGAGCTCGGCCGCTATTTCGGCCAGAAGATCGACGACGGCCGCATCCATGTCTGGATCCGCACCGCGGCGAAATTGCCCGACGATCCGGCGCTGCATCTGTGCGCGCTGGCCTATGCGTCGGATTTCTCGCTGCTCGATGCCGTGATGGCGCGCTACGGCCGCACCCTGTTCGACAAGCGCATGATGCCGGCGAGCCTCGATCACGCGATGTGGTTTCACCGCCCGTTCCGCGCCGACGAGTGGCTGCTCTACGCGCAGGATTCGCCGAGCGCGCAGTCAGGCCGTGGCCTGACCCGCGGCCTGATCTTCAAGCCCGACGGCACGCTGGTGGCGTCCGTCGCGCAAGAAGGCTCGGTGCGCCAGCGCAAATAGGCTCAGCTATTCGCGTACGCGCCGCGCTCGGTCAGCGCGAATTGCGAGACGATCCAGTTGCCGTACCAGCGCAGCACCCACGGGATCGGGATCAGGAAGGCGCAGCCGACCGAGAACACGATGGTTCGCCACAGCACCTCGAGCCCGGATGCGTTGAAGGTGACCTCGCGGCGCGTGCCTTCGACGTTGCGGCAGATCCAGCGCATCCACGCGGTCAGCACCCAGGCCCAGCCGATGATGGTGATCGCCGAAATCACCATCGCCAGGTACCAGCCGATATAGGCGAGCGGGCTGCCCTTGAACTCGATCGGCAGATCCTGGCCGCTCGAGCTGAGATGGCTGAAGATCCAGCGCACGATCATCCAGCTCAGGAAGCCTTGCAACACCAGCGAGAGCAGGGTCACGATGTTGCTGTTGGCCGCGCCGGCATAGGTCAGCAGACCGAGCACGATGAAGACGTACCAGATGTCGAGCGGCTGCCCGGTGAAGGCGAGATGCGGTCGGCCCGGCACGCGGATATAGGGAATCGCAAAGCGATACAGGGCGGTCGCGGTCCACGGCGCGGGGATGACGAAGATCTCGCCGATGAACATCAGCAGGCTGCGTCCGAACAGGCCCCAGATCGGGAAGTCGGCCGACAGTGCGCCCCCGCTGTAGCTTCCGGATGCCGCCACCGGCGGCGGTCCGCCGGCCTGCGGGAACGCCGGCGGCGCGCCCGCGCTCGGTACCAGGCCGGGAATCTCCCCGGCCTTCTGCCAGCCGGCCATGCCCTCGGTCCACACCAGGGTATCGGCCCCCACCATGCCTCGGGTGATCAGGTCGCGGAGCTGGGCTTCAGGCAGGGGGCCCTTTTGCTGCCCTTCGGATGCATAAAACCAGTTTCGGTTCGACATTTCTTGGTTTCCTCGGGGCGCGGGTGCACGCGCTGTGGCGAGAACGAGCCAGCAGGGCGCTGGCCGGGGCGGGAAAGCCATATTCTGGCGGAGGGTTGTCGTCTCGTACAGTGACGGAGTTCACGCGCTGCGTACGTTTTCCCCTTCAACCTGCAAGTTTTTTGTGCCATTTGCCCAGAAAGCTGCCAGATTTGGCGGGCGCGAAATGCCGGGGACGGCAAATTGCCGCGCCGGGGGCAGGCGCACTCGGAAAACCTCAACGGAATGAAGGCCTGAACCATGAAACTCGTCGTCGCGATCATCAAACCGTTCAAGCTCGATGAGGTGCGCCAGGCCCTGACCGCGATCGGCGTCCACGGCATGACGGTGACCGAGGTGAAGGGCTATGGCCGCCAGAAGGGCCATACCGAGATTTATCGCGGCGCCGAATATGTCGTGAACTTCCTGCCCAAGCTCAGGATCGAGATCGCCGTCGATTCCAGCCTCGCCGAGCAGGCGGTCAGCGTCATCACCCAGCACGCCCGCACCGGCCAGATCGGCGACGGCAAGATCTTCGTGACGCCGATCGACCACGCCCGGCGCATCCGCACCGGCGAGACCGACAACGACGCGCTCTGAGATCTATCGAGGTCGCACCGGCAACGACGCCGGCGCACGTCAAATCCACTCCAAATCCACGCCAAGAAACCACGACCGCCGGGGAATGATGATGGGGGCACGAGCTCTTCGTGCAGCGATATTAGCTGCGCCGATCACTGCTGCAATCCTGCTCGCGTGGGCCACGCCGGCCTTCGCGCAGGATTCGGCGGCCAATCCCGGCATCAATCCGGCCGACACCGCCTGGATGATCGTCGCCACCGCGCTGGTGCTGATGATGACGATCCCGGGGCTCGCGCTGTTCTACTCGGGCATGGTGCGCAAGAAGAACGTGCTGGCGACGATGGCGCAGAGCCTCACCGCCGTTGCGATCATTTCGATTCTCTGGGTCATCTTCGGCTATTCGCTGACCTTCGTCGGCAACGGTCCCTGGCTCGGCTCGCTCGACAGCTGGTTCCTGGCCGGGATCACGATGGACAGCGTCAATCCGGCGGCAAAGACCATCCCCGAAGCGCTGTTCATGCTGTACCAGATGACGTTTGCGATCATCACGGTGGCGCTGGTCGCAGGCTCGGTCGCCGACCGCATGCGGTTCTCCGCCTATGTGCTGTTCTCGATCGGCTGGTTCATCTTCGCCTATGTGCCGCTGGCGCATTGGGTGTGGGGCGGCGGCTTCCTCGCCTCGATGGGCGTGATGGATTTCGCCGGCGGCCTCGTCGTGCATCTCTCCGCCGGCATCAGCGGCCTCGTCGCGGCCAAGGTGATGGGCAACCGGCACGGCTACGGCCATGACAATCTTTCGCCGTTCGATCTGTCGCTCGCCGTGGTCGGCACCGGCCTGCTCTGGGTCGGCTGGTTCGGCTTCAACGGCGGCTCGGCGCTGGCGGCCAATTCACGCGCGGTGATGGCGATCACCGCCACCCATCTTGCGGCCTGCGCCGGCGCGCTGACCTGGGGCGCGATCGAATGGGCGACGCGGCGCAAGCCGTCGGTGCTCGGCATGATCTCGGGTGCGGTCGCAGGGCTCGGCACCATCACCCCGGCATCGGGCTTCGTCGCGCCATGGCACGGCATCGTCATCGGCATCATCGCCGGCCTGGTGTGCTTCTGGGCCTGCACCTGGCTGAAGCATCGCTTCAAGTATGACGACTCGCTCGACGTGTTCGGCGTGCACGGCATCGGCGGCCTGACCGGCACGCTGCTCGCAGGCGTGTTCGCCACCGCCGCGATCGGCGGCACCTCCGGCCTGCTCGAAGGCAATCCGCAGCAGCTCCTGATCCAGCTCTACGGCGTCGTGGTGACGCTGGTCTGGTGCGGCGGCGTCACCTTCGTGCTGCTCAAGCTGGTCTCTGCCTTCGTGCCCTTGCGGGTCTCGATGCAGCAGGAACTGGAAGGCCTCGACATCTCGCAGCACGGCGAGGCATTGCAGTAGCAGCGAGGGCGAATTCGTAAAACAACCCCATGCAAAGGACCCGCGCACCGCGACGTCACGCAGTACGGCGCCCGGACAGTTGGTGCTTGCACGATACATAAGCATGTGCTTATGTATCGGCATGGTCGATACCTACATCTTCAAGGCACTGGCCGATCCGACCCGTCGCAAGGTCTTCGAGAAGCTCGCCGGCGGCAGCCTCAACGCCAGCGCCCTGCGCGACGGATTGGAGATCAGCCAGCCGGCGATGTCGCAGCATCTGGCGGTTCTGCGCGCCGCAGGACTGGTGCGCGAGCAGCGGCAAGGCCGCTTCGTGAATTATGAGGTCGACCCGGACGGCATCGCGAGCATCGGGACCTGGCTTGCCCGCTACCGCGCCTATTGGCCGAAGCGCATCGAAGCGCTCTCCGACCTGCTGAAGGACATGGATCAATGAGCGACACAGTCGAGCCTGATGCGGACCCCGCCCTGGTGATCGAATATGAGCTCGACGCGCCGCCGGAAAAAGTATGGCGCGCCGTGACCATTCCAGCGCTGCGCGAACGCTGGCTGCCGGATTCCGATCTCGCCGGCGCCGAGCCTGAATCAACGATCACAGGCGAAGAGGTGCGCTACCGGCTGCGCGAGGCCGAGCCGCCGTTTCGCGAAAGCCATGTCACCTTCCGGATCGAGCCGAACGAGGCCGGCGGCACGAGGTTTCGCATCATCCAGCAAACCTGCGATATCAGGGAAAAACAGCCGCAACCGGCCAACAGCAACCGCCGCTGCCTGATGCGCGCGGCCTGATCGCAGACTTCATCACCCACTGAAACGTCATCACCTGCAGAGATGGAGGTCGCCGATGCGCGACATGATGCAACTCGTTCCCATGGTCGTCGAGCAATCGGCCCGCGGCGAACGTTCCTTCGACATCTACTCAAGGCTCTTGCGCGAACGCATCATCTTCCTCAACGGCGAGGTCAATGACGCGATGTCCGGACTGGTCTGCGCCCAGCTGCTGTTTCTCGAGGCGGAGAATCCGCACAAGCCGATCAACCTCTACATCAACTCCTATGGCGGCGTGGTCACCAGCGGGCTTGCGATGTACGACACCATGCAGTTCATCAAGGCGCCGGTACACACGCTGTGCATGGGCACTGCGCGCTCCATGGGCTCGTTCCTGCTGATGGCCGGCGAACCCGGTCACCGCGCCGCGCTGCCGAATGCGAGCCTGCATGTGCATCAGCCGCTCGGCGGCTTCCAGGGCCAGGCGTCCGACATCCTGATCCACGCCACCGAGATGCAGGAGACCAAGCGGCGCATCATCCGGCTGTACGCGCAGCATTGCCGACGCTCCGAGGCGGACGTCGAACGGACCTTGGACCGCGATCATTTCATGTCTGCGCAGCAGGCGATCGAATGGGGATTGGTCGACAAGGTCTTTGCGGCGCGCGACTCCGCCTAATGCCCCTGCACTACCTTATTTAAATACCTGCAACTGCACCGTTGCTGAGCAGAATTGTGTCCGGACCCTGACCTGCTCACGAATTGAGCCATTCTGATTAGATTTTAGGCGCGACGGAATAGCGCAGGGGCGCCTCGCTCCCGCAATGCGGGAAAACATCCGGATTCATAATCCATTAGCGAACTCCGGCCGGTTGGCACGGCATTTGATTCTAAGGGTCCCGGCTGTGCCCGCGTAGTGGAAGTCCTCCGCGTGGTGAACCTCAGTCGAAACTCCCGGTGCTCGCTCGCACCGGGCCCAAGCGGGGATAGGACTCATGAAAATTGTTATGGCGATCATTAAGCCATTCAAGCTGGAAGAGGTCCGTGACGCCCTGACCGCCATTGGCGTTCACGGTCTCACGGTGACGGAAGTCAAAGGCTACGGCCGTCAGAAGGGGCACACGGAAATCTATCGCGGCGCCGAATATGCCGTGAGCTTCCTGCCCAAGATCAAGATCGAAGTCGCAGTCAACTCCGATCAGGTCGACAAGACCATCGATGCCATCACCTCCGCCGCCAAGACCGGACAGATCGGCGACGGCAAGATCTTCGTCATCAGCCTCGAGCACGCCGTGCGCATCCGCACCGGCGAGGCCGATGCCGCGGCCCTTTGATTTCGCGCTCAAACCTTAAGACCTCAGGAGTGAAATAACATGACGTTCAAGCGTCCCTATGGCGCGGGACTGGCGGCCCTTGCAGTCGGCCTCTTCGCCGCGACCGCCGCCTACGCCGAGCCAACCGTCAACAAGGGCGACAACGCCTGGATGCTGACCTCGACGGTGCTGGTGCTGTTGATGACCATCCCCGGCCTCGCGCTGTTCTATGGCGGTCTCGTCCGCTCCAAGAACATGCTCTCGGTGCTGGCGCAGGTGTTCTACACGGTCTGCCTGGTCACCGTGCTCTGGGCCCTCTACGGCTACAGCCTCGCCTTCACCGGCGGCTCCGACTTCATCGGCGGCTTCTCCAAGGCCTTCCTGATGGGCGTCACCCCGGACTCGAAGGCAGCGACCTTCTCGGTCGACGCCAACATCTCGGAGCTCATCTATATGTGCTTCCAGATGACCTTCGCGGCGATCACGCCGGCCCTCATCGTCGGTGCCTTCGCCGAGCGCATGAAGTTCGCGGCGATCGCGCTGTTCATCCCGCTCTGGGTGACCCTGATCTACTTCCCGATCGCGCACATGGTCTGGTACTGGCCGGGCCCGGACGCGATCCAGGATGCGGCCAAGGCGCTCGCCGCTGCGGCTGACGGTGCGGCGAAGACCGCAGCGCAGGCCAAGCTCGACGAGATCAACGCCGACGCCGGCTGGATCTTCAAGAAGGGTGCGATCGACTTCGCCGGCGGCACCGTCGTGCACATCAACGCAGGCATCGCCGGCCTGGTCGGCGCGCTGCTGATCGGCAAGCGCACCGGCTACGGCAAGGAGCTGATGGCTCCGCACTCGCTGACCATGACCATGATCGGCGCCTCGCTGCTCTGGGTCGGCTGGTTCGGCTTCAACGCCGGTTCGAACCTCGAAGCCAATGGTGGCGCTGCGCTCGCCATGACCAACTCCTTCGTGGCGACCGCCGCGGCGGCGCTGGCCTGGATGTTCGCGGAATGGATCATCAAGGGCCATCCCTCGCTGCTCGGCGCGCTCTCGGGCGCGGTCGCAGGCCTCGTCGCGGTGACCCCGGCGGCCGGCTATGCCGGTCCGATGGGCGCCATCGTGCTCGGCCTCGTGGTCGGCGTGGTCTGCCTGTTCTTCTGCACGGTCGTGAAGAACGCGCTCGGCTATGACGACTCGCTCGATGTGTTCGGCGTCCACTGCGTCGGCGGCATCATCGGCGCGCTCGGCACCGGCATCCTGGTCAACCCGGCGCTCGGTGGCGCTGGCATCATCGACTACACCGCGATCCCGCCGAAGGTCGCCGACTATGACTTCACGGCGCAGATGATCTCGCAAGCCTGGGGCGTCTGCACCACGCTGGTGTGGTCCGGCATCGGTTCGGCGATCCTCTACAAGATCGTCGACGTGATCGTCGGCCTGCGCGCCAACGTCGAGACCGAGCGTGAAGGCCTCGACATCACCGAGCACACGGAGCGCGCCTACAACATGTAAGAGTTCTCCCGGGGAGCGACCTCCCCAAGCGGTCGTTCCCAGAACTACGGTCCGGGCACATACCCGGCAATGTCCGGGCCGTCGAGGGGCTCCAGCGCAAGTTGGAGCCCCTTTCTTTTTTCTGCGCTTGAGAAAATAATGTCGGAATAGCCTGCCATTGTAGAATGACAGGCTAAAAACAACGAAGCCGACAACAAAAACGGGAGGACGTCATGAAGGTGCAAGGCAGGTGCTATTGCGGCAACGTGCGCTATGAGGCCGAGGGCGAACCGATGATGGCGGCGCAATGCCTGTGCCGCGAATGCCAGTACATCACCGGGGGCGGGCCGAACATGTTCATGGCGATGCCGACCACCGGCTTCAAATACACCGCAAGCCAGCCCAAGCAGTTCACCCGCAAGGATCTCGACCGTGCCGTCACGCGCGAGTTCTGCCCGGAATGCGGCACGCATCTGGTGACCAAGGTGCCGGGCCTGCCCGCCACGATCCTGAAGGTCGGGACGTTCGACGACCCCAGCGTGTTCACCCCGCAGATGACGATCTACACCTGCGACAAGCAGACCTTCCACCATCTGCCCGAGGGCAAGCCGTCATTCGAGAAGCTGCCGGCGCGGTAGACGGCATACATCGCGTGCGTAGCCTGTCTTCTCCTTCCCCCTGAAAGGGGGAAGGCCGGGATGGGGGTCAGCCACGGGCGGCGCTGCAAACGGAGAGAGCAGATCCCCACCCGCTTTGCTCTGCCGAGCAAAGCGACCTCCCCTTTTCAAGGGGAGGTTAGGACCCGACGGTCACGCCGCGTCGCGCGCGTGCTCGACGCGGTCGCGGCCGTGGCGCTTGGCGGCGTAGAGCGCCTGATCGGCGGTTCGCAGCAGGCTGCCGAGATCGAAGCCGGCTTCCTTCACGGTGAAGCCGATGCTGATGGTCACAGGCAGCTGGGTCACGCCGTCGAGGATCGTCCGGCCTGCGCAATCGCGACGGATTTCCTCGGCGCCGTGCGCAGCCTGTTCCTGGCTCAGGCCCGTGACGACGGCTGCAAACTCCTCGCCGCCGTAGCGAGCGACCAATGCGCCATGCCGGGTTGCGAACTGGCGCAGCACGTCTGCGATCTCGACCAGAACCTTGTCGCCGATCTCATGTCCGTAGCGATCGTTGATCGCCTTGAAGTGATCGATGTCGCACATCAACATCGCGACCGTTGCGCCATCCGCCTGCGCTTGATCGAGCGCGGCGGCGGCCTCGGCGTCGAAGCCGCGGCGGTTCAACAGGCCGGTCAGCTGGTCGGTCTGCGAGATCTGCGCCAGTTCGCGGCGGGTCTGCGCGAGCGCCAGCATCAACATGCCGGCTCGCCAGGACATCGCGCCGCTGAGCGTGATCGAAATGAAGACACCGGCGGTGAGCCCGAACAGCTGCATCTGTCCGACCGTGATCGGCGCGGCCAGGTCGCGGCCGAATACCAGCATGCCGATGGTGAAGGACATCACCGCGGTCATGCCGGCGGCAATGACCATGATCCTGCCGGTGCGGCGCAGAACATCGCCGCGTGTCTCGATCCCTGCCATTTTAGTCTGCACGCCCTCGCAATTCGCGGCATCATTCGGTCGTGCTGTGTTGCGAATTGCTGAAGGGATTCGTGACGCGCGCGCTGGCCTTAATGACGGGTAAAGCGGATCGGTCGAATGCGTGACGATGTTCGGCTGAGCGCGGTCAGTCGATCAGGACCTCCTCGTCCGGCAGCTCGCTCGGCGCGCCGTCGCGCAAATAGCTTTCGAGGATGCCGGCGAGCGACAGCGGCGTGAGGCGCTCTTCCGCACCGGGCAGATCGGCGATCGGCCACCAGCGGAAGCAATCCAGCACCTTCGCTTCCGCCTCATCGGCCATGACGGGCGCGAATCGATCGGCGTGAACGATCCGGTACTCTTCCTTCTGGGAGATTCGCTGGCCGCCCCAATTGAAGATGTGATGCCGCCGCCAGACGGCGGGGCCGGGCACGAAATCGACCAGCCCCAATTCCTCGGCCAGTTCCCGCCGCAAGGTCGCTTCAGGCGTCTCGTCGCCCTCGATGCCGCCGCCGGGCGCGATCCAAAAACAGTCGCCGCCGTACGGCGGCCGAATCCGGATCAGCAGCACTTCGCGTTCGGCCGTAATGATGAGCGCCCTGACGGCGCGGCGGTGAAGCATGTCTCGGAGCAATTTGGTGCAATTTTCGCGGTTTTTCCGGAGCCAGCGCTGATATCACGGGCCGGCCGATCGCGCGCGCCGCCGATGGTTAATCGCGTCTTAACCTCGCCCTATCTATGGTGATTTGATCGGTTTACGGTCGGCGCCCCACCCCTCCGACCGCAGTGAAAGTGCTGGCATTTCAATCATGGCAATGACCGCCTCATCCGGCTTGGCGCAGGGCGCCGCCGATGCCGCATCCGCCGGCCAGGCCGAGCGTTCCCCATTCGTGCGGACGACCGAGCTGCTGGCGCCCTACCAACCGGCTAAGCCATTGATTACGCTGTCGGTCGGCGAGCCGCAGCACCCCGTGCCTGATTTCGTCGGGCCGGTGCTGGCGAGGCACACCGCCGAGTTCGGCCGCTACCCGATGGCCAAGGGCATCGAGCCGTTCCGCCGCGCGGCCGCGACCTGGCTGGCAACCCGGTTCAAATTGCCGCGTCCGGTCGATCCGGAGAGCGAGGTGATGGTGCTGAACGGCAGCCGCGAGGGGCTGTTCTTCGCCGCGATCACGGCGGCACGCTACGTCTCGCCGCGCAAGGGCCGGCCGGCGGTCCTGATGCCGAATCCGTTCTATCCGGCCTATGGCGCCGGCGCCCGCGCGGCCGGCTGCGAGCAGATCCATCTGCCGACCACGCTCGCCAACGGCTTCCTGCCCGACCTCGATTCGATCGACGAGGCGACGCTGGCGCGCACCGTCGCCTTCTTCATCGCCTCGCCGGCCAATCCGCAAGGCTCGGTCGCCTCGCGTGCCTATTTCACGAGGTTGAAGCAGCTCGCCGACCGCCACGGTTTCATGATCCTGAGCGACGAGTGCTATTCGGAGATCTACACCCGCGAAGCGCCGGGCAGCATGCTCGAATGCGCCGGACCCGACTTCACCAATGTGGTCGCGTTCCAGTCGCTGTCGAAGCGCTCGAACCTGCCGGGCATGCGCGTCGGCTTCGCCGCCGGCGACCGGAAGTTCCTCGCCGCATTCCTCGAGCTGCGCAATGTCGCCGCACCTCAGGTGCCGGTGCCGCTGCAACATGTCGCGGTCGCCGCCTATGGCGACGAGGCGCATGTCGAGGAGAACCGCAGGCTCTATCGCATCAAGTTCGATTTCGCAGACCAGATCCTCGGCAACCGCTACGGCTACAAGCGTCCCGCCGGCGGCTTCTGCGTCTGGCTCGACGTCTCCGACCGCGGCGGCGACGAGGCTACGACGGTGAAGCTGTATCGCGACGCCGGCGTTCGCGTGATTCCCGGCAGCTATCTGGCGCGCGAGCAGAACGACGGTTCCAATCCGGGCGCGGGCTATATCCGCCTCGCGCTGGTCTCCGACAGTGAATCGACGGCCGAGGCGATGCATCGCCTGGTCGAAACCCTGGGTTAATCGCGAAGCGCGAAGATTGAGTATGCCAGCGATCGAACGTGTCATCCCCCTGGTCGGCCATCTGCCGCTCTCGTTGCGCGAGGCGCTGGCGCGACGGTTGCGCGAGCTCACCGGACTCGGCCTGATCGCGCTGTCGGGCGCCATCACGGCTGCGCTGATGACCTGGTCGGTGCAGGATCCGTCGCTCAGTCACGCCACCTCGCGCGCGATCCGCAACGTGCTCGGCTATCCCGGCGCGATCGGCGCCGACCTCCTGATGCAGATCCTCGGCCTCGGCGCGATCATGCTGCTGCTGCCGGTCGCGGTCTGGGGCTGGCGGATGCTGACGCACCGTCCGTTCGACCGCGAAGCGCTGCGGCTCGGCTGCTGGATCCTGTGCACGGTGATCGCGGCGGGTTTCGCCAGCTGCTGGCCGCACAACACCGCATGGCCGCTGCCGACCGGACTCGGCGGCGTGGTCGGCGATGCGCTGCTGCGCGCACCCGCCGTGGTGTTCGGCCCGCCCGGTTTCATCTACCGCGTCGTGCTCGGCCTGATTCTGTTCGTCGCAATGGCGGCATGCTTCCTGTTCGCCTGCGGCTGGGGCGCCAAGGAGCAGGACGAGGAACTGACGCCGATCTCCGACGACGACGAGCCGTTCGTCGAGGAGGATGAGGACCGCAGCTCGGTCTCGCTCGGCTGGCTGTTCCACGCGCTGATGAGCGCCAAGGCCCGGCTCGGCTGGCTGTTCACCACCGCCTACAAATCGCTGGTGTCGAGCGGAGCGCAGGGCCGCAGCGCCGCATTCGAGCGCCAGGAGCCCAATATCAGCGGCGGCCGCGCGGCGCCCTCGATCGCGCCCGCGCATGACGATCACGACGAGGACGAAGACGAGGCTGAGGCCTTCGACGAGGAAGAAGAGGACGAGGAGGAGGAAGCTCCCGTCGCGCGCGCGCCACGCAAGAAGGCCGAGCCGAAGCCGAAGAAGAAGAATTCCGACAAGTTCGAGCTGCCGTCGGTCTCCGTGCTCAGCGCACCGAAGGCGAGCGATCGCCAGCCGCTGAGCAAGGCCGAGCTGGAGGCCAATTCGCGCTCGCTCGAAGGCGTGCTGCAGGACTTCGGCGTGCGCGGCGAGATCGTCAAGGCCAATCCGGGCCCGGTGGTCACGCTGTACGAGCTCGAGCCCGCGCCCGGCATCAAATCGTCGCGCGTGATCGGACTGTCCGACGACATTGCGCGTTCGATGAGCGCGCTGTCGGCCCGCGTCGCCGTGGTCGCCGGCCGCAACGCGATCGGCATCGAGCTGCCGAACGCGCATCGCGAGAAGGTCTATCTGCGCGAGCTCCTGGTCGCCAAGGAGAGCACCGAGTCAGTGGCAAAGCTGCCGCTGTGCCTCGGCAAGACGATCGGCGGCGATCCCGTGATCATCGACCTCGCGCGCACGCCGCATATGCTGATCGCCGGTACCACCGGCTCCGGCAAATCGGTCGCGATCAACACCATGATCCTGAGCCTGGTCTACCGGCTGCGCCCGGATCAGTGCCGCCTGATCATGGTCGATCCGAAGATGCTCGAACTCTCCGTCTATGACGGCATCCCGCATCTGCTGACGCCTGTCGTCACCGACCCGAAGAAGGCGGTGGTGGCGCTGAAATGGGCCGTGCGCGAGATGGAAGAGCGCTACAAGCGGATGGCCAAGCTCGGCGTGCGCAACATCGACGGCTACAACCAACGCCTCGTCGAAGCCAAGGCCAAGGGCGAAGAGCTGACGCGCACCGTGCACACCGGTTTCGACAAGGAGACCGGCAAGGCGATCTACGAGGAAGAGAAGCTCGACCTCGAGCCGCTGCCCTACATCGTCATCATCGTCGACGAAATGGCGGACCTGATGATGGTCGCCGGCAAGGACATCGAAGGCGCGGTGCAGCGCCTCGCGCAGATGGCGCGCGCCGCCGGCCTGCATGTGATCCTCGCCACACAGCGTCCATCGGTCGACGTCATCACCGGCACAATCAAGGCGAACTTCCCGACCCGCATCGCCTTCCAGGTGACGTCGAAGATCGACAGCCGCACCATCCTGGGCGAGATGGGCGCCGAGCAGCTGCTCGGCCAGGGCGACATGCTCTACATGGCCGGCGGCGGCCGCATCAGCCGCGTCCATGGCCCGTTTGCCTCCGACGAGGAAGTCGAGAAGGTGGTGCGCCACCTCAAGACGCAGGGACAGCCGGAATATCTCGAAGCCGTCACCGCGGAAGAGCCGACCGACGAGGACGGCGCCGTGTTCGATGCCACCGGCATGGGTGGCGACGGCGGCGGCGATCTGTTCACGCAGGCGGTTGCGATCGTCAAGCGCGACCGCAAGGCTTCGACCTCCTACATCCAGCGCCGGCTGCAGATCGGCTACAACCGCGCCGCCTCGCTGATGGAGCGGATGGAACTGGAGGGCATCGTCGGCCCGGCGAATCACGCCGGAAAGCGCGAAATCCTGGTCGGGGAGGAAGAAGGCCAGTTCTGATCGGGGGCGATCATCACGGAAAAACCATATCTCCCTCGGAAGAGGCGGGATAAAATCCGGCCAAGCGGGACGAGCGTCGAACAGAGACCTGAATATCTGATGGCAAAACAACTTATTGACCGCGGCGCGCGCACTGCGCTGGCTCTTCTCGTCACCGCCGCGATCGCCGGCGGCGCGACTGCGCAGAATGCCCCGCCGCCGAAGCCCGCCGCCCCTAAGGCTGCGCCGAAGGCCAAGGACGCTGCGAAGGACGCCGGCGCTCAGAGCAATGCCGACAAGGGCCCGACCACCACAGGCGCCACCCAGGCACCGCCGAACCCGGTGATTCCCGATCCGCGCCGCAACGTCCCCGCCAACATCTTCCAGACCTTCGACGCCAACCAGAAGGCGCAGGCCGCCAAGGTCTCGGCCTATCTGTCGTCGCTGCAAACCCTGGTCGGGAATTTCGTTCAGGTCGGCCCCGACGGCACCAAGACCAAAGGCGATTTCTACATTCAGAAGCCGGGCAAGCTGCGCTTCGAATATGACGACCCGAGCACCATCGAAGTGATCGCCGACGGCTCGTCGGTCGCGGTGCGCGACCGCAGGCTCGCGACGCAAGACGTCTATCCGCTGTCGCAGACCCCGCTGCGCTATCTGCTGTCGGACCGCATCGACCTGATGAAGGACACCAACGTCATCAGCGTCACGGCCGACGACGTGTTCGTCAGCATCACGATCGAGGAGAAGCAGGCGCTGGTCGGCACCAGCCGCTTCCTGCTGATGATCGGCGCCAAGGACGGCAAGCTCAAGCAGTGGACCGTCACCGATCCGCAGGGCTACGACACGACGGTAGCCGTCTACAATCTCGACGCGACGCAGAAGCCCGACCCGGGGCTGTTCAAGATCGACTTCACGACCTATCCCGGCACCTCGCCGGGCTAAGCGAGATGCCGTAGGGCGGGTTAGCCGAAGGCGTAACCCGCCATTCCCTCCGCGCAAGCATGGCGGGTTACGCTGCGCTAACCCACCCTACGCACCGTTGCTTGTGGACAACGCGCCGATCCGCCGCGAGAACCGTGCTAAGAGGCGGTTCTCATGCGGTTCTCCGTCACCACCTGGAACATCAACTCGGTGCGCCTGCGCATCGACATCGTCGCCAAGTTCCTGAAGAGCGCGCGGCCGGATGTGCTGTGCCTGCAGGAAACCAAATGCATCGACGACGCGTTTCCGCTGAAGCGCTTCAAGCGGCTCGGCTATGAGCACGTCGCGCTGAACGGACAGAAGGGCTATCACGGCGTCGCCATCGTCTCGCGGCTGCCGTTCGAGACTACCGGCGTCAGGACGTTCTGCGACAAGATCGACTCGCGGCACATCTCGGTTTCGTTCGGCGAAAAGGCGCAGCTTTCAAAACCGCTGGTGCTGCATAATTTCTACGTGCCGGCCGGCGGCGACATTCCCGATCCCGCGCTCAACCCGAAGTTCGAGCACAAGCTGCAATTCCTCGACGAGATGAAGGCTTGCGAACCGCTGCATCCGCGCGGCGACGACCGCCACATCCTGGTCGGCGACCTCAACGTCGCGCCGCACGAGAACGACGTGTGGTCGCACAAGCAGCTGTTGAAGGTCGTCTCGCATACGCCGGTCGAGACCGAGAAGCTGCTCGCAGCGCAAGCGCATGGCGAATGGTTCGACATCGCGCGCGAGCGGATCCCGATGTCGGAAAAGGTCTACACCTGGTGGAGCTACCGCGCCGCGGACTGGACCGTCGGCGACCGCGGCCGCCGGCTCGATCACATCTGGGTCTCGCGCGCGCTGAAGGATCACGTCAGCGACTTCAAGATCACCCGCGACGCCCGCAGCTGGGAGCGCCCGTCGGATCACGTGCCGGTCACGGCGGTGATGGAGGTTTAATCTACGGCTAAAGACCAATGTGATCCGTCACCCTGAGGAGCGCGAAGCGCGTCTCGAAGGGTCGACGGCCACGAGCCCGGCCGTGCATCCTTCGAGGCTCGCTCCGCTCGCACCTCAGGCTGACGGATTACGGATGTGTCTCAGCGGCGAGAGCTACGTACTCAGCTTGCCGCCCGCCATCAGAATATCGCTCGCGAGCTGGCTGGTGCGCAGCGCGAGCTCGTCGCGCAGGCGGCGGGCTGCGGCCGGATCGCTTTCCAGCACGCGCTGGAACAGGCTGCGCGCGACGCGAATCACCGAACCGCGCTCCAGTGCGGTCGCGGTCGAGGGCCGCTTCATCGCGACGATCAATGCGAGTTCGCCGATCAGCGCGCCGGGGCCCGCGATGACCTCGGCGCCGCCTTCCTCGACGCGGAAGGTGCCGCGCTGCACGACATAGCCGGCGTCCGCAGTGTCGCCGGTCTTGAACAGCACCTCGCCTGCGTTGAAATCGCGTTGCTCGGAGCCGATCGCCAGCATGCGCAAGGAGCTGTCGCCCAACAGACGCATCGTCGGGACCCGCTCGAGCAGGGCTACGTCATCATCGATCGACATTCAGGGCCGGTAACCGCGGTGCGCCTCGATTTCACGAATCGTTGAGCGCGAAGCGTATCACGGCACCAGCTTGTAGCCACCGGCTTCCGTGACCAGGATTTCCGGGTTAGCGGCGTCCTTCTCGATCTTCTGGCGGAGGCGATAGATGTGGGTTTCCAACGTGTGGGTGGTGACGCCGGAATTGTAGCCCCAGACTTCCTGGAGCAGGGTCTCGCGCGACACCGGCATCTGGCCGGCGCGGTAGAGGAAGCGCAGGATCGCGGTTTCCTTTTCGGTCAGCCGCACCTTGCGGGCATTGGCGCCGGTGAGCATCTTGGAGCCGGGCCGGAACGAGTAGGGGCCGACCGAGAACACCGCGTCCTCGCTGGCCTCATGCTGGCGCAGCTGCGCCCGGATTCGGGCCAGCAGCACCGCGAAGCGGAACGGCTTGGCGACATAATCGTTGGCACCGCTTTCCAGGCCGAGGATCGTATCGGAATCGGTGTCGTGGCCGGTCAGCATGATGATCGGGGCCTTGAAGCCGCCCTTGCGAAGCGAGCGGACCACTTCGCGGCCGTCGGTGTCGGGCAGGCCGACGTCCATCAAGACCAGATCGGGGGAATTGGCTTTGGCGGCAGTGGCGCCCTTGGCGCCGGTATCGACTGCCGAGGCTTCGAATTCCTCGTGCAGGGACAGCTGCTCGACCAGCGTATCGCGCAGATCGGTATCGTCATCCACGATCAAGATCTTGCGGGCATTGGCCATAGGTACAATCCTTCGGGGGCGGGGCGGTCAGAAGCGGAGGGCGCTTATGGCCGTAGCATCGGCTAGATACGTCCTCAGGTAGGCCGTCGTTACCGATTCACAAGGCAACTCAGTCTACCTCAAATCCGGCGAGGCAGGACGTGAATGTCCTGTAATCCCGGGAGATAGAATGTTTGGGGCTTCAAAGGCAAGTTCAGTTTGGAACGATTCTTGAGGGAAGATCAGCTATTTCAATCACTTATATGACAGCCAAACGTGATCGCCCGCTTTCCTCGATCGAGGTCCGCAGCGCCGCCGGCGACCCGCGCCGGGGCTGGCTGACGGCCGACGGCTGGACGGTTCCCGTCGCACTCGGACGCGGCGGAATCCTCGCCAACAAGCGCGAGGGTGACGGCGGCACGCCGCGCGGCATCTTCCATCCGCGGCAACTCTGGTGGCGCGCCGACCGGCACCGGCGCCCGCCGACCTTGCTGCCGACCCGGCCGATCCGTCGCGAGGATGCCTGGTGCGAGGATCCCGCTGACCGCCATTACAACCAGCCGATCCGGCTCGACCGGGAGCAAGGCGGCGACCGCCTGACGCGCGAGGATCATCTCTACGACTTCATCGTCGAGATCGACCACAACGCCGCACCGCGCGTCGCCGGCCGCGGCAGCGCCGTGTTCCTGCATCTGGCGCGGCCGAATTTCGCGCCGACCGCAGGCTGCGTCTCGATGACCAAGGCATCGATGCTGCGGCTGTTGCGGCGGATGTCGCCGCAGACAAGGATCATCATTGAGTAGAGAACTGAGCATCGGTTTTCCCACGCGACAAGCGCGACGCGTTTGTGCTGAGATCGCGCGCAAGACAAAAACATTCCCGCGGGAGCGAACCGACATGCTCGACAACAACCAGATCGCGGCCGCGCAAAAGTTCTGCACGGGCATTGGCATGCCGGAACAAAGCTCGGCGCACTCGACGGCACAATGCGGCCACGCGATCGCGCCGAGGGCTATGCGGTGCAGGCTTGGCTGGAACAGACATCGCGCGAAAAACTGTTTGGCTGGAAGATCGCGGCAACCAGCGCGGCGGGCCAGAAGCACATCAATGTTGCCGGACCGCTCGCCGGGCGTATCCTTGCGGAGACGTTGATACCGGATGGCGGCACTGCGTCGATGACGGGCAACGAGATGCGCGTCGGCGAGCCCGAATACGCATTCCGCATGGCGCGTGATCTCACACCGCGCACCACGCCCTACAGCGCGCAGGAGGTGCTGGAGGTGGTCGACACACTGCATCCGGCGATCGAGATTCCGGATTCGCGTTTCACAGACTTCGTCGCCGCCGGCGAGGCGCAGCTGATCGCCGACAATGCCTGCGCGCATCTGTTCGTGCTCGGACGCGCAACGTCCGCAGACTGGCGCGCGATCGACCTGGTCGAGGAACGCCCGATCATCACGCTGCGCGGCGAGCGTTACATCGGCCACGGCAAGAACGTGCTCGGCGATCCCCGCGCAGCGCTCGCCTGGTGCGCCAACGAACTGCGCGCGCTCGGACTGACGTTGCGGGCGGGCGAGGTGGTCACCACAGGCACGTGCCACCCCCCGCTCCCGATCGCCGCCGGCGACGTGTTCGCGGCCGATTTCGGCGCGATCGGAAAGGTGTCGGTGAAGTTCGCGTAGGCTCGCCACACACGCTGCTGTCGTCCCTGCGAAAGCAGGGACCCATAACCACCGAGGTTAGTTGTTGCCCGCCGATCTGGCCGCGTGCCCCTTGCAGTGGCCGCGGCGTATGGGTCCCTGCTTTCGCAGGGACGACACTCGTTATGCGGCTTCAGTTATGCGGCTTCGTTCTCGTGCCGAAAATCGCCGACCCCACCCGCACATGGGTGGCGCCCATCGCGATCGCCACGGCGAAATCGGCGCTCATCCCCATCGACAGATTTGTCAGCCCATTGCGCGCAGCGATCTTGGCGCAGAGCGCAAAGTGCGGCGCCGGCGCCTGGTCGACCGGCGGGATGCACATCAGGCCAGCGATCTGCAGCCCGTATCTGTCGCGGCACGCCGCGATGAAGGTATCGGCGTCCTGCGGTGCGACGCCGGCCTTCTGCGGCTCCTCGCCGGTATTGATCTGGACGAACAGTTCCGGGTGCTTTTGCTGAGTTTTGATTTCCTTGGCTAACGCTTCGCAAATGCTCGCGCGGTCGACCGAATGGATCGCATCGAACAGCGCGACCGCCTCCTTGGCCTTGTTGGACTGCAACGGCCCGATCAGATGCAGCTTCAAGCCCGGGTTGGCCTGGATTAACTCCGGCCACTTGCCTTTGGCCTCCTGCACGCGGTTTTCGCCAAATACGCGCTGTCCGGCGTCGATAATCGGCAAAATTGCGTCGGCTGCGAAGGTCTTCGACACCGCGATCAGGGTCACCGAGGCGCGGTCGCGTCGCGCTTCCTTGCAGGCATGAGCGATCTCCTGCTCCACGACGGAGAGGCCAAAGGCAGGGTCATGTGGTGAATCGGCCGATAACGGCGTGGTCGGGCTTTGCGTCATGCTTGTGCCGTTCTCTGACAGGTGCGGGGGTTGGCTCGAATTTTACCAAATTCGGGAAAGGCTTTTTGAAGCCCTGCATTTTACCCTGCGCCCGGGCAAGGGAATAGAATGTCGGGCGTCACTTTCAACCGCAACCGGGTCAGACTCAAGAAGGTTCTGGGCATTCGTGCCCGGCTGGCCTTGCTTGCGCTGATGCTGGTCGCGCCCCTGATGCTCGATCGCGTCCGCACGCTGGAAGATTCCCGCAGCAAGCAGATCGCACAAGCCTCGGCAGGGTATGCCAGCCTCACCGCGCAGGCCGCCGAAACCCAGCGCGAGGTGGTCTCCTCGGTCGAGACCATGCTGAAGTCCGCCGCCTATATCCGCGCCTCCGGCGGCATTGCGCAGAGCTGCGAAGTGCTGCGCGCCAGCCTGCCGACGGTGCTGCCCTGGATCCGCAGCATCATGTTCGTCTCCAGGGACGGGCTCGTGCAGTGCTCCACGCTCAACAGCCAGGTCGGGCTCAATGTCGGCGACCGCGAATATTTCAAGAAGGCGCAGGACAACCGCGGCTTCGTGTTCAGCGACTATCTGCGCGGCAGGACCAACGGCCGGCCGATGATGATGGCCGCCTATCCGGTGGCCGCGATCAATCCGGAGCTGGATTCCGTCGTCGTCTCCGGCATCAACATCGACTGGCTGTCGCAGATCATGGCTAATCTCGGCGGCCAGCCCGGCATGTCGGCCGTGCTGGTCGACTCGACCGGCGTCGTGGTCGCGGCGCCCGCCGACCATGCGAGCCTGATCGGCCGCTCGCTCGACACCATCCCGCTGATGTCGGCGATTGCGGAGAAGGCGCTGAGCTACGACGAGCCGTCCGGCTCGGTGTCGTTCACCGCGTCCGACGGCGCGCAGCGCACGCTGAGCTTCGCCCGCATCGCCGGGACGCAGTCCCGGCTGATCGTCAGCATGGACGAGGCCAAGGTGACGGCGGCGATCAACCGCGAGATCCGCACCGCCTATCTGCAGCTCGGCTTCGTCTGCCTTTTCGTTTTGTTGGGTGCGCTCGTCGGCGCGGAGCGGCTCGTGATCCATCCGATCGAGCTGATGACCGGCATGGCGCGGCGGTTCGGCGAAGGCGACTGGTCGGCACGCGTCGCCAAGCACAAGCTGCCTTCGGAATTCGTGCCGCTGGCGCGCGCCTTCAACGCGATGGCGGCCCAGCTCAGCCAGCGCGAGCGCGAGCTGGTCGCCTCCAACGATCGTCTCACGGTGATGGCGTCGATCGACGCACTGTCCGGCCTCGCCAACCGCCGTGGTTTCCAGAGCC
The DNA here is from genome assembly GCF_020889785.1 of Bradyrhizobium acaciae. Classification (GTDB taxonomy): domain Bacteria; phylum Pseudomonadota; class Alphaproteobacteria; order Rhizobiales; family Xanthobacteraceae; genus Bradyrhizobium; species Bradyrhizobium acaciae. The sequence goes on from NZ_JACMYK010000010.1 coordinate 42,598, forward strand.
GGCTCGACTTCGAATGGATGCGGGCACAGCAGTATGAATGCGAGCTGTCGCTGATGATGATCGATGTCGATCACTTCAAGCTCTACAACGACACCTACGGCCATCCCGAAGGCGACGCCTGCCTTACCAGGATCGGCGAGGTGCTGTCCGGAATCGCCGCCGACACGATGGGCTTTGCCGGCCGCTATGGCGGCGAGGAGTTCTGCCTGTTGCTGCCGAACACCGATGCCGCGCATGCGCTCGCCATCGGCGAGACGGTGCGATCAGCGGTGCTCGGCCTCGCCGTGCCGCATGCGCCCTCGAGCTATTGCGTAGTGACCGTCAGCGTCGGCGTCGCCACGACCAAGCCGAACGACACCCAGCGCCCCGGCGACCTGATCGAAGCCGCCGATGCCGCCCTCTACGCCGCCAAGCGCCGCGGCCGGAATGCCGTGATCGAGCACGGCTTCCTGCAGACGCTGGACGAAGCCGGGATGGCCCTGGCGAGCTGAGGCGCTGCCTGTATCAGTGCGTTTTCGAGCGACGTGGACACCGGTTCGCGTGTCCGCGTTTATGCTGCGGCGTATGGGTCCCTGCTCTCTTCGCAGGGACGACGCCTATTGCGCGGCAGCACTTGCGACCACCGCACGCACCACGGCGGAGCCGGCCACGCTTCAGCCGTCACCTCCCCTGATCAATTCATCGGCCCGGCGGAGCGCGGCGCTTGTGTTTGGCGGCGGGCGCGGCCGGCTCCGGCGTTGCCTCCTTCACGCCACCGATCCTGCGCAACGCGGCGTCGGCGGCGCGTTCGCCGCTCTCCCAGGCGCCGTCGACCGTGCCCCACAGCGTCTCATGCGTGGCCTCGCCCGCGAGATACATCGCGCCGATCGGCTCGCTCAGGATCCTGCGCGAAAACTGTGCGCCGGGTGCTGCGGCCGACATCGCACCTTGAATGAAGGGCTGTGCATTCCAGCGCGTCGTGCTGGTCTTCTTCACGGCGGCACCGACCTCGCTGCCATAGAGCCTGGCCAGCCATTCCACCGCGAACGCAGCCATCGCCTGCTCGCCCTGCGCGGACAGGTCGCGGCCGAACGAACCCGCGACGTCGATCGTGCACAGCGAGGAGCCGGCGATATTGCCGTAGAGCAGCGCCGTCCTGGTCGAATTGCTCTGCTCGATGACGACGTCGTCACGCGACAGCCCGAGCGGATTGCCGGGGATCTGCAGCGCGATGCGGTCGTAGCTGCCGAGGGTCAGCTTGGCGGCGGCATCCAGCGCACGCTTCGGAAGCTCGGGTGCAAACTTGATATTGCCGCTGGCGAGCACATTGCTCGACACGGTGACGATGGCGGCGCGCGCCGTGATCTTGCCGGAGGGCGTCTCGACCATCACGTCGCGGTTGCTCCACAGGATGCGCTGTGCCGGCGTCGACAGCACCAGCGGCAGCCCCTCGCCGAGCTTTGCGATCAATGCGCCGAGCCCCTGGCGGCACGCGATCGCGGTGTTGCGATCCTGCGCGCGCACCTTGTCGGCGGCGGAGAGGTCCTTCAGATCCTTGCCGCTGAAATTGGCGCCGAGCAGGAATTCCGCGGTGCCGGCCCAATCGCCGAGATCCTTCGGCATCGCTGCGGCACAGGCGATATCGGCCTTGCGCGCCGCATCGTCGATGGCGCGATTGGCACGCACCAGCGCCGCCAAGAATTCCTCGGTCTCGCCGGGACGGGCGTTGCGCCGGCCGATGCGGATCTTCTGGCCCGCGGGCGCGGTGACGATGTCGAGGCCGGCGGAGCGCGCGAGCCGGATCATCGGATTGGTTTCAGGATTGTGCATCCAGCGCGCGCCACGGTCGAACGGGACGCCGAATGTCGACGCATCGGTCTGGCAGCGGCCGCCGACCTGGCTCGCAGCCTCGACCACGATCACCTTGCGGTTTGCGGCGGCGATCCGTCGCGCCGCGGCAATGCCTGCGGCGCCGGCGCCGATCACGACGATGTCGGCCTCGCGCGGCGGCGGCGCAGCGACAGCCCGGCCGCCCAGCGCAGGCACCAGCGCAAAACCTGCGGACGCCGACAGGAAATCGCGGCGGGTCACTGTCATGGCTTAGCTTCTGGCATGGTTTCCGGGGACTTGCAGGGAATGGGAACGCTTCGCGAACTGTGCCGCATCTCACCGACCGCAGCAACCATCATGGTAAATCAATCATGATTGATCCGCCGTTGGCATGAACTAAATTGCAACGGCTTGCGACCATGATTAAGTGAACACAAGCGGTCGTAGAACCGCTGGGGGGAATCCATGGGCGTAATGCTCGATACCGTCGGTAAATGGATCGCGGGATACCTGTCGAAGGAAGTCCCCGGTTACGAACCGTTCACGCCGAGTGACCCGGACCATCTGCGGAGCATCCTGCAGCCCGGCGATGTGCTGCTGGTCGAGGGCAACAACCGGATTTCCGGCATCATCAAATACCTGACGCAGTCGACCTGGTCGCACGCTGCGCTGTTCGTCGGCCCGATCGACGGCGCGTTCGAGCCGGACGGCGAACAGCATGTGCTGATCGAGGCCAATATCGGCGAAGGCGTGACCTCCGCGCCGCTGTCGAAATATCTGGCCTATCACACCCGCCTCTGCCGTCCGGTCGGACTGTCGTTCGAGGACCGCACCACGGTGTGCCGCTACGCCATCAACCGCATCGGCTTCGGCTACGACACCAAGAACATCGTCGATCTCGCGCGCTATCTGTTTCCGTTGCCGATCCCGCAGCGCTGGCGCCGCCGCATGATCGCATTCGGCTCCGGCGATCCGACCAAGATCATCTGCTCGGCGCTGATCGCGCAGGCGTTCGACGCCGTGCGCTATCCGATCCTGCCCAAGATCACGCGGGCGGCCAGCCGCAAGGCGCGCCGCGAGATCCTGCATATCCGCGATTCCTCGCTCTACATGCCGCGCGACTTCGACATCTCGCCCTACTTCGAGGTCGTCAAACCCACCATCGTGCACGGTTTCGACTACACGGCCCTGCACTGGGCCGACAAGCAGAAGCCGCTCCAGGAGGTAGCGGGCGAATTCGGTGTGTTTCCAGAATCGCCGCCGCTTGTTCCTGAAGCGACTGACGAAGAGGCGACGCTTCCGGCTGCGGAAGTGATCGCGGCGGAGACCGCGCCGGCGTGACGGGCGCCGATGTCAGGATCGGAGAAATCGCGTGTTGGCCGCGTCGACCAAGACCTTCGTCGCATCGCCCGGCTTCGTCGTTGAGTTCGCATTGCTGCATCACTAGGGTGCACGCGCTTCAGGCTTGGTTTCATTCGGTAGTTTTACGGTGCTTTCGATCATAGATTTCTCGGCGATGGCTGCGGCGTCGGAGAAGGACCCGGCGCGGTGGCGTCGTCCCTTCATCGCGTGGCTGGAGGGGATCGAGACCGGGTGGTCGATCCCGCTGCTGCTCACCCTCTTTGTCGCGATCTGGACTGCGTATCTCGTCATCGCCTATCTCGGCGCCGGCCTCCATCCCGACGTGCTCGAGACCTGGACGCTCGGCCGCCAGCTCGCTTGGGGATACCCCAAGCATCCGCCGTTGATGGGCTGGATCACGCGGGGATGGACCGCGCTCTTCCCGCTGACCGATTGGTCGCTGCAACTGATGGCGATGGTCAACGCCGGCGTGGCGCTGTGGGCGGTCGACCTGATCTCGCGCCGCTTCGTCCGCGGCGAGAAGCGGGTGATCATCCTGCTGCTGTCGATGCTGCTGCCGGTCTACCAATTCCACGCCCAGCGGTTCAACGCTAACACGGTGCTGCTGGCGGTCTGGCCGCTGGCGACCTACTGCTTCCTGCGCGCGTTCGAGGCGCCAAGGCAGCCCGGCTGGGCGATCGCAGCCGGCGCCGTCTGCGCGATCGCCATGCTCGGCAAATATTATTCGATCTTCCTGATCGCGAGCTTCGTCTTCGCGGCCGTGCTGCATCCGGATCGCTGGCGCTATCTGCTGTCGGCCTCGCCCTGGATCTCGACGCTGGCCGGCATGCTCGTGCTCGGCCCGCATCTGCACTGGCTCGCCACGACCGGCGCGACGACGTTCGACTATGCGCTGGCGCATGCCGGCACCGGTCATGTCGCCGCGCTATGGGAAGTCTCCTACTTCATCATGGGGCTGATCGCGGCGCTCTCGGTCGCGGCGGTCACCTGGGTGTTCATTGCCGGCCCGCGGCTGGCGCAGCTGCCGACGGATTTTCGCACGATCAACCCAAGGCTCCGTCTGCTGCTGCTGGTCGCGATCGGCACCATCGTGTTTCCGGCGATCGTCTCGCTTGCGGTCGGCACCGACCTGCCCTCGCTCTGGGCGGTGCAGGGTCTTTTCCTGTTCATCGTTCTGATCGTGTGCGCAACGAGCTACCCGATCGAACGCTTCTACACGGTCAACCTGACCGTCATGGTGGCGGGTTTCGCCATTCTCGCGGTCACTGTCGGCGCTCCGCTCCATGCCCTCTATCGCAATGTCTACGGCTATGAAGAGGGCCGCGGCTTCTATCATGCAATCGCGACCGAGCTGACCGCGCGATGGCGCGACGCCGCCGGAACGCCGCTCGTCGCCGTCAGCGGCGACGACGCGCTCGCCTTCGCTACGGCCTTCTACAGTCCGGATCATCCGTTCTATGCCCGGCCGTTTGCCTATCAGTACACCTGGGGCTTGCCGCGCAAGACCACGCTCGATCGCGGTTGGGCCGCGCTGTGCTTCGCCGATCAGCTGGATTGCCTGAGCTGGATGGAGCGCACGACATTGCGCGCAGCGGATGTCATTCGCTCCGAGTTCGACGCCCCGGCGACCTTGCTGGGCAGGCTCGGCCATACACGGCGGGTGGTGATGCTGCTCGTGCCGCCCACCCGCGAACCACCCGCCATGCACCCCGACGTCGAGGAGTTCAGCTCGAACCGCCGCCCGCGCATTTGATCAGAACGTGGCCCATGCGTGAGCGTGGCCAAGGGGTTCGCTACGCCGCCTTCGCCCTGGTGCCGCGCGGCAGGCCGGCGCGGGCGAGGCCGCCATAGAGCTGTTCGTTCGGCATCTCGGATTTCAGGATCGCACGCACCTCGACCAGGCGGTCGAGGTCGATGCCGGTCGGAAATCCCTTGCTCTCGCAGAGGAAGACGAGGTCCTCGAACACGACATTGCCGGTGGCGCCCGGCGCGAACGGGCAGCCACCGAGGCCACCGAGCGAGCCGTCGAGCACGCGGGCACCTTCATCGAGCGCCGCGGAGGCATTGGCGATGCCCATGCCGCGGGTGTCGTGCAGATGCACGCAGACCGGCTTCGATCCCGCGATCTTCACCGCGCCCCGCGTCAGCTCGCCGACCTGCTTCGGCCCGGCATAGCCGACGGTATCGGCGATCGCGACCATGTCGACGCCGACCTCGTAGAGCTTCTCGGTGAGGCGCAGCACCTCGTTCGGATCGACCGCACCCACGATCGAGCAGCCCAGCCCCATCGAGATCGCGGCATTGACCAGCGGCTTGTGCGCGCTGGCGTCGCGCAGCTCGCAGAGGCGCTTGATGTTATCGATCGCGGATTCGCGCGAGCGGTTGGCATTGGCCTGGCTGTGCTCCTCGGTCGCCGACACCACCGAGGCGATCTCGGCGACGCCGGACGCCAGCGCCTCGTTGACGCCGCGCTCGTTCAGCGCCAGCGCGACGCCATGCGCGCCGGGCAGCGCGGCGATGGTGGCGACGATCTCGCGGACATCGACGAATTGCGGGAAGGTCTTGGCCGGAAGGAACGAGCCGACCTCGAAATGCCGCACGCGCGCGGCATATTCGTCGCGAATCCAGCGCTGCTTCGCCGCGGTGGACGGGAACGTCTTCACCAGCTGCAGGCCGTCGCGCAGACCGACTTCGCGCAGGCTCACTCTGTCATTGGGATAGATATCGTGGACGCGGGTCATGTCAGCCTCACGCAGCGTTTCCGGTTGATGAAGTCTTCTGTTGTCGTGCGAGCTCGGCGCGCACCGCCTCGGTATCGGCGCCAAGCACCGGCACTTTCAGGCCTTCGCCGATATTGTGGCCGTTCCATTCGAGCGGCAGCGCGGGAACGCGGAACGGCCTGCCGTCGGCATTGACGTTGTGAACGAGGCCGCCGGGTCGCAGCACATGCGGATCCCTGAGCAGATCCTCCGGCCGGTTGATCGGCGAGAAGCAGATGTTGAGCGCGTCGAGCCTGGCCGAGAGGTCGGCCACGTTCCAGCCTTTGATCACCTCGGCGACGCGCGGGATGATCCGGTCGCGCGCCATGATGCGGTCCGTCGTCGAGCGCAACGTCGGATCGTCGGCGAATTCCGTCAGACCGAACTCGCGGCAGAAGCTCTGCCAATGGCCTTCGGTGACGACGCCGATGAAGATGCGATCGCCGCCGGCGGCATCGAAGATGTCGTAGATCGGCCAGGCATGCTCGCGCTCCGGCATCGAGCGCGGCTTGCGTCCGGTCATCTCGTACTCGACCATGTGCTGGGCGACCAGGAACAGGCAGTTCTCGAACAGGCCGATGCGGATCTCGGCGCCGGTCTGGTTGCCGCCGCGCTTCTGATAGAGCGCGGCGAGAATCGAGATCACCCCGAACATGCCGCCCATGATGTCGTTGGCGGAGGAGCCGACGCGTTGCGGCTTGTCGCGTGTGCCGGTCATCGCGGCGAGCCCCGACATCATCTGCACGACCTCGTCGAGCGCCGGGCGATGATCGTAGGGCCCGGAGAGGAAGCCCTTGTGGCCGGCGATGATCAGATGCGGATATTTCGCGCGCAGCTCGTCGGCGCCGAGCCCCTGCTTGTCGAGCTGGCCATCGCGAAAGTTCTCCAGAAACACGTCGGCACCGGCGAGCAGCCGATGCATCGTGTCGCGGTCCTCGGACTTGGCGAAATCCAGCACGACGCTGCGCTTGCCGCGGTTGAACAGCGGAAAGAACGAGACGCCCATGCCGCCGAGCGAGCGGGTCTTGTCGCCTGCGGGGGGTTCGACCTTGATCACCTCGGCGCCGAGTTGCGCCAGGATCATCCCGCAGGTCGGCCCCATCACCATGTGGGTCATCTCGACGACCCTCACGCCCTCCAGCGGCAGTCCGCTCCCGGTCATCGGTTTCTCCGTGCTCTACGCGCTCTTGTTCAGACGCGTTTTCTTCAAGCGAACCGGTACCCGCTTCGCTCGAAAACGCTTTGTGACTGGCGCAGGTTAGGCTTCCGCACGCTATCTGAAAAATATAATCTGTCGAATAGTGCATTCGTCGTTCTAGAACGCTGAACCCCATGGATTCGCGCCAGCTTCGCTATTTCATCGCGGTATACGAGCAGCGCAACCTGTCGCGGGCGGCGGATCAGGCCAATGTCGCGCAGTCCGCGCTGAGCCACCACATCGCCAATCTCGAAGCGGAGTTCGCCACGCCGCTGTTCGAGCGCAAGCCGCGCGGCATGGAACCGACCGCGGCGGGCGAGCGGCTCTATGAGCATGCCCGCATCATCCTGCGCGCGATGGCGGCGGCCGAACGCGAGATCAAGGAGGGCGGCAGCGAGATCGCCGGCGACATCTCGATCGGCATGGCCAATTCCGGCATGAAGGCGATCGGCGTGCCGCTGATGCGGACCGTGCTGACGAAATATCCGAACCTGAAGCTGTCGCTGACCGAGAGCCTGTCCGGCGCGACGCTGCTGCACCTGATGAGCTCCGAGGTCGATCTGGCGCTGGTCTACAATCCGCCGTCGGAAAAGGACCTGATCGCCGAACCGGTGCTGGAGGAGCAGATGTTCTGCGTCGGCACCGAGAAGCTTGTCGGCAAGAAAGCGCCGATCACCTTCGAGGAAGTGGCGCAGCTGCCGCTGATCCTGCTGCGGCACGGGCTATCGGCGCGTGCATTGCTGGATGACCCCGTGCCGCTGAAGCGGCTCGAGGCCAATGCCATCATGCATCTCAATTCGACCAGCGGCATGATCGGCGCGCTGACCGCGGGCCTCGGCTGCACGATCGCGACGACGCACTTCGTCAGTGAGCCGCTCAAAGCACGGCTGCTGGTCGCGCGCGAAGTGATCGAGCCCAAACTGACCCGCACGCTCTATCTTTGCCGCCTGCGCAACCGCCCGATGACCTACGTCATGGAGGAAATGTGCCGCCTGATCCGCGCCCTGATCGCAGACCAGGTCGGCCGCGGCGCCTGGGAGGCAACCCTTTTGATCTGAGATCGAAAATATCGAACGATTGCTTCGATATGTTCGTCTGGATTTCTGGCTTGCGGCTGCCAAACATGCACAACCGGCACGCCTTCGCAAGAAAGGCGGCCGTTGGACCACACGGGAGGACCATCATGAGCGCCGTCGAACTCGGCTCGGTTGCCGATCGCGTCAACACGACAAGCGGACCGGACCAGATTTCGCGACGGCTCGAGGTACTGCCGGCGTCCGGCTATGTCTGGCGGCTGGTGATCCTGCTCTCGCTCGGCGGCTGCTTCGAAATCTACGACCTGTTCTTCACCGGCTATATCGCGCCGGGCCTCGCCCGCAGCGGGCTGATGACCACGACGACGCAGGCGTTCTTCGGCTTCTCCGGCATCGGCGCTTTCGTCGCGGCGACCTTCGCCGGCCTGTTCATCGGCACCTTCTGCCTCGGCTTCCTCGCCGATCGCTACGGGCGCAAGGCCGTCTTCACCTGGTCGCTGCTGTTCTACAGCGCGGCGTCGGTGATCATGGCGTGCCAGACCACACCCGGCGGCCTGCTGCTGTGGCGCTTCATTGCCGGAATCGGGATCGGCATCGAGGTCATCACCATCGACGCCTACATCACCGAGCTGGTGCCGAGCTGGATGCGCGGCCGGGCCTTTGCGATCAACCAGGCCGTGATGCTGTCGGCGGTGCCGATCGTTGCCGCGCTGTCGTGGTGGCTGGTGCCGCTCACGCCTTACGGCATCGACGGCTGGCGCTGGGTGGTGCTGATCGGGGCCGCCGCGAGCATGATCATCTGGGTGCTTCGACTCTACGTGCCGGAAAGCCCGCTCTGGCTCGCCCGGCATGGCCGCGTCGCCCAGGCCGAGACAATCATGCGGACGCTCGAGGCCGCATCGGGTACGGCCGCATCGCGCCCTGCCCCGACTGCCACGATGGCACCGGCACGCGCACCGGTTGAAACCGGCTATGCCGACCTGTTCCGGCCGCCCTACGCCTCGCTCGTCGTGCTCTTCATGATCTTCAATCTGTGCCAGGCATTCGGCGTCTACGGCTTTTCCAACTGGGTCCCGGCGCTGCTGGTCGAGAAGGGCATCAACGTCACCAAGAGCCTGCAATATTCCTTCATCATCGCCTTCGCCTATCCGCTCGCGCCGCTGCTGGCCGCAACCTTCGCCGATCGCTTCGAGCGCAAATGGATCATCTGCGGCGCGGCGGTCGCGATCTCGGTGTTCGGCCTGGCCTTCTCGCAGCTTACGGAGCCGGTGCTGCTGATCTTGAGCGGCGTGCTGGTGACGGGCGCCAACATGACGCTGTCCTACGCCTATCACGCCTACCAGACCGAGGTGTTCCCGACCGCGATCCGGGCGCGCGCGGCCGGGCTGGTCTATTCGATGAGCCGGCTCAGCGCGACCTTCTCCGGTTTCATCGTGGCGTTCATGTTGCGAGAGGCCGGCGTCAGCGGCGTGTTCGGCCTGATCACCGCGGCGATGGTCGTCGTGATCATTGCTATCGGTGTCTGGGGACCTGAAGTCCGCGGCAAGCCGCTCGACGCCTAGAGCAGTCCGCTCGAAAACGCTCTCACCACGACACACGCGGCACTTGCCGAAGCCATATTGGGTGGCTACCTCTCGCACGTCAATTTGCAGAGGTAACCCGGTCATGTTGAACGCCGCCGTCAAGGCGCTTTCGCAAATCCTGTCGCCGCCGATGCGCACGATCCTGTGGCGCTCGATCGGGCTTGCGCTGGTCTTGATCACCGTGCTGGCGATCGGGCTGCAGCGGCTGCTCAGCTGGTTTGCCGACACCGGTGAGATCTGGGCCGAAGGCATGCTCGGCCCCAACTTCCATTCCACGCTGCACGTGCTGTCCTGGATCATCTCGATCTCGGCCGGCCTCGGCGTCGTGCTCGGCGGCATCTTCCTGATGCCCGCGATCACCTCGCTGATGGCGAGCCTGTTCGTCGACGACGTCGCCGACCATGTCGAGCGCGAGCACTATCCCGCCGACCATCCCGGCACGGCGCTGCCGGTCACGCTCGCGACCATCGAGGGCGTCAAGACGGCGCTGCTGACCATCCTGGTCTATGTGGTCGCGCTGCCGTTCGTGCTGTTCGCAGGTGCAGGCTTCATCATCTTCTTCATCGCGACCGCCTGGCTGCTCGGCCGCGAATATTTCGAGCTCGCGGCGATGCGGTTCCGCTCGCCTGATGATGCCAAGGCGATGCGCAAGGAGAACGCGGCGACCGTGTTCACGGCCGGCCTGTTCATCGCGGCCTTCGTCTCGATCCCGATCGTCAATCTGGCGACGCCGCTGTTCGGCATGGCCTTCATGGTGCACATGTACAAGCGGCTGTCGGGCCCGCGCCGCGAATTGATCGAGCCGGCGCGACGCAGCAACGTCTCCTCAATCTAGCTCGCATTCCCGCGGTACCTCGAGCGATGCCGGCACCCGGTCGCGTGCGAACGGCACCAGGAGCAATCCTGCGATCGCCACGCAGGCGAGCATCGCCCATGCCTCGTTGACGGTGAGTGCAAGCGACGCCCGCTCGACCAGCGGCCGGATGAACGCCACCGTGGCATCGTCCGGCGGACCCGGCGGCCGGTTGATCAGCAACATCGGATCGAGCCCGATCGCCTGCGCCGCGGTGATATCGCCTGCCAGCAGGCGTGCACGAAAATCCTCGCCATAGATCGGGCTTCGGCCGTAGAGGATGGTATCGATCAAGGCGATCCCGATCGCGCCACCCAGATTGCGCATCAGGTTGAACAGTCCGCTGGCGTCGGCAACCTCCGCCTCCGGCAAGTTGCCTAACGCAATGCGCGTCGGCGGCAGCAGGCAGAACATGATCGCGACGCCGCGCATGACCTGCGGCCCGAACATCTCGCCGAAATCCGCGGTGCGCGGTTGAAAGGCACTGAGGCCGAGACCGAACGCGAACAAGGCGAAGCCGGCCGCGGTCAGCAGACGCGCGCCGACGCGACTTTCGAGGATTGCCGCCAGCGGCGCGGCGACGAACTGGGCAACCCCGGTGACCAGCATGATGGTGCCGATCTCGAAGGCGTCATGGCGGCGGACGAAGCCGAGGAAGACCGGCATCAGATAGGTCGATCCATACAGGCCGATGCCGAGGCAAAAGCTCAAGCCACAACCGATCGCGAACGAACGCCGCCTGAACAGGGTCAATCGCGCGATCGGATGCGTCACGCGGAGCGTGCGCCGGATCAGCAGCGCCATCCCGACGATGCTTCCGACCAGCAAGCTCAGGCATAGCATCGAAAGCCAGCCGCGCTGCGGCGCTTCCTTCAGGCCGATCATGAAGCTTGCGAGCGCGGCCGCGAGCAGGACGAGCGAGCATTTGTCGAGTCTCGACAACGCGTGGAGATGCACGCCCTCTCTCGGCAGCAGCGACGGCGTGACCGTGGCCGCAATCGCCCCCGGGACCACATTGATCAGGAACAGCCACGGCCACGACCAGGTTTGCGTGATCCAGCCGCCGACCACGGGTCCGACGGTCGGTGCCAGCACCGCGACGACGCCGCCGATCGTGGTGGCCACCGCATGACGGCGCACCGGAAACAGCGTGAACACGGCAGAGAACACCGCGGGGATCAGGACGCCGCCGGAGAATCCCTGCAGCACGCGAAACACCAGCAGCACGGCAAAGCCGCCGCTGAAAGCGCAGCCGATCGACGCGATCGTGAACAGGCTCACGGCAACGACGAACAGCCATCGCAACGACAGCACATGCGTAAACAGTCCGGTCAGCGGGATCGCGATCACCTCCGCGATCAGATAGGCGGTCTGGATCCAGCTCATCGCCGAAGGCGAGATCGCCAGCGCATGCTGGATCGTCGGCAACGAGGTCGCAACCACCTGGATGTCGAGGATCGCCATGAACATGCCGAGGCACATCAGGAGGAAGCCGGCCCAGGTCGCGGCCGATGGACTGTCGGTTCGATGCTCCGCCCGGTCGCTCATGGCGTGCTGATGCGCGGCCAGGCGGAAACCGAGAGGGCACGGGTCTCGGCACGAATTCGGACTGCAAGCACCGCGAGATTCAGCACGGTGAAGATCAGCGCCAACGCCGGCAGATGCAGCGCGAGCGGCAGCAGCGCGATTTCACCGACGACGACGGCATAGTTCGGATGCGGGAAATATCGATATGGCCCGGATGCCACCAGCGGCGCGCCCGCCAGCACGATGATCCGCGTGGTCCATCGCGGCCCGAGCGCGGCCAAGATCCACAGCCGCAAGCCTTGCAGCACCAGAAAAGCCGCCAGCGCAGCCAGGTTGACGTCCTGGTCGCGGCCGAAGATCCACAGCGCGATCAGCCAGCCGGCGTGAACCAGCACAATGAGCGGGTAGTGATCGGCGCCGACCTCGATCGCGCCCTGCGCCAGGAGCCGCGCCGTGTTGCGGCGTGACAGCACGAGCTCGCCGAGACGTTGCAGCGTGACCAGCGCAAGGATGACCGAAGCGAAGCTCATGCCGCGTGCCTGAGCGCAACGCAGCTGAGCGTGAAGCCGGGCCCCAGCGCCGTGAGCAGCGAGCGCTGCGGCAAGCCCGTGGCGCAGGCCCGTTCGAGGACAAAGAGCACCGTCGGCGCCGACATGTTGCCGCAAGCCGCGATGACGTCGCGTTCGTGATCGAGCGTGCCCTGATCGAGCGCAAGCGCCCGCTCCAGCGCGGCGATGACCTTGGAGCCGCCGGGATGACAGAGGAAACGGTCGACGTCGTCTGTCGTCAGCTGCATCCGCGCAAGGATTTCGGCAACGGCCGACCCAAGGTGATTGCGGACGAAATCCGGAATGGTGCGCTGAAAGACGACACCGAAGCCTTCCGGATCGACCGTCCAGCCCATGATGTCGAGCGTATCCGGCCAGAGCTTTTCGCCCGCCGCCTCGATCCGCGTCGCACCGCCGTCCCCGGCGCGGAGCACGATTGCGGCGGCGCCGTCGCCGAACAGGCTGGCGGCAACGATATTCGCCTTGGTCAGTTCATCGTGCCGGACCGCGAGCGTGCAGAGCTCGAGCGCAACCAGCAGCACGTTCGCGCCCGGCCGCGCTTCCGCCAGCCGCGACGCGATCGACAGGCCCGAGACGCCGCCGGCACAGCCCAGACCGAACACCGGCACGCGCGACACGTCTGTCCGCAAACCGAGCTTACCGGCGACACGCGCCTCCAGCGTCGGCGTGGCGATGCCCGTCGAGCACACCGTGACCACGATATCGATGTCGCTGCCGATCAAATCAGCACGCGCAATCGCCTTGCGGGCGGCGTCGACGAACAGCGCCTCCGCGCCTTCGAGGAAGGCCTGCGTCCGCTCCGGCCAACCGCGCCGTTCGAGGTACCATTCGATCGGCTTGACGCCATAGCGATGCTGAATGCCGGTGTTGGCGAACAGGCTGGAGAGCGTCTCGAACTCGGGATAGCGGTCGGCGAGAAGATTGCGCGCGGCCTGCAGAACTTGTCCCTGATGGAATAGATGCGGTGGAACCGCCGTCGCCATGGAAACAAGCGCGGCCGTCTGCTTGGTCTCGGTCATCGTGGCTCCAGTTCCCCCGGTTGTGGAACCACGCGACGTGCAAAATATTTCAGGCGGCGCCGACATCAGCCGCGCGCTGCATTCACTATAAATTGACCCAGCCTGGTGGTGAAACGCCGGTCAGGAAGCGGCGGTGTCTCGTTTGCGGAGCAAGTTCTTCACGAAGCCGAACGGCACCGGCGACAGTGGGCCCTGCGGCGCACGCGTGATCAGGGCGATCAGGAACAGCGCCAGCATCGCGAGCCAGAAGCACAGCCAGAAGCCGTCAATATAGGCGAGCGTGTTGGCCTCGCGCTGCACCAGCGCCGCGAGCGTGCCGACGGCCCGCCCCATCGCCGTCCCTATGCCGTGGCCGGAGAATTCACCCGCCAGGCGCTTCAGCAGTTTCACGACGTCGACATCGCCGTTCTGAACATGCTGTCCGAGATAGTTCGAATGGATCTGCTCGCGGACGCGCAGCCAGGTGCCCATCAATGCGATGCCGATCTCGGCGCCGCCGAGCCGCATGATCTGGATATAGGCCGCGAACGCCGTGGCCCGCGACGGATCGGAGTTGGCGAGCGCCATGATGATGATCGGCAGCAGCGTGAACGCCTGCCCGACCGACGCCAGCAGAACGATGCCGACAAAGTCCTCGCGCGCCCAGACATGGCTCAGCTGCGTGCCCCAGAGATTGGCGGCGGCGAATGCCGAGAAGCCGAGCACCACGACGATGCGCGGATCGAGATGGCGGAGCAGCAGGATCGAGATCGGCACCAGCACGAACATCGGCAGCGCGCCGTAAGTGAACAACAGCGCGCCCGACTGCTCCGGCCGCAGCGCGGCGACGGTGCCGAGGAAATTCGGCACCAGCGACGAGTTCGACAGGCCGGTCAGCGTGTAGAGCAGGATGACGATCAGCGAGAGCCCGATATTGCGCGAGAACAGCACGTTGAAATGCGCCCAGGGCCGGCGCGCCACCATCTCGTTGATCATGAAGGCGACGATCAGGAGCCCGCCGCCGATCAGCAATGCCATCACCGTGCCCGACGACAGCCAGTCCAGCCGGTTGCCCTGGTCGAGCCCGGCATAGGCCATCGAGACTCCGGTGCCGAGAAGCAGCATGCCGCCCCAATCGGCATGGTGCAGCAGTTCGCGATTGACCGGCTCCTTCGGCGTACCGAGATAGACCATCAGCCCCATCAGCGGTGCGATCACCACGCCCTGCCAATACAGCCACTGCCAGCCGAGGTGCTCGACATAGAAGCCGACCAGCGAGCTCGACGAGTCCAGCGCGAAGCCGACGCGGATCGAATACATCGCGATTGCTGGAATCCACCAGCGGATCGGCAGGTTGCGCAGGATGATCATCAGCGTCGCCGGCACGAAGGTGCCGAGCAGCATGCCGTGCGCGATGCTGAGCGCGATCAGCGTCGTGTAGTCGCGTACGAACGGGATGGTCAGCGAGACCACGGCGTAGACCAGACTCGGGATTCCGAGCACGCGGCGCAAACCGAACACGGTGGCGAGCCAGGCCACCGCAGGCGCGACGAAGATCTGCGAGCCGATCGCCGCGGTCGAGAGCCAGGCGCCCTCGTCGAAGGTGAGCGAGAACGCGCCACGCAAATCTGGCAGGCCGATCGTGGTCAGACGGCTGTCGAAATTCGCCAGGAACGCGCCGAGCAGCCCGGCCACGACCGCGAACAGCGGATAGCGCGCAACGTCGCCACGCGAGACCGGACCGCGTTCGCGATCGTCACTTTCCGCCATTGGCGACCGCCTCGCCGGTGTTGATCCGCGTCACCACCGACATGCCCGGCAGCAGCCGCTCGAGCAGCGGCTGGCCCTTGTCGAACTGAATCCGTACCGGGATGCGCTGTACCACCTTGGTGAAATTGCCGGTGGCGTTGTCGGGCGGCAGCAGCGCGAACTGCGATCCGCTCGCCGGCGCGATGCGCTCGACGACGCCACGAAGCCTCTGGCCGGAGAACGTGTCCACCGTGACCTCGACCGGCTGGCCCGGTCTGACGTTGGTCAGCTGGGTTTCCTTGTAGTTGGCGATCACATAGACGTTCGGCAGCGGCACGACATTGACCAAATTGGTGCCGATGTTGACGTAGTCGCCCGGCTGCACCTGGCGCTCGCCGGTGACGCCGTCGAATGGTGCCGCGATCCTGGTGTAGCCGAGCTTGAGTTTGGCCGATGCCAGCAGGGCCTTGGCGGCGTCGAGGTCGGCGGCGCGCTGCTTCTTGGTGCCTTGCAGGACCTCGAGCTGATGGCGCTGCGCTGCGATCACCGCGCGGCTGGCCTGCACGTCGGCCTCCGCCTTGGCATAGGATGCAGTGGCCTGCTCGAGCCGCTGCCGCGTGCCGGCGTCGGTCTGCGACAGTGACTGCTGACGTTCTTCCTCCTGGCGCGCCAGAGTCTGCTGCGCCTCCGCGGACAGCCGCGAGGCCTCGGCCTGCGCGATGGTCGCATATTGCAGCTCGACCTGGGTTGTTGAGGTTGTCGAGCGCGGCCTGGGCACCGACCACGCCGGCTTCGGCCTGCGCGACCTGCGCCTGGTAGTCGGCAGGATCGATCTGCACCAGCAGATCGCCGGCCTTGACGCGCTGGAAATCGGAAACCGCGACCGTGAGCACTTCGCCGGACACCCGGCTACTGAGCTGGGTCAATTCGGCGCGCACATAGGCGTCATCGGTGGTCTGGATCGTGGCGCTGCCGGTCCATCCGTTCCAATGCGTCGTCGCCACTACGACGAACACCAACGCGACGAGCACCGCAAACAGCGGAATGGCGAAGCGTCCCCAGAAGCCGCTGGCCGCAGGCTGCGGCTTGGCTGGTGCCTGGACTGGAGCAGTCGCAGTCACTTGCGACGGACCATCTTGAACCTGCTCTGCCACGCTACACTCCTCAAGTCACGCGCCGGAACGCCAAGCCTGGTAACACTTGATGACGATGATGCCTCAGACCGTCTTCTCCGGCCACCGGCAGAGATCATTGATCAAACACACTTCGCAACGCGGGCCGCGGGCGAGGCAGGTATAGCGACCATGCAGGATCAGCCAGTGATGGGCGTGCAGCATGAACTCCGTCGGGATCACCTTCTCCAATCCCAGCTCGACCTCGAGCGGCGTCTTGCCCGGTGCGAGACCGGTGCGGTTGCCGACGCGAAACACGTGGGTGTCGACCGCCATCGTGTGTTCGCCGAACGCCATGTTGAGCACGACATTCGCGGTCTTGCGGCCGGCACCGGGCAACGATTCGATTTCGGCGCGGGTGCGCGGCACCTGGCTGCCGAATTCGGCGATCAGCTTCTCGGAAAGCGCGATGACGTTCTTGGCCTTGTTGCGATAGAGCCCGATGGTCTTGATGTACTCGCGCACTTTTTCTTCGCCGAGCTCAAGCATCTTCTCCGGCGTGTCGGCGATCTCAAACAACGGCCGCGTCGCCTTGTTGACACCGGCATCGGTTGCCTGCGCCGACAGCACCACCGCAACCAGCAGCGTGTAGGGGTTGAGATGCTCGAGCTCGCCCCTCGGCTCGGGATTGGCTTTGCGGAACCGATCGAAGACCTCGTAGACCTCCGCCGCCGTCCATGGCTTTGGCTTTGCGATTTTCTTGGCGATCTTCTTGGCAGGCTTTTTGGCCGCCTTCCCTGCCGCGCGTTTGGGCAGCGGCGTTGCCGCTTTCGCGGCTTTCTTGTTCGGCGCGGACTGAACGCTTGACGCGCCGGCGCGTTGAGGACGGATGATTTTGGCCATGAACGGGATATACTGATACGTCATGACCGCAGGCAACGACTTTGATCGGAGCGATGACCTCAGGGCCGATGACCTCGAGGTGAATGCGCCTGAGGCGGAGCCGAAGCTGTTCTCGGCGCTGCTGACGCCGCACCGCTCGCTGAACCGCACGGGCTTTATCGTGCTGATGTCGTTCGTCACCGTGATCAGCTTCATCGCCGGCGCGGTGTTCTGGTGGCTGGGCGCCTGGCCGATCTTCGGCTTCTTCGGCCTCGACGTGCTGGTGATCTACTGGGCGTTCAAGGTCAATTTCCGCACCGCCAAGGCGAGCGAGGAGATCACCGTGACGCCGTCGGAACTGCGGGTGCGCCGGATCAGTCACCGCGGCCATGTGGCCGAATGGGTGCTCAATCCACTCTGGGTGCGGTTCGAGCAGATCTCGCATGAGGAGTTCGGCATCGAACGGCTTTATCTGGTGTCCCGCGGCCGCCGGGTCAGCGTCGGCAGCTTCCTCAGCCCGGACGAAAAGGCCAGCTTCTCCAAGGCCTTGACGGCGGCGCTGAATACCGCGAAACGCGGCCCGACCTACAACCCCGTCGCCTAATCGCGCTCCTTTTTGAGCATGATCTTGTCGGAAAACCGGTCCCCACTTTTCCGGATCATGCTTGTCAGAAATCGGGTGGTTTGGACGCGCCATGGCTCCTAAATCAGACACCATGATGACACTCGCCATACATGACCAGCGCCTGGCCAAGCCGGGCCTCCAGAGCGCCGCGCTGCGCGACTATGATTCGGTGCGGCGCGCCATCGCGTTCATCTCGGAACACTGGCGCACCCAGCCGACCATCGAGGCGATGGCCGATGCCGCCGCAGTCACGCCGGATGAACTGCACCATCTGTTCCGCCGCTGGGCCGGGCTGACGCCGAAGGCCTTCATGCAGGCGCTGACGCTCGATCACGCAAAGAACCTGCTGCGCGATTCCGCCAGCGTGCTCGACGCGGCACTCGACTCCGGTCTTTCAGGACCGGGACGACTGCACGATCTGTTCGTTACGCACGAGGCGATGTCGCCAGGCGAATGGAAGACCGGCGGCGGCGGCATGACGCTGCGCTACGGCTTCCACCCCTCGCCGTTCGGCACCGCGATCGTGATCGCGACCGACCGCGGGCTCGCAGGCCTTGCCTTCGCCGACCACGGCGGCGAGCAGACAGCGTTTGCCGACATGAAGCGGCGCTGGCCGAATGCGACCTATGTCGAGGACACCGCCGGCACCACTGCGTTGGCGCAGCGCGTGTTCGATACAAGCTTGTGGCGGGCTGACCAGCCGCTGCGCGTTGTCTTGATCGGCACCGACTTCGAGGTGCGGGTGTGGGAAACGCTGCTCAAGATCCCGATGGGCCGTGCGGTCAGCTATTCCGACATCGCCTGCAAGATCAGCAATCCGAAGGCCTCGCGCGCCGTCGGCGCCGCGGTCGGCCGCAATCCGGTGTCGTTCGTGGTGCCCTGCCATCGCGCCCTCGGCAAGAGCGGCGCGCTGACCGGCTACCACTGGGGCATCACCCGCAAGCAGGCGATGCTGGGCTGGGAAGCGGGACAGGTCGGATTGCACTGATCGCCGCGAGCGAAACCTACGGTCTCTCACCGTCGCCCTGAGGTGCGAGCGGAGCGAGCCTCAGGATGACGGATCAGACGTTGCTTACCCCGCCAGATCGACCTTGGACGCGACGGTGGAATCGGCATTGAGCCGATAGACCACCGGCGCGCCGGTCGCGAGCTCGCGCTTGAGGATCTGCTCCGGCGTCAGCTTTTCCAGCACCATGATCAGCGCGCGCAGCGAATTGCCGTGGGCTGCGATCAGCGTGCGCTGGCCGCGCAGCACGCCGGGCAGGATCTCCTGCACATAATAAGGCAGCGTGCGTGCCAGCGTATCCTTCAGGCTTTCGCCGCCGGGCGGCGGAACGTCGTAGGACCGGCGCCAGACCAGGACCTGGTCCTCGCCCCACTTCTTGCGGGCGTCGTCCTTGTTGAGGCCGGAGAGATCGCCGTAGTCGCGTTCATTGAGCGCGAGATTCTTCGTGGTCGGCAATCCGGTCTGGCCGATCTGCTCCAGCATCAGCTTCAGCGTGTGCTGCGCGCGCGTCAGGTCGGAGGTGAAGGCGACATCGAACGACAGCCCCTGCGCCTTCAGCTTGCGACCGGCGTCCTTGGCTTCAGCGATGCCCTGCTCGGTGAGATCAGGGTCCTTCCACCCGGTGAACAGGTTCTTCAGATTCCATTCGCTCTGACCGTGACGAACGAGCACAAGAAGACGATCACTCATTTCAGATTCCGTTTTCGCTTAGATGGATTTCGTCGAGCGATCTCAGTCGTTCAACCCGAGAACGTCGGTCATGGAATACATGCCGGGCTTCTTGCCATGCGCCCACAGCGCAGCCTTCAGCGCGCCCTGCGCGAACAGCGCGCGATCCTCGGCATGGTGCGACAGCGTGATGCGCTCCGAGGGGCCGGCAAAGATCACGCTGTGATCGCCCGCCGCGGTGCCGCCGCGCAGCGAGGCAAAGCCGATATCGCCGGCACGGCGCGCGCCGGTCAGGCCATCGCGGCCGCGTGCCGAATGCTGATCCAACGCGATCTTGCGGCCGGCAGCAGCGGCTTCGCCGAGCATCAGAGCGGTGCCCGACGGCGCATCGATCTTGGACTTGTGATGCAGCTCGAGAATTTCGATGTCAAAGCTCTGGTCGAGCGACTGCGCGACGCGCTTGACCAGCGCGGCAAGCAGATTGACGCCAAGGCTCATATTGCCCGACTTCACCACGATGGCGCGGTCGGTGACGCTGCGGATCACCGCATCATCGGACTGCGACAGGCCAGTGGTGCCGATGACATGAACGAGGCCGCGCTCGGCCGCGATCGCGACATTGGCGATGGTCGCGGCCGGCACGGTGAAATCCAGGATGCCGTCGGCAGCCGCGGACATCGACCATAGATCGGCCGACAGCTTGACGTCATTGGCGGGAAGGCCGGCGAGCACGCCGGCGTCCTTGCCGAGCAGCTCCGAGCCGGGCGCTTCCAGCGCGCCGACCAGCACCGCTCCCGGGGTTTCGGAAATCACCCGCGTCAGCGTGCGGCCCATCCGGCCGCCGGCTCCCGCAACAATCAGACGCATGTCAGCCATGGCTCACCTCTCCAAGCCGTATAGCGAGCCATGGCTGTTCCGGCAACCGAGCCCGCCCCGGCTATGGGCTATTGTGACCTTCGATGATGATGAGGTCGGCGATCGAATGCGGCTGCCGCACCTTGATGTTGGCCTGGTATTCGGGCGAGTTATAGCAGGCGAGCGCGGTCTCATAGTCCGGGAATTCGATCACGACGTTGCGCGACCGGCTCTGGCCCTCCACGGTGGCGAACTTGCCGCCGCGCACGATGAACTTGCCGCCGAACTTCTGGAAGATGGCCGGGTTGGCGGCCATGTAGGGCTTGTAGCCGTCCTCGTTATGAACGTCGACGCGTCCAATCCAGTATCCCTTCGCCATCTCTGTTCTCCCGTGTTGTTGGTTCAGGCGAGCGCCTGGGCGATCTCGGTGTGAATGGCTTCGGCGACGGCCTTCGGATCGGCGGCCTCCATCACCGGACGTCCGACGACCAGATAATCGGCGCCGGCAGCAATGGCGCGCGCCGGCGTCATGATGCGCTTCTGGTCACCGGTCGCCGAGCCCGCCGGGCGGATGCCGGGGGTCACCAGGTTCATCTGATCGCCGATGATCTTGCGCAAGGCGCTCGCTTCCTCCGGCGAGCTGACGAGGCCGTCGACACCGAGCGCCTGCGCCTGCCGGGCGCGCGCTTCGACGAGATCGGAGACGTTGAGGCGATAGCCCGCGGCGTGAAGGTCGCTGTCGTCATAGGAGGTCAGCACCGTCACCGCGAGGATCTTCAGACCGGTGCCGGCGCGGGCCTCGACCGCCGCCTTCATGGTCTGCGGATAGGCATGCACGGTGAGGAAGGTCGCGCCGAGAGTAGCGACGCTTTCGACCCCGCGGGCAACGGTGTTGCCGATGTCGTGCAGCTTGAGATCGAGAAAGACCTTCTTGCCGCGGCCTGCAAGCTGCTTCGCCAGCACGAGACCGCCGGCGTAACCAAGCTGATAGCCGATCTTGTAGAAGGTGACGCTGTCGCCGAGCCTGTCGATCATCGCCTCGGCCGCAGCGACCGACGGCAAATCGAGCGCCACAATCAACCGGTCTCTTGGAGCGATCCCTGGAGCGATCTGGGCTGGCTGCATGTCACCTCACATCATGCGTTGGGAATGGTCGATCAGCTGTCGCACCAGCGCCCGCATCGCATTGATGTCGCCCTGGTGCTTCAGACGATCCATATCGTCATAGGCCTGCTCGGCGAATGACAGCGCGAGCTGGTTCGGGATCACGGTGGCGTGGCAAGCGGTCAGGATCAGGCGCAGCGCTGCCAGCGCACGGGTGCCGCCGAGGCGGTTGCCGGATGCCGCTGCCATCGCGAAGGCGCGGCCGTGGAACACCTGGCCGCGGGCCTCGTGCGCATCCTGCACGCGGCTGACCCAGTCGATGGCGTTCTTCACCAGCGCCGGCACCGAGGAATTATATTCGGGCGTCACGATCAGCACGCCATGATGGGCGCCGATCATCCGCTTCAGATTGACGGCGTGCTGCGGCACGCCCGATTTCGCCTGCAGGTCACCGTCATAGATCGGCAGCGGAAAATCGCCGAGCGAGATGCGGGTGACGTCGGCGCCGGATTGCGCGAGCTCGTGTGCCAGCACGGCGGCCAGCTTCGCATTGAGCGAACCGGATCGAAGCGATCCCGGGATCACGAGGATTTTCAGCGCGGACATTTCGAAATCGCAGGTGTAGGTCGCACCCAGCGCGACGGCGCTGGAAGGTCAGCCCTTGCGATACACCCAGACCCGCGCGGGCGGAAGGTTCATCCAGATCCGCTCGGAGGCCTCGGTGGACACGCCCGGAAGCGACTTCGGAATCGGGGGCGCCACCGAATAGGTGAACTGGACGAACGGCGCGCCGGGTGCGAGCGCCAGGAAGGCATCGCGGATCAGCTTCAGGCGGGTCAGCATCGGCTTGGTGACCAGCGGCAGACCGGAGACCACGGCCGAGGCGGGTGTCTTCATGACGTCCCACAGCGTATCGCGCAGCCTGTAGGCGTCACCCTGGACCACCTTGGCCTGCGGATAGCGTTCGCGCAGCAACGCGCAGAAGCCGGGATTGTACTCAACCAGGACGAGACGCTTTTGATCGACGCCGTGCTCGATCAGCGCGTTGGTAATCGCCCCGGTGCCCGGCCCAAGTTCGACGACCGGTCCTTCGGCTTCGGGATCGACATATTGCGCCATGGTGCGGGCAAGCAGCCGTCCGGACGGCATCACCGCGCCCATATGCAGCGGCTTCTCGATCCATGAACGGAGAAAACGTACCTCGTCGTCGAGACGGAGGGGCTTCTTCGACGCACGCACGGACGATTGCAGAGGCATGTCGCTACCAGGCGGGACCGCGCACAATCGAGCGGTTGTCAGAAAACAGTCATAAACACGTATAGATCGAAGTCGTTACGGTCAAGCATAACGACTGCGGCTAGACCGAGCGGTTTCCGAAGAAGTCCTTGACCTTAGAGAAGAAACCCGCCGCCTCCGGCTGGGTTGCGCCGGACGACAGTTTTTCGAACTCCATCAGCAATTCTTGCTGCTTCTTGGTCAGATTCTGCGGCGTTTCGACCACAACCTGAACATACATGTCGCCGGTCTGCCGTGAGCGGAGCACCGGCATGCCCTTTGATGCGATGCGGAATCGGCGGCTGGACTGGGTCCCGGCGGGCACCTTCACCTTGGTCTTGCCCTTGTCGATGGTCGGCACCTCGAATTCGCCGCCGAGTGCTGCGGTCACCATCGAGATCGGCACGCGACAATGCAGGTCGGCGCCGTCGCGCTGGAAGAACTGGTGCGTGGTCAGTGACAGGAAGATGTAGAGGTCGCCGGGCGGTCCGCCGCGGACACCGGCCTCGCCTTCGCCGGCGAGACGAATGCGGGTGCCGTCCTCGACTCCCGGGGGAATGTTGACCGACAGCGTACGTTCGCGTGTCACCCGGCCGGAGCCGGCGCAGGAGGTGCAGGCATCCTCGATCATCTGACCGCGGCCCTGGCAGCCGGGACAGGTCCGCTCCAGCGTGAAGAAGCCCTGGGCCTGCCGGATACGGCCGGCGCCGCCGCAATGCGAGCAGGTTTTCGGCTTGGTGCCGGCCTTGGCGCCGGTGCCCGAGCAGGATTCGCAGGTGACCGAGACCGGGATCTCGATCTGCGCGGTCTTGCCCTGGAAGGCCTCCTCGAGCGTGATCTCCATGTTGTAGCGCAGGTCGGCACCGCGTTCGCGGCCGCCGCTGCCGCGGCGCTGTCCGGCCATGCCGAACAGATCCTCGAAGATGTCGGAGAAGGAAGAGGCGAAGCCGGCGCCGAAGCCAGGGCCGCCACCACCCATGCCCTGCTCGAAGGCGGCATGGCCGAAGCGGTCGTAGGCGGCGCGCTTGTCGCCGTCCTTCAGTACTTCATAGGCTTCGTTGATTTCCTTGAACCGGACTTCGCTGCTGGCGTCGCCCGGATTCTTGTCCGGATGCCATTTCATCGCGAGCTTGCGGAAAGCCGATTTCAGCTTGGTCTCGTCCGCGTTCCGTTCAACCTCGAGGGTCTCGTAATAGCAGCGCTTGGTGGACATCCTTCAATTCCGTCCGAAGTTCATCGCGATCGCCGAAGATTGCGCCAGAGACTGCGCTGAGAATCGCGTCAAGGATTGCGCCTGTCTGGAAGATGCAGCGATCGCCTTAAAGAAAAATGACCCCCACTCCTCCGAGACGCGTCGCGTGCTCATTGGTGTGAGGGTCATGATCGAAAATCCGCTTAGGCAGACTTCTTGCTGTTCTTGTCGTCGTCGACCTCGGTGAACTCCGCGTCGACAACGTCATCCTTGGCAGCGTCGTTGGCCGCATCGGCCTCTGCCTGCTGCTTGTACATGGCCTCGCCGAGCTTCATCGAAGCCTGCGCCAGCGTGTTGGTCTTGGCCTTGATCGCCTCGGCGTCGTCGCCCTTCAGCGCTTCCTTGAGGTCGCTGACGGCGTCTTCGATCGCACGGCGCTCGGTGTCGGCGATCTTCGAACCGTGTTCGGCCAGGGCCTTCTCGGTCGAATGAACCAGGCCGTCGGCATGGTTCTTGGCGTCGACTGCCTCGCGGCGCTTCTTGTCCTCGGCGGCGTTGACCTCGGCGTCCTTGACCATCTTGTCGATGTCGGCCTCGGACAGACCGCCGGATGCCTGGATCCGGATCTGCTGTTCCTTGCCGGTCGCCTTGTCCTTTGCCGAGACGTTGACGATGCCGTTGGCGTCGATGTCGAAAGTCACCTCGATCTGCGGCATGCCGCGCGGAGCCGGCGGAATGCCCATCAGGTCGAACTGGCCGAGCATCTTGTTGTCGGCCGCCATTTCACGCTCGCCCTGGAAGACGCGGATGGTCACGGCGCCCTGATTGTCTTCGGCGGTCGAGAACACCTGGCTCTTCTTGGTCGGGATCGTGGTGTTGCGGTCGATGATGCGGGTGAACACGCCGCCCAGCGTCTCGATGCCCAGCGACAGCGGGGTCACGTCGAGCAGCAGCACGTCCTTGACGTCGCCCTGCAGCACGCCGGCCTGGATCGCAGCGCCGATCGCGACGACTTCGTCGGGATTGACGCCCTTGTGCGGCTCCTTGCCGAAGAACTGCTTCACCACTTCCTGGATCTTCGGCATGCGGGTCATGCCGCCGACCAGCACCACTTCGCCGATCTCGCCGGCGGTCAGGCCGGCATCCTTCAGCGCCTTGCGGCACGGCTCGATGGTCTTCTCGACGAGGTCGGCCACCAGCGCCTCGAACTTGGCGCGGGTCAGCTTCATCGTCAGATGCTTCGGACCGGTCTGGTCAGCCGTGATGAACGGCAGATTGATTTCGGTCTGCGTGGTCGACGACAGCTCGATCTTGGCCTTTTCGGCAGCTTCCTTCAGGCGCTGCAGAGCGAGCTTGTCGTTACGCAGGTTGATGCCCTGCTCCTTCTGGAACTCGTCGGCGAGATAGCCGACCAGGCGCATGTCGAAATCTTCACCGCCGAGGAAGGTGTCGCCGTTGGTCGACTTCACCTCGAACACGCCGTCGCCGATCTCGAGGATCGAGACGTCGAAGGTGCCGCCGCCGAGATCGTACACGGCGATCGTGCCGGCCTTGGTCTTGTCGAGGCCGTAGGCGAGCGCGGCAGCGGTCGGCTCGTTGATGATGCGCAGCACCTCGAGGCCGGCGATCTTGCCGGCGTCCTTGGTGGCCTGACGCTGTGCGTCGTTGAAATAAGCGGGAACGGTGATGACGGCCTGATCGACCTTCTGGCCGAGATGCGCCTCAGCGGTCTCCTTCATCTTCTGCAGAATGAAGGCCGAGACCTGCGAGGGCGAATAGGTCTTGCCATCGGCTTCGACCCAGGCGTCGCCGTTCGATGCTTTGACGATCTTGTAGGGAACGAGCTTCTTGTCCTTCTCGACCATCGGGTCGTCATAGCGGCGGCCGATGAGGCGCTTCACCGCAAAGAACGTACGCTCGGGATTGGTCACCGCCTGGCGTTTCGCCGGCTGTCCGACGAGGCGTTCGCCGTCGTCGGTGAAGGCAACGATCGACGGCGTCGTTCGCATACCCTCGGCATTCTCGATCACCTTGGCGTTCTTGCCATCCATCACGGCGACGCACGAATTCGTGGTGCCGAGGTCGATCCCAATGACCTTACCCATGGTTTTGATATCCTCTTTGCTACGGCAGGTTGGTTGGGCCCTGACGGCGCTCCGTACCGAACCCCCAGACGTTCACATACTCGCGATATTGCGACGGTGAGCCTGATATAGGAGAGAGGGTCCTGCCCGCAAGGACTGGACGCAACGTTGAGGCCTGAAAAGACTGACGTTTGAAAGATTGTGTCAGTCCGGCCGCGGCACCGGTTCAAGGCCAAGGCAACCCCAAGGCGACCCCCTGACCAGGTTAACAAATCGGCAATGTGCCGGGGGTCGTCGACCACGAACATCCAACGCGCGACGTCAGCGCTGTTGAGTGAACGCTCACAAACGTCGTATGCGAGAGCGGCGCACGGGTCGAGGGCGCGCTGTTTGGCCGCTGGCGGCTCATCTTGGAAATGTCGGGAAACTGGAAAGTGCCTGCCAATCAAGGCGAAAAGCCCATGGAATCGGGCCTGCAGGCCTGGCGCGGAGCGTTGGCGGCCTGTTGCAGGGCCATCAAAACCGCTAAAAGCGGTCCGACTGAAAGAGGCCATCCAGCCCTGCACCGGCCCCGTTGCGCGGCCACCAAGCAAAACCGGTAGATCCCCCATGATGCCTTTTCGAGTTCTCGTTGCGGTTGCCTTGCTGATTGCTGCCACCTGTCGTGGCTTTGCCGCCGACGTGGTGTTTCCGCCGGGCGCGCATGTCGGGATGAAGCCGCTGGTGGGCCTCGTGCGTGCCAAATCGTTCATCGGCTTCGAGACCGAGGATCAGGGCGTGAAGGTCCTGATCGCCGATCTGCCCGCGGAGGCCTACAACGAGGTCGTGAACGCCTTCAAGGCCAACCCGGGCGGCACCGGCGGCATCAAGCCGGAGAGCCTCGAGACGCCGGCCGGTCTCGGCTATTACACCGTGGAGAGTGCGCGCGACGGCGCGAGCAATGTGCGACGCTATTCCATGATCCTGCCGGGACCGACCTTCTCCGGCTATGTCGCAGTGCAGGTGCCGGAGAACGCGAGCAAGATCTACACCGACGACGCCGTGCGGCAGATGTTCGCCTCCGCCCAGATCCGCAACGAGGTGCCGGTCGACGAGCAGCTCGGCATGATGCCGTTCAAGGTCACCGAGCTCAGCAGTTTCAAGCATGTCCGCATGCTGGCGCCGGGCGCGGCGCTGCTGATGGCCGACGCCGAGGACAAGAGCCTCGAGACCAAGCCCTTCATGCTGCTCGGCATCATCGGCTCGGCCCCGGCCACACCCGACGATCGCAGTCGCTTTGCCCAGCAGATCGCCACCACGATCCCAGGCGTGCGCGACGGGCGGATCACGATGTCCGAACCGATCCGGATCGAAGGCCAGCCCGGCTTCGAGACCCGGATCGACGCCGTCAGCGGCAAGGACAACACCCCGGTGACCATCGTGCAGTGGCTGCGGTTCGGTGCCCAGACATCGATGCGCATCATCGGAAGCTCGCCGCGTACCGATTGGGAGACGGCCTTCCCGCGCTTCCGCGCGGTGCGCGACGGCATCCAGCCGCGCGGCTGATCGGCCCTTCGTAGAGCCGGTTGGAAAAATCCCACTTTCGTCGTTCGCCGAACGGAACTAGCCTCCTCGCGTGGTATCACGCAAAGCGAGGAGGGGCGCGATGTTGGATCGACGACGGATGGTTGCAGGCCTCGGTACGATGGCGCTTGCGACCCTGGTTCCAAAAAGTCTCTGGGCGGCTGCGATCAAGCCCGACGACGGCTCCGCGCTGCTGGTGATCGACGTCCAGAACTGCTTCCTGCCCGGCGGCAGCCTGGCGGTGAAGGACGGCGAGCAGGTGGTGCCTATCATCAACAAGATCGCCAAGAGCTTTGCCAATGTGGTGATGACGCAGGACTGGCACACGCCCGGACACGTCTCCTTCGCCTCGACCCATTCCGGCAAGAAGCCGTTCGAGACCATCGACCTCGCCTATGGCAAGCAGGTGCTGTGGCCCGACCATTGCGTGCAGGGCACCGACGGCGCCGCGCTGTCGAAGGAACTTGCGATCCCGCAGGCCGAGCTGATCATCCGCAAGGGCTTTCACAAGGACGTCGACAGCTACTCCGCCTTCACCGAGGCCGACGGCAAGACCACCACCGGGCTTGCCGCCTATCTGAAGGCGCGCAACGTCGAGCGGCTTTTCGTGGCCGGGCTCGCCACCGACTTCTGCGTGGCATGGACCGCGCTCGACGCACGCAAGGCCGGCTTCGAGACCTATGTGGTGGAAGATGCCTGCCGCGGCATCGACACCCAGGGATCGCTCGCCAAGGCCTGGGACGATATGGCCAAGGCCGGCGTCAAGCGCATCAAGTCGTCTGATATCGCGTAGGACGCCGCCTCGCGCGAGATCCGCATGGCCGAGTTCGCCTCACCCATTGCATTCGATTTCGCGCATCGTCTGCCGTCGCCACCCATGGCGGGCCTGATCGTCCGGATCACGGGTTATCGCGAGACCGCGACCGGCCGGTTCGCGCATCGGCAGACCGCGCCGCTCATCGTCCCGCTGATCGTCAGTTTCGGCACCCCGTTCCTGATCGCGCTGGGACGCGAGCCTGGAGCTGCCGATCGTCAACTCAGCTTCGCCGCCGGCCTGCATGCGGGGCCGGTCTACATCGAATCCGACGGCCGGGCCGCCTGCGTGCAGGTGGATTTCACGCCGCTCGGCGCCTACAGTTGCTTCGGCGGCGCTGTGGCCGACCTGGTCGGACGCATGGTCGAGATCGACGATGTGCTCGGTCATGAGGGTCGCCGTTTGCGCGAACGGCTCGGCGCTGTGACGTGCTGGCAGCGCCGCTTCGACCTGATCGAAGCCTTCGTGCTGCGCCGTGCCCGCCACACGCCGTCTCCCGAAGTCGCGTTCGCCTATCGGAGGCTGGCGCGCTCGGCCGGTGCCGTCAGCATCACGACATTGGCCGACGAGATCGGCTGGAGCCGCAAGCACCTGGCCAGCCGGTTTCGATCCGAGCTCGGTCTGGCGCCGAAATCGCTGGCGCGCGTGATGCGGTTTCACCGGGCGAGCCGGCTCGCCCAGAGCGGGGCCGCGCGTGGCTGGGCGGGGATCGCGGCGGAGAGCGGCTATGCCGACCAGGCGCATCTCGCACGGGAGTTCGTCGAATTCGCAGGGGAACCGCCCACTGCCTGGGCGCGCCGCCAGGCGCTGACCGACCGCCGGCTGGTTCACGCCGACGACGGGCTGCTCGACCGGTAACAAACCTTCAAGCCACAGCCGCGTCGGCTCGTGCAGAGTGGCGCCGTCAGCCAAAAAAGTGAGCCACCATGACGCACGACATCGAACCGCCCCGCATCTATCCCACCCTGCGCTGCACGGACGCTGAGGCGATGATCGCCTGGCTCAAGACAGTGATCGGATTCACCGAGCGCGTGGTCTATTGCGACGGCGGCGTGATCCACCACGCCGAGCTCGCCTACGGTTCCTCGATGCTGATGCTGGGCCAGAGCCGTGACGATGCCTATGGCAGGCTGGTCGGCGACTCTACCGGCCGCCGCACCGATTCAATCTACATCGCCGTCGACGACCCCGACGCCCTGCATGCGAAGGCAAGGGCGGCGGGCGCAAGGATCGAAATGGAATTGCGCGACACCGAATACGGCAGCCGCGATTTCGCCTGCCGTGACCCGGAAGGAAATCTCTGGAGCTTCGGCACCTATTGGCCGAAGGCCGATGAGAAGCCGCTGCCGTGAAGCAGCGGCTCAGACCGTAAAGTCGGCGCTCGGGGCGGGCTTGGCGCCGCCCTTGGAGACGCCGACCAGCGCCGGACGCAGGATGCGCTCGCCGATCATGTAGCCGGCCTGCACGACCTGCACCACGGTGCCCGACGGCACCGACGCATCAGGCACCTCGAACATCGCCTGCTGGAAGTTCGGATCGAACTTCTCGCCGATCGGATCGAACTTTTTGACGCCGTTCTTTTCCAGCGTGTTGAGCAACGAGCGCTCGGTCAGCTCGACGCCCTCAAGCAACGCCTTCAGGCCGGGATCGGCCGCTTCCTTGGTCTCGGCCGGCACGGCGTCGAGCGCGCGCTGCAGATTGTCGGCGATATCGAGCACGTCGCGGGCAAAGCCGGTGATGCCATAGGTCTTGGCATCGGCCACCTCGCGGCGGGTGCGCTGCCGGAGGTTCTCCATCTCGGCCAGCGTGCGCAGCGTGCGGTCCTTCGCCTCGGCGAGTTCCTTGGTCAGCGCCTCTGCCGAGCCCACCTCGGGATCGTCAGGCATGATGTAGGGCTTCGAGACCACGGGCTCACCCGTCGGCGCCGAATTCTCGGTGTTGTCATTGGCCCGGTTCGGATCGGTCATGGCTTGCCTTCTCGAAAACTCGCGTCGGTTCAAATCTTGGGGATTGCTGCCCGGGATATCGTGCTTTAGGCGGCGAAAATCAAGCGCAAGATACCGGCTTCGGGAACAGGGACCTCCGGCTTGGGTGACGAAAACCCGTCAAATGAAGGCGAAATCCGTCCCGGTCAGCCGCCCAGCATCTTGCTGACGATGCGCGCGGCATAGTCGACGGTCGGGATCACCCGTGCATAGTTCAACCGCGTCGGTCCGATCACGCCGAGCACGCCGACGATCCGGCCCTGGGCGTCGCCGTAGGGCGCGATGATGGTCGAGGAACCCGACAGCGAGAACAGCTTGTTCTCCGAGCCGATGAAAATCCGCACGCCCTCGCCGCGTTCGGCACGGCCGAGCAGATCGATCACGCCGCGCTTGGTTTCGAGATCGTCGAACAGCGACTTGATCCGCTCGAGATCGTCGAGCGCGTGCAGATCCTCGAGCAGATTGGCGTGGCCACGCACGATCAGCTGGCGGTCCTCGCTCTCGCCGCCGGACCAGCTCGCGATGCCGGCCGCGACGACCTTTTGCGTCAGCTGATCGAGCTCGGCGCGGTTTTGCGTCAACGCGGTCTCGAGCTCGAGCCGCGCTTCCGCCAGCGTGCGGCCGCGGATCCGCGCGTTGAGGAAATTGGTCGCTTCGGTCAGGGCCGAGGACGGAACACCCGGCGGCAGCGCCAGCACCCGGTTCTCGACCTGGCCGTCTTCGCCGACCAGCACGACCAATGCCTTTTCCGGCTCCAGCCGCACGAATTCGATGTGCTTCAGCCGCGCATTCGACTTCTGCGTCAGCACCACGGCCGCGGCACGGGTCAGTCCCGACAACCGCGTCAGCGCCTCGCCGAGCGCGGCCTCGACGGATTGCGCTCGGCCGACCGCCGCAAGCTGGGTCTGGATCGATTGGCGCTCGGCCTCGGTGAGGTCACCGACCTGCATCAGGGCGTCGACGAAGAAACGCAGACCGAGTTCGGTCGGCAGCCGGCCGGCCGAGGTGTGCGGCGCATAGATCAGGCCGAGCTGCTCGAGATCCGACATCACATTGCGGACCGAGGCCGGCGACAACGGTAATGCGATCAGGCGCGAGATGTTGCGCGAGCCCACGGGCTCACCGGTTGCGAGATAGCTTTCGACGATTTGACGAAAAATGTCGCGCGAACGCTCGTTGAGCTGGGCGAGCCCGGCATGCGGCGCGATCAGGCCGATCGGATCGTGGTGAGTCACACTCCAGTCCCTCACAATTATTGCCTAATTTGTCGATCCCGGAGGCCGGTGACAAGCAGGCATTCGGCCCCCTCGTACCGGACCCTGCCGGGGCCGAAAACCCTTGCCGCTGGACCTTCCCCCTCCTACAAGCACGGGCGAGCACGATCCGGAAAAGTGGCCGCCGGTTTTCCGAAAGATCATGCTCAAACAAGACGATAGAGCGCGATGACGGTTCGTCACGCTCTGGCTCATATCTCTCGGATTTTTGGAGGATTCCATGCGGCCAAGCCGCCGTGCGCCCGATGAACTGCGCCCCGTGTCGCTGGAACGCGGCGTCGTCAAATACGCCGAGGGTTCCTGCATGGTGAAGTTCGGCGACACCCATGTGCTGGTCACCGCCACGCTGGAAGAGCGCCTGCCGCCCTGGCTGAAGGGCCAGGGCCGCGGCTGGGTCACCGCCGAATACGGCATGCTGCCGCGCGCCACGCTGGAACGCACCCGCCGCGAGGCCTCCGCCGGCAAGCAGGGCGGCCGCACGGTCGAGATCCAGCGGCTGATCGGGCGCTCGCTGCGCGCGGCCGTCGATCTCGAGGCGCTCGGCGAGCGTCAGATCACAGTCGATTGCGACGTCATCCAGGCCGATGGCGGCACCCGCACCGCCTCGATCACCGGTGCCTGGGTGGCGCTGGCCGACTGCATCAACTGGATGAAGACCCGCAACATGCTGAAGACCAACGTGTTGCGCGACAACGTGGCGGCAATCTCCTGCGGCATCTACCAGGGCACGCCGGTGCTCGATCTCGACTATGCCGAGGACTCCGAGGCCGACACCGACGCCAATTTCGTCATGACCGGCGACGGCCGCATCATCGAGGTGCAGGGCACCGCCGAGAAGACGCCGTTCTCGCAGGACGAATTCCTGGCGCTGATGGCCTTGGCGCGCAAAGGTGTCGCGCGTCTGGTCGACTTGCAAAAGATCGCGGTGGCGTAGTCAGATTGGCCATGCATCGCCGAATCACCGGAAGGCTCGTCATTGCCACCCATAATCCCGGCAAGCTCGCCGAGATGCGGGAACTGCTGGCGCCGCACGGCGTGGAAGCGGTGTCGGCCGGCGAGCTCGGCCTCGCCGAGCCCGAGGAGACCGGCGACAGTTTTCAGACCAATGCCGCGATCAAGGCGATCGCAGCAGCCAAGGCGACCGGACTGCCGGCCTTCGCCGACGATTCCGGCCTCGTGGTCGACGCGCTCGACGGCGCGCCCGGAATCTACTCGGCGCGCTGGGCCGGCGAGGGCAAGGACTTCATGGCGGCGATGACGCGGATCGAGCGGCTGCTGCAGGAGCGCGGCGCCACCAACCCGGAACAGCGCAAGGCGCATTTCGTCTCGGCGCTGTGCGTGGCCTGGCCGGACGATCACCTCGAAGAGGTCGAGGCCCGCGCCGACGGAACCCTGGTTTGGCCGCCGCGCGGCACCGCCGGCTTCGGCTATGATCCGGCTTTCCTGCCCGACGGCCATACGCGGACCTTCGGCGAGATGACCAGCATCGAGAAGCACGGCCTGCCGCCGCTCGGGCTCGGCCTGTCGCATCGCGCCCGCGCCTTCGTGAAGCTCGCGGAGATCTGCCTTGAGCCACGCTGACCGAGAAGCTTTCGGCGTCTACGTGCACTGGCCGTTCTGCCTGTCGAAATGCCCGTATTGCGATTTCAACAGCCACGTGCGGCATGCGCCCGTCGACGAGGCGCGCTTCGTGCGCGCCTTCGCCCGCGAGATCGAAACGACGGCGGCGCGGGTGCCGGGGCGTGAAGTGTCCTCGATCTTCCTCGGCGGCGGCACGCCATCGCTGATGCAGCCAGAGACCGTCGGCGCCGTGCTCGATGCGATCGGCAAGCACTGGCAGGTCTCGCGCGACGTCGAGGTCACGCTCGAGGCCAATCCGACCAGCGTCGAGGCGACGCGCTTTCGCGGTTATCGCGCCGCCGGGGTCAACCGCGTCTCGCTCGGCGTGCAGGCGTTGGACGACGCTTCGTTGAAAGCATTGGGCCGCCTGCACACCGCGCGCGAGGCGCTCGACGCGGTTGCGATCGCGCGAAGCGCATTCGATCGCTACTCGTTCGATCTGATTTACGCGCGCCCCGACCAGACGCCGCAGATGTGGGCCGATGAATTGAAGCAGGCGATCTCGGAAGCCGCCGAGCATCTGTCGCTCTATCAGCTCACGATCGAGGAAGGCACGCCGTTCTTCGGGCTGCATGCCGCCGGCAAATTGCAGACGCCGGATGAAGCGACCTCGCGCGCGCTCTACGATGTGACGCAGGAGGTCTGCGCCCGCGAGGGATTGCCGGCCTACGAGATCTCCAACCACGCCCGCGCCGGCGCAGAGTGCAAGCACAATCTGGTCTATTGGCGCGGCCAGGAATATGCCGGCATCGGACCCGGCGCGCATGGCCGGCTCGACATCGATGGCGTCAGGCACGCGACTGCGACCGAGCGGCGCCCCGAGGCATGGCTGCTGAATGTCGAGGAACGCGGTCACGGCGTCGTCACCGACGACAGCCTCAACAGCGAAGAGCGCGCCGACGAATTTCTGCTGATGGGGCTGCGGCTCGCCGAGGGGATCGATCCCAGGCGCTATGCGGCACTCTCCGGCCGCAAGCTCGATCCGCACCGGATCGCGATGCTGCGTGAAGAAGGTGCGATCGCAGTCGATGCCGACGGACGGTTGCGCGTGACGAAATCAGGATTCCCGGTGCTCGACGCGGTCGTCGCGGATCTCGCTGCCTAGCTACCGCCGCCAAAATATCGAAAACAACCCCATGCACAGTAGCTGGCAGCTGCCTTGAAGCGATTTCAGGCCGGCCCCTGAACGAAATTCAGGCGCCAAAACTCTTCGGCGAGCCTGCAACCGGCGTGCTGCCGCCTGAGGCCACCTTCATGACCGCAAGGCCACGCTCATTGGTGCCGTCGGAGCGGAAGCGGAACAGGCCGTCGATACCGGCGAAACCGGATGGATTGGTCAGCGTCTCCGGCGCGAAGCGCTGCGCGCCTTGGGTGCGCGCCAGCGCCGCCATCAGCGCGACGGCATCATAGGCAAGCGTTGCGGTGCGCACCGGCTCACCACCATATTTGGTGCGATAGCGGCCGGCAAAGCTGCGGAAGCCGGCCGGATCCGGCGCGGCGTAAAGGCCGCCCTGCAAGACCGGGCTCGCGAACACCCGCGGATTGTCCCACAGCCCGGTGCCGAGCAGCTGGATGTTGTGCAGATTGGCGCCGGCTGCGGTCAACGCGTCGGCGGTCGCGACGACCGATTCGCCGTCGTCGGCGAGCAGCAGCGCGTCGGCCTGGCCGAGCGATTGCGCCACGGTCCGCGCCGGCGTCGCGCGATCGGCGCCATATTTTTCGAATGCGACGACGCGGCCGTTCTTGCGGCCGACCGCCTGCTTGAACGCAGCCTCGACCACGTTGCCATAGGCGTTGTCCGGTACCATCGCGGCGAACGAGCGTTTTCCGATCCCGGCGGAATAGTCGACGATGCGATTGATGTCGGACTCCGGCAGGAAGCTCAGGAGGTAGACGCCGCGTCCGGCCACGCTCGAATCGGTGGAGAATGCGATCACCGACGTGCCGCGCGGCCGCGTCAGTTGCGCGACGGCAGGCACCGAGCCTGCGAACAGCGGTCCCAGAATGATCTCGGCGCCCTCCGAGAGCGCCTGTTGGGCACCCTGCGATGCGCCCTGCGGGCTGCCGCCATCGTCCTTGATCAGCAGCTGGATGTTCGGGTTCTGGAATTCCGCCAGCGCCATTTCGGCGGCATTGCGCATCGACTGGGCGGCGAGCCCGGCATTGCCGGACGCCGACAGCGGCAGGATCAGCCCGATCTTGACCTGCCCGGTGCCGACCGCCTGCGGTTGCTGCTGCGGGCCGGCGGGGCCGCCTTCCGGGCTGCCGCTGGAGAATTGGCTCAAGCTCTGCTGGATGCCGGAACAGGCCGTCAGCAACGGCGCGCCGACGATCAGGCCGAGCGCGGTCCGCCGGGTCGTGCCCGACGGCGGGGACTTGCGGTGATGCGGGCCTTCCATCGTCTCTCTTCTCTTGGCCGACCGGGACCGGCCAGGACTCCATCCAGCTCTGATGAGGCGGGTGGATTTGGGCATATTGTCGGCGAATAGTTAACTAAAACAAAAGGATTATGGCCCCGCGGCGCCGTCGCCGCGGCCTCCATTTCCCTGGTCAAGGCAGCGTTCCGTCACCGCCCCTTTGCGGATGTGGCGCAAGCGCTACCATCCCTCTAGATTGGCATTATGCGCGCAAAAGCCAGTTCCCTCCACAGTTCGGATGCCCCGGCAGGCGCTGCGGCCAGAACATTTTCGATCGGCGGCCAGCATCTGGCCGCACCCAAGGCCAGGCCCGGGCTCCATCTGGTCGCGACCCCGATCGGAAATCTCACGGACATCACCCTGCGCGCGCTAGAGACATTGGCGGGCGTCGACGTCATCGCCTGCGAGGACACCAGGATTACGCGCCGGCTGACCGAACGTTACGCGATCACCGCGGAGCTCGCGCTCTACCACGAGCACAACGCGGCCCAGGCCCGGCCCAAGATCCTCGAGCGGCTGGCGCAGGGCGCCGCGATCGCGCTGGTTTCCGACGCGGGCACCCCGCTGATTTCCGATCCCGGCTTCAAGCTGGTGCGCGAGGTCTGCGCCGCCGGACATGCCGTCATCGCGGTGCCGGGGCCGTCGTCGGTGCTGACGGCGCTGTCGGTTGCGGCGCTGCCGACCGACCGGTTTTTCTTCGAGGGATTTCTGCCGGCGAAGGAGCACGCGCGGCGCGCACGGCTCAGTGAGCTGGCGCGGATCGATGCGACGCTCGTGATGTTCGAATCCGGCAATCGCGTGCAGGACACGCTGCGCGATCTCGTCACGATCATGGCCGGGCGTGACGCGGCGATCTGCCGCGAGCTGACCAAGCTGCACGAGGAGATCAAGCGCGCGCCGGTCGCCGAGCTTGCGGCAGGCGCCGACGCGCTGGAGACCCGCGGCGAGTTCGTGCTGGTGATCGGACCGCCGGCCGATGATGCCGGGGTGATGGACGAGAATTCGCTCGACGATCTCCTGCGCGCGCAGCTCGCGCGCGGCAGCGTCAAGGATGCGGTTGCGCACGCCGTCGAACTGTCGGGCCGGCCGCGCCGCGAAGTCTACGCCCGCGCGCTCGAGCTTGCGAAAACCATCGGGGACGGCGATGGCGAAAACTGACAGCGCCTCGCCCGAGCGCGTTGCCGCGTTCCGCACCGGCATCTCGGCCGAGAGCCGCGCCGCCGCTCTTCTGATCGCCAAGGGCTATCGCATCCTCGCACGGCGCTTCCGCACCCCCTATGGCGAGATCGACCTGGTGGCGCGCCGGCGCAATCTCGTTGCCTTCGTCGAGGTCAAGGCCCGGGCCAGCCTCGATGACGCCGCCTATGCGGTGACGCCGCGCCAGCAGCAGCGCATCGTCAATGCCGCCCAGGCCTGGCTGATGGCGCATCCCGAACATGCCGAATTTGATCTCCGATTCGACGCCGTGCTGATTGCGCCGAGGAGCCTGCCGCGCCATCTGTTAGCGGCATTCGACGCAAGCACTTAAAGTTACCCTCAGACCTCGCGGGACACGCCCATGAAATTGAACGTCGCCGTCCAGATGGATCCTATCGCGCGCATCAACATCCGCGGCGATTCCACCTTTGCGCTCCTGCTCGAGGCGCAGAAGCGCGGCCACGGCATTTCCTACTACACACCCGACAGACTGTCGCTGCGCGGCGAGGAGCTGGTGGCGCCGCTGCAGCCGCTCACCGTGCGCGACGAGGTCGGCGATCATTTCACGCTGGGCGAGCCGAAGCGCGAAGCGCTCAACGGCTTCGACGTCGTGCTGCTGCGGCAGGATCCGCCGTTCGACCTCGCCTACATCACCTCGACCCACTTTCTCGAACGCATCCATCCGAAGACGCTGGTCGTCAATAATCCTGCCAGCGTGCGCAACGCGCCGGAAAAGCTGTTCGTGATGAATTTCCCGCAGCTGATGCCGCCGACCCTGATCTCGCGCGACCTCGACGAGATCAACGCCTTCCGCGACCAGCACGGCGCCGTCGTCATGAAACCGTTGCACGGCCATGGCGGCGCCGCGGTCTTCCGCGTGATGCCGCAGGACATGAATTTCGGTTCGCTGTTCGACATGTTCTCGGTCACCTTCAAGGAGCCCTGGGTGATCCAGCGCTTCCTCCCCGAGGTGAAGCACGGCGACAAGCGCATCATCCTGGTCGATGGCGAATTCGCCGGCGCGGTCAATCGCGTGCCGGCAGCGGACGACCTGCGCTCCAACATGGTTCGCGGCGGTGCGGCCAAGGCGACCGAGCTGTCGGATCGCGAGCGCGAAATCTGCGCCACGCTTGGACCTGCGCTGCGCGAGCGCGGCCTGCTGTTCGTCGGCATCGACGTGATCGACGGCAATCTGACCGAGATCAATGTCACATCGCCCACCGGCATCCGCGCCATTCAGCGGCTCAACGGCCCCGATGTCGCAGCGATGATCTGGGATACCATCGAGAAGAAGCGCGCCGCGAAATAATCCTCCCTTGTGCGCCGCACATGCTGGCTGAAATTTAGCCAGGGCTTTGTCGCACCTGCGTTCGCCTTATTCTACTTGCCAGCTTGCGCAGGCGCGGGCAGCATCCTCTTGCCTGCGTCAGGTCAAGCGGCGGGCCAACGCGGGCAACAACGCGACAAACTCATAAAAATTGTGGAGGAAGACGTTATGACGCTCAATGTCTCACGACGATCCTTGCTCGCGCTCGGTGCCGGTCTCGGCGCCAGCACATTGCTCGGCGGCACCGCCCAGGCGCGCGCGCCGAAGCTCGGCACGCAAACTCCCTATTGGCACCGCTTCGAGCTCGGCGATGCCGAAGTGACCGTCGTCTCCGACGGCCCGCTTCCGCTCGGCGATCCCTCCGGCACCTTCACCGGCGTGCCGAAGGAAGAAGTGAAGAAGATGCTCTCCGACAATTTCCTGTCGCCCGACAATGTCGTGCTCGAGCAGAATTCGCCGATCGTCAACACGGGTGACAAGCTGATCCTGTTCGATACCGGCATGGGCACCTCGAAGGCGTTCGGTCCGACCACCGGCCGGCAGCAGAAGAGCATGCAGGAAGCCGGCATCAAGCCGGAGGACATCGACGCCGTCGTGCTGTCGCACGCGCATATCGATCACATCGGCGGCATCGTCGGCGCCGACGACAAGCCGCTGTTCCCGAATGCGCAATACTACATCGCGCAGAGCGATCTCGATTTCTGGACCGACGAAGGCAAGATGGGCAGTCCGTTGAAGGACTTCGTCGTGCACGCCCGCAAGAACCTGCTGCCGGTGCGCGACCGCATCGTGTTCTTCAAGGACGGCCAGGAATTCCTGCCCGGCGTGCAGGCGATCGCGGCGCCCGGCCACACCGTGGGTCACACCATCTTCATGGTGAGTTCGGGCGGCAAATCCTTTGCCTTCCTCGGCGACCTCTCGCATCACGCGGTGCTGCTGCTGGAGCGGCCGCGGATGGAGTTCTCCTACGACACCGACCCGAAGCAGGCGGCGGCGTCGCGGGTCAAGCTCTTGGAGATGCTCGCTGCGAACAAGACGCCGGTGATGTCCTATCACTTCGCCTGGCCGGGCTACGGCCACGTCGCCAAGGCCGGCGAAGGGTTCCATTACTATCCGGAACCGATGCAGATGACGCTTTGACCGCGGCGCATCCGGGGACGGCGCCCGTCGCCCCCGGATGTTCCCTTAATGTTCTTGCGCTCGGCAGCCCGCTCCGCTACCTTGGGTGGCGGAAGATAGGGGCAGCATGGTCCAGCGCGTTTCCACCGTCGCATTCGAGGGGATCGAGGCCCGTGCAGTCGACGTGCAGGTGCAGGTCGCACCCGGACTGCCGGCGTTTGCGATCGTCGGCCTGCCGGACAAGGCGGTGTCGGAGGCCCGGGAGCGGGTGCGCTCGGCGCTGATCGCCTCCGGTCTCGCGCTTCCCGCCCGCCGCATCACCGTCAACCTCGCCCCGGCCGACCTGCCCAAGGAGGGCAGCCATTACGACCTGCCGATCGCGCTCGGCCTGATGGCCGCGATTGGAGCGATCCCGCCGGATGCGCTCAGCGGCTTCACCGTGCTGGGCGAACTCGGGCTCGACGGCTCGATCGCAGCCGTTGCGGGCGTGCTGCCGGCTGCAATCGGCGCCAATTCGCGCGACGAGGGACTGATCTGTCCGGCCGCCTGCGGCTCGGAAGCCGCCTGGGCGAGCCCGGACATCCAGATCATCGCAGCTCACTCGCTGATCCAGATCGCCAATCACTTCAAGGGCACGCAGGTGCTGTCGCGGCCGCAGCCGAAGGTGCAGGACCAGAACGAGGCGCGCGAGGAGACGCTTTTGGACCTGCGCGACATCAAGGGCCAGGAAAGCGCAAAACGCGCGCTCGAGATCGCGGCTGCCGGCGGGCATCATCTGCTGATGTGATGGCCTTTTGATTTGGAATTAATTGGCCATCTCACCTTCACGTGATGTCTAATTGATTTGGAGAACTTTGCTGCCGTCTTGAACCAGGGTTGAGACGCGGAATCCCAAGGCCGGGTGAAAGGGAACATTGATCTTGTTCGAACATTTGGCAGCCCGTAAGAGCGGCTGCGGGCCCTTCGGATTGAGTGACCAGGTCCATCGAAATGGAATGAATCAGCAGACAACGAGTCGCAGAGGAGCATCTGCGTGAATAAAGCAATCAAAGCTGAAAACCAGATGCAAGCAGCAAGAAAGGAAATTCGGGCGAATATTCGGCAGGTACTGAATACGCAGAAGCTTGGCTCGTCAGTGTCGGTGGTAGAGGCAATGAATGTGTTGCTGGAGGAGAAAAGCCATCCCATACACAAATTGTTCGAGCTTGGAAGATTGGACGTGTCAAATCATGACCACTGGAGAGCTCTGACATTCATCATGGTGGATGAGATTTTTGGCGGCAAGCAGCGAGGTGCGCCGTCGAAAAAAGATGGCCCGATTAGCAACGTGGAACTCCTGCTATACCTGAACCAGATCCGAAGAATGCGAATCGAGGAGGGTTGGCCATCCGACGTTGGATATTGCCTTGCTGATCTACCAGCAATGTTGCAGGTGCTCGAAGAGAATTCCGAAACCCGAGAGCTCGCCAAGCACTACCTGAATAAGAAGGTGACCACGCTAAAAACGTACGTGCATACAGCTCTGACCGAGAGCGCAGCGCACCTGCTCAATCCGCGAAAGGAGATCGATCGAGCGCTGGCCGAAATCGCTGAGGAAGCTTTGAATAATTTTCGTCCAGATTGGCGTCAGGGCGGGAAGCCGTGACCGCCATTGAAAGAAATTTTATTCGAGATTTTTAAATGACTTTCTCTTGGAGAGAATGGGTAATCGTTCAACAGCAAGGACGATACCAATGGATTACTCATGCGATGACAGCCCCGCAACGAACTTGATCCACGGATCAAGTAAGCGGATCACCAACGAGAGATCGTTCAACGACCCTGCCAGGGTTAATCTCGTTGAGCGCATCAGGAAGCTTCGGCTTCCGACGACACAGCCTTCGAGCGGCGGCCAGCTTCTTCGGGTCCTCCGCGAGCAAATGCGCCGCAAACCGAAGACGATGTACGTGGACCGGCACAAGCCGGAGACGTCGGCGATCTCCTCGGAAGGCAATCGTCAAGTGACGGTCGCCGATCAACGCCATTCCTGTTCTCGCTCGGTCGAGTGAGGAGGGCGGTAAATGTCCACATCTGAAAAACCGACCGAAACTGCCGCCACGATCGAACAGCCTAAGCTCAGCTCAGGAGCAACTGGCTTCTTTGACGATCTTGAAGCGCTCAAGCTCTCGCAAGAGGAGATGGGGATTCAAGGTGCGAACGAGATTCTTACGCGCATTCCGGTCCGTAAGCCACAGAAGCACGAATATTTTCGTGTTCGTCCCGGCGACGAGAATAGCTTCACGGCAGTGCTCTACGAGGATCGCGAAACGCGGGAGCACTACTTCGTGGCGCCTAAGATGCTCCCTCTTCTGCGTGCGGTGACCGACGTTTCGGTCGCAACGCTGGTTCCGTTCATCACGAAGCAGAAGATGGTTGGCATCTTCCCGCTCAAGGTCGCGAGCGATGCCACCGCGCAAAGTGGCTGGCAGACCACGGCTATGACGGCGGCCCATTTGGCAAAGACCCAGTGGATCCGCATTCAGGCTGACATGGCTTTGTCGGGATACAGAATCTTTGCGGCGGAGGGGCAGCTTGGGGACCCGAAGTGGCCCGAGAAGCCGTTCAACGAACTTCTGGACCTCGCGTTCAAGGATCATGTGATCTCGAGTCAGGACCACCCTATCTTCAACAAGATCCTCGGCCGGATCTAAGAACTAAAGGCGGCGGGCAAACCCGCCGTCTTCTTCCTAGCAGTTAAAAAAATGTGGGTACCGATCATGTCCACCTTGGGCGGGCAGCTGGACGCGTTCGCTCGCGTGTCACTGGTCGATTTTGAATTTCGTGCGCTGAACGGTAGCCGTCCCGATGTGGTTTGTATGGTTGTTCGTGATTACCGCTCGGGCGAAGTGCGCCGGTACTGGCGGGACGAGCTTACAAATCTCCGCGAGTGCCCTTTTCCGGTTGGTCCGACGGACGCCATGGTCGCCTTTTATGCCTCCGCAGAGTTGGGCTGCATGCTCGAACTCGGCTGGCGACTGCCTTCATCCGTAATTGACCTGTTTGCCGAGCATCGTGTCCAGACTAACGGTCTGCAGCTGCCGACTGGGAACGGTCTGCTGGGCGCCCTGGCCTGGCGAGGTCTAGCTCGCATCGACGTCGCCGCGAAGGATGCGATGCGAGATAAGGTTATGTACCAATCGTCATGGTCAGAAAACGAGCGGACCGAGATTCTGGACTATTGCGAGTCAGACGTGGACGCGCTCGCAATCCTTCTCGGCGCCATGTCTACGACTTTGGACCTCCCGCGAGCACTGCTGCGAGGCCGATACATGGCGGCCATAGCGAAAATGGAGCGTACCGGCATCCCGATCGACACCGAACTCCGCCAGAGCTTTGTCGAAGGTTGGCGACTCGCTCGCGTAGAGCTGGTCAAGACCGTCGATTCTGACTACGGCGTTTATGATGGCTTGAGGTTCAAGCGCGGTCGGTTCGACGAGTGGCTGCGCGTTCACGGCATCCCTTGGCCGCGCACCGACGCCGGCTTGCTGAAACTCGACGACGAAACCTTCAAGGAGCAGGCGTCGATCTGGCCGGTGCTGAAGCCGCTGCGCGAGCTCAGGCAGGCTCTGACTAGCATGCACTTGCCCGACCTTCCGGTAGGTCCAGACGGTCGCAATCGGACCCTTTTGGCTCCGTTTGCCTCCAAAACCGGTCGCAATCAGCCGTCTGCCAAACGGTTCGCGTTTGGGCTTGCCGCATGGCAGCGGGGGATTATACGGCCGCCCGAAGGCTGGGGGTTGGCCTATGTTGATTTCGCATCGCAGGAAATCGGCATAGCCGCAGGGTTGTCCGGTGACCTTGGTCTAATTGAAGCATACGAAAGCGGCGATCCCTATCTCGCATTTGGCAAGCAGGCAGGGTTTGTACCCGCTGAGGCCACCCGCGAATCTCACGCCCGAGTTCGCGACGTCTGCAAGACCGTCGTACTTGGGCTTAACTATGGGCTCGGAGCGGAAAGGATGGCCTACCAGGCGGGCATTGCTCCTGTCCAGGCAACTGAGCTTATTCAACGCCACCGCATTGCATACCCTCGCTATTGGCGCTGGAGCGAAGACACTGTCACGTCCGCACTGCTCAACAATGAGATGACGTCGCTTTTCGGATGGCGTCGCACGATTGGCTCTCTCGATCGCCCGACCTCGCTGATGAACTTCCCGATGCAAGCTAATG
Organism: Bradyrhizobium acaciae; assembly: GCF_020889785.1. Taxonomy (GTDB): domain Bacteria; phylum Pseudomonadota; class Alphaproteobacteria; order Rhizobiales; family Xanthobacteraceae; genus Bradyrhizobium; species Bradyrhizobium acaciae. Next base: position 86,368 of record NZ_JACMYK010000010.1, read on the forward strand.
GGGCCGAGATGATGCGGACTGCCGCCATAGCCGCCACAGAGGCTGGAATTGCGGTTTGCGCTCCTGTCCATGACGCATTCCTGATTGCAGCGCCGATCGAGCAGCTTGATCACGAAGTCGAACGCATGCGTCAACTGATGGCTATGGCTGGGCGGGTCGTAACAGGGGGTATCAACATTCGTACTGACGCGAAGGTTATCCGATATCCCGACCGCTACATGGATGAGCGCGGCATCGACATGTGGAACAGAGTCGTCCGACTGATCGACCGACCCGACGCGATTTGCTCGCTCACAAGCGTCGCCTAGCGGCGAAGGTCCATTCGCGCTCGCACGAACCCGCCACATCTAATCCGAGTCTACTTGTGCCAATGCAAACAAATGAACGTGAGATACCGACAGCATTGGCCCTTGCGAGGGCTGAGCGCGTCCGAGAACGGTTTTTGAAGGGGCCCATACCGCTTGCTGCAATCTGCAGGGCTGCACAGCTTCCTGGGCAATCGTTGGCGCTTTACTTGGCCATCCGGCACCGGTGCGATCTTACGAGAAGCTCTTGTGCCACCGTCCCGGCAGAACTGCTTGGCGCGCTTGGCATCGACAAGGATGCGAAGTCGAGAGCCCTCAAACATCTCATTGGCGCAGGCCTCGTGACGGTCGAACAGCGTCGTGGAAGGTCGGCAAAGATAGCGATGGTCGTTGCCCAGGGGGTCTGAAATGACTGACGAAGACGAATTTGAAGCGATCGTTCAGCAACGAATTTGTGAGGCGGCGAAGATTACCGGATACCCGTTTCTGGGCCTCCGCAACCTCGTCCGGGAGCTGGGCGCCTATGGGACTGCCAAGCAACTGATCGCGCCCACGCCTCAGAATTTGGGCCGATTTCCGAAGGGACTGCGTGTGCTGTTCGATCACGGCTTGCTTCGTTATTCCATTGAGCAGACGGTCATCGAGTTCGGCCAAAGCGGGAGGCTTTTCGCAGCTGAGGACATGCAGCATGCAGAAGACCGCCTGGCGCTGATAAGAGCGGTTCTTAGGAGGAGGCCACAACCATCGCCAAGAAGGTAGCTAACGTGTCGGTTTTGGTGGGGCACTCTTCGTTACGCCCACGTACGCAGAGATCAGTTAAGCCTGCAATTAGCTATTAAAGCGCCTCCACGCGAGACGCCTTCTGCACAGAACAAGTTGATCGGTTGCCTGAGAGGGGCCTTTCGCCCGGCAATCAAAGGTGGCAGTTGGTCCAATCTATGGAATCAAGCAGCGAGCTCTTCTGCCGCAGCTTGAGGAGGTAGTCAGTCCAGCCGGCATCGGACCGGTCCTGGATGTCTACCTCGTGATAGCCGAAGTCGGTCTTCGGCCATTGGTCTCGAATGATCGCCTCGAAGTGTTCAAAGGAGCAGTGGTAGGGGCGTTCAAATATGCAGTGGTAGTGCAGCCGGTGGTCGGCACTCATTTCCAAGACGCAGACCATGCGCAATCGCTTGCCGTGCACCTTCGCGGCACGACCCAGCACTCTGGTTTCCAATCGCACGCGGAAGAACCGAAGGTTTGCTGACGCGACGATGTCATCTGCTACTCGCGCTCCAACACGCTTCTTCATAGTCAGTGTTACTGCTACGGGATTCTGGAATGGCACCGCGTTGACCAAGCACCCCAAAGCATCGCGGCAGGCCGAAAGCTGCGCTTGCATTAGTATCTGATCGGCGGCCAACGTTCGGACTTGCGCAATCGGCAGAGTGTGCGGAGCAGGAAGTGTCGTGCCTTGTCGCTGAGAATGAGGACTGCACTAGTTGGGCCTGTCAGAAGCACCTTTTGCTCGCCGGTCAATGTGAGCCCACCTAATCGAATTCGATACTGACCCGTAGTACGGCGAGCGTACAATGCTCTCCGTAAGTCCATCAGCTCATCGAAGCTTTGTGGCTTATTCAATTGAAGCCATTCGAGAACGTCAGTTGGCAGCGAACCTGGATATCGTTGGCGATACGTCTTGCGCCGTTCTAGCGGTGCAGGTTGCTCGATCAACGGTGTGGAGGATGAATGCTCTGACTCGTCCCAAAGCGATCGCGACACTGAAGGTGAGCGATTCATGAGAGCTCTCCACGTTGACGTAGATCGCTCTCGTATTGCTTCCGCTGCTCTTCGGTGTACACGCGAGCAGGACTTGCCGGTCCATACGTCCCACCTCGCAGTCCGCGTTCATGTTGGAGGTTGCTGCCGCCATATCGGTTCGTCGCCATCCCACGAAGGTGTGATGGATAGTTGCCTATAAGGCGCTCTTCGATGTTGGTGGCTTTTGAAAGTCGTAATGCTGGCTTGTGCCAGCGTGTTGGCTTGCGAGCCATGATATCTCCGTTCGTCGCGAATGGGATGCAGCGTTGCGCCGCACATGGAGATATTTAGGTTAGTTGGTCGCTGTCATTCCGCCGTTTGGGGGCGATATCAGCTGCTGGCGCTTGGTCTGGCGCGGTGCAGAGCAGACGGAATTCTATCACTTTGCAGCCGCCATAAACTTCGATTCACCGAAATTGCTATTGCACCGTCGAGCATTAGCACCGCCCGCGGACGCTCACGGTTCTGATTTCGGTCGCTTTTGCGGCTGCGATGTCCTGGCTTGGAAAGCGTAGCCTGTCTTGGTTAGTCGCCGAGTAATGGTCGGGTCTGCCTTGGTTAGCAGATCGAACGCCCGGGTAGGAAAGCGACGGGCCGCTAAGGGCCAACTACTGACCTAACCTCGTTGAGGCCCTGGTAAGCCATGTCGCATTGGCCAACCATCGAGCCGCACCAGTCCAGCTAAGCGATATGCTCGTGAAATCGAGCCAAAATGATGGATCACCGTCGTCGCTGCCGGTAAGTTCGGTTCATCATCAATGAGTGCGATTGTTATTTTACCCTCTCGCCGTGCCAATGCTCGCAGGCCGCGCAATATATCCTCAGAACGATAGCGCAAGACGGGTATGCGGTTAGAATCCTGCCACTGTCTCCTAATGAGGGTGCCTTCTTTCCTCCGCTTGCAGGCTGCGAGCGTGATATCCGAATGGCTGCGACGTGGTAGCTTGGCTAGTTTTCTCGCCTTGGTAATCGATCCGAAGCGTTTGACATAGTATCCACTTTTGGGCGTGCTTCCATTCTGATCAATCAAGTTGGCTGACGTATATCCAAACTGCTGCTCAAGCCGACGTAAGGCGCGGAGAAGCCGTGTGTCGGTCCAGCGAATGCCATGGTAGTATTCATCACAGCCGGCTTTCTTACGGCGTTCCCAGCTGTGCTTTTGTACTTCACTGTGAGGTATGACTGGCAGTCCAGCCTCCCCGAGTGCGTTGGCTAAAGAACCGAGGTGTCGCCGAATGTAGTTATTTGAGGGAAGGCAGTCGCTTTTGTTGATTAGTCTGTTCGTGATGTACCCACGAGCCGCGTGCAGTTTTCGCAATCCCGCCAATATCTCCTTTTTGCTCCAATGCTTTCCATTGTTCCCAAATGGAGATACGGGAGGCGGCCTGTATCCGACAGCTTCGTATGCGGCATAAAGCGAACCGAAGTGAGCGGCCACGGTCTCCGCCGACGGGACGTCTTTTGCATTCTCGATTGACTTTTGCTTCAGATATCCTTCGCGGGCCAGCAACTGTTTCAAGGCGGCCTTGATCGTTTCCTTGTCCCACAATCTGCGCCGCGCTAGGCGCTCCTGGGCCTTCGCGTACAACGCAACCGGTACGACCGGCTTAAAAGCGGCAAACCTCGTCCATGCAGACTCAGGGTTCTTAATCACCGGATTTTGCAGCCTATGAATCGTCCGATTGTACGTCATCCGACCGATGCATAGTTCGCTCGACAGGACTGTACGAACAATTGCAGGGGTAAGAAAATTGCCCGCATGTCCTCTTAAGTCCTCGTCGGCAAGGCGTCGTGCGATCTCAGTGATCGAAAGTTCGTTGAGCACGTACATTCGGAAAATGCGTCTTACTACTCGCAGTTCTTCGGGCGGGCCGGGGACGACGACGACTTTATCGTTGCTCAGGGCTTTTCTTTCCCCGTCCTTCAAGAGCTGTTTAGGATTGCGCCCTGGATCGACCAGCACTCGCCGAAAGCCGTAAGGGACCCGAGCACCCTGGCGAAAACCCAGCTCAGCTTGCTGGCGCTTGGCACGAGCCAACTTGCCCGAGAGCTCCCGACTATACTCACCGGCCATCACACGCTTCAAATGCTTGACGATGGTCGTGACGGGAGCGACATCCTCCCCAAAAGGCTCAGCGCAGTAGACCACGCTGATACCTGCTTGGCGGCACAAAAATTCGTAGTGCGCGGCTTGATCAGGGTTTTGAAAGCGACCCCATCTGCTCACGTCGAGAACCAGGATGGCCTCGAACAACCGTTTTGAGCCTAGAGCATCGCTGAGGAGCTGCCTGAGGGCATCTCTTCCTTTTAAGGAAAGCCCACTTTTTCCCGCGTCAATGTAGGAGGCAACTATTTCGTATCCGCGCTGCTCGGCATACTCTGCAATCGCATTCCGCTGATTTTCGGTTGAGTAGCGCTGGTTTTCTGACGACATTCGCAGATATTGCGCGGCGCGGACGGGACCATTGGCGCTCGGCGCGGGATCGTAGGACATTGTAATTGCCCTCCGCTATCTGTCGCTGCCCCAGGCAGCTCAGGGTTGCCATTGATTCTTTATATCCAGCAATCGTGCTTGAGCAGAGAAGAATTCCTGCCGGCATTCAGTCTGCTTAGTGTCGAAAGCTGCTGTGAGGACCGCGTCGCAGGAAGGTCTGATTGGCCCCGCTAAGGCACCAGAAAGAGAAAAAAGAGCGATCTGCCAACTGCCTCGATCCCGTTCGGAACGTCAAAATCACGCTAATACCGTGCGGATAGCCGACTTCAGGTATTCGCGACGAATCGCTGTTGCCCAAGTGCCGAATTCAGGAGACGGCGGCTCCATCATTAACGAAGGAGCCCATCATGGCACGAGCGACGATCTCTCTGGTTTCCGTTCAGAAGCCGACTGCTAATACGCCGATCCTTCAGCGGCGCAATAAGTTCACTGCCAGCATCGAACAGCAGATCACGAAGGTTGCCCTCTTTAGGGAGGGGAAGCGGATCAGTCGGGAGGCGTTCTGGGTTGAGAACGGCGCGATATTTTATGCCCTGCGGTATGGCAAGACGCCCCTGGAATTGGAAAAGGGAAAGGCAACTCTGAAAGCATCGAGCTGGGACGATCTCATCGAGCAGCTGGATCAGATCAAGACGATCGCCGTTGCCGGCGGGCTAGACGAGGCTTTGTCCGTCTGCGCCAATGCTGTGAGGTCGAACTTCAAGACTGCGAAAGAAAAGAAGGCAGGTCGGGGCTGATCGCCGGACATCTCAATGTTCAGGCGCGACGCCCACCATTGCTCAATGATCGCGGTGCTCTGTCTCGTGTTTTGCGTGACAGCAGCGCCGTGTCTAGTTTGGGCATCGCTCGCTTTCGGAGGGCCCCTACTTCGCGCTATTGCTTTGCTTTCAGGCCCGCTTGCCTTCCTCGTGTGGATTGTAACGACGGTGAGGTCGCTACACTACCTCGGGCTCCGCTATTGGTCGCTCGCATCCACTTACGTGGTGCTCATTTCAGGACTTGCTGTTGGAGTGTTGGCTGTCATCGCTGGTGCGGTGCACACGCCGGGAGCGATTAACGACCTCTATGAGACGCTGCTCTGGGCTGCAGAGTTGACGGGCCTTATCGGATTAACTTGGTCGGTTTGGTACACTTGGAGGGCGACAGGAAGTCTACTGGTCGCCATTAGCGTGACCGTGCTGCAGCTCATCACGAGCGGCTTGATCCTCCTGATTCTGATACTTCGTTGTCGACCGCCGGAGAAAAGCCGTTCGGACTAAGCCTTCCTGGCCGCCTTCCGGATTGGACGCTGGAGGAAGTCGGCGGGCTCAACCTGAAGCACGGTCGACAGCTTTACCAGAATCTCCAAGCCGGCCCAGGTCGATCCCTTCTCCAGTTTGCTGATGTACGTACGATTGATGTCAGCCTCATACGCCAGCGTCTCCTGCGAGAATCCTCGTTCTCGCCGAAGCCTCCGCAAGTTAGCTGCGACCACCTGGCGCCAATCCATGGGCCAAAATGATCAGGCTGTCGCTTATTGACCCACCGCTTTAAATCGACAAAATATCCAGATTTTGGGAGGCGATCATGATATCTCGTTCTTTGACTTTATTCGCTTTGACGATGTTGCTTTTGCCGCTGACGGCGTTCGCTCAGCAGCCGACGCTGGCTGCGCGGGAGTGGAGCTCCCTACCTCAGGGTCTAAGAGCCTGTGTCGATAATCAGCTACGCCAAGAGCAGGGCGCCAACCTCGATGCTCTCATAGCGGCAGGAGTCCGTCCGTCCGATCCAAGGCTTGTGACGATTAAGGAGTTCTGTCTCAGCCCCGCTGGTGAGGCGTCTGTGACCAGCCCCTCTTTTGGAGGCCCCGATCGGTCAGTAGTGGAATTTGCCGCGTGGATGAATGCTAACATTCTGGCGAAACCGATCTTCGCAAAAGCATTTGCCCAGTGTCGCGAGGTCGTTGGGCTCTACCAAGATAAGGTGTTGAGTCGGTTGCAGGCTAGTGAAGCTGGAGCAACATCAAAGAGCGATCAGCTCCGTATCCGCACCATCAAAGATGAACTTGAATCGAAGAGGGGCGCTGCTGCGACGGTCGCGTGCGTTAAGCAATTCGTTGCTTCTCTGGCTATCGCCAATGCTTCAAGCGGTTTCTATGCGGATCAGTTGGGCGCGCTCAATGGAAGGCTACTCGACAACGGTATCAAACTAAAGGAGGCCGCTGCATCCAAGGTAGACGACATGACCGACCAAGGCTTGGCACAGTTGGCAACCAAGGTTGGGCTAGAGAATTTCCGAGCCCAAGACCTTCAGTCCGACATCGACTCTGTAGGACAATATGGGTCGGGATCAGGACCATTGACCTGCTTACTTCCAGCGGAGTGGGTGGGTGTCGTGCCAGGCGGTTACTCGCCATGCCATGGCTCATATCTGGAGAAGAAGGTTGCCGAGGTAGCATCCCTGCTCAAAGCCAAGTAACTCCTACTTGGCAATCCATTGAGTGAGTGGGAATACGGGCACGCATATGGATAGCGATCGCCGGTACGCCGTGGCCTCACTCCTCTTCGATTATGTGAAGAGCCCCTCATTGCAGCACCTGCGTGATCCCCACAGCGTACATAAGCTTGCACGTGAGATTATAAGCACGGTCGATCGAGCAGGTTCGGTATGGAAAAAGTGGGAAGCTCAACGGGAGGAGATCGTAAAAGCTGCAGCTCCGTGCTGGATACCGATAGAAGACCTTCGGACCTTTCTAAATGACTTGCCCGGTCCCTCGCTGACAAAGATAGACGTCGAGCAGCGTTTACGTGCGATCTGGGAGGAGCCGTACACGACCTACCCCAACGATGCTCTTAGGGAAGGCTGTCAGGCCCTGTTTCACTCGGAAAAGGCGCAGGGCACTGAAATGGTCGCAATCATTGGAGCACTTCAAGAGCACCTAGAGCGCGAAGAAGATAGGCTCAGGCGGGAGCAGGAGGAAAACTATCGTCGGTGGAAGGAGGAAGGCCGAATAAAGCTCGAGCAGCGTTTTCTCTCCGGTGCGGACTGCGGGTGGACTCGAATCGATAAGTCTGAGGCCTTCTATTGTCGTCGCAATGGTCGGACCTTCCGCATTGTGCAGGGCAAGGATAAACGCTGGACGCTTTATCGGATCAAAGAGATTGACGACAAAGGCGAGTTACTCGGCCTTTACCAAGGTCGCGGCGATGCCAATAAGGCTTTGAAGACGATTGCATACGCGAATGAACCGCAAGGTTGATGTAGAGTCAGACCGCGACCGGCTGGTTGCGGATTAGAAGCCCGGTGACTTAGTTCAGGCTGAATACCTCGAGATGGACGTTAGGCATCCGACATTCTCTCGATCTCGTCTCCATTCTCGACAGGAGGCTCGCCGAAAACCGAAACTCCTCGAACTGGAAGGGGCAAGAGCTTGCATGACTTCGTCGTCAGTAATCAACTTCTCCTACGAGATGAAAGTTATTTGACGCATACTATATATTTCGTAGCTTCGTCGGCATGATGATGAAACATAGCCGACGACGATTCATTGGTCAGTTGTTTGCTGCATCGATTGGCTCAGCAGCTTTGAACCGGGCAGCTGCGGCCACATATGACGATTCGAACGATGGCCTCGCTGAGCTGTGCGTTATCACGCGAGAGCCAGGAAACCATCCAAGCGCCGTCGTCGATGTTTGGACAGGTCAAATTGGAACGCTCGATCTCGCGCAACTACCAAAGCAACTCGGGAGGGCGGTTGTCTGGGATGACATCCGTGGCGCTAAAGGGCTGTCACAATCGATTGCCGAAATTCTTTCTGCAATTGAAGAATATTTTGTGTTCAAGCCGATCCTAGGCTCCAACGCCGCAGCTCACGTTGGTAGCTCGGGTGGTCTATTCTCCTCCATTGAAATGCTTTTTAAGCAATTCGAGCCAGCCTCCCTCTATGCAACTGGACCCCGCACAGCAGTTGTCGATCTTAGTTCTTGTGGGCTGACCCGCCTGCACTGGCTGGACATCATTCCCTTGTTGCGCCGCCACTACACTCACATCGTTGGCGTCGACTATAGTTTTCCTGACCTCTGCGAACTCGATTCAGAATTCGAGCCGCCGCATGGGTTATCCGCTCTCGCGCGCAGTACATTGCGAGCCTGCGATTATTGGCTATTGGCGAGCGATCAGTCTCTCGCTGGACGAGCTGAGTTGTCCATTGAAGAGAGATCACATGAATTTGTAATGGCGATCCGCGATTTGGGCTTCTCGTTGGCTTCTTCAGACCGTGATCGGCACATCGCAATGCGCTCACTTGCTGAACATCGGTTCGTAACATTCGGAGTGCGCGCGTGAGTATTTCCATCAAGGCGCGGGCGACGTCGAGCAACAGTCTTCGTCTAGTCCCGGATTGGGCCGAGCACTCGTATTGCTGGATGGCGTGGGCATTTCATCCGGAATGGGACTCGTTGCTGCGCTCCGCCAAACAGGAGCTGCTTGATTTGATCGTAGTCATCTCCCGTTATGAACCAGTGCGGCTCCTTACGCCGCCGCAGGCGATCAGTGAGGCGCAGTCATGCTTCGCTGGTCGAAACGTTGAAATCGTAAGTGCACCTGTGGATGATATATGGATGCGTGACATTGCGCCGGTCTACGCAATGCGTGGCAACCATGCTGTGCCAATCGATCTTAACTTCAACGGCTGGGGCAACAGCGAATATCGGGAGTCCCGGCCGGGTGATCGGCTTGCCAGCTTAGGGAGCCACTTGTTCGGGACCAGCGTTTACGCTGCGCCTTTTATTGCCGAGGGAGGGGCGTTAGTAATTGACGGGAACGGTGTCGTATACACCTCAAGAAGCTGCTTGCTTCATAAGCAGCGAAACCCGAATGTAAGCCAGTCTGAGATTGAGCGGGCTCTAATAGAGCTGGGTGCCTCAAGGGTAATATGGTTGGAGGGTGATGAAGACGAGATCATCACGAACGGTCATGTGGATGGGTATGTCCTTCCCACCGAGTCGGGCGACGTTATCATTCAAACCGCCGATCACGAGCAGAATGCGTCCGCAAGATCAGCAGACATTGGCTCCATCCGAGCCGCTCTGCTTCAAATAGATCCAAAAGCGAGCGTTGTTCTGATTTCGCCGCCTCGCAATCTCAAGACACGCAATTCGATGTTTGCTGGCAGCTACCTGAATGTGTACACGCCCAATGGTGCAGTCATCATGCCGGCCTTTGGCGACGAGAAAGGGGACTTTGAAGCTCAGCAGGCCATACGCCGGGCATTTCCGGCACGAGAGATTGCCGTGGTGAACATAAATTCCCTGGCGAGCGGCGGCGGCGGCGTTCGCTGTCTCGTGCAACCGGTACCGATCAGCTCCTAGCGCTTCCTACTATCCGAGTCGTTCCAAGATTAGGTGACTAAATTGATCTTGTCCTCCCCGATACCGAATTTTGCAGGCATCACGAACTTCGAAGACATTCAAAGCCGATTTATTGAGGCAGCGCGATCTCTCTTGCTCGGTCACCACCTCGAGTACGATGGCCGGCATCGATGGCCCATTGCGACTGTGGAGTTGTATCTACATCACCCCACCATATGGCCGGACCCAACAGCGCACGCGGTCCGATTTCCCAAGGCAGCCGCAGCTCGCCAGCTCGAATCAGGAACTTGGTATGTGCACCGCGCAATGCATCCTGCTCCTGATCCGATGCAGTCCAGCGGATTCGGGCTAGGACCGGATCGTTCGGGCATCGACATCACCGCCGGCATCCCGGCGGAGAGCATCTTTGTCGGTATCCTGATCGCTGGAATTGGTGACAAGGATGGGTCCGCCACTGCTTTGAAACAGATAGTCCGAGCTGATGCTCAAGATCGTATGGGCGAAACCAAGTGGTCATCCGAAGACAAAGCGATCCTAGCGAAAATCAACGGGACGAGAGTCGAGTCCGGACCGCTTAAGCTCGTGGCCAGCGATATGGCGGACAGCCCTTTGTGGATTGGTGCCCGCAAGGGACTTCCCGCGACCCTAGATGATTCATTTAAGGGTAGTCTGCTTCGGCTTACCACACGGGAGAAGTCACCCGTTCCAATGAAGCGTCTTGCGTGAGAGCACGACGGCGCCATTCGTCCGATTGTGTGGTTCACGCTAAGATCCGAGAACCCGAGCTAAAACGCCTTGCGCTTTCCGGTGCAATACCTCTCGTAAATCAGTCCCCAACCTCGCTGCAGTCGCTCCTCGTTCAACGCTTCCAAGGTATAGATCATGGGTTTTGTGTCGTATCTCACAACGGTCGCGACCGTCGAAGCCCCTTGATAGAGGGGAGCCAGGAGTCTGCCGGCAGCACCGCTCTGAAAGCTGATCAAGCGCGGATCTAATTCATCAAGGTTGATTAGATCATCTCCGCCGGTCAAAGGATCTTGCAACGCCTGCTGGATCGGGTCCGGAGTAGTCCCTGCGACATTGGCTCTATTAGGCTTCCTAACCAATCTATAGGCGCACTTGTCTACTCGCGTAAAATAGGCCTCGTCGGCGCCGTTGTCTTTTCCAAAGCGGCTATAGTTGAGCACCTGAGCCACTACGTCCTCTGGATCCCTCTTGGGCATGTTTTTCAAGGCTTCTTCGTATTCAATTTGAGCCTTCGACGCTGCTTCCTTTTGCTGCTGTGCTTCTCTGATCTTGTCGAGCTCTCTTCTCGATGGCTCGTAACCCTGCGTGGCTGCTTTCTGTAACCAAGCCACAGCTTGGTCTAGGTCCTTTTGCACACCGCGGCCGTTCTCGTACAAAACGCCAAGATTGTGCTGTCCTTCGGAATACCCCTGATCGGCAGATTTTCGAAACCAGGCAGCGGCCTGACCTTCATCTTTCGTAACACCTTGCCCATTGAAATACATGTTACCAACGTTCGATTGGGCAAGCGCGCTTCCTTGGGCTGCGGCTCTCGAAAGCAAGCGAAATGCTTCATCAAATTTCTGACCGCTGTAGTAGAGCCTCCCGAGCGCTGTAAATGCGACCGGGTAGTTCGCGTTGACTGCTTTTCGGTAGAAGTCAATTGCTAACGTCTCGTTCTTACTCCGCAGGTAAGCACGCCCAAGCTGAAACCAGAATCTCGGAGTGGTTGGGTATTTCTTGACGGCGTCCCTGCAGGCGGGAATAGCAAGGTCCCGATCAATTTTGTCAAAACTAACGCCTGGACCCAGGCGCTTGTCATCCAAGTCGCTCGCTGCATACTGATCGCAAGCAGTCACGGTCGTCTCCGGCGGGGGACTGGCGCTCCCACCCTGCGGTTGGAGACTGCATTCAAAGCGGACATCTGCAACGCGCAAGTCATCTGGGCCGATAACGCGCGTGATAATGTCGTTTAAAGTTGTACCCTGCTCTACAAACCGTTTTTCAGCACACGCAAGTTCGGCCGGCGGAAGCCTTTCCCATGATCCACGAGCCGAATCGGGACTCGTCACCGGCGGTGGGGGCGGCGACGGCAACAATCGGCCGTTCTGCATCTGGCCGTTCTGCGCGAAAGACTCGCTGAAGGACCAAAGCAGAACAACCGCGCAAATGAACATTTTCTTCATAATGCCGATCTCGTTCAACTTCCAAAAAGAAATGAAGAGGCATCAGTATAGGTGCGCATCGATGTGATCGCAATTACGGGGCGCGATGGGCGCTCGTGCCTCTCGTGCCGTCCTGTTTGAACGATCTGCCCTAGCCCTGGTCGGTCTATCAGCTGCGAGAACAGTGAGGTCAGCACGGCGTGCGGCGGCAACACCCTTCGCCTTCGTGGCACTTTGGGGCCCGTCAAACATAAACGCTGGTTTATGTTTTAAGGCACGGCCCGATTTTGCCTGGCTCCGTCGCTTCCTTGCCTCGTAGTATTATGCTCATTCTGCTCGGAATTTGTCGAAAGGCCCTGCCAACCATCGTTGGCACCGTATTCCCGTGCATCTCGGTTAGACCGGGGAAGCGTGGAACGCAGCAGGCCGCGGCAGCGAGGTCACCAGACCCCTGAAGTATTTCGGCCGGGCCCCTCGCCCTTCTCTACGCGCTAGACGACGCCCGGGGCGACTCGCACCTCAATCGCTTCAGCTTCGTCCCTAAAATACCGAGTCAATCACGCGTTATGCCTGAAGGGATTTCCCCCCTTCCGACCTCCGACGACACGACCTTATTGTCAGATAGTCTGAACGTAATTTCGCGAAGAGTGTCCGGATCATTGTTTTGAAGCGCCGCCGCGCCTTGCCGAACGAGATCATCGTGCAGTTGCTTGTCGATTGCCGATTCACGATCTTCAGCAAGTGACTCGAAGCGAACGACCCAAAAGTCAGGCAGCTTTGCGAGCGCGCTGAAGACAATGCTTCTAGCTTCATCAAGAGAGCGTTGAGCGTCCACGATCGAGTGGGGGCCAGGTCGGGTAAGCGCGTCTCTAGCCAATGCTGCAAGGCGCTGAACTTGTGTATTCGTCCGTTCGTCGAGAACAGAGGAGACGCTCAAAGCGAACCCCTCAATGAACTGATCAATATCGGATCGCACACTATTGCGGATGAACTCCGGCCTATTCCTGATTCTTGCGACTTCTTGCCGTACTAAACGAGCGTCCTCCGAAACAGTCCTGCGAGTATCTGCATCAGTGGCCAGCTCAAGCGTACCACGAAGCTTTCCCATTCTTGACCGAAGGTCTCGCGAAAACTCTGACACATCGGCTCCAAGCGCTCGTTCAAGGCCATCTACATCCTCACGCGCCTTCATAAGTGATTCGGATGCAAGTCGTTGTCCTTCAGAACCATCGTAACTGCGATGGCCCTCGGCCGAGACGTACATCTTTCCGGTCTCGTACGTCTGGCTGATCTTTGAAAATTCGAGTTTGCAGTTGAACAGACCGTTCTCGTCGATCGACCAATGAATGATAACTGGATCACCTCGCCTGATGATATCACCAGCTGCCAAATCGGACGCATGAATTCGAATCCCGCCTACAGCTAGGTTCAATGACGGATCGAAAACGTCATCGGCCTGCTCATATACTTCGAAGTCGAGATAATCATCATTTCCGAACCGTAGGTCTTTTGAGGCCCGGAATTGCTCTGCGCCCCTTTTGGGCAAAACAGTTCCTCGTTTGACGAGGGTATGAAGCTTGTTCTGATCTATGCCTGACGTGTTATCCAGTATCTTCACCGCCAGATTATGTGTCATAGGCATTCCCGCCGCACTCGCGTCAGACCGAAACACCAAGATGTCAGTGCGGGTAGTGGCCCCTTTGGAGTCCGCAACTTCCGCGATAAAGCGATTAACTCCGCGCTGAGCCAGCGGTATGTCGCGAATCTCCGTAGTACTTTGCAAGTCGTAGTTTCCTGAGGCCCAGCCGCTCTCACTTTTCAACTGCAAACGCGATCCAGAAAGTTGGGCTGAGTCTTCTACGCGAATCCGAAGTCGAAAGTTAGAAGATGAGACACGTGCCGGATAATCGAACCGTACGTCGCTGACTTTAGCCACGGCGCGGCTTCCCTTCGGACTGGCGCCGTCCTTCGTCCATTCCCGACTCTCCGCAAAAATGGCAGCGCCCACGGCAACTGACGTCATAGGATCGGTGTCAAGATCGACCCGCAGTCCAAGCCGAGACGCGATCCTTTCGCGAACAATCGGCATGCGACTGGGACCGCCAATAAGAACTATTCGGTCGATATCATCCAGGCCGTAGCCCGCATCCTTGATCAAGGACCGGCATAGTTCGATCGAGCGATCAACTTCGTCCACGACAATTGCTTCAAGTTGACTTCGGTCGATTTCAACATCGAGATAGATATCAGCTCCATTGCGATCTCTTGCGCCAATCTGACTTTCATCGGCGAAGATTCGATCTTGCGTTTGGGTCGACAAAGCAATCTTGGACATCTCAGCCCGATAGTGTGCCACCCGAATGAGGCGTTGGTGCTTCTCCTCGCGCTGGAAGTCGTCGGCCAAAGAGAAATTTGTCAGAAGCCATGGCCTCACAATCGAATTTACGATGGCTCGATCAAAGTCTCGGCCGCCAAGCATATTGATGCCAGCATGCGCTATCACTGTGGCGGACCCAGAAATGGTCTGAACGATCGCTGCATCGAAGGTACCTCCTCCGAGATCATAAACAAGGAATTGACCATTCTTGTTTGAGGAGCGAGCTATCGAAGCCATGGCGGCGGCAATAGGCTCCTGCAACAGCGCGACTTGAGATAGGCCCGCGTTCGCGGCGGCACGCATGGTTGCTTCAAACTGCATTTGGTTGAAGGCGGCGGGAATGGTGACAACAGCACCTTCGATGTTAAAGTCGCCGGCGCTCATCCGAGCCTGAGCCAGCAAAGCCTTTATGACCTCACAGCTAGCTTCTTCAGGCGTTATCGTGGTGCCGTTGGCAAAACGAATCGGGCTCGACGTGCCCATCAGGCGCTTGAAACCCTGGGCGATACTTTCTGGCGAAAATGCTGCTTGATCATAAGCTCGCTTGCCGACCAGCATCCCACCCCGACGATCCACCATAATCGCGCTAGGAAGTACGTCTGTGCCTTCGGGTGTCTTGAAGTGACGAAGCTCTCCGCCGCTATTGCCGACTATCGCCGAGTTCGACGTACCTAGATCAATGCCCAAATACATTATTGCTGATCCTTCCTCTCAACGAGAAAAACCTTGCCCGTAAGCACAACTTGGTCATTTAGGATTACAGTTGGTTCTAGAGTGCGTTCTATAATGCACGAGGCCTCTGAGTTCACGTCCTCCGCGTTCACAGCGGTGACGGGAAGATTGATCTCAAACTCAGCGCCGTCGAAGGTAGTTATCTTAATTCCTGCGCGGTCTAAAATCGTATCCAGCCTGCCGTTGGCGTATCGAGCCTGCGCATGGAGGCGGTTGTGATGCGCCTCCGGCGTCAATGCGATACTCCGTTCAAAAGCTCGTACGAGCTTCCAATATTCCGATGCAAGTTCGGCAACATCATTCTCGAGGAGTTGCATATCGGATGATCCTCTCAGCCCGGGCATCGTAGGTACTTGGTGGTGCCTTTGGCGCTCGACCAGGTTAGAACTTCGTTTAGGCGAGCAAGATTGATATTTGTTTTTCTAGTCTCTCCGGAGACAGTACACACAGCCGCGACCTTCCAGTTGACGCCGGAGCCGGAGAACGATTGAAATTCACACCGTGCGCCATCTGTCTCAGCGCCTTTCGTCGTGATCGTCACGACAAGTGCGTCGGTGCCCCCGGAAGCACCCTGACAGGCTCGGAGATCGGTGGTCCAAGCGCCCATGACGCTGGCCGAAAACGCTTCCTCAATATCGGACGGCGTATTCGGAGCGGTGGCTGCCATGAGGGTTTGCTCAGTGGCAGAATCCCACACGTCGTTAGGGGCAAGGCCATTTCTCGTCTTGAATTCCTTTAGGGCGTCCCGCGAAGCGGCACTCCACAGATTGTTGTTGGTCGCCCGGTAAT
Organism: Bradyrhizobium acaciae; assembly: GCF_020889785.1. GTDB lineage: Bacteria > Pseudomonadota > Alphaproteobacteria > Rhizobiales > Xanthobacteraceae > Bradyrhizobium > Bradyrhizobium acaciae. The sequence continues at coordinate 102,384 of NZ_JACMYK010000010.1, forward strand.
ACCCAAGCTCTCGCAGTTTGTTGTGTACCCGAGCAGCATCGTTGCGATTCAGAGGGTTGATGGAAGTACCTGCTCGCGGCGCGTAATAGGATTCTTGGGCCGGGTCTGTGCTAGGTTTTGCCCCCGGTGCAGCGCGGAGGGCTGCGGTTGAGTGCAATCGTTCAGCCGAGGCGACATCATAGCTATCGTCTGGAGATAGTCCGTTTGCTGATTTGAACGCTTTCAACGCGCTGCGAGATTGAGGGCCCCAGACGCCATTTATCGGTCCGCGGAAGAAGCCTAAGTCAAGGAGGCGCTTTTGGGCCGCGATAGCTGTTTCAAGATTGAGCAGGTCTGTGGCGGAATCGTCTTGCACCCGGGCTTCAGGTTTAGCCGCGGGCGCTCCCATGATTTCGGCCGGAAGCTGAACCATTGGGGGAGATTGGCCGTTAGGCCGCGCCTCAAGCGGTGGGGATGATCCAATGCCAGGAATGGTGGTGGGCGAAGGGCGTGAGCGCCAAGCAGACGTTATGCGGCGACCATCTTGACTCAACAAGGTTGCTTTGCTTCTCACTTCCTCTTCAACGACTCGCAAGTCGCTTTCCTGATATCGAAAGTTCGAGCAACGCGCGTTGTAGTCATCGGCAAGTTTATTGAACTCGTCTGTTTCGTACGGATTGCGTAAGTCTCCTTCAATACTTTTCAGTCTGGCTTTCTGATAGCGACAGTATCGGATATTTGACCGTGAAAGGAGATTGCCTGACCCGATGGGAGGTTTGATCTCGGACGCGTCCGCCTGGTCAGTTTGTGGAGTTGGAATTCTGGGACTTGAGAAATTGTCGCCATCTGCGCGAGGAGGAATGGATGGGAAAGTAGGCTGAACAGGGTGAGATGAAGATCTTGAGCCGGAACTTGAAGGACCCGAATTGTTCGACATGGTCGCGGCTAGCAGCACAAGGCCTATGACGCCGAAAAAGCCCCATTTGACGTACCGACCGTTCCTTTGACTCTGTAATTTGACTTTGAGTTGATTGTAGACGGCGCGGTCTTCCGCGGAGAGATCTAACTTCAATAGGTCGTCTAGAGCACCTAGCGCAGCGGAGGTCTCTCCTCCCTCCACAAGCTTCAACAGGCGCTTTTCTTTCGCATTCTTCGTGGCGGCGAAAAGGTCTTCTCGGAGCCTCCCACTGAGGTCGACTGAGGGGGCTACGTCGCTTGCTAAACGCAATAGTTCTTCGATGATAATCTTAGCGGCTACCGGCGAGTTCTCTTCATTGTTCAGGTCAATCGCAAGGCCACGTAGCAATATCCACGGGAGGTCGGCGAACTTCGTTTGTTTGAGTTCGTCCAGGGCCGTGGAGAACAGAAGCCAAAGGTCGCGAGCTTCTCCTTTTGAAGAGGCGCCGAATCCACCACTCTCTAAGTCAGCGGCGATGGTCCATTTGGAAACGCGATCAATGAAATCCTTCAGCGGGACTATTCTTCTTTCGGCAATTCGGTCTCGCAGTACTTGGTCATCCTCCGCTAACTGTTCAGAAGCTCTCGGGAGCGCTTCAAATGCTTCCGAGGCGACTTCTGAAATGGCTAGCGCCGAAATGTAATCGTCGTGCTGATTAGCGCGATCGAGGCAGAGATTTCGTATCGTGAAGTAGAGCTGACGAGAGCGGGGGTCGTCGCGACCTTTGCTTGCTTCTGATTCAATCAGGGGTCGAGCTAACTCAAGCCACTTTCGGAGATAATGTGACAGTGTGCCGACATCTTCGTTAGTCGCGGGCTTCGATTTCAAATTCTCAGCAGTAGCGGTTATTTGCTCTTCAAGTTCTCCTAATTCAGACGATGCAAACTGAGCGTATGATCTCAGCAGCCTCTCTAACGCTTGCAGCCGGTCTTCATCGGGCTGAGCCAAGATTCGTCTGGTGCAATCTCGAAGTGGCGCAGCGGCTGCCTTGGCGCTCTTCAAGCCCCCAAGCAGTGCTTTGACGTGTTGCTCGTAGAGTGTTTCGAGCGCCTCCTTCACGGCCTCCAAAGACGGGCTCACGATGCCAGCTTGCCGCCTGACGGATTGGATCTTCGTGAAGATATTGGCCGGCGCTGTTTGAGCTTGGGCGTCCAATATCGAAAAGAGAATGTCGCTCGATGCGGGCGAGCGAGAAGCTAGTTCTGTCAGAACGTTTGACCTTGAGAGCGGGGCAGCTTTTTCGGCTTCTTTGAGAAGCGCTGCCGGTGAGCCTTTCAATGCTGCCACCAATCGAGCGACTTGATTTGGCGGACTGTCAAAAAGATAAGAAACCTCTACGCTTGTGCGCTGACGAGGATTGATTAGCGCCTCACGGGCTTCCGCAATGACATCTTCCGATATCTCCGCGTCGACTAGGGCGTCCTCGACCGCCTCAGCAATCCGATCCAAAGGCGTGGTCGGGTCGACCTTGAGAACAAAGAACGGATTTTTGAGCAGCTGAAATGATCTAACATCACATTCCAAAATGTCGGTCATGCTCTGGCCCCCGCCCGTGAGCGTATGCAACCGGAGGGCGTTTTTGAAGTTAAACTTTCAGCCTGCGCTTCCAGGCGAACGAGTATGTCGATGACCCATTGGGTAAGGACTTCCCTGTAGCCGTCCCTGGACGGGACATCACTGATCGCTGATTCGCGCGTGCTTTCGAGTAATGCTGGCTAACCAACATCGGTAACTATTGCGGGCAAGCGGCCCAATGCCCATCATTAATGGACGATTCGTTTCGCAGGCTGGGGGACCGATGAAAGCGATACCGAATGCCGACACGAAGTTCGCCGACGAAGATGAGTTTCGGGAAATCTTAAAGCGGTTAATTGTCCCCGGCATTCCAATCGAGGACGTGAAGTCATTGCAGGGGCGCGAGGCGAAGCTGCGTGAAATTAGCCGCGCACTCAATTCAAAGGGAATGCACGTCTTTATTCATGGAGAACGTGGAATCGGAAAGACGTCGCTCGCGGTGAGCGCGGCGAAGACGTTCCTAAAGATTGACGCGTATCCGCCCTATGTCGGCTGTGACGAAGACGCGACTTTCGACCATTTGATCAGGGATATTTGCCGTGAGTTTCTTGGATCAGGAGTTCTGAGGCGGCAAACCGACTTCCAACAGTCAGCGGGATTCAACCTAGCTTTCTTGAAATACGAAGTTAAGGGGAGCGGGGGAACGTGGATAATTCCAGAGAAAGTCGAAACCATAAACGAGGCGGCAGACATGATCGGCGAGGCCGCACAGCTTTCGGGATATTCCGAGCCCCTTATCGTGGTGGACGAATTCGATCGCATTAAAGATGATCAAATGAAGCGTCGATTCTCTGACCTGATCAAACGCATTCACGACAAATCTGTCAATGTTCGATTCTTGTTTTGCGGGATAGGCAAAACGCTTGATGAGTTGACGAGTGGACATCTGTCCTCCAATCGGCCTTTGCATCCGATTGAGCTTGATCAGATATCTCATGATGCTCGCTGGCGCATCGTTACTCGAGCGGCTGACGCGTTAGGCTTCACGGTTGACGGTGAGCATCTCATTCGCGTGGGTCACATCAGCGATGGTTTTCCATACTACATTCATCTGGTCGCTCAGAATTTGTTTTGGATTGCCTTCGATAAGCATCCGCATGACCCCGTCATTACGTCCGCTGATTTTCATGCGGCTGTGATGGGATCCATGGAACAGGCCGAGTCGCCACTGAAGTCGGCCTATAAGTTGGCGATTCAGAAGACAAAAAACTCACTCGACTATGAGGAGGTCCTTTGGTCGGCTGCAGCAGGCACTCACATGCAGCGACAAAGTCGCGAGATGTACGACAATTCCTACATTCCAATGATGGAAGAGCGATTGCGCAAAGAACTCTTCGACACGAAGATTCAAGAAAAGAGGACGGCACTTACTTACGAGAAGTATAGGGATCGCCTCTATAAGCTGACAGATCAGCGGCACGGCCGAATTTTGGAGAAGTCGCGTAATTCTTGGTATGAATTTCCGGAGAAGGTCAATCGCGGATATGTGAGGCTCGTGGCCGAACGAAATGGCGTTCAACTTGGCACCGACCATTTTTGACAATGGTGATGGTCGCCGTTGTCCCGCATTACGAATTGAAGGAGGCAGCTTCTTTTGAGAGGCAGTCTTGGCGAAATTCATCGCATACTTCCGAGTGTCTACCGAACGCCAAGGCAAGTCCGGACTTGGTTTGGCGGCTCAGCACCGCAAGATATCCGAGTTCGTTGTAAGCGCTGGTACGCTGATCGCGGAATTCTGTGACGTTCAGTCTGGGAAAGACGATTCACGTGTGGAGTTGCAACGAGCGATCCAACTGGCGAAGCGGGAGAACGCAAAGATTGTTATTGCCCGCCTCGATCGGTTCTCACGTCGTGTCAGCTTCATCGCAGGCATTCTTGAGCAGGGCATCGGCCTCGTCTGCGCCGAAATGCCCACTGCAACCGATTTCCAACTGCACATATTCGCAGCTCTGGCTCAAGAGGAGCGTCGACTGATTTCCGAACGTACAAGAGCGGCGTTGGCCGAAGCCAAACATCGAGGGAAGATTCTCGGCTTGAATAGTCGGAATTTGGCCGCGAAGAATCGCAAGGCCGCTGACGAATTTGCATCCCAACTCAGGGAGAAATTGGATGCGGATTTGTTGCGGCGATCTTACAGTGAGATTGCGCGGCACTTGAACGATAGGGGAATTATGACGGCGACCGGGCGGAGGTTCTACCCGCAGACGGTCAAAAACTACCTGACTCGAGTCGGCGAGTAGACGTGCGTTGTCGGTGGTTCGGCAAATCGACAACTGACCGGCGTGTGAGTGCGTTCGAGCTCGCAGATGCCTCTCTAGGCGCGTGGATCCCGCTCTTAGGGCAGCTCTATGAAATAAAGTCGGTGTCGAAAGCTCGCATCATGTGTCCGAGCTTAAGAGCCTTTGACTTGAGATATCCCCTGTTTTGCTCGGTTGGCTCGCTTTCGAGCCGAACTCTCTCAACCGCAATGCCTTGGTTGGCCAGCCCGGCAATCTTACGAGGATTGTTAGTTAGCAGACGGACTGATGAGCACCCTAGGTGCTTTAGGATGAATGCCGCTTGTTCATAAGCGCGCGGATCGGGAGGTACTCCAAGCCGCTTATAAGCGTCCGCTGTGTCGATTCCCTCGGTAGCCGACAATGCCATTCCCCGAACCTTAGCAAGCAAGCCGGCACCGCGTCCGTCCTGAAGCATGTAAACGAAGACTCCACCTTCACTTTGTATCCTCCTCAAGCTTGTCTCTAGTTGCCAATGGCAATCGCAATCGACACTTTCAAATATCTCGCCTGTGTAGCAAGCGCTCTGCACCCGAACTAATGGACATTCGACCTGTTTGTCGCTCAAAAGCGCAAGGACATTGTCTTGCTCGTTATCAGACCACGAGAAGACATACAGAATGAAATCGCCGTACCGGGTACGAAGTGGAGAGTGGGCAATTCGCGGCTCACTTAGCATTGGCGTTCCCTACCTCGCCCAGTGGAAGAGACGGCGTCTTGGCTAGCAACGCATCGGGTTCAGGCACGAGACCTTCCCATTGCTCGTGGACGTGGAACGCGATTTCGGCCGTTTTCATCGCCAAGAGCTTGTTTCTTTTATCTGCATCAGCATTCGCATAGTCGTGAAGGCCAAAATCGTACGCTGCCTTCTCACGCTCCAATTCTCTTTGCGCTCGTCTATATATCGACCAAAGTCGCTGCGGCTTCCTAAGCTGGAGCCACGCTGTCGCTGCGGCCGAAAAGACCGAAAGGCACGCTGGAATAAGCTTGCCCCAAAGCCAACCATCTCCAAGGGTAACGAAGAGAGGAGCAGCTAGTGTAAAGCAAATTACCACGTAGAATGACATCTGCGATTCGTGCTTGTTGTGGTCGGCCTTCTCCCTCATTCCTGCATGGACTGCGGAGTAATAGTCAGTAGCTTTTGCGTAGGTGTCTGTTTGGATCAATTTATCATTTCGAAATAGACTCATGTCACTACCTCGTCCGAACTCGTTGGTCTGGCGCTCGCGTTCCGTACGCCTTGAGACCACCAGCCACGGGAACATTGGTTGTTTGGATCCCCTCTATACAGCTATGCTCTAAATCGATTGGCAGCACCCAAAGTCTCAATTGGCTTGAAAAGTCGAACGGAGGAAGCGGTCGCATAAATTGGGGTCGCTTCGGATAGATCAGAACCAGCTCGCCCTCCGATTGACCTCCGAGATACTTGTGACCATACGCGAATAGTTGATAGAAATCTGATTGCCGTAGATCGTAACTATCTCTCTTGTTGCCTGCATCAATCAGTTTCCATTTTGCATCGAGCACCCAGCGCTTCTTGCCATGTGTGACCAGGAAGTCAGGTTCGAGACGAAATACCTTCCCGCCATCATGCTCACAAAGGTGCTGTGACGCTGCATGTGCCTTAAGTGATGCCTCTTTCAGTAGAGCCCTTCTGAGAATTGACCCGACATACCGTTCAAAGAGCTTCTCCATCGGGAATAACAGACTTATTCCGCGCCATTCGTGGGCTAACGCCATCGGCGTCTGCTGGCGCAGTATCAGTTCACACCATGGCCTGATCTGTTGGTAACGGGCCAGCAATCGATCGTCTCGCCATTGCTCGAAATCGCTCCACACATTCGAGCTTGCAGGGATCTCATGGAGGAGGTTGCGCAACTCATGCCCGAGATGCCAATTGCGAGACTCTTGCGTCGTCTTACAAGCAATCTCTAGCGCGAGCTTAAGCAAGCGATTTTCGGGTATATCCGCCAGGAAGATGTCGTGACGAATCTGGAAATGATGCCGGCGACCCGGTGGCTGCCGCAGTTGCTTCCCAAGATCAAGCTGTCCCCGTAAATAGATCTTTTCTTCCTCGACACGGCGATAATCAAATCGGACTCCGCGCTTTACAAGGTGATCTAGCGCAAGCAAGAATTGCTGAATAACCCATTCGTTTAGTGGGGCATCAAACAACTGGAGGTCCGCTGGACCAATCTCCCTAACAGGCAGATCAAGCGCACTCAGTATCATCCGCCGAAGTAGCTGGCGGCTCTTATTGACGTCGTCACTGAGTTCAAAGTGTTTTGGAAGAATCTCGAGGCGCGTACCGCAAGGCGTTTCGAGAACGCCAACGTAGTTGTCCAATCTAAGACAACGTCGATTTTCTAGATGCGCGAGTGAAGCGCCGCTGTTCCTGAATAGAGACATGAGGCGACACAGCCACTCAAACGCTGAAGAGGAGACCCGTTCGCAATCGAGTGACCGAACGGCTAGTTCGTCGGTTGTGAGCCTTGCATGCTCTCTAACGACAATCGATTCCTTCAACTTGCGCTCGCATTCAATGCAGAAATGACGGCCGCACCCAACGATCTCGTGTTATATTCTTTTCCGCTGGAGTAGTGCGTCTTAAGACCTAGCTCCGTTGCTAACTTCCAAAGCAGCGGCCTCGCCTCGGGCAGCAGTGCTCCATTTTCCCAAACTTGGATGGTCCCCGTCGACAGCTGTTTGACAGTCAAGTGGCCTTTCCGCCCTTCAAACTCGGTTTCTGGGGAGAGTGGTTGGCGCACATGATCGATAATGCCCGAGTACGCTGCCGGCAGGTCGAACGCTTCTTCGTTTATTTCCCAACGCACTCTCTGGCCGGGCACGTTCGTTTCGCCGAACAAGGCTTCAAGGTCGTCTTTAACCTCCACCACAAAGCAATGCTCACGGCTCTTGCGATGGTCGTTCAGGACCAGCTGAATTCTCGTCCAATCTTCAAAGAAATATTCTTGCAATAGCGGAATAATCTTTTGGCGGAAGATCGCGCTCAGCACTTCGATTGTAGGTTGGCTACGCAGATCTAGGAAATACGCGTGTCCTAACCGGTGCTCTCTGTCCAATAGCACCTCAATTCGATCATTCATCACCTTCAAGAGTTCACTTACCTCGACGCCTGAGACTTCAATATCCTCAAGTTCCTCGATTTGCGGGACCATCTCTTGAAACGAGAAGCGCCGCCTCAATGCTATGTCGAGCCCTGTAAGTGATCGGTCGGCTGTATTCATGGTCGCGATCAAAAAGACGTTTGAGGGAATACTAAAGCGCGTTTTTGAGTAAGGTAGCACCACCTCGAGTGCTTCAGGCGCTCCGTGTCGTTTGGAAGGCTCCACAAGAGTGATTAGCTCGCCAAAAATACGGGAAACGTTTCCGCGATTGATTTCATCGATGATCAATACCTTAGCATTCGACTTCGATGCGGAAACCGCTGCTGCGCCGGAGAGACACCGTTCGACTAATCGCGGAAGGATGTTGTTATAGCCATTAACGAGATACGGCTCCAATTTGGAGTCCGACAGCTTGTCAAAGACGCGCTTTTCGCGGATGTCATCGAGCGTCAGATCGCCCTTTTTCACATGATCAGCGAGCGTCTTGAGCAACCCGATACCGATCGGGAGCCGGTTGCCGTTCGGCTTTGCTAGCTCGACAAGATCCGCAGAAGCGAACACGACCTCGTATCCGGTTCCAAATTGCTCACCGACCTTGAAGATCTGCGTCGAAATTTCCGAACGCGAATTCAGCAGGGCCGCCAGCTTGCTCATGTCTATCGCCCCTGGTCGTAACTCATAGAGCGTCATCTGGCTGAACTGATTGTTCATCAGCTGTTCGAGCGGCAGAGAAGGCTTATACACGCGCAACCATTTCACGGGTCGGCATTGACCATAAGAATCGTTTTGTTCCTTTCGGTCGACTCGTCGATAATCGCCTATCACCTGGCCGATTGCGCGAAATTTTGAGTTTCCTTCTGTTACGACGAGAAGGTCACCCTCGCTGACCTTGAATAGGAAGGTGTTGACCGCCGAGACAGGGTACGAATCTCGCGTGAGAGATTCTCCACTCGCGATGAATCGGTCGAAGACGTCCTCTCGGTCTTTGCAATCGCTGAAGTCGGTCGTTCCACCGTAACCAAGCAGAGCGTAGCCATTTTCGATGCATTCATCAAAAATGTAGGCGTCATCTCCCAACCAATTGCCGAGAGACATCTTCCAGACACGACGGTTCTCCAGATCGACTGGCGCTTCACGTTGCTCCGTTACTCTCGCGGTCGCAGCAGTACATAGGTTCTTGAAAACTCCATCCACGATTTCGTATCGAAGCTGTCCATTCTCATCGTTCTCGGCTCGTAGCCCCTCTACGAAATCCTCGTAGCTGAAGCTTTGATGAAAGGTCACAAACCGCACGTCGCCAGCTGCGACGAGCTGATCGAACCTGCTCTTTAGCGCTTCGCGATCATCCTGATTTTCTGACAGGAATTGGGGGTCAAGGATCTCGAGAGCTGCAGTGACGGTTGCATACGTTTTACCGGTGCCAGGAGGACCGTAAAAAATTCGGTTAAGATCAGGCATTGCTACGTTGTCCGCGATTGTTACCGGAAGAGAAGTTGTGTCGGGCCTCGCTGGATCACGTTCGAACGTTAGAACGTATCTATCAGAGCTGGCAGGATCGCGATCGAGAACCGCGAAATCGCCGGGCTGTACGTGATGCTTTTTAAATGTAGCTCCAAAGCGGAGTTGCAGCCGGCTGTACTTCCCAAGAAGACAAGTTCTGAAAACTCTCCCGTCCGGGAGTATCAAGCTAAACCTCTCCTCGGGCTCACCATCCGGAACCGCAATGAATCGGCTTGGAAAAAGCTGTTGGTCGGAGGGCACACGTATGTACCCGTTATCAATAGCGCCCTGCGTTAGCCTGATGCGAAGCGCCTCCTCGCCTGCGGCCATCACTCCCCCCCATGCAAACCGGCTCTCTGATGTGCGGCAGCTCTACCTATGCTAGATCAATCAGTTAGGAGCAATCCATACTTTTATAGAATACTTCCTCCAGGGACAGCGACAGCATTGCCCGGATGAAGTTGTAGCTTGCGGCCTTATCTGGGCGATCCAATAGCTGCCCTCCTAGACACCCCGAATGGGCTGTTTTGCCGGTGAAGGAATTTAAGATCTCTGAGTGACCAGTTTGGGAATCTTTATTTCTCATCCAGAGTCGGCTGGTCGGCTGGCAGTTGAGCAACGGTGCCATCAACGGAAAGCATGTCGAAATCCGGCGCCTTCCCGCTGATCTTCTGAATGAACTTCGTCGGGTCTTCCGGATCGACGAACAGCGTCATGCCTTGGCCATCGCGGAAGACCACCTCAAAGCGCTGAGTGTCGGGGTCCACTGTCAGGCGTAGCTCGGTGATCAACGATTGCAGCCTCGATGCTATCTGTGCACGGAGCTTGTACACGTCCCCGCCTCTGGCGGCCCGCACACGCTCGATCAGCTCCGCGACCTGATCGGGACGGCGGTAGTACGTCAATGCCGTCTGGTCGAGGACGGAAATCTCGTGGCGAAGCTGTTTCTCCAGCTTCTTCGCTGCGACCAAGTCTAGCTCTGCCTTCTTGATCCGCTCGGCAATGAATGCGCTATGAAAATCCGCCATTTTCAGGCCGATCTCGAAAGCCTTGCTCCGTTCGTCCTCCAACAGTCTAATTTTACCCACGGCGGCATCAAGGTGGAGCGCAACTTCATTTCGCTTGGACGAGTGCTCACTCGACGACACGAGCGATGCCAAATCAAGTTGCTCGACGAAGGACAAGAACGTTGACTCGAACTGGTCATAACGCCAGCGACCAGTCATCTCGCAGCCACCGTTGCGAAGTGCGTTTGAGCAAACGAGGTACGACCTACCTTTGGGTGGTTGACCCTTGTTTTGATAGTGCATTGGTTCGCGGCAGTAGTCGCAGACCGCCAGCTTCGAAAACAGGTTGGTGAAGTGCCTTCCCTTCGGCCCACCACTGCCCTTCTTGCCTTCCTCAGGCTTCGTCTTGCGTTCCAGCCGACCGCGCTGCGCTGCCTCGAAAACTGTCTGGGCTACGATGCTGGGAAAGTAGTTGCGAATGGGATTGCCATCGGGCGTCCGCTTGCCTCCTTCCATCCGATTGGGCTGGAATGTCCCAATCGCTGCTGCACTGCTGAGGATCTTGTTGACTGTCGAGTTCTGCCAGCCGCCCTTCCCCATGAAGGTCGGGATACCCTCCTCATTCAGGCGGCGAACGATCGTGAACGTGCCGAGCCCAGATGCAGCCTCGTCGAAAATCCTGCGGACCACCACTGCGCGGTCCTCGACAACCTCAAAGCCCATTCGATCCGGCGTCAGGCGCAGCCAGCTTGGACACCTGGCGGTCAGCTTCCTTTGACTTATGGCGGCCCGTTTTGCCTTCCATGCCTGTGACAGGCGATCGCTCTTGCGGGCCGATTCCTCGTTAGCCCGGCTCATCTTGGCGATCGAGATAATCAGATCTTCGAAGCTGATGTTGCCTTTGAAGACGCGCTCATCATCTAGCGTGACCAGGACCAGACCCGCTTCCACGATCTCAATGAACGGCTTCAGGGCGACCACCGGCTCTTGGCGGCTCATTCGATCAAATGATTCGACGAGCAGGTATGAGCCCGCCTCGATCTTTCCGTCCCGAACAGCCTCAAGGAACCGCCCGAAGGCGCCAGATGCGAGATTTTTGCCCTTGTAGGCGGAGACACCGATGTCGTGGAGGTCGACATCCTCGATCAGCTCCAGACCGTGGCTGTCGGCGTATTTACGAGATGCCTCACGCTGACGGCGAAGGCTATCGCCCTTCAGCTGGAGGTCAGTGGACATCCTGACGTACGAGAAAGCCTTAGGACGGATTTTCTGAATGGGTATAACCATCTGATCTCATTAACAGTTAGTAATTTAATTGTCCACCATATCCTCATGATGGGCTCGCCCGGCGCCGGCAAATCGATGCTGGCGGCGCGGCTGCCTTCGATCCTGCCGCCGCTATCGCCGTCCGAATTGCTTGAAGTCTCGATGATCGCATCCGTCGCCGGCGAGATCCGCGACGGCGCCTTGACCGCGCGGCGCCCGTTCCGCAGCCCGCATCATTCCGCCAGCATGGCCGCGCTGACCGGCGGCGGCATGCGCGCCAAGCCCGGCGAAATCTCGCTCGCGCATCAGGGCGTGCTGTTCCTCGACGAATTGCCGGAGTTCGATCCGCGCGTGCTGGATTCGCTGCGCCAGCCGCTGGAGAACGGCGAGGTCTCGGTAAGCAGGGCCAACCATCGCGTCACCTATCCGGCGCGCTTCATGCTGGTCGCGGCGATGAACCCGTGCCGCTGCGGCCACGCCTATGAGCCCGGCTATTCCTGCAAGCGCGGCCGCCTCGACCGCTGCACCGCCGACTATCAGATGCGGATCTCCGGTCCGCTGATGGATCGCATCGATCTCAGGATCGAGGTGCCCGCCGTGACCGCGGCGGATCTGATCCTGCCGCCGCCGGCGGAGGGATCGGCCGAGGTCGCCAAACGCGTCGCCGCCGCGCGCGACATCCAGCTCGCCCGCTATGCGGCGGCCGGCATGCCGCATGTGCGCACCAACGCGGAAGCGCCGAGCGCGCTGCTCGAGACCATCGCGCAGCCCGACGCGCAGGGGCAGAAGCTGCTCCGCGAAGCCGCCGACACCATGCACCTTACGGCGCGCGGCTATCACCGCGTGTTGCGCGTGGCGCGCACGCTCGCCGATCTCGACGGCACTGATACGATCGGCCGACTGCACCTCGCCGAGGCGCTGTCCTATCGTGCATTGGCCGACGATCTGCGCCGCGCGGCCTGAGCCGAGCGTTTCCAGTGAAGCGGGTCCGGTGAAGACGACGCGCCAGAACCAAGGCGGTCCCGTTTGGGGCCCGATGCCTGCTGCGTCAACGCGGCGGTAACCACTCTCGTTTACGCTCCGCAAACCATAAGCACCGCGATCTGCGGCACGCTTGGGTCGAGCGAGTTGTGTCATGTTGCGTATGAAGATTCTGGCCTCGGTGGTGCCGCTTGCCGTGGCCGCGGTATTTGCCCGCGCGGAAATCCTGCCGGGTCCCCGGCCCTGCATCGAGGTCGGCGGGGCCACGATGCAGATCGCGTCGATCCCCTGGCTGGCGCAGCTTCACGTCAGCTTCACCGACGACCCCAGCCTTGCGACCGTCCGGGTCCGGGTTGCCGACAGCGCCGACGCTGCCGACTTCACCGTGATCGACGACGTCGACGATGCGGAAGCCGGGGCGTGCGAGAGCAATGCGGTGCCGCAGCTGATCGCGATTTCCAGCAATCCGACTGCAACCGACCCCATCATCTATCTTTCGCACGACGGTCCGTTCGATTACCGCGTCTATGTGCAGTCGAAGACGTTCTCAGCGCGCGATGCCGCGGCCCTGATCGTCAGCGCCCGCGGCGAACATCGCCGCCTCGAAGCGGCGTCGCACGAGCCTCGCGCGCGCTTCCCCACCCGGATCATGGCGGAGTTAACCCTCCGCTAACCCTGTTCTGAGGGCGGCGCGAAACCGCCATCAAGTTCAAGCACTTTGCAAGGTAGCCGACGCATCTTCATTGCCGGATCAAGCTATTTCAGGGCCACCATTGATGGGGCGTTTCTTCCGGATCAAGTTACGCTTTCGCCGCTTCCTGCGGCGCCATTCCTGGGTCGCGACGATCGTCCGCTCCTTCACGATCTTTTCCGTCGCGTTCGGCGGCGCCTTCGGTTTCATTTCGGGCGCGCTCTCGGAGCACAGCGGCTACGACCCAAATGCATTCGCGATCGGTGTCAGCTTCCTGTTCGCGCTCGCCTGCCTCTGGATCGTGACGCTCGGCATCCGCCTGCGGCTGATGCGCAGAAGGCTGCGCACCATCGCCATGCACAATGAGGCGATGGCCGACCGCAACTGGGAACTGCAGGAAGCCGAACAGCGCGCCTCTACCCTGTTCGAGGCACAGGACGATCTGATCGTGCTGCGCGACCTCGACGGCCTCATCACCTACGCCAACGACGCCTATTGCGAGCTGGCGCAGATTTCCCGCAGCGAATTGATCGGCAGCACCGCCACGCTCAAGGTGCTCGAGCAGGGTGACACCGCGCTCGAATCCAGCGGCACCCGGGTCTACGACCAGAAGATCGAGGGACCGCTCGGGCCGCGCTGGATCGCCTGGCGCGAAGGTCTGGTGCGCAACGATGCCGGCGCGCCGGCGGAGATGCAGAGTGTCGGCCGCGACGTCACCGACCGCACCGAGAGCGAGCGGGCGCTGGCCGACGCGCGCGATCAGGCCGATGCCGCCAACCGCGCCAAGTCGCGCTTCCTTGCGATGGCGAGCCACGAGATCCGCACGCCGCTGAACGGCATCATCGGCATGAGCGGACTGCTGATGGACACGCAGCTGACGCCGGAGCAGATGACCTACGTCAAGGCGGTCAAGACATCCGGCGACGCGCTGCTCGCGCTGATCGAGGAGCTGCTCGACTATTCCAAGATCGAAGCCGGCAAGATCGATCTCGAGCACCGCGCCTTTGCGCTGTCCGGCCTGATCGAGGACATCACCGAGCTGCTGGCGCCGCGCGCGCAGACCAAAGGCATCGAGATCGCCGCCTATGTCGACGAGCGGTTGCCGATGCAGGTGACCGGCGACGCTGCGCGGCTGCGTCAGGTGCTGCTCAATCTCGCCGGCAATGCCATCAAGTTCACCGCGACCGGCGGCGTGGCGCTGATCGTCGAGCCCAGCATCTGGCCGAACGAGATCAGCTTCCTGGTTCGCGACACCGGCATCGGCATCGCTCCCGAAGCGCAGCAGCGCATCTTCCGGGAGTTCGAGCAGGCCGACGACCGCATCGCGCGCAGCTACGGCGGCACCGGCCTCGGGCTTTCGATCAGCGACCGCATCGTCAGGCGCATGGGCGGCCGCATCACGCTCGCGAGCACGCCGGGCGCGGGCTCGACCTTTGAAGTGTCGATCCCGCTGGCTGCCGCCGACACCGGCGACGTCAATGGCTTCACGGCACCCGACCTTGCCGGCCAATCCATCATGCTGGTCGCGCCGCACAGCATCGAGGCCTCGCTGATCTCGCGGCGGTTGCAGCGCTGGGGCGCGCAGACCTGCATCGTGTCGGATGCCAATGTCGCCGAGGCGCTGCTGCCGGAGCGGAGCTGGCACGCCATCCTGATCGACCACACGCTCGGCACGGCGGCGATGGAGACGTTTGCCGGCGCCGCCCGCATCCATGCGACCCACCGCATCGTGATGGTCACGCCGGCGACGCGGCAGGATCTTTCGGCCGCGGAAACGGCGATGTTCACCGGCTATCTGGTCAAGCCGTTGCGCGCGTCGTCGCTCGCCGCACGCCTGACGGCGTCCCCCGAAATCGCCGCACCAAGCCTGATCGGAGATCAAAGCCTTGCGATCGAGGCGGCAGCCGAGTCCGCGCCGACTGCGCCGGCATCCACGCCGCCGGACAAGGGGCTCTCGATCCTGGTCGCCGAAGACAATGAGATCAACGCGCTCTTGATGCGCTCGCTGCTCACCCGGCTCGGCCACAACGTGGTCATCACAACCAATGGCGAGCATGCCATGGAATCCTGGCTCTCGGCGAGGTCAGCCGGCACGCCCTACGATATCGTGCTGATGGATATCCAGATGCCGCGCCTCAACGGCATCGAAACCACCAAGCAGATCCGCAGCCACGAGGCCGGCCAGTCCATCCGCAGGACGCCGATCCTGGCGCTGACCGCCAACACGCTGGTCGAGGATCGCTATGCCTGCTTCGAGGCCGGCATGGACGGTTTTCTGATCAAGCCGCTCGACCGCGAGAAGCTCGAAGAAGCGCTCGCGGGCCTGGCGGCCGCGCGGCATATCGCGGCGTAGGCAGCTGCAAATCCCACGTCGTCCCGGCGAAGG
>NZ_JACMYK010000011.1 GCF_020889785.1 Bradyrhizobium acaciae
CGTTGCGGTGATCGGCGGCGGCTTCGGCGGCGCGGCCTGTGCGCGGGCACTGCGGCGGCTCGACGCCAAACTTCAGGTCACGCTGATCGAGCCGAAGAAGACCTTCACCGCCTGCCCGTTCAGCAACGAGGTGATCGCCGGCCTGCGCGAGCTTACGGCACAGCAATTCAGCTACGACAAGGTTGCCGCCGACGGCATTTCTGTTGTTGCGCAAGGGGCCACCAAGGTCGACGCCCAGGCGCGCAGCATCGCTCTCTCGGACGGCGCAACGCTGTCCTATGACCGGCTTGTGCTCGCTCCCGGCATCGACATGCGTTTCGATGCCCTGCCCGGCTATGACGAGGCAGCCGCCGAGAAGATGCCGCACGCCTGGAAGGCCGGCGCGCAGACCGTGCTGCTGCGCCGGCAGCTCGAGGCGATGGACGATGGCGGCCTGGTCGTGATCGCGGTGCCGGCCGCGCCGCTGCGCTGTCCGCCGGCGCCTTACGAGCGCGCCAGCCTGATCGCGCATTATCTGAAGGCGAACAAGCCGAAGTCGAAAATCCTGGTGCTCGACGCCAAGGATAATTACTCGCAGCAGAAGCTGTTCGAGAAGGCCTGGACGGAGCTCTATCCAGGGATGATCGAGCGGATCGCGCTGTCGCAAGGCGGCCGCGTCACATCGGTCGATCCGGCGACCAATGAGATCGTCACCGACTTCGGCAATTACACCGCCGCGGTTGCCAATGTGATCCCGCCGCAGCGAGCCGGCCGTATCGCCGAGACCGCCGGCGCCGCCGACCACACCGGCTGGTGCCCGATCGATCCGGTGACCTTTGCCTCAAAGCTCGTGCCCAATATCCATGTGATCGGCGACGCCGCGATCGCGGGCGGCATCCCGAAATCCGCCTCGGCAGCCGCGGCGCAAGGCCGCGCCTGCGCGGCCGCGATCGTCAACACGCTGGCGGGCAAGGCGCCGGAGACCCCGCGGCTCGATGGCGCCTGCTACAATACGGTGGCGCCGGGCTACGCGTTCTCATTGAAGGGCATCTATCAGCCAAAGGAAGATCAGTATGCCGAGGCCGAGGTGACGACGAGCCCGGTCGACGCACCGCGAGAGGTACGCCAGCGCGAGGCCGATCAGGCGCTCGACTGGTTCAAGACCATCACGGGAGATGCCTTTGGCTAGGCGCTCCCTCGTCGCATTGCTCGCAGCGGCCGCGTTCGCAGCCTGCGCGCCCGCAAGCGCCGAGGCGTTGCGCCCCTACATCGTCGTGGGCGATGCGATTCCAGCCTCGCTGACGGGAGCAAGAGGCGACGCGACCCGCGGCCGCGCGCTGGTCGTCGAGCGTTCCTCCACTTGTATCCTCTGCCACAGCGGCCCGTTTCCCGAGCAGGCGTTCCAGGGCGACCTCGCGCCCAATCTCGCCGGCAGCGGCAGCCGCTGGACAGAGGGACAATTGCGGCTCCGGCTGGTCGATGCGTCGCATCTCAATGCGGCGACGATCATGCCGTCCTATTATCGCGTCGACGGGCTGACGCGGGTCGGCAATTCATGGCGCGGCAAGCCGATTCTGTCGGCGGAACAGATCGAGGATATCGTGGCCTATCTGGTGACGTTGCGAGAATAGAGCATGACGAATTCGGACCACACCACACGTCGCAAGTTCCTGAGCCTCACCGGCGGCGCTGCAGCGCTGGTGATCGTGCGTCCGGTGGACGCGACACCGGCGATGCTGCAGGCCGCGATCCGCAACGTCGTCGGCGAGGCCAATGTGCGGACCGGCAAGGTCAAGCTCGACATCCCGCCGCTGGTCGAGAACGGCAACACGGTGCCGATGACGGTCAGCGTCACCAGCTCAATGACGGCGGACGAGTATGTGAAGAGCATCCACGTCTTCAACGAGAAGAACCCGCAACCGAACGTCGGCAACTTCTATCTCGGGCCGCGCGCCGGTCGCGCCCAGATATCGGCCCGCATCCGCCTCGCCGACAGCCAGAAGGTCACCGCCATCGCGCGGCTGTCCGACGACACGTTCTGGTCGGCAACCGCAGACGTCGTGGTGACGCTCGCGGCCTGCACCGAGGAGGCGATCTGATGCCGTCGGCCCTGATCAACGTACCGGCCAAGGCCAAGCGCGGCAGCGTCATCGAGATCAAGACGCTGATGTCGCATATCATGGAGACCGGCTATCGCCACACCGCGTCCGGCGATGTGGTGCCGCGCGACATCATCACGAGCTTCATTTGTCGCTTCAACGGCACGGAAGTCTTTCGCGCCGATCTGTTTCCCGCGATCGCGGCCAACCCGTTCATCACCTTCTTCACCACCGTGACCGAGAGCGGCAAGTTCGAGTTCGAGTGGATCGGCGACAAAGGGTTTTCGGAGACCGCACAGGCTTCGATCACGGTCGAATGAAGATTGCCCTCTGCATCGCGTTTGTGACGACGATGGCGAGCGCGGCGTTCGCCACCGAGATCCCGCAGTCTGAACGCCGATCCGGCTACAGCTTCATGAGCGCGGACACCAAGGCAATGCAGGACGAGGACACCGCCAATCCCGGCATGCTGTTCGTGCTCGACGGCGAAACCTTGTGGAAGCGCAAGGCCGGCAGCGCGGACAAGGCCTGCGCCGACTGCCACAACGATGCGCGCGTCAGCATGAAGGGGATCGCGGCACATTATCCCGCCTTCGAGAAGGCGCTGGGAAGACCGGTCGACCTCGAAGGCCGGATCAACCTCTGCCGCACCAATCATCAGCAAGCCTCGCCGTTTGCCTATGAAAGCCGCGAGCTGCTGGCGCTATCAGCCTATGTCGCACAGCAATCGCGCGGCGTGCCGATCGCAGCCGGCGACGATCCGGAGCTCGCGCCATTCGTCGAGCAGGGCCGCGTGCTGTTCATGCAACGGCAGGGCCAGCTCAATCTCGGCTGCACCAACTGCCACGACGACAATTGGGACAAGAAGCTCGCAGGAAGCGCGATCACGCAGGCGCAACCGACCGGCTATCCGCTATACCGGCTGGAATGGCAGTCGCTCGGATCGTTGCAGCGGCGGCTGCGCGCCTGCATCACCGGTATCCGCGCGCAGGCCTACGATTACGGTTCGCCCGAGCTGGTCGAGCTCGAGCTCTACCTGATGTCGCGGGCGCGCGGCATGCCGATCGAGACGCCCGCGGTCAGGCCCTAGCACATCAGCCCGTCGCAAGCGACGCGAAGCAATCCATTGCTCCCGGCTGTACCGGAAGATGGATTGCTCCCTCGCTTCGGCGACAAAATTACTCTGCAATTCTGTCGCGAACTCTTCGTAATGACGGCGCTGGAGGTCAGCGCGAAGATTCAGCGCTCGGCGAACGCCTTCTCGACGACGAACTGCGCGGGCTCGCCGTGATTGCCCTCGACGAAGCCGCGGCCATTGAGCAACGTGCGGGTGCCGGCGACCAGTGCCGGCGAGCCGCAGATCATGACGCGATCATGCGCGGCATCGAGCGCCGGCAGGCCGATATCGGCGAACAGCTTGCCCGAGGTGATGAGGTCGGTGATGCGGCCGCGGTTGCGGAACGGATCGCGCGTCACGGTCGGATAGTAGATCAGCTGGTCGCGCACCAGCTCGCCGATCAGCTCGTCCTGCGGCAGCTTCTCGGTGATCATCTCGCCATAGGCGAGCTCCTTGACCCGGCGGCAGCCGTGCAGCAGCACGACCTTCTCGAAGCGGTCGTAGGTCTCGGGATCCTTGATCACGCTGAGGAACGGCGCGAGGCCGGTGCCGGTGCCGATCAGATACAGGTTGCGCCCATCCTCGAGGTTGTCGATCACCAGCGTGCCGGTGGCCTTGCGGCTGACGATGATCTCGTCGCCTTCCTTCAGATGCTGGAGGCGCGAGGTCAGCGGGCCGTCCGGAACCTTGATCGAGAAGAACTCGAGCGTGTCCTCGTAGTTCGCGCTGGCGACGCTGTAGGCGCGCAGCAGCGGCTTCTCGCCGACCTTGAGCCCGATCATGGTGAACTCGCCGTTGCGGAAGCGGAACGACGGATTGCGCGTGGTCTTGAAGGAGAACAGCGTGTCGGTCCAGTGATGAACGCTGAGGACGCTTTCCTGGTTGAAATTGCTCATCGCACCAATCCCTGATTTGTGCTGCGGCGGGGAAGGACTTGAACCCTGTTGACCGGCCGGATCGTTTGTATACGATCATTCGTATACAAACGAATAATCCGGCTTGATCCAAAAGTCAAGCCGGGCTCAAATTCCCGGGCAATTTCGGAAGAAAACAGAAGGAAAACACCCATGGCTCACGACGCGCCCCAGGCCACCGGCCCCAGCAAGCTGGTGATCCGCAATATCGGGCTATTGCTGTCGGGAGCCTTGGAAAGACCAATTCTGGATGCCGATACCATCGTCGCCGAGAACGGCAAGATCACCGCGATCGGCCGCCTCAAGGACGTCGACACCGAAGGCGCCACCACGATCGTCGATGCGATGGGAACGACGGTCGCGCCCGGCCTGATCGACAGCCACGTCCATCCCGTCGCCGGCGACTGGACGCCGCGGCAGAACCAGATCAACTGGATCGACAGCTATCTGCATGGCGGCGTCACCACCATGATCTCCGCCGGCGAGGTGCACATGCCCGGCCGTCCGCGCGACGTGGTCGGCGTCAAGGCGATGGCGATCTTCGCGCAGCGCGCATTCTGGACGCTGCGGCCGGGCGGCGTGAAGGTGCATGCCGGCGCGCCCGTGATCGAATGCGAGATGGTGGAGGACGATTTCAAGGAAATGGCCGCCGCCGGCGTCAAGCTGCTCGGCGAAGTCGGGCTCGGCGGCGTGAAGGACGGGCCGACGGCGCGGAAAATGGTCGGCTGGGCCCGCAAATACGGCATTCAAAGCACGATCCACACCGGCGGACCTTCGATTCCCGGTTCCGGCCTGATCGACAAGGACGTGGTGCTGGAGGCCGACACCGACGTGGTCGGCCACATCAATGGCGGCCACACCGCGCTGCCGGACGACCAGATCCGCTGCATCTGCGAGGGCTGCAAGCGCGGGCTTGAGCTGGTGCACAATGGCAACGAGCGCTCGGCGCTGTTCACGCTGCGCACCGCGCGCGAGATGGGTGATCTGCACCGCGTCATCCTCGGCACCGATGCGCCGGCCGGCTCCGGCGTGCAGCCGCTCGGCATCCTGCGCATGGTCTCGCTGTTGTCCTCGCTCGGCGAGCTGCCGGCCGAGCTGGCGTTCTGCCTTGCGACCGGCAACACCGCGCGGATGCGCGAGCTCGATTGCGGCCTGATCGAGGTCGGCCGCTCCGCCGATTTCGTGCTGATGGACAAGGCACAGCATTCACCGGGCAAGAACATCCTGGAGAGCGTTCAGCTCGGCGATCTCCCGGGCATCGGCATGACCATCATCGACGGCATCGTCCGCACCCAGCGCAGCCGCAACACCCCGCCCGCGGGCAAAGTGCCGGAGATCGTGGGGAAGTAGGCACGGTAGACGATCCGTCACCCCGATCTGAATGTATGGCGGAGCAGCGTCACCAAACATTCAGTGTCGTCCCGGCGAAAGCCGGGACCCATAACCACCGAAGGCGATTGTTGCGCATGGCTGAGGCCACAGCCTTCCCAAACAATTAAACCCTGTGGTTATGGGTCCCTGCTTTCGCAGGGACGACGTCGGACAGGTTGTCCCGCCTTCAGTCCCGTCGACCCTTCGAGACGGTCGCTTCGCGACCTCCTCAGGGTGACGGTGATGGATTTGGAATCAACGCAGCTTCCCGAGCAGCGCCATCAGCGTGTCGCGCTCCTTGGCGTCGAGCGGCGCCAGCGTCTCCCTTGAGATCACGAGCGCATTCGGCGCCGCCTTGTCGGCCATCTGCTGGCCGGCGCGCGTCAGGCTCACCAGCAGCCGGCGGCCGTCGTCGGGATCGGGCGCCGTCTCGGTCAGGCCACGCGCGGTCAGGCGATCGATCACGCCCTTGATGGTCGCAACGTCCATCGACGTCAGCCGTCCAAGCTGGTTCTGCGAACAGGCGCCGACCTCCGACAGCTTCGACAGCGCCGCCCACTGCGTCGGCGTCAGATTGATGCCGATCTCGCGGGCGAAGATCGCGGCGTGGCGCTGCGACACCTGGCGCAGGATGAAGCCTATCTGGTCATCCAGCACGTAACCCGGCTTGGCCGCCTTGACGCTTCGCTTCTGTGCAGCACTCCTCGCCATCGTCCCACCTCGCCGTTACAGCGACAGATGCGCGTCGCGGACATCCGGACGCGCATCGAGTTCCGCCATGGTGCCGCCAAAGCAGATCCGGCCGCGCTCGATGATATAGGCGCGATCCGAGATCAGCCGGGCGAAATGCAGATTCTGCTCTGACACGACGATGCTGACCCCCTCTTTCTTCATCGCCAGGATCGCATCGACCATCTGCTCGACGATCTTCGGCGACAGCCCTTCCGAGGGCTCATCGAGCAGCACCAGCGACGGGTTGCCCATCAGCGTCCGCGCGATCGTCAGCATCTGCTGCTCGCCGCCGCTCATGCGTCCACCGGGCCGGCCGCGCATCTCGCCGAGGTTCGGGAACAGCTTGAACAGTTTGTCGCGATCCCATTGCGGCGCGCCAGCCCGCTTCGGCTGGCGGCCGACCTCGAGATTTTCCTCGACCGTCAGGTCAGTGAAGATTCGCCGCTCCTCCGGCACATAGCCGAGCCCGCCGCGCACGATCGCATGCGTCGGCAGCTCGGAGACGTCCCTGCCCTCGAACATCACACGCCCTGAACGATTCTCGACCAGGCCGACGATGGAGCGGAAGGTGGTCGACTTGCCGGCGCCGTTACGGCCGAGCAGCGCGACGACTTCACCCTCGCCGACCTCTAGCGCGATGTCGAACAGGATATGCGCCGGGCCGTAGAAGCTGTTGAGGTCCTTCACCGTGAGCTTCATGCCGATGCTCCCTCACGGTGCCGGGCGTCATAGAGCAGGCCTTCGCCGAGATAGATCGCCCGCACCTGGGCATTGCCGCGCACCTCTTCGGGCGAGCCTTCGGCGATCAACGTTCCGCGATTGAGCACCAGGATGCGATCGGCATGCTCGAACACCACGTCCATGTCGTGCTCCGTAAACAGCACGCCGATCGACTGCTCGCGCGCGATCCGCGCCGTCAGCCGCATCAGCTCGACGCGCTCACGCGGCGCCATGCCGGCGGTCGGCTCGTCCATCAAGAGCAGCTTCGGCTGGTTGGCGAGCGCGATCGCAAGCTCCAGCCGCTTGACGTCGCCATAAGCGAGTTCGCCGCAGGGCCGCTCCGCATAGGCGCCCATCCCGACAAGGTCGAGCAGCCGTCCCGCCTCGTCGCGCGCCTGGCGCGCGGTCGAGGCCCACAGATTGAACAATTGCGCGCCGTGCGAGACCAGCGCGACCTGCACGTTCTCGCGCACCGTCATGGTCGGGAATGTCGCGGCGATCTGGAAGGTGCGGCCCACCCCCATGCGCCAGATCACGCGCGGCTTCTTGCCGGTGGTCTCCGCGCCCAGCACGCGGATACGGCCGCTATCCGGAATGTTCTGGCCGTTGAGCATGTCGAAGCAGGTGCTCTTGCCCGCGCCGTTCGGACCGATCAGCGCCAAAATCTCGCCGGCGCGCAGTTCGAAGGAGACGCCGCGCACCGCATGCACGCCGCCATAGGATTTGGTCAGCCCCTCGACCGACAGCAATGTGGGGACCATGCTCATTCGGCGCTCTCGATGCGGGAGGTCAGCAAGGGCGAGGACGCCGACGACGAGGATTTGCGCCGCCGATGCATGAAAGCTTCCAGCGTGCCGACGATGCCCTTCGGGAACGCGACCACGATCAACACGACGAAGCCACCGAGCACGAGCTTGGAAAGATCGGTCTGGCTGACCAACCAGATGTTGAGTGCCTTGTAGACGATGGCGCCGACCACCGCGCCCGACACCGTCTCGACGCCACCGAGCAGCACCATGACCAGCGCGTCGACCGACAGCGAGATGCCCATATTGTCGGGGAACACGCTGCCCTTGAGATAGGCGAACAGCGCGCCGGCGAGGCCGGCGACCGTTCCCGCGATCACGAAGGCGGTCCACTGGATGCGCTTGCCGTTGATGCCGATGGCTTCGCTGCGCAGCGGCGAGTCGCGCGTGGCCCGCAGCGCAAAGCCGAACGGCGAGAACACGATGATGCGCAGGACCACGACCGCCAGCGCGGCGATGCCGAGCGACAGCCAGTAGAAATGCGACGGGCTCGCCGCCCATTTTTCCGGCCAGACCCCGAGGATGCCGTTATCGCCGCCGGTGACCGATACCCACTGGAACGCGATCGACCAGACGATCTGGGCAAAGGCCAAGGTCAGCATTGCGAAGTAGACCCCGGAGAGCTGCACCGCAAAGAAGCCGAACACGGCTGCGCCCAATAGCCCGAGCAGCGGACCGAGCAGCAGGCAGGCGATCATCGGCAGGCCCGCCATCTTGGCGAGCAGCGCCACGCCATAAGCGCCGAGGCCGAAATAGGCCGCGTGGCCGAACGAGGCAAGGCCGCCGACCGACATCAGGAAGTGCAGACTGACCGCGAAGATCACGAAGATCGCGATCTCCGAGCCGACGGTGAGCACGTAATTGCCGGCGACGAAGGGCAGCGCCGCCGCGACCACGAGCACGGCAATCGCCGCGAGCCGTTCATTCGTCGTCAGCGGCCGCCACGGATTGACGGTGAGGCCTGGCGTGCGCCGGGCGGGCGCCTCCGGCTTGCCGAACAGGCCCCAGGGACGGACGATCAGCACCACCGCCATCACCAGGAACACCAGAATAATGGAGATCTTCGGGAAGATCAGGATGCCGAAGGCGTTGAGCTCCGACACCAGCACCGCCGCGACGAAGGCGCCGATGATGCTGCCGAGGCCACCGATCACGACCACGACGAACACCTCGACGATGACGCGCAGGTCCATCGCATGATTGACCGCATCGCGCGGAATCTGCAGCGCGCCGCCGAGCGCGGCGAGGAAGACGCCGAGCGCGAACACGCTGGTGAACAGCCATTTCTGATTGACGCCGAGTGCTGCGACCATGTCGCGGTCCTGCGTCGCCGCGCGCACCAGGACGCCCCAGCGGGTGCGCTGGAACAAGAGCCAAAGCACGCCGAGCACGACCGGCCCGAGCGCGATCAGGAACAGATCGTAGCTTGGAATATTCTGGCCGAAGAAATCGATCGCGCCCTTGAAGCCCGGCGCGCGGCGGCCGACCAGATCGTCCGGCCCCCAGATCAGCACCACGAGGTCCTCAACCATCAGCGTCAGGCCGAAGGTCGCAAGCAGCTGGAACAGCTCGGGCGAATGGTAGATCCGGCGCAGCAGCACCATCTCGACCAACACGCCGATGGCAGCCACCACCAGCGCCGCGATGACGATGCCGCCCCAGAAGCCGAACGCGCCGGAGAAGCGATCGGTCAAGGTGAAGGCGACATAGGCGCCAAGCATATAGAACGCGCCATGCGCGAAATTCACGATCCGCGTCACGCCGAAAATGATCGACAGACCCGAAGCGACCAGGAACAGCGACGCCGCGCTGGCAAGACCGGTCAGGAACTGGACGACATAGAAGGCCATGGGCGGTCCGCGTTGGAGTAAGCGCGTCGATCGAACTCGCCGCGTCGGTCTTGTTCACCTCGCCCCGCCTGCGGGGAGAGGTCGAAACTCAAGCGCCAGCTTGAGTTTCGGGTGAGGGGGACTTTCCGCGCGCTCGTTCGCGGAGATAGCCCCTGACCCCAACCCTCGCCCCGTAAGAACGGGGAGAGGGAGAAGAAAAGATCAATCCTTCGGCCGCAGCTTCTCGATCTCGGCATCGCTCGGCAGATAGTCCGAACCCTTGCGATAGGCGGTATCGACCATGATGCCCTTGCCGTCCTTCAGCGCGGTCTTGCCGGTGAAGGCGCCGAGCGTCGACTGGTGATCGATCTTGCGGAAAGTGATCTCGCCGAACGGCGACGGCATCGAGATGCCTTCCGCCGCCGCGATCAGCTTCTCCGGATCGCTCGAGCCGGCCTTGGCGAGGATCGCCGCCGCCGCCTTGATGGTCTGGTAGCCGACGATCGAGCCGAGCCGCGGATAGTCGTTGTACTTGGCCTGATAGGCCTTCAGGAACGCGTCATGCTCGGGCGTCTTGATCGAGTACCAGGGATAACCGGTGACGATCCAGCCCTCCGGCGTCTCGTCCTTCAGTGGATCGAGATACTCCGGCTCGCCAGTCAGGAAGCTCACCACCGTACGGCCCTTGAACAGGCCGCGGGTGTTGCCCTCGCGCACGAGCTTGACGAGGTCGGCACCGAAGGTGACGTTGAGGATCGCCTCGGGGTTCGCCGCGGCAGTCGCCTGCACCACCGGGCCGGCGTCGATCTTGCCCTGCGGCGGCCACTGCTCGTCGACCCACTGGATATCGGGTCGCTTCTCCGACATCAGCTTCTTGAACACCGTGACCGCCGACTGACCGTATTCATAGTTCGGCGCGATCGTCGCCCAGCGTTTTGCGGGAAGCTTTGCCGCCTCCTCAACCAGCATGGCGGCCTGTATGTAGTTGGAAGGACGCAGGCGGAACGTGTAGCGGTTGCCCTTCGACCAGGTGATCGCGTCGGTCAAAGGCTCGGCTGCGAGAAAGAAAACCTTCTTCTGGTTAGCGAAGTCAGAGACGGCGAGACCGATATTGGAGAGGAAGGTGCCGGTGAGCATCGCGACGTTCTCGCTCGACACCAGCTCGTTCGCCGCGGTCTGCGCATCCGCCGGCTTGCCGCCGTCATCCTTGGAAATGACGACGAGCTTCTTGCCGTTGATGCCGCCGGCCGCATTGATCTCTTCCACCGCAAGCTGCCAGCCCTTGCGATAGGGCTCGGTGAACGCCGGCAGCAAGGAATAAGAGTTGATCTCGCCGATCTTGATTTCGCTCTGCGCCGAAGCCTGCGTCGTCATAGCACCCGTTGCCATGGTCGCGACCGCGATCGCCAATCCCGCCCCTACGAAATAACCACGCATCCCGTCCTCCAGTTTTTCTCGAAAGAGATTATCGCAATCCGTCTTCGCCCTTGACCTCATCGACCGTCAGCCCTCCGACTCGCGGCAGCGGCCGTCCGCTGTCGGTCACCGCCACCGCGACCATGATCTCGTTGGCCCGCGGCGCGTCGTTGATCTGCACCTCCATGCCGTCGAAATGGCTGCGCACGAAGGCGGCGTCCTTGTGCCCGAGCGGAATATCCAGCGTGGTGCCGGGACCCGAGCGCTTCTTCGACGACGGGATCAGCGCCGCTCCCTTGGAGAGCACCTTGCGCACCGGCGCGCCCATCTTGGGATGCAAGATCGCGGCCGCGTGCTCGAGCTCGCCATTTTCGCCGACGGCGGCGGCCTTGCCGTAGCTGTGCGCCTTGGCGCCATCGATCCCGAGCGCGGCAACTGCCCGCTTCGACAGCAGTTCGCCGAGTTCCTCGCCGATCGCAATCAACGGCGAGAGATCCTCGACATAGCGGCCGGCAAACGGATTTTCGATCACGGCAATCGCAGCGGCACGCCTTGTCGGCGGCGCGATGGTCTTGCCCATCTCCAGATGCGTCTCCTCGACCACGGTGACGATCTTGCGAATGACGGCGCTCATCTTGCCTCGCTCCCGGTCATGCCTGCAGCATGTTGCCTATCGTTCGTCCTTGAAACGCGTGCGACGCCGGCGTTTCCTGCCCAGCTGCACCGACAATCCGCGTTTCGCCCAGTAGACGCAATGCCGCGCCCTCGATCAATCCCGACATCAGGAGCATGCGAGCCCGCGCCGCGCCAGTCTCAAGTGCTTGCTCGATCTCATGTTCCGAGAGCCGCCCGACATCGCGCGTCACCAGCCGCGCGCCGAGGTCGCTGTCCGGCTGCAATTCGCTCGCAGGAACGCGCAGGATCGCAGGATGACCGGGCAGATCGACCGCATTGGCGATCACGGTCGCAGCGGCGTCCGCCTGCGACGCCGTCCGCGCCAGCACGGTGACAGCATCGGCGATGCCAAGCGAGAAGCTGCGGCCATGCCGGCCGCTGGTTGCGATGCCGCGGACCGGCATGTCGCTATCTACGGTCATCGCGCGCATCACGCCAAGGCGGTCCGGCCGATCCATCAGGCCGACGCTGAACTGTTCGCCAACGCCGAGATGCAGCGCGATGTCGCCGCCATTGTTGACATAGGCGCGGTCGAGCGATGCCGACTGCAACATTGCGCCTAGGATTTCCTCGGCGACCGAGCCCGCGACGGCCGCCATCGGCGTGATGAAGCAATCGGCGGCAAACGGCGCGACCGCCGCATGCATGCGCCGTGCGACCACACCCTTCAGCGCGCAATGATCGGGATCGGCCGCGCTGCGCAGCTCAGCAAGTTCCACGCAGAGTTCATCGAGCAAGCAGGTGAAGCGCTGCGCCGCAGCCTGATATGCGGCGGTAACCTCAGTT
Source organism: Bradyrhizobium acaciae (assembly GCF_020889785.1). Classification (GTDB taxonomy): domain Bacteria; phylum Pseudomonadota; class Alphaproteobacteria; order Rhizobiales; family Xanthobacteraceae; genus Bradyrhizobium; species Bradyrhizobium acaciae. The sequence goes on from NZ_JACMYK010000011.1 coordinate 12,445, forward strand.
TCCCTGCCCTTGGCTTCGATGACGAGATCAATGGGACCGTCCTGCAAATGCAGCCGCTTGCCGTCAGGAAGAAGCGCGATTTGCGGGAGCCTCATCATGCGCGCCGCCCGGGAAGATGAGGCATCGGCCGGATGTCGGCGCTGTCCCGCAGCGACGACAGCGGCCTGACGTAGTCCATATGGCCGCCGAGCGCCGCGTAATCCGACAGCCGCATCGTGAACTCGATCGGCGCCACCAGCGCCGGGGTCGGCACATAGCCGAAGGCGCCGGCCGGCATCTGCGTGACATCGACCATGAAGGTGATGCCGCCGCCGGGCCAGACATAAACCGACGCGCCGCCGCTGGTGACCCTTGTGAGCGCGTCCTTCACCGAGCGCGTCAGCCGCACCGGATTGTCGGTGACGCCGGCGCGCAGCGATCCGCCCGCGCCACCCATGAACAGCACCGTGCACAGCGCCGGCTCGCAGTTCTCCTGGATGCGCTCGACCGAGAATTTGAGGTCCGCCGGCATCTCGGTCTCGATTGGCTTCAATGCCTCGTCGAGCACGTAGTAGGAGGCGTGCTCGCCTGTCGTCGACACCATCAGCATGGTGAGCCCGGGCCGTGCTTCCTTGGCATTGAAGGGCCCGAGGATCGACAGCGGATCGGAGATGTTGGTGCCGCCCCATCCGGTGCCGGGATCGGCGACCTGAAAATAGCGGCCGGGCGTCGAACGGCGGCCCTTCATCTTGATGCCGGTATCGGCGATATCGAGCAGCTTGCCGGCCTGATGCTCGCTGAGCACGCCGGTGATGTGGTCGTCGACCACCACGACTTCATCGACCTTGCCATACCACTGCTTGGCGAACATGCCGATCGTCGCCGAGCCGCAGCCGACCCGCATCCGCTCTTCTGCCACGCCGTTGACGATCGGCGGCCTGCCGGCCTGCACCACGACGGTGGCGCCGCCGTCGATCACAAGCTCCACCGCCTTGCAGTTGGAGAGATCCATCAGCGTATCGCAGGTGACGCGGCCTTCCTTCTTGGAGCCGCCGGTCAGATGATGCACGCCGCCGAGCGAGAGCATCTGCGAGCCATATTCGCTGGTCGTGACATGACCGACCGCCTCGCCGTCCGCGCGCACGGTCGCGGTCTCCGGCCCGAGGTAGCGGTCGGTGTCGATCTTCACCTTGACGCCGCAATACGAGAAGATGCCTTCAGTCACGACGGTGACCATGTCGACGCCGTCGACTTCCGACGACACGATGAACGGCGCCGGCTTGTAGTCCGGATAGGTGGTCCCGGCGCCGATCGCGGTGACGAAGAGATCGGGCTGGCGGACGATCTTGCCGTCCCAGTCGCCGCTGACCTGGAACGGAACCAACTTGCCGCCATGCGAGACGGTGCGCTCGAGCACGACATGCGGATCGACGCGCACCAGCGTGCCGTCTTGATTGGCGTAACGATCGCAGGCGCCAGCGGCGCCCGGCTTGATGTAGCACATCACCGGACAGGCATCGCAGCGGATCTTGTCGCCGGCGGCGACGGTCATTGTGTCAGCCATCGTGACCAAGCCTGGACTTGTGGTGGCGGTCGATCATACTGCGCTTCCGCCTCCCTGCCTATATCGTTCGTATACGAATGATCCTGCGCGCGAGCCCGGGACCTGTCAAGCGGCCTTTGCGATCAAAAGCTGCCGTTCGCTTGCGCACCCTGTTCATAAAGCGTGCACTCGCTGCAGCGCGGCATGCCGCCGCTTGCACGTTTGTATACAAACGTTATCCTCATTGGCGATCGGACGCTGACATTGCAGCGCAAACATCAAGGGGAGAACCGGAGCAATGCGCCTGACCGTGAACGGCAGGAATCATGATGTCGACGCCGCTCCCGACACCGCATTGCTTTACGTGCTGCGCAACGATCTCGCATTGAACGGACCGAAATACGGCTGCGGCCTCGGCGAGTGCGGCGCCTGCGCGGTGCTGATCGACGGCGTCGCCGCGCGCGCCTGCGTGATTCCGATCGAGGGCTGTGCAGGGCGCGACATCGTCACGCTCGAAGGTCTAGGCACGCGCGAGCATCCCGATCCCGTGCAGGATGCCTTCATCAGCGAACAGGCCGCGCAGTGCGGCTATTGCCTCAACGGCATGATCATCACCACCAAGGCGCTGCTCACACGCAATCCAAATCCATCCGAGCGCGAGGTGCTGGAAGCGCTGCGCTACAATCTCTGCCGTTGCGGCGCGCATATCGAAATCATCCGCGCGGCGATGCGCGCCGCCGGCCACGTGCTCGAGGCACGCGATTGATGACGGACACACGGTCTCCAGGGCAACGCAATCGCGGCTCGCTGTCGGTCGTCCGCCCCGCGGTGCTGGGTGCGGAAGGCGCGTTCGAGACCTTCATCACCATCACATCAGACGGTTTGGTCAATGCCCATAACGGCCATGTCGATCTCGGCACCGGCATCCGCACCGCGCTCGGACAGATCGTCGCCGAAGAGCTCGACGTCTCCTTTGCCCGCGTCGTCGTCATTCTCGGCGACACCGCCGTGGTGCCGAACCAGGGCGCGACGATCGCGAGCGAGACCATCCAGATCACCGCCGTCCCCCTGCGCAAGGCCGCAGCGCAGGCGCGGCACTTCTTGCTCACACGCGCGGCTGAGCGGCTCGAATTGCCGGCTCACGAACTCACGATCGAGGACGGCCTGATCCGCGGACACGATAACCGCAGCATCACCTATGGCGAGCTGATCGCGGACGAGACCATCCGGCTCGAACTCGCCGACGATGTTCCGGTCAAGGACGTCAGCGCCTATTCCGTCGTCGGCAGGTCGGTGCCGCGCATCGACCTGCCGGCGAAGGCCACCGGCGAGCTCGTCTACGTCCACGATGTGCGCGTGCCCGGCATGCTGCACGGCCGCGTCGTCCGTCCACCCTATGCCGGCGTCGATGCCGGCCCGTTCGTCGGCACCAGCCTGATCGCGGTCGATGAAGCCTCGGTGCGGGATATCCCCGGGCTTGTTGCGGTGGTGCGGATCGGGGATTTCGTCGGCGTCGTCGCCGAGCGCGAGGAGAACGCGATCAAGGCCGCCGCACAGCTCAAGGTGAGCTGGAAGCCGGGACCGGCGCTGACTGATCTCTCCGACATCGAGCAGGCGTTGCGCGCCAATCCCTCAACGCCGCGCCAGCTGATCGACAAGGGCGATGTCGATGCCGCACTCAAGGCGGCCGCGAAGCCGATGCACCGGACCTATCTCTGGCCGTACCAGATGCACGGCTCGATCGGCCCGTCCTGTGCGGTCGCCGATTACGGCGAAGGCGGGATCCGGGTCTGGTCCGCCACGCAGAACCCGCACATCCTGCGCGGCGATCTGGCGCTTTTGATCCAGCGGCCGGAATCCGAGATCGACGTGATCCGGATGGAGGCCGCCGGCTGCTACGGCCGCAACTGCGCCGACGACGTCTCCGCCGATGCGCTGCTGCTGTCGCGCGCGGTCGGCCGCCCCGTGCGTGTGCAGCTCACCCGCGAGCAGGAACATGCCTGGGAGCCGAAGGGCACCGCGCAGCTGATGGACGTCAATGGCGGGCTCAATGCCGACGGCAGCGTTGCTGCTTACGACTTTGCCACGCGCTATCCCTCGAACGGCGCGCCGACGCTGGCGCTCTTGCTCACCGGGCGGATCGCGCCTGAAGCCACCGTGTTCGAGATGGGCGACCGCACCGCGATCCCGCCCTATGACTACGAGAACATGCGCGTGATCGCCAACGACATGCCGCCGATCGTGCGCGCGTCCTGGTTTCGCGGCGTCTCGGCACTGCCCAATACTTTCGCGCATGAATCCTATATCGACGAGCTCGCCGCCGAGGCCGAGGTCGATCCGATCGAATACCGGCTGCGCTATTTGAAGGACAAGCGCGCGATCGACCTCGTCAACGCAGTCGCCGAGCGCGCCGGCTGGACGCCGCGCCCGGTGTGGAAAGAACCGGAGGCGGACGGAGATATCGTGCGCGGCCGCGGCTTTGCCTATGCGCTCTACGTGCACAGCAAATTTCCAGGCTACGGCGCGGCATGGTCAGCCTGGATCGCCGACGTCGCGGTCAACAAGGCGACCGGCCATGTCAGCGTGACCCGTGTCGTCGCCGGCCAGGATTCCGGGCTGATGATCAATCCGGATGGTGTACGGCACCAGATCCAAGGCAACGTGATCCAGTCGACCAGCCGCGCGTTGATGGAGGAAGTCTCCTTCGAGCGCGGCGCGGTGACGGCGCGGGAATGGGGCGCCTACCCCATCATCAAATTCCCTGAATTGCCTGAGATCGACGTGCTGATGTTGCCGCGGCAGGACCAGCCGCCGCTCGGCGTCGGCGAGTCCGCCTCGGTGCCGAGCGCGGCTGCGATTGCGAACGCGATCTACGATGCGACCGGCGTGCGGTTTCGCGAATTGCCGTTCACGCCGGAGCGAATTTTGAACGGTTTGCGACAACCGGTGACGCCCGCCCCGCTTGCGCCGCCCGCGCCGCCGACTGACCTCAATCGATGGCCAAATCCGTTTGCGAAGCGCGGCGGCATGCTCGCCGGCATTGCCGCGCTCTGCGCCGCGGCGATCGGAATCGGCGCGGCCGTGCTGCCCTGGCGGGCGATCGCGCCGATCGCGCGGCCTGATGCCTCGGTCTATTCCACCGCGACGATCGCGCGCGGCAAGGAGCTTGCGGCGCTCGGCGCCTGCGCCGTCTGCCATACCTCGGAGCACGGTATCGCGAACGCCGGCGGGCGGCCGCTCGAGACGCCGTTCGGTACGATCTACACGACCAACATCACGCCCGATGTCGACACCGGCATCGGCGCCTGGTCCTACCCCGCGTTCGAGCGCGCGATGCGCGAGGGCATTCATCGCGACGGGCGGCATCTCTATCCGGCGTTTCCGTACACGCATTTCGCGAGGACGTCCGATGCCGACCTGCAGGCGCTCTATGCCTATCTGATGGCGCAGCCGCCGGTGCATGCCGAGACGCCGGCGAACGCACTCGCCTTTCCGTTCAACCTGCGGCCGCTGCTCGCCGGATGGAACGCGCTGTTCCATCAGCCGCGCCCATTCCAGCCCGATCCATCGAAGTCGGCGATCTGGAATCGCGGCGCCTATCTGATCGAGGGTCTCGGCCATTGCAGCGCCTGCCACTCGCCGCGCAATGCGCTCGGCGCCGAACGGCAAGCGGCCTATCTCGCCGGCGGCTTTGCCGAAGGCTGGGAGGCACCGGCACTGACGTCGCTGTCGAAGGCGCCGATCCCCTGGAGCGAGGACGAGCTCTACGCCTATCTGCGCAGCGGCGAATCGCGCCTGCACGGCGTAGCCGCGGGGCCGATGGCGCCGGTCATCCACGAGCTCGCCGCGGTGCCCGACCAGGACATCCGCGCGATGGCGGTCTACCTCGCCTCGTTCAACGAGAGCACCGACCGATCGGCCCACGATGCGCTTGCCGCAAAGCTCGAAGCCGCCACCGCCGTCACCACCGCCGCGTCGGCAGGCGCCCGGATCTATCAGGGCGCCTGCGCGGTCTGCCATGAGGTCGGCGGTCCGCCGCTGTTCGGCAGCCGGCCGTCGCTAGCACTGAACAGCAATCTGCACAGCGACGCCCCCGACAATCTGATCCAGGTGATCCTGCACGGCATCGCCAAGCCGGCCGTCACCGACCTCGGCTACATGCCGGCCTTCAAGGACAGCATGACCGACGGCCAGGTCGCCGAGCTCGCCTCCTTCCTGCGGCTGCAGTTTGCCCCGGACAAGCCGGCCTGGACCGACGTCGCTGCCACGGTCGGCCGTATACGGCAGACCATAGCGCGCTGACCTGCCATGTTCCGCCCGATACCCACTGGGCGGGCGCCGCGGGGCAGGCTAAGGTTCCCGCATGACCGTGACAGATATCGCGACCCGGACCTACAACCACGGCTGGCGGCTCGACCCGATCGTGCGCAGCCTGCTGGACACCGATTTCTACAAGTTGTTGATGCAGCAGATGATCCGGGAAAGCTATCCGGACACGCGCACGACCTTTTCGGTGATCAACCGTTCGACCCATATCCGGCTCGCCGAGGTCATCGACGAGGGCGAGCTGCGCGCCCAGCTCGACCACGCCCGCACCATCCGCTTCAGCAAGAAGGAACTGATCTGGCTCGCCGGTAACACGTTCTACGGCAAGACCCAGATGTTCTCGCCGGATTTCATCAACTGGCTCTCGACCTTCCGCCTGCCCGAATACGAGCTGCACAAGGTCGACGGCCAGTACGAGCTGCATTTCCACGGGCCGTGGACCCACACCACGATGTGGGAGATCCCGGCGCTCGCGATCCTCAACGAATTGCGCTCACGCGCGGCGACCAAGGCCTACGGCCGCTTCGCGCTCGACGTGCTCTACGCCCGCGCCAAGGCCAAGCTGTGGGCCAAGGTCGAGCGGCTACGCAAGCTCGACGGCTTGCGGCTATCCGATTTCGGCACACGGCGCCGGCATGGCTTCCTCTGGCAACGCTGGTGCGTCGAGGCGGTGAAGGAAGGTCTCGGTCCGTCCTTCACCGGAACGTCGAACGTGCTGCTGGCGATGGACAACGACCTCGAGGCGATCGGCACCAACGCGCACGAACTGCCGATGGTGGCCGCCGCACTCGCCAACGACGACCAGGAGCTGCGCTGGGCGCCCTATCGCATCCTCGACCAATGGCGCCACGCCTATGGCGGCAACCTGCTGATCGCGCTGCCCGATGCGTTCGGCACCAAGCCGTTCCTGCGCGACGCGCCCGACTGGGTCGCCGACTGGACCGGGTTTCGTCCCGACAGCGCGCCGCCGATCACGGCCGGCGAAGACATCATCAAGTGGTGGAAGCAGAAGGGCCGCGATCCCAAGGAGAAGCTTCTGGTGTTCTCCGACGCGATGGATGTCGGCTCGATCGAGGAGACGTTCCACCACTTCAAGGGCCGCGTGCGCGTCAGCTTCGGCTGGGGCACCAACCTCACCAACGACTTCGTCGGCTGCGCACCTGACGGCACCGCCGCGCTCGATCCGATCTCGATCGTCTGCAAGGTGACGTCGGTCGACGGACGACCGGCCGTGAAGCTCTCCGACAATCCGGAGAAGGCGACCGGCATCCCCACGGAGGTTGAACGCTATTTGCGCGTGTTCGGCAATGTCGGCCGCGTTCGCACCGCAGTTCACGTCTAAATCTTCGGACTCAACCTTTTCATCGACTGACCCGACGAGCCTCGCATGCCCGCACCCAAGCCGCCTGCCTTCGAAACCCTGAGCCTGCACGCCGGCCAGCGCCCCGATCCCGCAACCGGCGCGCGCGCCGTGCCGATCTATCAGACCACGTCCTACGTGTTCCAGGACGCCGACCACGCCGCCGCGCTGTTCAACCTGGAGCGCGCCGGTCACATCTATACGCGCATCTCCAACCCGACCACCGCAGTGCTGGAGGAGCGCATTGCCGCGCTCGAATGCGGCGTCGGCGCGATCTGCACTGCGAGCGGCATGGCCGCGATGCATCTGGCGATCGCAACGCTGCTCAATGCCGGCGACCATATCGTCGCCTCCGCCTCGCTCTACGGCGGCACCATCAATCTCTTGGCGCACACGCTGCCGCGGTTCGGCATCACCACGACCTTCGTCAAGCCGCGCGCGCTCGATGAATTCCGTGCCGCGATCAAGCCGAACACACGCCTCGTGATCGGCGAGACCATCGGCAATCCCGGCCTCGAGGTGCTGGACATCCCCGCGGTCGCGCAGATCGCGCATGATGCGAAGATTCCGCTGCTGATCGACAACACCTTCGCAACGCCCTATCTCAGCCAGCCGATCGAGCTCGGCGCCGACATCACGATGAACTCGGCGACGAAGTGGATGGGCGGCCATGGCATCGCGATCGGCGGCGTCATCGTCGACGGCGGCCGGTTCGACTGGCGCGGCTCCGGCAAATTCCCGCAGCTCACCGAACCCTATGCCGGCTATCACGGCATCGTCTTCGACGAGCAGTTCGGCAAGGCCGCCTTCATCATGCGCGCCCGCACCGAAGGCCTGCGCGATTTCGGCGCCTGCCTGTCGCCGACCAACGCGTTCCAATTGTTGCAAGGCATCGAGACGCTCGGCGTCCGCATGGACCGCCACGTCAGCAACACCCGTGTGGTGCTGGAGGCCCTCGCCGCGAACAAGGCGGTCGACTGGGTGCTGCATCCGTCGCTGGAGACGCATCCGGACTATGCGCTGGCGAAGAAGCTGCTGCCGCGCGGCGCCGGCTCGATCATCAGCTTCGGCATCAAGGGCGGCCGCCCCGCCGGCAAGAAGTTCATCGAGTCCCTGAAGCTGATCAGCCATCTCGCCAATGTCGGCGACGCCAAGACATTGGTGATCCACCCTGCCAGCACCACGCATCAGCAGATGGATGCCGAGCAGCTCAAGGCTGCCGGGATCGGCGAGGAGCTGGTGCGGCTGTCGGTCGGCATCGAAACCGCTGACGATATCATCGACGATCTCGGCCAGGCGCTGCGCGCCTCGCAAAGGACTTGAGCGCCATGCAGCTTTCCGTCAACGGATCAGACACCTTCATCGCCACCGGCGGCAAGCCGTTCGACCCATCGCTGCCCGCCGTGGTGATGATCCACGGCGCCGGCTTCGATTCCTCGACCTGGGCGCTGCACAGCCGCTGGTTCGCCCATCACGGCTATTCCGTGCTGGCACCTGATCTGCCCGGGCACGGCCGCTCCGCAGGCAAGCCGCTCGCAACGATTGCCGAGATGGCCGACTGGATCGCGGCGCTGATTGCCGCGGCCGGCGCAGCGAAGGCCCGGCTGATCGGCCATTCGATGGGCTCGCTGATCGCGATCGAGACTTCGGCGCGACATCCCGACAAGGTGTCCGGCCTCGCCCTGATCGGCACCGCCGCGACCATGACGGTCGGTCCCGATCTCCTGAAGGCTGCCGAGGCCAATGACGTGGCCGCGATCGACATGGTCTCGATCTGGGGCCTCGGCTTCAAGGCCGAGCTCGGCGGCAGCCTCGCGCCGGGCCTGTGGATGCACCAGGGCGCGCAGCGTGTGCTGCAGGAGGCAAAGCCCGGTGTGCTGTACAACGACCTCAACGCCTGCAACGCCTATCAGAACGGGTTGACCGCCGCCGCCGCGGTCAAGGTGCCCGCAACCTTCGTCCTCGGCGAGCGCGACATGATGACGCCCGCCAAGGCAGGCAAGGCACTCGCCGCCGCGACGCCAAATGCCCGCATTGTGGTGCTGCCCGGCGCCGGCCACATGATGATGGTCGAGCAGCCTGACGAGCTGCTGGCGGCGCTGCAGTAGGGCCGCCGCCGGCTCCGCTTCCCGCCATCCCAAAATATCGAAAACAACCCCATGCAAAGGAGCAGACCGGCCGCCGTCACTCGGACAAGCAACTTGACACGTCGGGCAACTCAGCGATATCTTCTATTATTCCGAATTTTTGCGACAAGTCCGAGAGCGGCCTGACGCGGAGATTCACGCCAGCCAAGGGCGAATGAGCTTGCTTTGAGTCCTTTGCACTCTCAGGCGAGGAGGCCGATGCATGATGAAGATGGTGACTGTCGCATGCGCTCTCGGAGCGGCCCTGGTGTTGTGTACCCTCGGGACGTCCGGTGCTGAAGCCCGGGCGCGCAAGGCACAGATCGTTCATGAACGAACGAGGGTCGTGATCCCGACGCCCGTGATAACGCCGACTCCGTGGGATTATTACATCGTTCCACGATATCGCTATCGCCCTGAAGACGATCGGGTCGATCCATATGGGCCGCCCCTGGTGTCGTCTTGGGACCTCTATGAGGGGTGGCGGTGGCCATACTGGTAGTGAAAAGCGATCACGCCAATCAGATCGCATTCCGGGAAAAGTGGTGATTGTTCCCTGACGGACGCGGCGGTAGCGGCTTCAGGCCAACAGCGAGCGTAGCCCGGATGAGCGAAGCGACATCCGGGGGCCGGCAGTAGATCGCGACATCAATCCCGCATGTCGCTTCGCTCATGCGGGCTACTTGCTGACCTGCCGGAGTTGCCCAACCACCATCATCTCAGATTCGCGGTGAGCCAAGCGCGACCGAGGAGGAGCGTGAAGATCGCATGGAGCGCGACCGCCGGCCACAGGAGGAGGCCCGTGAGCCGGCCCCCAAACCCCACGTAGAGCAGAAAAATGGCCGCTGACAGATTGTAGATTAGTAGCGCGCTTATAGATGATGCCGCCGCGGCAGGCCCGGGCCAGCTGGCGAGCACCAGCCCGAGCAGAGCGATGGCCGTGAGCCGGCCGAGCGCGTCACCGGCTTCGGAGAACTCGGTCCCGAATACCAACCTCGCGAACAGCTGCGGCCGAATGAACAGGATGAGACCCGTTACCGCGACCTCGCCAACTGCGGCGAGAACGGTCCATTGCTCGGCAACGCCGCGTTTCAACATGTGTCCACAACCAAGGCTGGCGCCCCCGAGGCCGATTGAACAGCGATCGACTGCAACGATCCGGCGGCCGCGAACTCACCCTACCCGCTTGACCGGCGGAATCTTGTAGCTGCCATCGAGCAGCGGTTTGCTCGGCTGATACACGCGCCCGCCGGTGCCCGTCGTTCGGCTACCGATCGAGCCTGCCGTGCCTAGCCCCAGTGCGCCCAGACCGAGATCACGGCGCCGCAACCGAATTGAATTCATCCACTGACCCGCTGCGATGTTCATGGACTTTTCCTCTGCCTTGCGGTGAACAGCCAGTCCGATGCACTGCTAGTTCTTGGCTTCCTTCTGCGGCTCCGGTTCGACCTTGAAGGTCAGCTTGTCGATTTTGCCAGTGAACTTGAACGGAGGATCGTAGCGATACTCGATCAGCGCCACGCCGGTGCGGGTGTCCTGGCCGATGTCGAAGGTTTCGTCCTCGGGCAGCGTGACCGGGATGCCGTGCTCCAGGCTGTTCCGCGCCATCTCCTTGCCGTCTACCGACAAGATGCCCGTGCCTCCCTTGCCGAGGTCCGGACCGTCCGACTTGAAATCGAAGACGATGCTGTGCTTGCCCGCCGTCAGCTCCGGTCCCTCCCACGCCGTTCGCTTGAGGTCGAGCAGATTGTAGAGGAACACGACCTTGCCCCGTCCGACGCCAAATTCGCCCTTGGTCAGGTATAGGCCGTAGCCGCCGAAGCGCCCGCCGTGCGTGACGATCATGCCTTCCGCGCCACCTGAAGGGATGTCGACTTCAGCAGTGATGACATAGCTCTTGTTCAGGATGCTCGGCGCCGCGCTGGCCGGCGTGCCGATCAGTTCGCCCGAATAGGTGAAGGTTGTACGTCCTGCCGTGAGATTCGGACGCGGCGCGTTCCAGCGCGCCAGCGTCGAGTTGTCGAGCGGGAGCACGTTGTACTTCTTCGCTTCTGAATAGAAGAGATCCTGCATCTGTTTGACCTTGTCCGGCATCTTGGCAGCGAGGTCGTTGGATTGCGTCGGATCTTCCTTGACGTTGTAGAGCTCCCAATTGTAGCCGGTAATGACGTCGGGCGCCGGCTTGCTGCTCAGCTCCCATGGGATTGTCGCGGGCGTCGTCGCCGCGACCCATCCGTCGCTGTAGATGGCGCGATTGCCGAGCATCTCGAAATACTGTGTCTTGTGGGTTGATGGCGCATTCGCGTTCGCCTTGTCCCACGTGTACGCCATGCTGACGCCTTCGATCGGAATCTGCTTGATCCCGTTGACCGTGTCGGGTTGCGAAATACCTGCCGCTTCGAGAATGGTCGGCACGATGTCGATGACGTGGTGGAACTGGCGGCGAATGCCGCCCGCGTCGTTGATATGCCCGGGCCACGACATCACCACGCCCTGCGCGGTCCCGCCGAAGTGTGACGGCACCTGCTTGACCCATTTGAAAGGCGTATCCATCGTCCACGCCCACCCCGCGGCGTAGTGCGGGAAGGTCCGTTCCGATCCCCAGAACGGGTACCAGAGGAACTGATCCTTCACCGGCACGGAAATGCCGTTGAGGCTGGTGAACTCGTTCGGCGTGCCGTTGATCATGCCTTCGGCGCTCGCACCGTTGTCGCCGCCGATGTAGATGATCAACGTGTTGTCGAGTTGGCCGAGGTCTTCCACGGCCTGGATCACCCGCCCGATCTCATGGTCGGCATAGGCGAGATAGGCCCCATAGATGTCCGCCTGCTTGACGAAGAGCTTTTTCTCGTCCCAGCTCAGCGAGTCCCATTCCGGCAGCTCTTTCGGCCAAGGTGTCAGCTTGGCATTCTCCGGCATGATGCCGAGCCGCTTCTGATTGGCGAAGATCTTCTCGCGGACCTTGTTCCAGCCGTCGTCGAACAGATGCATGTCGCTGATCTTCTTGATCCACTCCGGCGTCGGATGGTGTGGGGCATGCGTGGCACCCGGCACGTAGTAGACGAGGAACGGCTTGTCGGGCGCGACCTCCTTGAGTTGTTTGATGTACTGGATTGCCTCGTCGGCCATCGCCGTCTCGAGATTCCAGCCGGGATTATTGGCGAAGGGATAGATCGCGGTCGTATTGCGGAACAGGTTCGGCTGCCACTGGCTCGCGTCGCCACCGACGAAGCCGTAGAAATACTCAAAGCCCATGCCATTCGGCCATTGATCGAACGGGCCGGCCTGGCTCGACTGGTAGGACGGCGTGTTGTGGTCCTTGCCGAACCACGAGGTCGCGTAGCCGTTGGCCTTAAGAATGGTGCCGACGGTGCCTTTCTCGATCGGGATGATGGAGTCGTAACCCGGGAAACCGGTCGCCAGTTCTCCGACCACTCCAGAGCCAACCGAGTGATGATTGCGCCCGGTGATCAGCGCGGCGCGCGTCGGCGAGCACAACGATGTCGAATGGAAGTTCGTGTAGCGCACACCAGCCTGCGCGATTCGATCCATGCTGGGCGTCGGTATGACGCCGCCGAACGTGCTTGGCGCACCAAAACCCTGGTCGTCCGTCATGATGAGCAGTACATTGGGCGCGCCTTTGGGCGGCACCACACGCGGCGCCCACCATGGTTTCGATTCCGAGGCCTTCTCGCCGATCACCCCGCCAAATCCTGGCGGCGACGGTGGAAGTTGTTTGCCATCTATCGTGGTGGTGGCGCCGGGCGATCCTAGAACGCCCGTGACTTGCTGAGCGGAGACCGATACCGAACCGAGAGCCAGAAGCGCTGCGGCTGCAAGTGCGCTGTGAAGGATCTTCATATTCCAACCCTCCGTCGACCGTTTGAGCGTGCTTAGGCTGGCGGCCCCCTGCGGAACTTGCTTTGATCTACGTCAAAAAATGTGCTGTCCCGTTTGGCTTCCAAGACCTGACATCTTGCACGTTTACAGGAACACGCCAGTTCCAGTCGGTCGACACGGATCGCATAGCCAAAAGCGTTTGCGGGCGCGACCACAACCCCTCTCCCCACCGGGGGAAAGGGTCAGGACGGTTTGTGGATCGCACGTGCTACTGCTTCGCCGGCTTCCGCCCGATCGGGTGGATGTCGATCGCGCGCAGGCGGCCGAGGCGGAGCACGTCCATCGACAGGGTTCGGTCGATCCGGCTGTGATCGAGCGCGCGGATCAGGTCGTCGACGCCGTTGATCTCGATGCCGTCGAGCCGGATCACGACGTCGCCGGGCAACAGGCTGGCGCGCGCGGCCGGGCTGTCCGGCTCGATCTGCATCAACAGCGCGCCCATCTTGTTCTCGACGCCGGCCAGCACCGCGTGCCGCCGCGGCACCGGCGCGGTCTGGCCGGCGACGCCGATATAGGCGCGGCGGACATAGCCGTGACGGATGATCTCCGACAGCACGAACTGCGCGGTGTTGCTGGCGACCGCAAAGCAGATGCCCTGCGCGCCGTTGATGATCGCGGTGTTGATCCCGATCACCTCGCCCTGCGACGACACCAGCGGACCGCCGGAATTGCCGGGATTGAGCGCAGCGTCGGTCTGGATCACGTCCTCGATGGTGCGCCCGCTGACCGAACGGATCGAGCGGCCGAGCGCCGACACCACGCCGGCGGTGACAGTCGATTCGAAGCCGAGCGGATTGCCGATTGCGACCACGAGCTGGCCGCGCCGCAAGGTCTTGGAATTGCCGAGCGAGGCATAGGGGAGATCGCGCGCGCCATCGGCGCGCAGCAGCGCGAGATCGGTGTCGGGATCGACGCCGAGCACGTGGGCATCGGTGACGAAACCCTCAGTGTCGCGCAACCGGATCTCCTTCGACGATCCGACCACATGGTTGTTGGTCAGCACGAACCCGTCGGGCGAGATCACGATGCCCGAGCCGAGCCCGCCGCGCTCGCGCGCGCTACGCACCTTCGGCCCGGTTTCGACCCGGACCACGGCGGGGCCGACGCGATCGGTCACGTCGATCACCGCGTTGGAATAGGCATCCAGCAAGGCCCTGTCATCGACTTGGGCAGCATCGGCCGTCGCCGCTGACGGCGTGTCAGCAGCGGTATCTGAGGTAAAATCCAGCATGGCGAGAGTCCTTTGGTCCCCTCAAATGGTGACCGGCTCCCGTCGCCGCAAGTAGTTACCTGCCCGGTCGGCTAGGACAAGGTAAGTCCACGATCGAAGTCGCTCGGCCGCGCACTTGCTTTCACCTCTCCCCGATGGGGAGAGGCCGATTTGCGAAGCAAATCGGGTGAGGGGCCGCAGCTCCAAAGAGGGACCGTAACCCCTCACCCGGCGCTATGCGCCGACCTCTCCCAAGGGAGAGGTGAAGCCCCGCCGTGGGTGCAAATCAGCCCAATCTCGTCAGGCCTAGGGCGCCCGCCGCAGGGTGCCGCCGCGCGCCTTGACCGGATCGAGCAGCGACCAGTCGCCGTCCGGCAGCACATGGCCCTTGGGGAATGGCGCGCGCAGCTCAAGCCCGAGCGAGCGCAGCACGCGGTCGTCGCGGTAGTAGCATTGCAGCACCACGCGGACGAGCGTCGCGGCGGCAGCGCCGCCGCGGCTACGAAACTCCTGCGCCACGGCATCGCGCCTGGCATCGTCGAGCTCGGCGAGCGGCTTGCCGGCGAGATCAGCCAGATGAT
This sequence comes from Bradyrhizobium acaciae, assembly GCF_020889785.1. GTDB lineage: Bacteria > Pseudomonadota > Alphaproteobacteria > Rhizobiales > Xanthobacteraceae > Bradyrhizobium > Bradyrhizobium acaciae. Next base: position 27,470 of record NZ_JACMYK010000011.1, read on the forward strand.
CCAGCGCCCGCGCAACCAGCGCCGTGTCGCGGCCGAGCGTTGCGAGCATATCGGCCTGGATCTCGGCATCATCCGCACCCGGCACCTTGTACTCGTCACTGGCGGGAACGATCATCGCGGCGACGGTGCGGAGATCGGCGCGCTGGGCTGCGGTCAGTTGTTTTGCATCGGACATGTCGGTTCTCTGGACGGTCTCAGTCGAACAGATTGGCCAGACGCTGCTTCATCTGGTCGGCGATGTAGAGCGCGAGCGCCTGGATGGTGGAGGTCGGGTTCACGCCACCCGAGGTGACGAAGATGCTGCCGTCGACGATGAAGAGGTTCTTGACGTCATGCGAGCGGCCCCATTCGTTGACCACGGAGCGCGCCGGATCGGTGCCCATCCGCGCGGTGCCGAGCAAATGCCAGCCGCCCCAGGGAATCGGATCGTTGATGCAGATGTCGGTGGCACCGGCGGCCTCGAGGATCTCGCGGCCACGCGCCAGCCCGTGGTCCATCATCTTCCGGCTGTTCGCGCTGATCGTGTAGTCGATCTTCGGCGCGGGGATGCCGTGGCTGTCCTTCAGCACGGGATCGAGCGCGACGCGGTTATGTTCCTCCGGCAGATCCTCGCAGATCGCCGACACCGCAAGACGATGCCCGTTGAGCTTGCGGAACACGCGGTGATGATCCCTGCCCCAGGGCAGGATGCCCTTCTGCTCGCTCGCGACCGCTTCGAACACCGGCCCGGCGCCGCGGCCGAACTGGATGCCGTAACCGCGGACGAAGCCGCGCGACAGATCGGTGTCGTAGAACTCCTTGCTCCACAGGCAGGTCGGCGGCGCGCGGTTGCTATCGGTCGGCTCCTTCACGAAGCCGTAGATCTGCGCGTAGGGATGGAACATCAGGTTCTTGCCGACCAGGCCGGACGAGTTGGCAAGGCCGTTCGGGAATTTTCCCGACACCGAGTTGAGCAACAGCCGCGGCGTGCCGACGCCGTTGCAGGCGATGATGACGACCTCGGCCGGCTGGAATTGCTCGACGCCGTCCTTGTCGTAGTAGACGACGCCGGAGGCCATGCCGTCCTCGTTGGTCAGGATCTCGCGCACCCGGCAATGGGTTCTGAGCTCGACCCCGGCGCGGATCGCGTGCGGCCAGTAGGTGATGTCGGTCGAGGCCTTGGCGCCCTGCGCGCAGGCCGGCGTGCAATGGCCGAGATTGATGCAGCGCGCCCTGCCCTCGTAGTCCGTCGTCGCAACCGTGGTGTCCGACGGCCACCAGTGCCAGCCGAGCTGGTTCATCGCCTTGCCGATCAAGGGGCCGGACAGCCCGAGCGGCTGCTGCGGCATCGGCGGATGGCTGAGCGGCGACAGCGGATCGCCCGACAGGCCCGAGACGCCCATCATGCGATCGTTCTCCTCGAAGAACGGCGTCAGCGCATCGTAGTCGATCGGCCAGTCGTCGGCGACGCCGTCGAGCGTCTTCACCTTGAAGTCGGAGGGATGCAGCCGCGGCCAGTGCGCGGTGTACATCACCGTCGAGCCGCCGACCGCGTTGAAATTGACCACCTTGATCGGCGAATTGTCGTCGTTGATCGGGTAGTCCTCGGGCCGCTTGCGAACGTTCGGGCTGGACGACCACTCGCCGTAGAACTTCGCCTCCCAGTCGCGCCCGGTGCTCGGATATTCGGCTGGATTCATCCAGCCGCCCTGATCGAGGCAGAGGATATGCATCTTGGTATCGGCCAGACTCCAGGCCACCGCAGCGCCGGAGGCGCCGGCGCCGATGATCAGGACGTCAACGGGATCGTTCTTCATTCTTGTTCCTTGATCTCAGTATGCCGTCATTCCGGGGCGATGCGAAGCATCGAACCCGGAATCTCGAGATTCCGGGTTCGCCCTACGGGCGCCCCGGAATGACAATGCGTGATTCAATCGACGATTCTCACCGGCAAGCTTCGTATACCGCGGATGAAATTGGAATAGAGCCTTTGCGGCGGGCCCATCAGCTCAAAACGCAGATCGCGCGCCAGAACCTCCTCCCAGAGGATGCGGAGTTGCTGCTCGGCGAGGCGGTCGCCGACGCAGCGATGGATACCGGCGCCGAAGGCGAGGTGCTGACGCGGCTTGGCGCGGTCGATGATGAATTCATCGGCACGCTCGATCTTGTCCTCGTCGCGATTGCCGGAGATGTACCACATCACCACCTTCTCGCCCTTCCTAATCTGGCGGCCGGCGAGCTCGACATCATTGCGCGCGGTGCGGCGCATGTGCAGCACCGGCGTGTGGTAGCGGATGGTCTCGGACACCAGGTTCGGGATCAGCTCGTGCTTCGCGCGGACCAGCTCGAATTGCTCGGGATTCTCGCACAGCGCCATCAGGCCTGCCGACATCGAATTCCGCGTGGTGTCGTTGCCGCCGACGATCAGGAGCCCGATCGTGCCGATGAACTCGCGCGGCTCCAGATTCCGCGTCGCTTCCGAATGCGCCAGCATCGAGATCAGATCGAAGGTGGGCGGCGCATCGACCCGCGCGTCCCATAGCTTGCGGAAATATTCTCCCATCTTGACCAGTTCGGCGGTGCGCTCAGCCTCCGAATGCACCACCGCGTCTGATGACTCGACGTTGGCGATCGCGACATCCGACCACCAGGTCAGCTTGGCACGATCCTCGGAGGGAAAATCGAACAGCGTTGCCAGCATCATGTTGGTGAGGTCGACCGAGACCCGCTCGGCCCAGTCGAAGGTCTCGTTGCGCGGCAGCGCATCGAGCACGGTGGCCGTACGCTGGCGGATCAAGGCCTCCAAATTGGCGAGGTTCGACGGTGCAACGATCGGCGCCACCGTGCGGCGCTGCGCGGTGTGGCCGGGCGGGTCCATCCGGATGAAGCTCGGCCGCTCCAGCCCCTTGGGCTGGTCAGCGACCTGGATACCGCCGAGCTCGGAGGCCGAGGAATAGTTCTGGTGATCGAGCTCGACCGCGAAGATGTCGTCGTAACGCGTCACCGACCAGTAAGGGCCGTAGGCCGACGTCTCGCAATAATGCACGGGATCGTCGCGGCGGAGTTGTGCGAACAGCGGCCGCCAAATGTCGTCCTGGTAAAGCCGGGGATTGCTGACATCGATCGATGTCGGCCTGCGCAGCGCCTCTCCCATCGCCTTACTCCCGCTGGTTCCGTCGCCGCTTGGCGGGCGATCGTCTTGTCGGGTCGACGATAGCGGGTATCCCGCGGCCGAGTAAAGCCGCGGCGCCGACAGTCCGCCGCGCGGAATGCGCGCAGGCGGGCAAACCCGGCAAATCGCGATAGCTGCCCCGCGCTTCGATGTTTGTCGGCAACAACAAGACCGGTTAGCCTTGCAGGCAATCAACCGATCAGGGAGCAGCGACAGGTGGCCGCATCGCGCCAGGACAACAGCGCCCAGACGGCTGCGCTGGACTACGACGTCATCATCATCGGCGCCGGCCTGTCCGGCATGTACCAGCTTTACCGGCTGCGCGAGCTCGGCCTGAATGCGCGGGTGTTCGAGGCCGGTACCGGTGTGGGAGGCACCTGGTACTGGAACCGGTATCCCGGCGCGCGCTTCGATTCCGAAAGCTATTCCTACGGCTACTCGTTCTCGAAGGAGTTGTTGCAGGAATGGGAATGGTCCGAGCATTTCGCCGGCCAGCCCGAGACCCTGCGCTACTGCAACTATGTCGCCGACAAGTTCGACCTGCGCCGCGATATCCAGTTCGAGAGCCGCGTCACGTCGGCGATCTACCAGGACGAGAGGCGGAGCTGGCAGGTCACGCTGGAGAGCGGCGCGCGGCACTCATGCCGTTTCCTGATCACCGCGATCGGGCCGCTGTCGACGCCGACCCTGCCGCGCATCGAGGGCATCGAGGATTCGAGGGGCAGTCGTTTCACACCGCGCGCTGGCCGAAGGACAAGGTCGATTTCACCGGCAAGCGCGTCGCCGTGATCGGCACCGGCGCCACCGGCATCCAGACCATCCAGACCATCGCCGGCGAAGTCGGCCACCTCACCGTGTTCCAGCGCACCGCCAACTGGGCCGCGCCGCTGCACAACGGCAAGATCGATGCGGAGACGCAAGGCAGGATCAAGGCGGGCTATCCCGAGATCTTCGCGCGCTGCAAGGAGACGTTTGCCTGCTTCGTCCACACGCCCGACCCGCGCGGCGCGTTCGAAGTCAGCGAGCAAGAACGGGAGGCGTTCTACGAAAAACTCTATGGCGAGCGCGGCTTCGGCATCTGGCAGGGCAATTTCAAGGATATCCTGATTGATCGCGCGGCCAATGCGACGATCAGCGATTTCGTTGCGCGCAAGATCCGCGAGCGCGTCAAGGACCCGAAGGTCGCGGAGATGCTGATCCCGACAAACCACGGCTTCGGCACGCGGCGGCTGCCGCTCGAGACCTTCTATTACGAGGTCTACAATCGCGACAATGTCGAGCTGGTCGATCTCAAGGCGACACCGATCGAGCGGATGACGCCCGAGGGCATCCGGACGACCGAGAAGGATTACACCTTCGACATCATCATCTACGCCACCGGCTTCGACGCCATCACCGGCAGCTTCGACAAGATCGATATCCGCGGCGCACACGGCGCGCGGCTGAAGCAGAAGTGGACGCACGGCCCCGAGACCTATCTCGGGCTGATGGTCGACGGCTTCCCCAACATGATGATGCTGATGGGCCCGCACACCGCGCTCGGCAACATCCCGCGCAGCATCGAATACAGCGTTGATTGGGTCACCGGGCTGCTCCGTTTCGCGCAAGATAAGGGCCTGACCTTCCTCGACGCCACGCCCGAGGGCACCGCCGGCTGGACCGATCACGTGAAAGCGCTAGGTGTCGGACTGCTGTCCAACGAGGTCGATTCCTGGATGACCGGCATCAACCGCAACGTCGAAGGCAAGCAGACGCGCATCGTCGCCCGCTACAGCGGCAGCGCACCGGCGTATCGCGAGCGATGCGACGCGGTGGCGGCGGGGGGTTATGCGGAGTTGAATTTGGCCTGACTCTCGCAGTGACGCGAGGCGCCCGCCCACCTACCGCCGTCGTCCCGGCGAAAGCCGGGACCCATAACCACAGGGCTGGGTTGTTGAAGGAGGGCTGTGGCCGCAGCACCGTACGACAATGACCATCGGTGGTTATGGGTCCCTGCTTGCGCAGGGACGACACCGAATATGTTGCGGTACCACCCGGTGCCGCCCTACCACGCATCGATGCACGGGCGCTTCCGCACCGTCCGCGGCTCCGGCTTCGGCACCGAGCGGAGGCCGGCCATGATCCAGTGCCGGGTGTCGGCGGGATCGATCACCTCGTCGATCTCCAGCACCGAGGCGATCGAGACGGCCTTGCCGTTGGCGTAGAGCTCGGCGACCTTGGTCTGGAAATATTTCTCGCGCTCGACCGGATCCGCGATCGCTTCCATCTCCTTGCGGAAGCCGAGGCGGACATAGCCTTCGAGGCCCATGCCGCCGAACTCACCGGTCGGCCACGCCACCGTGAAGAACGAGGCGTGGAAGCCGCCGCCGATCATCGATTGTGCGCCGAGGCCGTAGCCCTTGCGCAGCACGATGCCGAACAGCGGCACCGTGATGCTGGCGCCGGTGACGAACATCCGCGCAACATGGCGCACGATCGCGGTCTTCTCGGCCTCAGGGCCGACCATGAAGCCCGGCGTGTCGCACAGCGAGACGATCGGGATATCGAAGGCGTCGCATAGCTGCATGAAGCGCGCGGCCTTGTCGCCGGCCGCCGCATCGATCGCGCCGCCGAGATGCTTCGGATTGTTGGCGATCAGGCCGAACGGCTTGCCTTCGATGCGGATGAACGCCGTGATCATGCCGACGCCGAAATCCCTGCGGATCTCCAGCACCGAGCCTTCGTCGGCGATCAGGTCGATCACGTTGCGGATGTCATAGACGCGCAGGCGGTTTTCGGGAATCGCACGGCGCAGCAGCCGCTGGTCCGGCGCCTTCCAGTGCTGCACCGCGCCCTGGAAGTAGGACAGATATTTCTGCGCCACCGTCGTGGCCTCTTCCTCGTCCTCGACCAGAATGTCGATCACGCCGTTCGGCGACTGGAATGAAACCGGGCCGACCTCGGCCGGATGATAGACGCCGAGCCCGCCGCCCTCGATCATCGCCGGACCACCCATGCCGATTGAGGCATTCTTGGTGGCGATGATGACGTCGCAGACGCCGAGCATCGCGGCGTTGCCGGCGAAGCAATAGCCGGAGACCACGCCGACCACGGGCACGAGGCCCGAGAGTTTTGCGAACTGCACGAAGGACGGACCGTCGAGGCCGGTCATGCCGAGCCGGTCGGTATCGCCGGGACGGCCGCCGCCGCCCTCGGCATAGAACACCAGCGGCATGCGCCATTGCTCGGCGAGGCCGAGCATGCGGTCGATCTTCTTGTGGTTCATGTGCCCTTGGGTGCCGGCGAGCACGGTGTAGTCGTAGGAGATCACCATGCAGCGAGCGCCGTCGGCGCCGAAGTCTTTGGCGTTGACGGTCGCGACGCCTGATATCAGGCCGTCGGCCGGCGTGTTCTTGATCAGGTCCTCGACCTTGCGGCGCCGGCGTTGCGCTGCGATCGCGAGCGAGCCGTATTCGACGAACGAGCCTTCGTCGACCAGCTGCGCGATGTTCTCGCGCGCGGTGCGCTGGTTGGTCTTGCGGCGGCGCTCGACCGAGGCCGGGCGGTTCTCGTCCAGCGTGATCGCCTTGCGCGCGATCAGCTCGCCAAGGTCAGGGCGGATGTGATCGAGATCGATCGCGGCTGCTTCTTCTGCGGCATGGCCGTCGACTTCGGCCGGCTCCAGGAACAGGATCGGCTCGCCATGCATCAGGGTGATGCCGGGGCCGCCGGCGATCTTCGTCACCCGGCCGCCATGCGGCGCGGTGACCAGATGCTCCATCTTCATCGATTCCAGCACTGCGATCTGCTGGCCGGGCCGAACCAGATCGCCCTCCGCGACCTCGATCGCCACGATCGTGCCTTGGAGCGGCGCCGCCACCGGAAGCGATCCCTCGGGCGCCGCCTCGATGACAGCAGTCTTGGTCACAGCCGCCTCGCTCACCTCGAGCAGCGGCGCGGCATGCTCCTGCGCGGCGCCGACCAACGCCGCGACATGGGTATCGATGAAGTTGGTGCTGATCTTGTTCCGGCCAAAGCTCTGGTGCGCCAGGATTGCACCGAGCAGCGGGATGTTGGTGGCGACGCCGCCGATCCGGAATTCGCGCAGGGTGCGCGATGCCTTGTGCACCAATTCGATCCATTTCGGGCCCGGCGAATGCACGATAACCTTTGCCAGCAGCGAGTCGAACGCGGCGCTGGTCCGGTAGCCGGAATAGCCGAACGTATCGACGCGGACGCCGGGGCCGGACGGCAGGTCGAACACGCTAAGCGTGCCGCCGGTCGGCTTTGTCAGCCCCTTCTCGTCCATCACCTCCATGTTGACGCGGAGCTGCATCGCATAGCCGCGCGGCAGCGGCACCGCTGATTGCGCCAGCCCGAGCGAGGCCAGCGTGGCGCCGGCGGCGACCGCAAGCTGCGACCGCACGAGGTCGACGCCGAGCACCTCTTCAGTGACGGTGTGCTCGACCTGGAGCCGCGGATTGGCCTCGATGAAGGCGAAGGCGCCCTCGCCTTCGCCCGCCTCATCATCGACGAGAAATTCGAAGGTGCCGAGATTGTCGTAGCGCGTGGCGGTCGCGAGCTGCTTCGCCGCCTCGATGATGCGCGCGCGCAGGCCCTCGCTCAATGATGGACTCGGCGCCACCTCGATGAGCTTCTGGTTGCGGCGCTGGATGGTGCATTCGCGCTCCCAGAGATGGCTGATGGCGCCATGACGGTCGCCGATGATCTGCACCTCGATATGACGGGCTTTTCGGATCAGCCGCTCGACATAGACCGCATCGCTGCCGAAAGCCGCCTTGGCCTCCGACTGGCAGCGCGCATAGGCCTCGTCGAGCTTGGCGGCATCCTCGACCACCCGCATGCCGCGTCCGCCGCCGCCGGCGATCGCCTTGACCATCACCGCGGCATTCGTGCCGAGCGAGGCGAAGAAGGCCTTTGCCTCGTCGAGCGACGTCGCACCCGCGGTGCCGGCAATGATCGGCACGCCGCATTTTTTGGCCAGCGCCTTCGCCTTGGCCTTGTCGCCGAACAGATCGAGCGCCTCCGGCGACGGGCCGACGAAGACGATCTTCTCCTCGGCGCAGCGCCGCGCCAGCTGGGTGTTCTCGCTGAGGAAGCCGTAACCCGGATGCAGCGCGTCGCAGCCTGCGGCCTTGGCGGCCGCGATCACGGCCTCCATGTCGAGATAGGCGCGCGCGCCGCGGCCGGGAATCTCGTGCGCCTCATCGGCGGAGCGGACATGCAGCGAAGCTGCATCGTCGGCGGGATAGATCGCGACCGTGGCAAGGCCGCTATCGGCCGCGGCGCGGGCAATGCGGATCGCGATCTCACCGCGGTTGGCAATCAGCAATTTCTTGAAGGACATGATCGGTTCCGTGAGTTGCTCACCTCGCCCCGCTTGCGGGGAGAGGTCGAAGCCGAAGCAAAGCGTAGGCTTCGGGTGAGGGGGAGTCTGCGCAAGCGAGCCCGCGGAGAGCCCCCCTCACCCGAAATTCGCGCTCCGCGCAAATTTCGACCTCTCCCCGCAAGCGGGGCGAGGTGAATGGAGCGCGGCAGCAAATAGGCACCTGCATGTCTAGCGATCCTTCATGGTCGGATCGAGCACGACACGCAAGGACTCCCCGAGCGCATTGAAGGCCAGGGAGACGACGAGAATGGCAAGCCCCGGCGCATACATCTGCTCCGGGGCGATTTCCATGTATTGATAGGCGCGCGCCAGCATGGCGCCCCAGCTCGGGTCCGGCGGCTGGATGCCGAGGCCGAGGAACGACAGGCTGGCTTCGGCCAAGAGCGCCGCGGCGAGCAGGAGGGTCACCTGCACGATGACCGGCTGCAGCGTGTTCGGCAGCACGTGGCGCCAGAGGATGTGCCAGGTCGGCGCGCCAAAACCTTTGGACGCATCGACATAAAGCTCCTGCCGCACGATCAGCGTACGGGCGCGGACGATGCGCGCCAACGCGGGAAACATCGTGATGCCGATGGCGATCATGCCGTTGGTCAGCCCGATGCCGAGCGCGCCGGTGACCGCGATCGCCAGCACGATGGCGGGGAACGACAGGAAGGTGTCGATGATGCGGCTGATGATGTCGTCGATCCAGCCGCCGAAATAGCCGGCGATCAGGCCGACCGGCAGCCCGATCAGAACCGCGACGCCGACCGCAAGCAGGCTGGCATAGACGGTGGCCGGCGCGCCGTAGATCAGGCGGGAGAAGATGTCGCGGCCGAGATCGTCGGTGCCGAGCAGATGCAGCGGCCCCGGCGGCGCCAGCATGTTGTTGACGTCCTGCGCGGTCGGCGCGTAGGGCGCGATCCAGGGCGCGCCGATGGCGACGACAACGAGCACCAGCAACACCAGGATCGACAGCGCGGCGCGCAGATCCCCGGCGAGCCAGCGCAGGAAACGCCGCAGCCGGGTCGGCCTGGCCGGTGGTTTCAGGGATGCGAGCGCGGTGTCGGTCATTGCTCGATCCTCGGATCGACTGCCGCGCACAGGATATCGGTGACCAGATTGACCGCGATCACAACCACCACCATGGTGAAGACGACACCCTGTACGATCGGGAAATCACGCTGGATCGCGCCGCGCACGATCAGGCTGCCGAGGCCGGGAATCGCGAACACCGCCTCGATCACGACGGTCGCAGCCAGCATGCGGTTGACCAAGAGGCTGATGATCGTCAGCAGATTGACGCTGACATTCTTCAGGCCGTGCTGCCAGAGGATGCGTGACATCGACAGCCCCTTGGCGTGCAGCGTGCGGACATATTGCGACGACAGCACCTCCAGCAGCGCGCCGCGGAGTTGGCGTGCGACCTCGGCCATGCCATAGGCCGCGATCGCGATCGCAGGCAGCAGCGCGTGTCGCATCGCGTCGACCGGCGATGCGCTGAAGGATTTTGCGCCGGTCGCCGGCAGCCAGTTCAGCTTCAGCGAGAATTCCGCGACCAGGATCATCGCGAGCCAAAATCCAGGCACTGCGACGCCGAGCGAGGCGAGCATGCTGATCAGCTTGTCGACCCAGCCATTCGGTTTGATCGCCGCCAGCACGCCCATCGGAATGCCGGTGACCAGCGCCAGCAGCAGCGCGATCACCACGATCAGCAGCGTGTTCGGGAAGGCGCGGCCGATCGAAACCGCGACCTTCTCGCCGGTCAGCAGCGATTGCGAGAGATCGCCCTGCGCGACATGGCCGAGCCAGGCGCCATATTGCACCAGGAACGGCCGGTCGAGGCCGTAGATTGTCCTGATCTCGGTAATCCGCGCGTCGGTCGCGTTGTCGCCCGCCAGCGTCACGGCGATGTCGCCGGGCACCAGCTTGAGCAGCGAGAACACCATGAAGGTCGCGAGCACGATCACGGGCAGCGCCTGCACGAGGCGGCTGCCGATGACCTTGATCGGTGACCGTCGCGCCATCGCTTAGCCTTCCAACCAGACGTCGTCGTATTTCGGCTTGCCGAGCAGATTGGGCCGATAGCCCTGCACCTTCTTGTTCATGGCGACCAGCTCGAACTGGAACGCAAGCGGCACGACGAAGGCATTCTCCATCACCAGCCGCTGCACGGTGGAGAAGGCCTTGCGCCTGACCTCAATATCCTCGGACGCGCGCGATTCCTTGATCGCGGCTTCGAGCTCGGGCGGCACCGGCGCACGTCCGCCATTGTAATAGGCATCCTTGGTGAACATCAGCGAATAGGTCAGGCTCGGATCGGGCCGTCCGGTCCAGGCCGAAAGCAACCCGGCTCCCTTCTTTTCCGGACCGAAGAAGGCTGCAGAGGCTTCCGCGACAGTGCCGTTGACGAACTTCACGTTGATACCGGCCTTGCGCAATTGCTCGAGCAGGATCTCTTCGCGCTGCACCGAATCCTGATCGGTGTAACCGCCGATCTCGATCGGGGTGCCTTCCTTGAAGCCCGCTTCGGCGAGCAGCTTGCGCGCCTTGTCGGGATCATAGGGATAGAGCTTGGCGACCTCGGCATCATAGGCCCAATGCGACTTCGGCAGGTTCATGTAGGCGGGTTCTGCGAGGCCGGCGAGCGCGGCCTTGGCGAAGGACTCGCGGTCGATCGCGAAGTTGAGCGCCTGGCGAACCTTGATGTTGTCGAACGGCGGCCTGGCCCAGTTCAGGAAGATCTGGAACACATAGAGCGTCGGGCCGTGCACCACCTTGACGCTCGAAGCGCGCTCGATGATCGCCTTCTGCCGCGGCGGCAGCTGATAGATCAGGTCGTTCTGGCCGGCGGTGACCGAACGAGCGCCGGTGGTGAGCTCGGGAATGATCGAGATTTCGATGCCGTCGGGATACGGCCGATTCGGTTTCCAGTATTTCTCGTTGCGCTTGACTACGATCTTCTCCCCGTCGGCCCAGCTCACGAAGGCATAGGCGCCGGCGCCGACCGGCTTGCGGGTGACGACGCCGCCTTCGGCCGCCTTCAGCGCAGTGGGCGACACCATCATGCCGGCGCGGTCGGAGAGAATGCCGGGCAGCGCGGTGTCGGGCGTCTTCAGCTTCAAGGTCACCTGCTGCGGGCCGGTGACCTCGACCGAGGCGACCGACAGCAGATCGGCCTTGATGTTCGACTTCGCATCGCCGCGGTTGCGATCGAGGTTGAACTTGACGGCTTCACCGTCGAGCGGCGTGCCGTCATGGAAGGTGACCCCGGGGCGGATATTCAGCACCAGCGTATTGGGATCGGTGAACTTCCAGCTCTCGGCAAGCCCCGGCTTCGGCTTCAGCGTGTCGAACTCCCATTCGGTCAGTGTGTCGTACATCGTGAACAGGAAGGCGTGATCGGAGCCGGCGCCGCCGGTTGCCGGATCGAGGCTCGACGGATTGGCCGGCGCCGAGATCCGCAAGGTGCCGCCCTTCTTCGGCGCGCCTTCCGCAAACGCACGGCCGCCGAGCGTGGTGCCAGCGAGTGCCGCCGAGATCAGCGCCATGGCCTCGCGTCGTGTCGTCATCGTCATGGCGTCGTCTCCAGTTTTGCTTGGAGCATGATCTTGTCGGAAAGCTGCTACACACTTTTCCGGGTCATGCTCTAGTTGTTCGAAAAATTCGGGCGGTCGGCGAAATGGCAGGCCACCCAGTGATCGGGCTTCAGCTCGCGCCACTCCGGCACCCGCTCGGTGCAGAGCGGCTGTGCGTGCGGGCAGCGGGTGCGGAAGCGGCAGCCCGAGGGCGGATCAATCGGGCTCGGCACCTCTCCCTGCAGCACGATGCGGCTCTCCTGCCGCATCGACGACGGCAGCGGTCGCGGCTCGGCGGAGAGCAGCGCGATGGTGTAGGGATGCAGCGGCCGCTCGGCGACCTCCTCGGTGGGCCCGAGTTCGACGAACTGGCCGAGATACATCACCGCGACGCGCTCGCTGATATGCGCGACCACGGCGAGATCATGCGTGATGAAGACGTAGGTGAGCCCGAGGTCGCGCTGCAGGTCGGCGAACAGATTGAGCACGTCACCGCGGATCGACATGTCGAGCGCGGCCACCACCTCGTCGCAGACGATCAGTTTTGGCTTCAACGTCAGCGCGCGGGCGATCACCACGCGCTGCTTCTGGCCGCCGGAGAGCTGATGCGGATAGCGCTCGCCGAACTCCTGCGGCAGGCCGACGCGCTCCAGCGCCTCCCGCGCCTGCCGCTCGCGCTCAGTACGGCTGCCGACACGGGCGAGCTCCAGCGGCTCCAGCACCGAGGCCAGGATGGTCATGCGCGGGTTCAGCGCGGCGTTCGGGTCCTGGAAGATGATCTGGTAGTCGCGGCGATGGCTCTGGAATTCCCGCCGCGGCAGCGCCAGCGGATCGATGCCGTCGTGCAGGATGGCACCGGCGCTGGGATTGAGCAGAAACACCAGCGCGCGGCCGATCGTGGTCTTGCCCGAGCCTGACTCACCGATGATGCCGAAGGTCTCGCCGCGGCGGACATCGAAATTGACGCCGTCGACCGCCTTCACGGTGGCGCGGCGGTCCGAGGTCTGGAAGCGGACCTGGAGGTCGCGCACCGAAATGATCGCGTCGCGGCGGGGCTCGGCTGTAGCTGCGGTCATTGGCGCGCAACCCTGGCGCTGGCGGAAGTGTCCGGCGGATGCAGCGCGCCGGGCAGATTGAGCTCGGCAAAGCGCCAGCAACGCACCTTGCGGCCGCCGCCGGCATCCTGCAGCTTCTGCTCGGCCTCGCAGCCTTTGGTCGCATGCGCGCAGCGGGCGCGGAAGCGGCAGCCGGCCGGCATCTCGGCGATCGACGGCACCCGGCCCGGGATCGACGGCAGCCGGCCGTGACGCGGGCTCAAATGCGGCAACGAGCGCAGCAGGCCCGACGTATAGGGATGCAGCGGCCGCACCAGCGCCTCGTCGACGGTGGCGTCCTCGATCACCTCGCCGGCATACATCGTGATCATCCGCGTGCAGGTCTCGGCGACGACGCCGAGATCGTGGGTGATCAGCATCAGCGCGGTCTTCGAGGTCTCGCTGATGTCGCGCAGCAGCTCGAGGATCTGCGCCTGCACCGTGACGTCGAGCGCGGTGGTCGGCTCGTCCGCGATCAGAAGCTGCGGCCCGCAGATCAGGCTGGCCGCGATCATCACGCGTTGGCGCATGCCGCCGGAGAGCTGATGCGGATAATCGTCGATCCGCCGCTCCGGCGAGGCGATGCCGACGCGGCGCAGCATCTCCAGCGTCCTGGCGCGCGCCTCCTCCTCGCCGACATTGCTGTGGACCCGCAGCGTCTCCGCGATTTGATGGCCGACCGTGAAGACCGGATCGAGCGCGCTCATCGGCTCCTGGAAGATCATCGCGATCCGCTTGCCGCGGATGGCACGCATCTGCCGCGCGCTACAGGAGGCGAGATCGACGCCGTCGAACAGGATCCTGCCATCGAGGCCGGCAAAATTGCCCGGCAGCAGGCGCAGGATCGAGAGGCCGGTGATGGTCTTGCCGCAGCCGCTCTCGCCGACGATGCCGACGCGCTCGCCGGGCGCGATGTCGAAGTCGATCCGGCGCGTCGCCTGCCAGATGCCCTGCGTGGTCTTGAAACGGATGCCGAGCCCGCGCACGGACAGCAGCGGCCGCGCGCCCTCGCGCGCAACCTCCGACTTGCGCAGTGCCGGCTGGCCTTCTCCCATCAACCCGCCGCCCGCTTCTTCTCTTTCACCAGCTGCTCCTCCATCAGCATCTCGGTGCCGATAATGCCCTCGCGGGTGAGCTCTTCAAGTTCCGCGTCGGAAAGGCCGAGCATGCCGCCGAGGATCTCGCGGTTGTGTTCGCCGAGCGTCGGCGGCACCGAGCGGATCGCAAACGGCGCATCGCCCTCGCGGAACGGCATCGATGGCTGCGGGTGTTGTCCGATAAAGGCGCGGTCGACCTGCTGGACGAAGCCGCGGGCGTGCAGTTGCAGGTCTTGCAGCAGATCAATCGGCAACCGCGCGACGCCGGAGGCAACACCGGCGGATTGCAGCGAGGCCATCGCCGCATCCGCATCGCACGCCGAGGTCCAGGCCGTGATCGCCGCCTCGATCTCGGCCTCGATGGCGCGGCGGCCCGCAGCCGTTTTGAGCGCTTCATCGGCCGCCCAGTCCTCACGGCCCAGCAGCCGCGCAAGTTTCGGCCACATCGCATCGTCGGACACTGCGACGACGATCCAGTTGTCTTCGCCATCGCAGCGAAAGCAGCCATGCGGCACGAAATCCGGATGGCGGTTGCCGTATTTCGAAGGCTCCTTGCCGTCGATCGAATGCGCGACGATCCAGGGTGCCGCGAACGGCATCATACATTCGATCTGGGCGAGATCGATGAACTGGCCCTGCCCCGTGAGCTTCGCATGGATCAGTGCGGTCAGCACCGCGGCAGCGCCGTTGAGACCCCCGACAGCGTCGCCGAACGCGGTGTGGCTCATCACCGGCGGGCCGCCGGCATCGCCGATCACACCAGGCAGGCCGGAGCCCTGCTCCAGCGTCGAGCCATAGGCGCGGCAATCACGATGCACGCTGCCGGCGCCGAACGCCGACATCGACATCATCACCAGCTTTGGATTGAGCTTGCTCAGCACGTCGTAGCCGAGGCCGAGCTTGGGCAGCACCTCGACCGAATAATTGTCGACCACGAGGTCGGCATCGGCGAGCAGGCGCTTTGCCAGCTCGAGTCCCTTCGGCCGGGTGAGATCGAGCGTGATGCCGCGCTTGTTACGGTTCATGATGCAGTAGCGCACCGACTTCTCGTACATCTGCTCCAGCACGTAGGCGGGACGGCGGTCGACGCCGCGCCACCAGTCCGGATACTGGGTCGCCTCGATCTTGATGACGTCGGCGCCGAGATCGGCGAGCGTGCGGGTGCAGATCGGCCCGGCCCAGCCCATCGAGAAGTCGACGACGCGGATGCCTTCGAGCGGCAAGCGATTAACCGCAGCCGGCTTCGGCAACGGCACACGCGGCGCGGCCTCGGGCCTCGCCTGCTGCTCGCCGAGATCAGGCACTCGCCCGCCACGGAGCGGCGGCGTTCCGGTCAACCGCTGCATCGTGCCGGCGGAAAAGCCGGTCTCGTCGCCGACCGCGATCGGAACGATGGCGCCGCGGGCGCGCTTCTCCTCATCGGCGATGAGATCCGAGATCTCCGGCACCGGCACGATCGGGATCTTGCGCTTGAGGCCTTCGGCGAACCATTCCTGCGCCGTGCGCTGCTTCAGCCTGGGCAGGATCCTGCCTTCGATCTCGGCGACGTGTTGCAGCCGGTCGACGCCCATGACCAGCGTCGGATCGTCGCGCAGATCGGTGAGCCCGAGCATCTCGCAGAACGCGCGCCACTGCGCCGGGGTCACCGTGGTGACGCCGAGCCAGCCTTGTTTGGTCTCGTAGATGCCGACCGGAAAGGTCGGCCAGAACCGGTTGACGCCGATCCGCCGCATGATGTCGCCGCGCTGGAACGCCTCGAACATGATGTATTCGGTGACGGCGATAGAGGCCTCGAACAGGCTGAGATGGCTTTCGCGTCCGCGTCCGTCCTGCATGCGGCCCAACACCGACGAGGCGGCGGCGATGAAGCCCCACAGCCCGCCCAGGATGCCGGTCTGGAAATCCGGCGCGTGCATCGGCGGCCCCTGCTCGGGTCCGACCAGCTTCACGAGCCCGGTCAGCGCGCGGATCGTGGAGTCCGTTGCTGCGAAATCGGCGTAGGGACCGCGATCGCCGAACCAGGCGAGGTCGAGATGGATCAGGCCGGGATTGTCCCGCTTGATCGTATCGAGATCGATGTCGGGACAGTCCGCCGCATCGATGCCGCGTCCGTCGAGCAGGATGTCGCAGTCGGCGATCAGCCCGCGCAGCCGCGACGCGTCGCTTTTGTCGAGCACGGCACTCGATTTGTTGAAATTGAGAAACGCGAACCATGCGCTGTGCCCTTGCGGCGTCAGCGGTGCGGTGCGGCGGATCGGATCGCCGCCAGGCGGCTCGACCTTCTGCACATCGGCGCCGAAATCGGCAAACAGCCGCGCGCAATAGCTCGTCGCCGCAGCACTTCCGATCTCGACAATCCGCAGATGCGACAACGCGCCCATCAGGCTTCCTCGCGACAACATGACCAGCCGGTGACAGCGACTGATTCAGTTTCTTGTTGCCTGAACTTGAAGCCGCGCCGTCTGTGTGATGCAAGTGGAATTTTCTTCCGCTTGACGGAATTAGCGAGAGATCGACTGAAGTTGCTGCTCGGCGCGAAACGACGATTGTGCAGTTAATTGCAGGTGAGCTGCGCTTCAAACCAATGCTGCAACGAGCTCGACAGTCGCGGCCATGCGCGCAAGACATGCGCGTATGAGGCCGCGCTCGCGCGCATGATGCCGCGCAGTTCCTGCTCGATGGCGGGAAGATCAACACCGAGGCACCGGCCGGCAATGGCGACGGTGCGACCATTGACCACAAGCTCGGAGACAAGCTGCGCATTGCCGCGCGCGAACAGCAGATCGAGCGGATCGGCGTCGATCATCTGGTCGCGCTCCAGGCGATCGAGATCGATACGC
Source organism: Bradyrhizobium acaciae (assembly GCF_020889785.1). Lineage (GTDB taxonomy): Bacteria > Pseudomonadota > Alphaproteobacteria > Rhizobiales > Xanthobacteraceae > Bradyrhizobium > Bradyrhizobium acaciae. The sequence goes on from NZ_JACMYK010000011.1 coordinate 44,598, forward strand.
ACGAAATCAGCCGGCGCACCGGCGGCAAGCTCGCCCGTGCCCGGTGCGCCGGTGGCGCGGCGGCCGTTGCGGATCGCGAGCGCGAGGAATTCCGGCGGGGTCCAGGTCCGTTTGAAGCCGAGGCCACCATGCATCATCTGCACCAGGCGCATCTCACGCAGCACGTCATCGTCCTCGTCGAGCGCCAGGCCGTCGACGCCGACCGCAATCGCGCAGCCGCAAGCGTGTGCGGCTGCGATCGGCGCCAGCCCGGAGCGCAGATGCAGATTGGAGGAGAAATTGGTGACGATGCGCGCGCCTGATGCCGCGATCATCTCGATCTCGTCGGGCCGGGCGTGAGTGCAGTGCGCCAGCGCCAGCCGCTCCGAGAGGAAGCCGATGTCGCGGAGATAGCGGACGATGCCATCGGGAAAATGCTGGTCGGCCCAGGCGCGCTGATAGATCGTCTCGAGCAGGTGCATGTGGATACGGCGGCCGGTCTGCGCGGAATTCTCCGCGACCGCCTCCAGCAGCGGCTTCGAGCACCATTGCACGCCGGCCGGCCCGAGCTGCACGTCGACCTTCGGCCCACCGATCGCCGCGGCGATCTCGTCGGTCAGTTCGATGTAGGCCTTCGGCGACATCGGCATGCGGACGAACAGTTCCTCGATCGTCCTGCGATCGTCGGCCGCAAGGCCTGACAGCACTGGTTCGCTGTCGCCATAGACGATCGGGTTCTGGTCGCGCACCGCGATCGCAAAGGCGATGCGGATCCCGACATCGCCGGCAGCGCGCGCGACTGCCCTGACCTCGTCGACGAGCGGCATGGTGCCGCTCGGCCGTGTGTAGTGCACCATCATCGCCGCGCAGCCGGCCCTCGCTGCGCGGGCAAACGCCGAGGCTGCGGTGAGATAGGGGTCGACCGGCGTGCCGACCACCGTGCGCAGCAGCCAGCTTTCCAGCGGCATGCCGACCGCACCGAAGCTCGACGCCCGCGGGCGGGCGTGGTCGTGGGCGTTGATGAAGGCGGGGAGGATGAGCGAGCGCGGTCCGGTCTGCGGGGTGGCGGCTTCGGAGATACCGGTGATGAGACCGCCATCGTGCCGAAGTACGACATTGTCCCGGATGTTGTGGTCAGAGCCGGAGAACAGACGGGTTGCCGTGACGTCCATGAACGCGCTCCACTCTGGCGTCGTTGCGAGCGAAGCGAAGCAATCCATATCTCCACATGCGGAAAGATGGATTGCTTCGTCGCTTCGCGCCTCGCAATGACGAATTGCGTCAATTCGCCGTGTACACCAGCTCCCGCTCCGCGCGCGGCGGCAGGAACTCGCGGGAGAACACTTCGGCCGGCGTCGGCGTACGGGCGAGCTGGTAGCCTTCGACGATGAAGCCGATGGCGCGGGCCATGCGATCGTCCTTGACGTCGCCGATGCCGATGTCCTTCATCTCCGGCGAAACGATCAGCTTCTCGAAGGAATATTGCAACCGGCGCTTCTCGACATCGACATTGATCAGATTGTCATAGTTCAGCGCAGCTTTCATCGCGGCGTTCTGGTCCTTGGCTACCGCGATCGCGCCCTTGTTGATGGCGCGCACGAGGCCGGCCACCGCCTTCGGGTTCGAGGCGATCAGCTTGCGCGACACCATCACGCCGTTGGAATAGAGATCGAGCCCATAGTCGCCGAACGAGAACCATTTGAAGTCCTTGTCGGGGTCCTGGCGATTCAGCACCAGGTTGAAGTAGCTCGTGATGTTGAACACCAGCGCGGCATCGATGTCGCCCTTGATCAGCATCGGCTCCTGCAGGTTCGGCGCCATGTTGGAGACCTTGATCTTCTCGCCGTCGAGCCCGTTCTTGTGCACGAACACCGGCAGCAGCCGCGTGGTCGGCGTGCCCTGCGCCCCGCCGAGCGTGTGGCCCTCGAAATCCTTGATGGTCTGGATGCCGCTGGTGTTCTTGGCGACGATCGCGAACGGCGGCTGGTTCCACATCATGTAGACCATCACAGGCGCATCCTGCGGCTTGGTCGCGGCATTCTGGATGATCGCGTTGACGTCGCCGAAGCCGGCGTCATAGGCGCCGGACATGACGCGCGTCACGGTCGCGCCGGAGCCTTCGCCCTGGTCGATCACGACGTTGAGGCCCTCCTCTTTGAAATAGCCGTTGTCCTTGGCGTAGAAGAACGCGGCGTCCGAGCCCTGCGTCTTCCAGCCCAAGGTGAACTTGATGGTGGTGTCCTCGGCGCGCGCGGAAGCCGCGACCAGGGCCAATCCCAGCAATGCGGCGCTTATTGTCTTCAGCATGACGACCTCCTCAACTCCAGTGAACGGCGATGGCGAAATGATTCAGGTGGCGATGACATTGTCCTTGCGCGTCGCCCAGCCCGTGACCTGGCCCTCGATCAGCGAGAACAGCACGTAGAGCGCGACGCCGAGACCTGCGAGCACGAACAGCCCGGCGAACACCAGCGGCACGTTGAAATTGGAGGACGCGGTCATCATGACGTTGCCGATGCCGCGGTTCGAGGCGACGGTTTCCGACAGCACCGCGCCGACGAAAGCGTAGGAGATCGCAACCTTCAGCGAGGCAAAGAAGAACGGCATCGTCCGCGGCAGCCCGACATTCCAGAGGATGTCGAACTTGCTGGCGCCGAGCGCCTTCAGCACGTCCTCGAGCTCGGGCTCGGTGGTGGCAAGGCCGGTCGCGATATTGACGACGATCGGGAAGAAGCAGATCGACAGCGACGTCAGCACCGCCGGCACCGTGCCGGAGCCAAACCACAGCACGAAGATCGGAACCACCGCGACCTTCGGGATCGAGGAGAAGCCGACCAGCAGCGGATAACAGGTGTCGTAGGCGGTCTTCGACACCCCGATCACCGCGCCGAGCGCGACGCCCAAGGCCACGCCGAGCACAAAGCCGATCATCGTGGTCACCAGCGTCTGCACGATATGCGGCCAGAGGATCGGGAATTTCTCGAACAGCGTGACGAAGATCTGCGACGGTCGCGGCAGCACGAGATCCGACATCCCCGTCATCAGGCAGAACAGCTCCCAGGCGACGAAGAACAGCACGATCAAGGCCACCGACCAGGCCTTCTGCCTGATATCCGACACGGGCATGGTCAGGCTCCCTCGCGCGCCGCGGTGCGCGCATCGACGATGAAGGCACGAAGTTTCTGGTTGAGCGCGACGAAGTCCGGCTCGAACGTCATCGCCACGGTGCGCGGGCGGGCAAAATCCACACTGGAGTCATCGAGGATGCGGCCGGGGCGCGCGCTCATCACGCAGATGCGGCTCGCAAGAAAGCCGGCTTCGCGCAGATCGTGGGTGACCAGCAGCACGGTCGGCTTGTGGGTCATCCAGAGCTGCTGAAGAATTCCCCACAGTTCCTCGCGGGTGAACTGGTCGAGCGCGCCGAACGGCTCGTCGAGCAGCAGCATGCGCGGCTCGTGGATCAGCGCGCGGCACAGATTGGCGCGCTGGAGCATGCCGCCGGAGAGCTGCCAGGGATAGCGGCCGCCAAAACCCTTCAGCCCAACCTGCTCGAGCAGCGCATTGGCCTTGTCGCGGAACTCGGTCTTGCGCAGCTTGCGGAACTGCGAGCGGAACGGCTCGACGATCTTCAGCGGCAACATGATGTTCTTTTCGATCGTCATCCACGGCAGCATGGTCGGGTTCTGGAACGCCATGCCGACCCGCATCGCCCGCGCCGCGACCTCGCGGCCGCCGACGATGACGACGCCGGTGGTCGGCCGCGCCAGGCCACTGACCAGCCGCAGGATGGTGGACTTGCCGCAGCCGGATGGGCCGACCAGCGCCACGAACTCGCCGTCGGCGATCCGCAGCGTGGTCTTCGACAAAGCCGGCACGGCGCGGGCGCCGCGGCCGAAGGTGACGGAGGCTTCCGACAGCTCGATCGCGGTCGGCGCGGATCCGGCGGCCATCGGCTCGCCGGCAAATTCGGAATTTGGTTGCATGCGCATCACGAGCAAAGTGCATGCAAGCTGGATGCCAGCGGCCGACCCGTTGAAAATCAAGGGGATCACGCGATCCGTACCTCGGGGAGGCGGATTCCTTTTAGGCAATCCACAACCCGAACTGCATGCAATTCGGGCGATCGATTGTTTTTGCGGTATGATAGAGAGGCGTTCGTGGCAGCTTTCGAGAGGGATTCGCGGCAATGGCGGCGCGCACCTACACCAGCAAGACGGCTGAATCGTCCGACAAGGTCAGCGTGATCTGCCGTGCGTTGCGGCGCGCGATCATCGAGCAGGCGCTGGAGCCCGGCGCAAAGCTGCCCGAGGATTCGCTCGGCGAGCGCTTCGGCGTCAGCCGCACCATTGCGCGGCATGCACTCGGGCAATTGGCCGCGGAAGGCCTTGTCGAGCTGCGCCGCAACCGTATTGCGGTGGTGGCGACGCCGAGCTGGCAGGAGGCGCGCGATGCCTTCGACATCCGCATCGAGCTGGAGCGGCTGGTGGTGCGGCAACTGGCGGGCAAGCTGACCAAGCCGCAGATCGCCGAACTCACCGCCCATGTCGACGCCGAGGATCGCGCCCGCAACGGCACCGATGCGGTCTCGATCCGGCTCGCCACCGAATTCCACATCCTGCTCGCCCACATGACCAACAGCCCGATCCTGGTGCGCTATGTCAGCGAGGTCGCCTACCGCTGCTGCCTGACGCTGTCGCTGTACAGCCGGCCGCATTCATCGGAATGCGCGATCAACGAGCACCGCGCCATCATCGCGGCGCTGGTGAAGGGCGACGTCGACAAGGTGATGGGGTTGATGCACAGCCATCTGGATTCGGTAGCGACCCGCGCCCTGGTTGCGCCGAGCCCGCAGCGCGGCCGGGATCTGCTGGATATCCTTGCGCCGTACGCGGACGCGGCGACCGGGGTGTGAAGCTGCCGAAGGCTGTGCGGGGAAGGTAATCCCAATTTCGGGGTCATCGCCCGGCTTGACCGGGCGATCCAGTATTCCAGAGACATTCGTGGTCCGCCGAGAGGCCGCGGCGTACTGGATGCCCCGCTTGAAGCGGGGCATGACAGCGAGGCTAAGCCCCTATCCCCCGCTGCACCAGAATCCGTTCGGCGCTGTCGTTCCAGACGTCCATCTTGACGATCTGCCCGCCCTTCACCACGAAGCGATCGACATAGCGGTTGCCTTCGAACGGCGTGCCGTCGATCCATTCGCCGTACAGCGTGCCGACGCTATAGACCACGGTCTCGCCGGTGCCGGGGCAGACGTCGAACCGATCCATCCGCTTTTTCACCCAGCGATAGCGCTTGGCGTTGAAGCCGGTCGGCCCGCGCGGATGGTCGAATTCGCGCCCGCCGGTGAAGGTGATCACCGTGCCCGGCTTCATATAGGTCGCCGCCGCGTCGGGATCCGGGATCATCGACGCGGTCAGATAGGCTTCGACGATCTCGGCATCGGACAGCGGGCGGGCATCGGCTTGGGCGGTAATGGACATGACGGGGCCTCCAGGGACAAACAGGACTCTACAATTCGGCCGCCAAAGTGTATGCATATTTTTTAGACAATTCGATAGGCAAACTGCACACAATCTGATGCTGCCGGTTCCCGCCCCTTCCGCTAGGCTCAAACCATCCTGATGTTTTCTCGATGATCGCGAAACCCGTCTTCGACCTGGTCTTCCGCAATGCCCTGACGCGCCAATCCGCGTCGGCGGTCGATATCGGCGTGGCCGGCGGCAGGATCGCCGCGGTCGCGCCGCATCTCTCCTGCGAGGCCGTCGAGGTCGACCTCGACGGCCGGCTGGCGCTGGCCGGCTTCGTCGACACCCATATCCATCTCGACAAGGCCTGCCTGCTCGGCCGCTGCGGCCACGACCACGCCAGCCTCGGTGACGCGATCCGCGCGGTGTCGGCCATGAAGCGCGACTTCACGGTCGAGGATGTCTATACACGCGGCGCCAAGGTGATCGAGCGCGCGATCACGGCGGGCACCACGCGGATGCGGACCCATGTCGAGATCGACCCGCGGATCGGGCTGCGCAGTTTCGAGGCGGTCAAGGCGCTGAAGCACGACTATGCCTGGGCGCTCGATCTGTCTCTTTGTGTCTTTCCGCAGGAGGGTTTGACGAACGATCCCGGCGCCGACGAGCTCTTGGTCGCGGCACTCAACGACGGCGCGGATGTGATCGGCGGCTGCCCCTATGTCGACACCGACCCGAACACGCAGATCGCGCGCATCTTCGATCTCGCGCAGCAGTTCGACATCGATGTCGACTTCCATCTCGACTTCGACCTCGATCCGTCCTGGTCGCACATCGAGGAGGTCTGCCGGCAGACCGAGCGGCGCAACTATCAGGGACGCGTCGCGATCGGGCACGCGACCAAGCTGTCCGCGCTGCCGCCGGACAGGCTGAAGGCGGCGAGCGCGCGCCTTGCCGGAGCCGGCGTCGCGGTGACCGTGCTGCCCGCGACCGACCTTTATCTGATGGGGCGCGACGCCACGCATAACGCCCCGCGCGGGCTGACCGCGGCGCACCGGCTGGTCGCCGATGGCGTGCTGTGCTCGGTCGCAACCAACAACGTGCAGAATCCTTTCACGCCGTTCGGCGACGCATCGCTGCTGCGGATGGCCAACCTCTATGCCAATGCCGCGCATGCCGGGATCGGCGAGTTCGACACCTGCCTCGATCTCGTCACCGAGCTGCCGGCTCGCCTGATGAACCTGCGCGACTACGGCATTGCGGTCGGCAACCCTGCCGATATCGTCGTGCTGGACACCGACAGCGGAACCAATGCGATCGCCGAACTGCCCGACGTGCTGATGGGCTTCAAACGCGGCCGCAAGACGTTCGAGCGACAAAGGCCGACGCTGTTCCGGCCTGCAACCACCACTCTCCCCCCGTCATCCTGAGGTGCGAGCTCTTGCGAGCCTCGAAGGATGCACGGCCCCCGCTCCACGCGGAAGCAGTCGGGCCATCGCCCTTCGAGGCTCGCTCCGCTCGCACCTCCAGCGACAAAGGCGAAGCCTTTGCGCGGGGGTGACGGATCGATTGAGCTGGCTAACGCAAGCGATAGTATGTCGCAGCACCCACCTCGGCGCATTGTCGCCTTCCCGTGGCGCGAATTGACGCGTCCGCCGATCCGTTGTTGAACTTGCTCAACATCAACAAAAGCCGGGCGGGAAACGATGAGCAAATCCACCACCATCAAAAGCGTCGAGACGCTCGCCTGCGATGCCGGCTGGCGGAATTATCACTTCGTCAAGGTGACGACCACGGACGGGCTGGTCGGCTGGAGCGAATATGACGAGGGTTTTGGCGCGCCCGGCGTGACGGCGGCGATCGAACGGCTGTCGGCGCGGGTGATCGGCAAGAACGCGTTCGATCACGAGCGGATCTATGTCGAGCTGTTCGCCGCGACCCGCCCCGCTGCCGGCGGCGTGGTGGCGCTGGCGCTCGGGGCCATCGAGAACGCGCTGCTCGACGTCAAGGCCAAGGCGCTCGGCGTGCCCTGCTACGATTTGCTCGGCGGCAGGATCCGCGACCGCGTCCGGGTCTACTGGTCGCACTGCGCGACCTGGCGCATCAATCATCCCGACTGGTACAAGCCGGCCATCACCGATCTCGACGGCGTCAAGGCGATCGGCGCCGAGGTGCGCGAGAAAAAATTCTCGGCGATGAAGACCAACATCTTCGTCTATACCGACGGCAAGCCAATGGGCTGGCGCCCCGGCTTCGGCTCACCGTTCCAGCCCGAGATCAATATCGACCGCAATGTGCTGCGCAATCTCTGCATGCATCTGGAGGCGATCCGCGACGGCGCGGGGCCGGATGTCGATCTCCTGCTCGACCTCAACTTCAACGCCAAGACCGAGGGCTATCTCAATATCCTGCGCGCCATCGAGAAGATGGACATGTTCTGGGTCGAGATCGACACCTTCAATCCGCAGGCGCTCGGCTATATCCGCCGCCAGAGCCCGCACCCGATCTCGTCCTGCGAGACGCTGCTCGGCCTGCGCGAATTCCTGCCCTACTTCACCGAACAGGCGATGGACGTCGCGATCATCGACACGCCGTGGAACGGGGTGTGGCAATCGATGAAGATCGCCGCGGCCGCCGAGCATTTCGAGGTCAACGTCGCGCCACATAATTTCTACGGCCATCTCTGCACGATGATGAACGCGCATTTCTGCGCGGCGGTGCCGAACCTGCGGATCATGGAGACCGACATCGATCGGCTGGCCTGGGACCACGAGCTGTTCACCCACGTGCCCGAATTCGTCGACGGCCATCTCGTGATCCCGGACCGTCCGGGCTGGGGCACCGAGCCGAACGAGGAAGGCCTGCGCGCGCATCCGCCGAAGAACAAGGGCGGGCTGTTGAATTACGGGCTGAAGAAGTAGGTATTTTTACGCCGCCCCTCGCCACATCGTCGTCCCGGCGAAGGCCGGGATCCATAACCACCGCTGCGTGGTGTGGAAACGATTGTCGCCCCAGCGGAGCAAACCAATGCCCTGCTGGGGTAATGGGTCCCGGCCTTCGCCGGGACGACGCATTACGATAGAGGGGAAGCACTGCGCCCATCACCGTCATCCTGAGGTGCGAGCGGAGTGAGCCTCGAAGGATGCACGGCCACGGTCGGGCCGTCGACCCTTCGAGACGGCCGCTCCGCGGCCTCCTCAGGGTGACGGTGATGGAGTGGCCACCATACCTCAATTATCCTCGCGCACCCCCGTGAACGCGCTTTCGATCACATCGCCGATCGGCTGCCAGGCGGTGCCGTCGAACTGCACCAGGCGCATCTGCTTGATCGGGCGGAAATCCCTCGGCCCGGTGTTGATCACGATCCCCGGCAGCGCGATCGGGCTCTGATAGTCCTTCAGCGAGGCCGCCTGCCGCATGATGTTCTCGCGCGACAGGTCGTCGCCGCACTGGCGCAGCACCTGCATCAGCGTGTCGGCGGCGGCATAGCCGAACACGGCGTAGATGTCGTCCTTGTCGCCGTCGGGGTAATATCTGTCCATGAAGGCGAGCCACGCCTTGATCTGCGGATCGTTCTTCCAGGACGCATCGCCGGCGTCCTTCAGGAACGAGGTCGAGATCACGCCCAGCGAATTCTGCAGGCCCGCCGGCCGCAATGCGCTCGCGATCGAGGCCGACGCATTGTCGAGGATGAACACCGGATGCCAGTCGAGGTCGGCGGCCACGCGGATCGCGCGCGCCGCGATCGCAGGGGCGCCGTCGAACACCAGGATGTCGGCGCCGGAGTTCTTCAGAATGCCGATCTGGTTCTGGATCGCGGTCTCCGAGGCGTCGAAAGCGAGATCGGCGACGATCATCCCGGCGGTGTCGCCGAGCCCCTCCTGCAATCCCCTGAACAGGTCGCGGCCGAACTGGTCGTTCTGCCAGAGCACCGCGATCTTGCGCGAGGGATAGGCGGCCTGGATGTAGTTGGCGTAGATCTGTCCCTCGGCCCGGAAGGTCGGCTGCCAGCCCATGGTCCAGGGGAAGGCCCTCGGATGCGCCCACTCCTCGTCGCCGGAAGCAACGAACAGCTGCGGGATCTTCCTCTCATTGAGATACTTCCGCACCGCGAGGTTGCTCGGCGTACCGAACGAGCCGAACATCAACAGCACGTCCTGCTTCTCGACGAGATCGCGGGTCTGCTCCATCGCGGTCTTCGGATTGGAGCTGTCATCGACCGAGACGAACTTGACCTTGCGGCCGTTGATGCCGCCGTGCTCGTTGACCATGTCGAAATAGGCCGCTTCCGCCCGCCCGATGGTCGCGAACGCGGCGAGCGGCCCGGTGTAGGGCATGACATTGCCGACGCGTATCTCGCTGCCGGCCGCCGTCTGCGCCTGCTGCGCGCGCAACGGTGCCGCCGCGAGAACAGCTGCAAAGGCAAGCACCATCGAAAACGCAGTTTGTTGTTTTGCTTGCATCAACATCGCCACAAAGGCCGGCGGCAAGCCGGCGCTCCCTCCCAGCGCGCAGAGCTTACCCCCAAGCCAATGCCGGAAAAATGAAATGTTGATGGCGGAAGCGGACCTCAGCGCAATGTTATGTCGAGCCAGCCCAGCGGATTGACTGTGACGCGATCGCCATGATCGACCAGCACTGTCGTGGTTTCGGCCTCAATGATGGCCGGACCGGCCAGCGCATGGCCCGGTTTGAGATCGTCGAGCGCATAGACCGCCACCTCGCGCCAGGCGCCGAGCCAAGCCTGCCGCTTGCCACGCGGCGCGCAGGGCGCGGCCGAGCTGGCCTTTCCGGCATCATTGCTGCCCGGCGCGACCTTGCCGACGGCGGCGACGCGGGCGTTGACGAACACCACCTCCTGCCCGCGCGAGGCATAGGTGTAGAGCTCCTCGTGGCGGCGATGGAAGCGCTCCTCGATCTGCGCGACCAGATCGGCGGCGCCGAGATCGAGATCGCCGAGCGGCACGTCGATCTCGAACACCTGCTCGCCGTAGCGCATCTCGGCCGAGCGCTCGATCGCGATGTCGCCCTTGAACCAGTCGCGCAGCCGGCCGGCCGCTTGCTGGTCCAGCCCGGCGAACAGCGCCCTCACCTCGTCGGCGGAAATCCGGCCGGTGCCGTAATGCGTGCGGCTGACTTCATAGCGCAGATCGCTGGTCAGCATGCCCCAGGCCGACAGCACCGAGGCAACCGTCGGCACGATGATGCGCTTGATCTCGAGCTCGCGGGCGACTTCGGCGGCATGCATGCCGGCGGCACCGCCGAAGCTGAGCAGCGCGAATTTGCGCGGATCGACGCCACGGCGCAGGGTCATCAGGCGGATGCCGTCGGCCATCTTCAGATTGATCATCTTGTAGATGCCCGCGGCCGCCTCGATGCGCGACAGCTCTAGCGCTTCCGCAATCCGGTCGACAGCAGCTTCCGACGCCGCACGATCGAGCGGCCGCGCGCCGCCCATGAAGGCGGCGGCATCGAGATAGCCGAGCACGACATTGGCGTCGGTGACGGCAGCCGCCGTGCCGCCATTACCGTAACAGGCCGGCCCCGGCACCGAGCCCGCGCTCTCCGGCCCGACCCGCAGCGTGCGGCTGCCGTCAACGCTTGCGATCGACCCGCCGCCGGCCGCGATGCTGGCGATGTCGAGGCTGCGCAGCGCGATGCGCTGGCCCGCGAGCATGCCGTCGGCCGAGAGCGAGGCCTGACCGTCAGCGATCAGCGAAATGTCGGTCGAGGTGCCGCCCATGTCGAACGGCACCAGATCGGGGATCCCAAGCATCTCCGCGCAGCGGCGGCTGCCGGAGATGCCGCCGGCCGGGCCCGACAGCACGGTGCCCGCGGCAAGCCGCGAAGCCTCTTCCACCGGCGCCATGCCGCCATGCGACAGCACGACGAACAGCGAGCCCTTGAAGCCGGCCTCGTGCAGGCTGCGCTCCAGATTGGTGAGATAGCGCCGCACCGTCGGCTCGACATAGGCGTTCACGATCGTGGTCGAGACGCGCTCATATTCCTTGATCTGCGGCAGCACGTCGCTCGAGCGCGACACGTTGACGTCGGGCAATTCCTTCGCCAACCGCTCGACCGCAGCGAGCTCATGCGCCGGGTTGAGATAGGCGTGCAGGAAGCAGACCGCGACCGAATTCGCACCTGTTCGTTTCACTTCCGCGATGACATCGCCGAGCGCGGCGCTATCCAGCGCAACCGCAGTGCTGCCGTCGGCCTTCAGCCGCTCGCGCACGCCGAAACGTCGCTCACGCGGCACCAAAGGCTCGGGCGGCGGCGTGCGCAGATCATAGCGATCCGGCTTCAGCCCTTCGCGCATCTCGACGACGTCGCGATGGCCTTCGGTGGTCAGCAGCGCGACCCTGGCGCCCTTGCGCTCCAGCAGCGCATTGGTCGCGACCGTCGTGCCGTGCACCAAACGATCGGTCGCTGCCAGCATCGCCGCGCGGGTGACACCGAGGCGGCGCGCCAGCTCCTCCAGTCCCGCCATCACGCCGATCGACTGATCGGCCGGCGTGGACGGTGATTTCGCGAAAACCGTGCGCCCGGTTTTGTCAGTTGCAACCAGGTCGGTGTAAGTGCCGCCGACGTCGACCCCAATCGTGTACATCGCTGACCTACACCGCTTTCGAAACCAGGCCCTGCGCGACGTCGCGCGCCCGCGCCTCCGCCGAGCGCTTCTCCGGCGGACCCCAGCCGCCGCCACCGGACGATCGGATCTCGAGGCAATCGCCTGGGCGCAGCTCGATGCCGACCTCCTTGGTCTTCAACACACGCGGTTCGCGGCCCTCTGACAGCAGCCGGTAGTGATGCGGCTCGCCGTCCTTGCCGCCGAGCATGCCACAGGGGCCGTGGCGCGCGCCGTCGCCGGCAGTGTTGCCCTTGGCGGGCTTTTGCGTCTCCAGCACCATGTCGAGCGCCACGCCGAGGCCGCCGCGATGTTGGCCATCGCGCCGGAGTCGGGGCGGAACTCGTGCTGGCGGAAATGCAGGGGAAAGCGCACCTCGGCAACCTCGATGCTGCCGAATTTGAGACCGCCGACCGAGTGCCACTCGCCGATCGACGAGTAACCGTCGCCGCCCGGCGATGCGCCGCCGCCGGGCCGCGCCTGAAACATGTGCCAGATGAAATTGCGCCCGTTGCGCGGATCCTCGCCCTGGATCGCGATGCGGAAGCGGCGTCCCCAGCCGCCCATCACGCGATCCGGGCAGGACGCCGACATCGCCTTGATGATCGCTTCCACGATCTCATTCGAAGGATGGCTGGTGCACAAGGTCACGGGACGGCCGGGATCTGCCCATACGATGGTGCCCTGCTTCGCCACCACCCTCAGCGGCCGCAGCGCGCCGGTGTTCTTGGGGATATCGGCGTCGATCAGATAGGCAAAGGCCATCGCGACCGCGGCCTGCATGTTGGCGTGCGACGAATTGACGAAGCTCGTCGACTGCGGATCGGAGCCGGTGAGATCGACCTCGATGTCACTGCCCTTTTTCGTCACCTTGGCGGCGATCTTGATGTCGGTGCGGCCGTGGCCGTCATCGTCGAGCAGCGCTTCGCCGTAGAACACGCCGTCCTTCCAGCTCGACACCACGGCGCGGGTCTGCTGCTCGGTGGCATCGAGGATCGCCTCGATCGCGGCCTCGACGGTCTCCGCGCCGAACTCGCTGAACAGTTTTGCGACGCGGCGCTCGCCGAGATGCGCAGCACCCAGCATCGCCGCGAGGTCGCCACGGAATTCTCTGGGGTTGCGAATGTTCAAAGCCAGGAGATCGAGAAGATCCTCACGCGGCTTGCCGGCCTCGTAGAGTTTTATGGGCGGAATGCGGATGCCTTCCTGATAGATCTCGGTGGCTGCGGGATTGTAGGCACCATGGGTGGCGCCGCCGATGTCGCTCTGATGCGCACGCACGATGGTCCAGAGCAGCCTTTTTCCGCCATCGAATACCGGCACGAAGGCGGTTAGGTCAGGCAGATGGCTGCCGCCCTGATAGGGATCGTTGAGCAGGATGACGTCGCCGGGCGCGACATCCTTGAAGCGCTCCTCGACCGCTAGCGTCGCCCACGGCAGGGCGCCGACATGCACCGGGATGTGATCGGCCTGCGCGATCAGCCGTCCGCTGGTGTCGCAGATCGCCAGCGAGAAATCGCGGCTGGAATTGAGGATCTGCGAATAGGAGGTGCGAAGCATGGCCTCGCCCATCTCCTTCACGATCGACGACAGGCGGTGCTGCACGACGGAGCGGGTGATCGGATCGATCTTGGCGGACATCTTGGCCCTTATTGGCGCGTGGGATCGCGCAGAGAGGATCGAGGAACCGGCAACCGAAACCGGAATTCCCTCTTATAGCCAGACGCTTCCGGATCGCAAACCGCGGCGCGGGGCAAAGAATTTATTCCACCGTTCAGCAATTCGTGATCGGCACGAATCTTCACCCCTCCGACGGAATAGAATTCGCCGCACCGCGTCCCACCCGTGCCAGCTAACTTTCAGGGTGAACGCGATGATCCTGCGATTCTTCAGACCCGGCATCGGTGCCGCGCTGCTCGGCGCGCGTGTGCTGTTTGCCATTGTTCTCTCCCCGGTGGCGCTCGCGCAAGAGGCGCGCCAACCGGCACCGACGCCGCAGTCGGCCGAAGAGAGCGCCTTCCTCGCCGAGAACGATGCGGCGATGACCAAGATGATGAATGACATGGCGGCCAGGCCGAGCGGCGACATCGATCGCGATTTCGTCGCGATGATGACGCCGCACCATCAGGGTGCGATCGACATGGCCGTGATCGAACTGCGCTACGGCAAGAACGAGCGCCTGCGCCGGATCGCCCAGGAGATCATCGTCGAGCAACGCCAGGAGATCGACGCCATGAAGCTCGCGATCGGCGAGCAGGTCACGGACACGACACCGGCCCCGACACAACAACCCGGCGCGACACCCGGCCCGGCGGCGACCACCCACGATCACATGAACATGCACCACGACATGATGAAGCAGGAGACCAAGTGATGACGAGCCAGTTCATGAAGGGCCTGTTGGCGACCAGCATGATCGCGCTGTCCAGTTCCGCGTTCGCCGGACAGGCGCCGGACGCCGCATCCTCGCCCGATACTCCGATCAGTCATCACGACCGCGTCTACGCCGCCGAACAGTTCTCCAACACCGTGTCGGTCACCGATCCCGTCGACAACAAGCTGCTCGGCGTGATCCGGCTCGGCGATCCGCAGCCCGGCAATTTCAGCCCGCTCTACAAGGGACAGGTGCTGGTCCACGGCATGGGCTTTTCGCCCGACCATCATACGCTCGCGATCGTTTCGATCGGCTCGAACTCGGTGACCTTCATCGACACCGCGACGAATACGGTCAAGCACACCACCTATGTCGGGCGCTCGCCGCACGAGGCATTCTTCACGCCTGACGGCAAGGAGGTGTGGGTCACCGTGCGCGGCGAGAATTACATCTCGGTGATCGATGCCTCGAGCTTCAAGGAAACGATGCGGATCGAGGTGCCGCCGGGACCAGGCATGCAGATCTTCTCGCCCGACGGCAAGTACGGCTACATCTGTTCGTCGTTCAACCCGGAGATCGACGTGGTCTCGGTCGCCGACCATCAGATCGTCGGCAAGGTGAAGCAGGAAAGCCCGTTCTGCCCGAACATCGCAGCCACACCCGATGGCGAGCAGGTCTGGTTCACGCTGAAGGATACCGGCAAGACCCAGGTCTTCAACGCCAGGCCGCCGTTCAATCCGATCAAGACCATCGACACCGGCCCGATCACCAACCACGTCAATTTCGCGAAGACCGCCAAGGGGACCTTCGCCTATGTGACCATCGGCGGCACCAACCAGATCAAGGTGTTTCGCACCGATGACTTTTCGCAGGTCGCTGTCATTCCGGTCGGCAACCTGCCGCACGGCATCTGGCCGTCCGGCGACGGCACGCGGATCTATGTCGGCCTGGAGAATGCAGACGCGCTGGCCGCGATCGACACCGCGACCAACAAGGTGATCGCCAACATCCCGATCGGCCAGGCGCCGCAAGCCATAGCCTATGTACCGAACGCCGCGCCGAATCCCGATGACCGCCAGAACCTGCAGGAGCTCGGCGTCGCCGGCCAGACCGCCCACCTCACGCTCGCGCCGAAGCAGCACGCGAAGGGCGACAAGCCGCCGACCAGCGTCTCGCTGTTCGATCAGGGCCTGATCCAGGTGGTGCAGGCAGCGGTCACCGGGCTCGAACCCAAGCAGCATTACGTGCTAGCATTGGCCGAGCATGCCGAAGGGACGGGATCGGTGCAGCCGCTCGCAGCCTTCATGACCAACCCCGCGGGCTCGGCGATCGTCAACGCCACCGGACCGATCCGGCAGATCGTGCAGAGCGGGGCCAAGGCCGAGCGGCGCTATCTCGTCATCGCATCCGGCGAGCCGGCGAAGCTCGGACCCGTGATCCAGGTGCAAGCGCCATGAACGACATGCTGCACCAGATTGAACCGGTGATTCCAGCGCTGCGCCGCTATGCGCGCACGCTGGTCCGCAACCGCGCGGCCGCCGACGATCTGGTGCAGGACTGCCTGGAGCGCGCCGTCAGTCATTGGGAGCAACGGCGCGAAACCGGCAGCCCGAAGTCGTGGCTGTTTGCCATCCTGCACAATCTTGCCATCAACCAGTTCCGCGGTGCCGCCGCGCGTGCCCGCCACGTCAGCATAGACGAGGCGGGCGAGCACGAATTCGGACAGAACGCGGTGCAGGAACAGCAGCTGATCTATCAGGACGTGCTCGGGAAGCTCGCAAAGCTTCCCGAGGAGCAGCGCGCCGTGCTGCTGCTCGTCGCCGTCGAAGACCTGAGCTATGCGGAGGCCGCCAAAGTGCTCAACATTCCCATCGGCACCGTGATGTCGCGCCTGTCGCGGGCACGTGAGAGACTGCAGCAGGAACTGGAAAAACCTGCGGATAACCAGCAGGGGAATGTCGTGCAGTTGCGGAGCAAGCCATGAGCAATCGCCCGATCTCGGAGGACGATCTGCATGCCTATGTCGACCATGCGCTCGAGGCAGAGCGTCAGGCCGAGGTCGCGGCCTATCTCGAAGGCCATCCGGACGTGGCCGAGCGTGTTGCGTCCTTTTCCGACCAGCGCAGCATGCTGCGTGCGGCGCTGGCACCGATCGCGGAGGAGCCACTGCCGCCGCAGCTCAATCTGTCCAGGATCATCGAGAGCAAGCGACGCCGCCCCGCCTCCTTCCGCTGGGCGATCGCGGCGATGTTGATGCTCGCAATCGGCGGTGTCGGCGGTTGGGCGATCCGCGGCGCGACGGAGGCGCCGACAGGCGGCCTTGCCGCGCTCGCGCAAGAGGCAAGCGATTCCTATCATGTGTATGCCTCCGATCGGACCCGGCCGGTCGAACTGCGCGACAGCACCGAGCTGGTGCAGTGGGTTTCCAACAGGCTGCAACAGCCAGTCAAGCTGCCGGATCTGACCAAGTCAGGGTATCGCCTGATGGGCGGGCGGGTGGTGCCGACTGCGCACGGTCCGGCGGCCATGTTCATGTATGACGACGATCATGGCGAGCGGCTTGTGGTCCTGACCCGCCCGATGACGACAGATCAGAACGCGCCGATGGCACCGCATTCGGGCAGCGACTTCGCCGGCTTTTCCTGGGCCGACGGTGGCATGGGCTATAGCGTCGTAGGACCGGGCGCAGCTGAGCAGCTGAAACCGCTTGCCAACGAAATCCGCAAGCAGGCGCAGGCGATCTAGTCCGGACAGAGCCTCAGGGCTTGGTGTAGACCCAGAACAGTACGGTGCCGATCACCAGCGCGAAGGCGATGAACAGCAGCACCGCCGGCAGGCCGAACAGCGCGGCGACGCCGGCAGTGCTCGATTGCAGCAGCGCCGCGCCGAGGAAGAACGCGAGGTTGACCGACGACAGTGCCTTGCCGGTGTTCTGGGCGTCGACCAGCTGCCGCGTCATGCCATAGATCAGCGGCTGCGCCGAGGTCGCGAGCCCGATCAGGATCAGCAGCACCAGATCATATTGCGTCGGCATCACGGCAACGCCGAGCATGTTCGACACCGGGAAGTGCGGCGCGCCCGCCGCCATCAGCACCAGCAGCAGCGCGGCAATGGCGTGCGTGGACGCCACCATGGCACGGCGGTGCCCGAACTTGCGATCGAACGCGCCGATACAGGCCGGACCGACGATCATCGCCAGCGTGAACAGGCCAAGCACGTTGCCGGCCTCGATGCGGCTCAAGCCCTTCACATCCATCAGCCACGGTCCGCCCCACAAGCCGCGCAAGGTCAGTGACGCGCCGAGCGACACCAGCGACAGCGCGATCAACCCGCGCAGGCCACGCGACAGTCCGAGCCGCAGCACCTCCGCCATCTGCCGTAGCGGCGAGGAATCATCCGCATGCGCCGCCGGCTGCCGCGGCACCAGCGCGAACACCGCGATCAGCACGACGATGCCGTAGCCGGCCGAGACCCAGAAGCCGGCACGCCAACCGAACTGATCGACCACGAAGGCCAGCGGACTTGCCGACAGCAGCATGCCGATATTGCCGATCGAGAGGATCAGGCCGGACCACAGGCCGAACTTCGCCGCCGACATCTGCTTGGCCGCAAGCGTCATCGGGCACATCAGCATGCCCGAGGTGGCGACGCCGAGCATCAGTTGCCCGAGCACGAAGCTCGCGGGGCCGGCGGCGAGCGCCGAAACCAGTGTTCCGACCACGGTACCGGCGAGCAGGCTCAACGACACCGGTCGCACGCCGAAGCGATCCATCGCGGCACCGACCGGGATCTGCGAGGCGGCAAAGGAGAAATGATAGATCGAGGTGAGGCTCGCCAGCGCCTGCGGAGAGGTGCCGAAATCCCGTGCCATCAGATCGAGGCTGATCGCAGGAATCGTCCGCAGCAGCGTCGACAGCATGTGGCCGGAGGCCAACGCCAGAAGTGCAAGAACCAGGGCGCGGAACCCGATCCCCGCCTCTTCTTTCGTCACCACGCCGTCCACGAATCGCCTCTTCCCTGAGCGCTTTCGGGAGGGCGTAACATTATTGGATGGGGGGTGCCAACTTTCTAGGCAGAGCGAATTTTGGCGACCTATCGGGAGGTCACCTCTCCCGCTTGAGGCGGAGGTCGCATCGCATCGAAGATGCGATGCGGGTGGAGGCTCTCACCACGATACGACTCGTGGAGAGAGCGCCCACCCGAACCCTTCCCCGCAAGCGGGAGAGGGAGCACACCTGTTATGCGGGAAAGTTCGTCATATTACTGCTTATGGAACACCAGCGTGCGCAGCTCGATGCTCTCGCGCGGCGCCGCATCCGCCGGCGTGGTCGGATCGACAAACGCCGTATGCGGCCCAAAGCGCGTGCGGCCGTCGGTTGCGGAGTCGTAGCATTTCAGCAGGATCGCCTCGTCCGGCGTCATCTCGGGAATATAGAACCAGCGATGGTTCGGATTGTACTTCACCGAATAGGTCTCGCCGCTGCGGTTCGGGTAGATCAGGTCCGAGGCGATCAAATCCTCCGGTGCGACGGTGGTGCCGTCGGCCATCGCCAGCGGTGAATCGCGCAAGGGGCCACGGATCGGGCGCCACAGATTGATCACCTGGACCCGGCCTTTGACCAGTTGCTCGGCCTCGTCGGGCAGATGTTCGAACACGCGGTTGCGGCCAGACACCGCGGTCTGGTCGACATGGACGCGGGTCGCCGGCTGGCGCGGTCCGCCGCCGCGGATATCGGCCGCACCCTCGACGCGCTTGCGCACGGTGTGATCGAAGATGAGCACGCGGTCCGCCTTCAGCGTCGCCTTCAGGAACGCTTCGACGGCGGGATAGTAGACATTGCGGACTTCATTGTCGTCGTAATAGTCCTTCACGACGGTCGGATGCTTGACCAGCGCAAAACCCTCGCGGTCGAGCGAGAAGCTGTCTGATATCAGGCGCCCGTCGAAGATCGGGACATTGTGGGGTTCAGGCAGCGCGGTGGATTTGGGTTCGCCGGGCGGCGGATCGAAAGCGTAAGTCCGGGGCTTGCCCGGCGTCGGCGCAAGGTAATTCAGTTCAGCGGTCACAAACGGCAGCGACTCGATGCGAGTTTCTTGAAGGCCCACGGTGATCTCCCGGACTCGATTGTTCGTGCTTTTGATCTTGGCGGCACGAGCCGGAGTGACAAGGGCGCGGCGAAAATAGCAACGTTGCGGTTTTGAAGAGCGCAGAACGGGGAAAATCTTTGCCGGCATACGGCGCGCCGACGAATGGATATTTTTGCGATCACGGACTCGTTAGCGTGATGAATGTTGGCGCATCCTCTCCACGCCCGTCGTCCTGGCGAATGCCAGGACCCATAACCACCGAAGTGGATGATGAGCGGGATAGCGGCCCCAGCGTCGTCCAAAAACAGACGATTGGGGTAATGGGTCCTGGCTTTCGCCAGGACGACGCTGATGGTGCATTTGCAACCGCCTATGCCGTCACGCTTACAGCCCCGCGCCCTTCTCGACCGCCGCACCAAACGACCGGTCGACGATATCCGCAGCGTCGATCTTCTGCCGGATCAGGCCCCAGCGGTCGTAGAGGTCGATGGTCTTCTGTTCGTCGGCCACCACGCTGTCGTCGATCGGCGCGATGCGGATTTTTGCCCGCGTCAGCCAGTTCACCGCCACCGCGGGCGGGATGTTCATCAGCCTGCCCCACGTCGCAGCATAACCTTCGACGTTGTTCTGCGACCAGGCGCGCGCGGTCGCCAGACGTCGCACGAAATCCTCGAGCTCGGCGCGCTTGCCCTTGATCGCGTCAGGCGTTGCGACCTGGAAACCGAGGCCGGGCGTGATGCCATCGGCCGTGATCACCCGGCGCGACTTGAACAGAACCTCTTCCTGGCTGACATAAGGCTCCCAAGTCGACCAGGCATCGACCGAGCCTTGCGTGTAGGCGACCTTCGCATCCGACGGCGCGAGGAACACGATCTGCACGTCGGTCGCCTTCCAGCCGTGCGACTCCAGCGCCGCCAGGATCAGCTGATGGCCGATCGAGCCGCGGCCGGTCGCGATCTTCTTGCCGCGCAGATCGTCAAAGTTCTTGATGGCGGAATTCTCCGGCACCAGGACTGCAAGCCCCTCGCCCGACTGCCTGACCGCTGCAATCGCCTTGACCGGGACGTTGGCAGCGGCCGCAAAGGTGAACGGCGCATCGCCGACCAGGCCGGTGTCGATTGCACCCGCGCCCAAGGCTTCCAGCAGCGGCGCCGCGGCGGCGAACTCCTTCCATTCGATCTTGTAGGGGACGTCCTTGAGCACGCCGGCCGCTTCCATTACGGCCTGCGAATTGCCCTTCTGGTCGCCGACGCGCAGCGTGGTCTGCGCGGCGGCAACATCGATGGCGGCGAGCGCAAGCGCCGCCGCGACAATGAGACGGATCATTCGGCGGCGATCCCCCGCTGCTGGTCGCGCGCTTCGATCAGCTTGCGGGTCAGCGGGATCAGAGCGCGGCCATAGTCGATGGCATCGACCAGCGGATCGAAGCCGCGGATCAGGAAGTGGCTGACGCCGAGATCGTAATAATCGGCAAACACCTCGGCGACCTGCTCGGGCGCGCCGACCAGCGCGGTCGTGTTGCTGTTGGCGCCGGTGAGCTTTGCAATTTCGGTCCACAGCCGCTTGTCGATGCGCGTACCCTGATCCGCCAGCGCCAGCAGCCGCTTGGCGCCGTCGGTCGCATGATTGGGCCGCCGGTAGCCGGTCTGGTCCTGCAGCGCGGTGGCACGCTCGAGGATATGCTCCGCCTTCGCCCACGCCTTCTCCTCGGTATCGGCCAGGATCGGCCGCACCGACAGGCTGAAGCGCGGCGTCGGCCGGCCGTGCCTGGCCGCAGCGGCGCGCACCCGGGCGGTAACGTCGCGCACCTGCGCGTAGGATTCACCCCACAGCGCGAAGGTATCGGCATGCTTGCCCGCGACCTCGACCGCGGCATCCGAACCGCCGCCGACGAAGGTATAGATACCGCCCTTCTGCAACGGCTTCACCTGCGAGAAGCCGTTCTCGACGTTGTAATACTTGCCGCTGTAGTTGAACGGCTTCTCGCTGGTCCATTCCAGCCGCACCACGTCGAGGAATTCGCTGGTGCGGGCGTAGCGCTCGTCCTTGTCGTCGAGCGTGTTGCCGTCCTGGCGCAGCTCGATGGCGTTGCCGCCGGTGATGACGTGCAGCGAGACGCGACCGCCATAGAATTGATCCAGCGTCGCGAGCTGGCGCGCCAAGAGCGTCGGCGCGGTGAAGCCCGGGCGCTGCGCGATCATCACCTTCAGCTGCTTGGTGATGGTCAGGACATGCTGCGCGACCTGCAACGCGTCAGGGGTAGTCGAGTGGAACGCCAGCAGCGCGCGATCGAAGCCGGCCAGCTCATGGGCCTTGGCGACGGTCTCGATATAGGGCGGATCAAGTACCGGCCCGGACCGGACGATGGTCTCGGAAGCATTGTTGTTGGTGATGAAGCCGATGAACTCGACCGGCATGACTGACAACTCCGTTGTTGTTGGCTGTTGTTTTCAGACGCCCAGCGCGTGGCGTCCGGCGGAGACACGGGTGGCATCGTCTTGCGGGGTATGGACGCGTCCGCACAGCACGTCGCGGTAATGCCGCTCCAGCGGATTGGTTCGCGACAGGCCGTGATTGCTGGTCAGCGACAAGGCATCCTCCACCACTGCTGCGGCGTTATTGGTCACCGTCAGCTTGATGATGTTAGACTCGATCGCCGAAAGCTGGAAGCCGTTATCGAAATCGGCGGTGAAGCTGTCGATCAGGCGGGCATTGACCGCAAGACGGGCCTCGATGCTGCCGACCACCTCCTGGATGCGCGGCACGGTCGCCAGCGGCGCGCCGAGATTGGCGGGCACCCGCTCCTTCAGGAATTTGACCAGCCAGTCGCGGGCGGCGCGGGCGATGCCGTCATAGATCGCGGCGACGAAAATCGCGTGCACGGTCGCCTGGGTGACGTCAGGAACCTTCCAGTCGTCGGGCCTGCGGACGTCGATCTCGTAGTCCAGCGGAAACACCACGTCGTCGAAGGTCACCGTGTGGCTACCGCTGGCGCGCAGGCCGAGATGATCCCAGGTCTCTTCGATGCGCGTTCCCGGCAGGCCGGCGGGAACCAGAAACAACCCGACACGGGTGTCGGGCTCGTCGGTTTTCGCCCAGACCGAATACCATTTCAGGATCGGCGCGCCGGTCGAATAGATCTTGCGGCCGGTCAGCCGCCAGCCGGTCTCGGTGCGACGCACCGTGGTCGCCGGCAGGCCGCCGCGCGCGGGCGAGCCGAGTTCGGGCTCGACGCGCAAAGCGTTGATCAGCGCGACGCCCTCGACGGTTTCCCTGGCGAGCTTCCGCGCCAGCCGGCCCGGCCACCGCGTGCTGCGCGCCATCACCAGATGCTGGATGTAATGCATCGACAGCACCAGCGCGGTCGACGGATCGGCCTTGCCGATGATGCCGAGCACGCGGGTGGCATCGCGCGCGCCTGCCCCTCCGCCGCCGAGCGCCGCCGGCACCGTCAGCGCCAGCAGCCCCTCGCGGGAGAGATCGGTGAAATTCTCGAAAGGAAAGCTGGCGTCGCGGTCATGCGCGGGCGCGCGCACGGCAAACACATCGGCGAGCCGCAACGCACGTGCGATGTGCTCCGGCTCGTCCGCACGCGGCAGCTCCCGCGCTGCTGTCGTCACCATGTCGCCTCCAGTCCGAGCAGGCCGAGGATCTGCTTGCGCAGATCGGCGAGATAAGGATCGCCGCGATGCCGTGGGTATGGCCGCGCGACGGCGATATCAGCCTTGATCCGCGCCGGCCGATCGGAGAGCACGATGACGCGGTTGGCGAGCACCAGCGCTTCCTCGACGTCATGGGTGACGAGCAGCGTGGTGAAGCCCTTGCGCTGCCACAACGCAACCAGCTCAGCCTGCATCGCGATCCGCGTCAGCGAGTCGAGCTTGCCGAGCGGCTCGTCCAGCACCAGGATCTTGGGATCGTTGACCAGCGCCCGCGCCAGCGCGACGCGCTGCGCCATGCCGCCGGAGAGTTGATGCGGATAGGCATTGCGAAACGACGACAGCCCGACCAGCTCGATCACCGCATCGACCCGGTGCCGCTGCGTCTTCAGGATGCCCTGCGCCTCCAGCCCGAGCGCGACATTGTCCCACACCGAACGCCACGGAAACAGCGTCGGGTCCTGGAACACGACGACGCGCGACGGATGCGGTCCGGTGATGCGGACCTCGTCTTCCCGCAGCGAACCGGTACGCGGCTTCTCCAGTCCGGCCACCAGCCGCAGCAGGGTCGACTTGCCGCAGCCGGACGGGCCGAGCAGCGCGACGAACTCGCCCGGCGCGATCGAAAGATTCACATTGTCGAGCACCGGCAGCGTGGCGCCATCGATATCGAAGGCGTGGCTGACGCCATCGATATCGAGCTCGGCGCCCACGGCGGGATAGATGATCGCTTCGGCGGCAGATTGCACTACCATTTGACGACGCCCTTCTGCCAGACCAGCAGGCGGTCGCGGGTGCGGAACAAGAGCGTGATCGCGCCGGAGCACAGCAGTGACATCACGATCAGCGCCGCATACATGTTGGCATAGGCCGCCCAGCCCTGCGCCCATTGCAGGTACCAGCCGAGGCCTGCCTTGACGCCGATCATCTCGGCAACGACAAGCACCGCAAAGGACGAGCCCAGCCCCATGAACAGGCCGACGAACACATGCGGCAGCGCCGCGGGGATCGCGACCTTCAGCACCAGGAACGACGGCTTTGCGCCGAGGGTGCGCGCGACGTCGTAATAGGCGCTGCTGACGCTCGCCACGCCGGACCAGGTCAAGACCGTCACCGGGAAGCCGGTGGCGAGCGCGATCAGGAAGGTCGAGGCGCTCCAGCTCGACGGGAAGGTGAAGAAGGCGATCGGCAACCAGGCGGTGGCCGGCAGCGGACCGATGAAGCGCAGCACCGGATGCACCCAGTAGCCAATCTTTTGCGACCAACCGATCGAGACGCCGGTGATAAAGCCGACGGTCGCGCCGATGATGTAACCGCCGAGTTGCAGCTTGATCGAGGCGAACACGCTGTCGAGCAGTTTTGGCAGATCGTCGGTGTAAACCTCGAGGATCGACTGTGGCGGTGGGAAGAACGGCAACGGCAGCCAGGCGAATTTCGCGGTGGCGACCTCCCACAGCGTGACGAAGGCGCCGAACGCCAGCAGCCACGGCGCACGCTTGCGCAGTGCCTGCCCGGCACTGCCGAGATAATCCGCGCTGAATGTGCCGAACAGGATGAAGGCCGCGATGACGATCGCCCCGATGCCGAGCGATCCGGTCCGCGACCAGTCGCCGAGATCGGGCCAATACAGGCATGACAGGCCGAACGCGAGCCAGACGAGGCTCGCCGCAAGCCCGACGCCATAGCGGCCGGAAAGGTTCGAGAACGTGAGCGCGGCGCGCGGCGCGGCCGGGGCCGTCGTATCAGACACTGAATACGTCGACATAGATCCGCTCCGCGAATTTGGCCGTGTCTGTGCTCTGCTTGAACACCTGCACCGATTTCAGATCGTCGGCGTAGCCCTTGAGCTCGCGCTTGAGCACCTCGCCGGTCGGATGATGGTGATGGGTGTGGTAGCGCGCCATCGCCTCGAGATCGGCGAGGCTCGCCGCCTTCGGTGCATAGGGCTGGAACGATTTCGCCGCCTTGTCCGGGTTCTGCGAAGTGAACATCGCGGCATCGAGCAGTGCCTGGGTGATGGCACGCGCGACGTGGGGCTCTTCCCGCACCAGGCTGCCGCGCAGGCCGACGATGCAGCAGCTCTTGTCGCGATACTCGCCATCGAGATTGGAGGCGACCTCCTTGTACTGCGTGTCCTTCAGCCAGAGATAGGCCAGCGGGTCCGACGACAGGAAGGCCTGCACCTCGCCCTTCTCGACCGCGATGTTCAAGAGATTGCCGGGATAGGCGCGCCAGTCGACGTCCTTGACCGGGTCGATGCCGAGCTTGGATAGCTGGATGGAGAAGAAGTTCTTGTCGGGGCCCGCGAGATCGCCGACCGCGACGATCTTGCCCTTGAGATCAGCCAGCTTGTCGACGCCGGAATTGGTGCGGGTCAGCACCCGCATGCAGCCCCCATGGGTACCGGCGGCGATCTTGACGTCAAAGCCCTGCTCGAGCGGCTTCAGCCAGCGCAGCGCCATGCCGAGCCCGGCGTCGCTCTTGCCGGTGGCGATCGCCTCCAGCAGCTGGTCGGTCGAGCCGGAATAGTTGACGAGCTCGACGTCGAGGTTCTGCTTCTGGAAGAAGCCATGATCGATCGCGACCGGCAGCGGCGCGAGGCAGACCGCGCCGGCGTTCCAGGACAGCTTCAGCTTGCGCGGTGCGCCCGTCAGCGGCGGCGCATCGGATGCTGTCTTGCAGACCGGGAATTCCGAGAAGTCGATCGCCGGCGCGATCGAGCGCGGCGCGAAGGCCTGCGCGCTATAGGCGCCGATCGGTGCGGCAAAGGCCGCGGCGGCGCCTGCACGCAGCAAGGTGCGGCGATCCATCACCGTCTTCTTGTTGTCGGTCGACATTTTCACTCCTGCATTTCGGCAAGGCTCCGCCCCGCGCGCAAAACGGCTCCGCCTGCACGCCCCGTCGTTCGAAGCTCATGGTTCAGAAAAAGCGGATTTCTCCGGCGCGATTGCACTCAAGGCAACGCTCAAATGATGCGGCGCGGCAGGTTCACCGTCAATGAAATGGAATTTCGAATGTCATCGACGTCGCAGTCGATATCTCCACGATCGCATCGCGCGACGATGAAAGGATTTTCGCTGTTGTGGCGACACGGAGATGCGGCGCCATCGCTGTGACTGCATCGAATTGAGGCGCTTTGCGGACGCATGCGCGATGTCTTCTCCATTCGGCAGGTTCGACGAGATCATCCTTGCCGTGCGGCCCGCGAATACAGATTTCCGTTTCGTTGACGGCGAACGGCTTGCTCATAGACTTGGTCGAACGCTGCCGCGCTTTCCGCCGGGCCGCGAATGAATCAGAAAGAAAAATGCATATGCGCAAACTGACCCCATCGGGCTCGCCCTACTCTCTGACGCGCCGCACCGCGGCCGCGCTGATCACGGCAGTGATCACGCTGTCGACATCGGCGGCGGCGTTCGCGGCTGATGCGATCGTGCTGCGTGTCGGGGACCAGAAGGGCGGCAACCGCTCGCTGCTGGAGATTTCCGGCCTCGCCAAGGACCTGCCTTACAAGATCGAGTGGTCGGAATTTCCGGCCGCGGCTCCGATCCTGGAGGCGATCAATGCCGGCGCGCTCGACGTCGGCTACACCGGCGACCTGTCGTTCCTCACGGTCTACGCGTCGGGCGCGCCGATCAAGGCGATCGGCGGCACGCGCTCGGATGCGCGGACCCAGGCGATCCTGGTGCGCGGGGATTCGCCGATCAAGACGGCGGCCGATCTGAAGGGCAAGCGCCTTGCCGGCACGCGCGGCGGCTGGGGCCAGTTCCTGATCAATGCGACGCTGGAAAAGGCAGGCAGCAGCGTCGAGGACGCGACCTTCTCGCCGCTCGGCCCGGTCGACGCCAAGATCGCGCTGCTCGCCGGCTCGATCGACGCCTGGGCGGTGTGGGAGCCCTACATCTCCTATGCCAAGCTGAAGGACAATGCGCGCGTCGTCGCCGATGGCGAGGGCCTGACGCCGACCATCACCTTCATCGTCGCCTCCGACAATGCGATCGCGACCAAGCGCGCGGCAGTGCAGGATCTGGTGCAGCGGCTCAACAAGGCGCGGCTGTGGTCGCTCGACCATGTCGCGGAATATGCCAAGAGCACGGCCGAGCTCACCAAGCTGCCCGAGGACGTGCTGCTCGCCGCCTACACCGCGCAGAAGACGAGCCCGATCGCGATCGACGAGGCCGTGGTGAAGGAGGTGCAGGCCGCCTCCGACCGCGCCACGCGCTATGGCATCCTCGGCAAGACGCTCGATGTCGGCAAGGCCGTCGATCGCAGCTTTACGGCCGGTGCGAACTCGAACTAGCGCCCTCACCTCCCCTTGAAAAGGGGAGGTCGGTTTGCGCAGCAAACCGGGTGGGGATCCTGCCTCCGCGGACACTGCCGTTGCGGCTTGACCCCCACCCCACCCTGCCCCTTTCAGGGTGAGGGAGCTTGACGGCGGTGCTCACCTCGCCCCGCATAACCATGGAGACATCCGATGTCGGGCCCGCTCCATCTCGCGATGATCGTCACGGCACACCTGCTCTGCATGACCTTGTTGGTCGCGCTGTCGGTTTGATAGCGTTCTCTCCGGGACCTTGATCCATCGGAGAACAACAATGAACCTATCGATGAAAGACCGCGTGGCGGTGGTCACCGGCGGCAGCAAAGGTATCGGGATCGCGGTGGCGCGGCGGTTTGCGGAATCCGGCGCCAAGGTCGCGATCCTCGCTCGCGGCGCAGCCGACCTCGCAGCGGCGCGCGAGGCGCTCGCCAAGGACGGCCTCGTGGTACGCGACTACGTCTGCGACGTCGCGAAGGCCGCCGATATCAGCAAGGCCCACGACCAGATCGTCGCCGACTTGGGCAAGATCGACGTGCTGGTCAATAATGCCGGCACGGCGCGCACGCTGGCGT
Organism: Bradyrhizobium acaciae; assembly: GCF_020889785.1. Classification (GTDB taxonomy): domain Bacteria; phylum Pseudomonadota; class Alphaproteobacteria; order Rhizobiales; family Xanthobacteraceae; genus Bradyrhizobium; species Bradyrhizobium acaciae. The sequence goes on from NZ_JACMYK010000011.1 coordinate 72,687, forward strand.
TCGAGAGCATCAGCGATGAGGCCTGGCAGGAGGACCTCGACCTCAAGCTGTTTGCCGCGATCCGCTTCAGCCGGCTGGTTTGGCCGGGCATGAAGCAGCGCAAATGGGGCCGCATCATCAACGTGCTCAACACCTTTGCGAAGGCCCCGGCCGGCAATTCCGCGCCCACATCGGTGTCGCGTGCCGCCGGCATGGCGCTGACCAAGGTCATGGCTAATGAAGGCGGCGAGCACAACATCCTGGTGAATGCGCTGTTGGTCGGCCTGATCATGAGCGATCAATGGGTCAAGCGACACGCTGCCCAGGCGCCGAACACGGATTTCGGGGAGTTCGCCAAGGGCCTTGCCAAGGGCACGCCCCTCGGCCGCATCGGCACGGCGGAGGAGTTCGCCAACCTCGCCTGCTTCCTCGCTTCGGAGCAAGGCTCCTACATCACCGGCACCGCCATCAATGTCGATGGTGGCCGATCGCCGGTGGTCTAGAACTCCGGTCTTGGCTTAACCAGGACCGGAGCTCCGGATGCTTGCTTTGGCGCGTTTCCACATGCGAGCCGGTGTCCATTTCGCTCGAACACTCTCGCGGGCAGGCAACCTACTGCGGCTGGCTAACGGCTCAAAAGCAAAAGGCCTCCGTCACCGGAGGCCTTTCATCTTAAACCGCGTCCTTGGCGGCCTTGACCGGCCGTGCGCGGACGATCTTCCGGGCCGGCTTGGCCTTGAACATCATCTCTTCGCCGGTGAAGGGGTTGGTGCCCTTGCGCGCCTTGGTCGCAGGCTTCTTGACGACAACGAACTTCGCGAAGCCGGGGACGAGGAACACCCCGGCCTTCTTCAGCTCCTTGTGGCCGACATCGACGAGCGAGTCCAAAACGTTCTTGACGTCGCGCTTGGAGAGTTCGGTGGTGGTCGCGATCTTCTCGATCACTTGCGACTTCGACAGTTGGGTAGCCATGGTTGCTCCATTGATTCTGGAGTGGGCACGATATGGCGGAAAACGCCGAGAAAAACAGTGTTTTCTGCACTCACCACACGAATATCGCTGTGGACAGCGCCCGAATCAGGGTTTTTTCCAGTGTTTTTTCCAGTCAAGGCGCTTCCGACCCCTAAAATTACAGCGTTTGAGCGGCTTCGGGGCTCCCGAAACGCTCCCTGGAGAGAATCACCTTGCGCATCTTGCGCCGCCGCGGTGCGACAATGCCGCGCACAATTCGGGTTGCGACGCGCCGCGATGCGCCACTTCAGGTTTCGGAAAGGATCCTCCAAAAGGCCGCGGCATTAGAAAATGAGCCGGGTTCGACTCGGGTTCCCTTTCCAAGGTAACATCGGTGCAAGGCGGCCATGACCGATCGGCCGGCCGCCCGATGCAAGCCTTTAGTTACGTTCCGGAGACCCGCGTATGGATTTGAGCCGCCTCGAGATCAACCGCCGCACCGCCCTTCTGACCTCGGCCGCAATTGCCGCCAATGTCATCAATCCGATGCGGGCCTTCGCGCAGGAGACCCCGCGCAAGGGCGGCGTGTTCAACGTCCATTACGGCGCCGAGCAGCGCCAGCTCAACCCCAGCATCCAGGCCTCGACCGGGGTCTACATCATCGGCGGCAAGATCCAGGAAAATCTCGTCGACCTCGACGCCAGCGGCCAGCCGGTCGGCGTGCTCGCAGAGAGCTGGGAGGCGACGCCGGACGGCAAGACCGTCACCTTCAAGCTGCGCAAGGGCATCACCTGGCATGACGGCAAGCCGTTCACGTCGGAGGACGTTGCCTTCACCGCGATGAACATGTGGAAGAAGATCCTCAACTACGGATCGACGCTGCAGCTGTTCCTCACGGCTGTCGATACGCCTGATCCGCAGACCGCGATCTTCCGCTACGAGCGTCCGATGCCGCTGAACCTGCTGCTGCGCGCCCTGCCCGACCTCGGCTACGTCTCCGCCAAACATCTCTATGAGAGCGGCGACATCAGGCAGAACCCGACCAATCTGGCGCCGGTCGGCACCGGTCCGTTCAAATTCGTCAAATATGAGCGTGGGCAATACATCATCGCTGACCGCAACCCGGATTACTGGCGGCCGAACGCGCCCTATCTCGACCGCATCGTCTGGAAGGTGATCACCGACCGCGCCGCCGCAGCCGCCCAGATGGAGGCCGGCGAGCTGCACTACAGTCCGTTCTCGGGCCTGACCATCTCGGACATGGCGCGGCTCGGCAAGGACAAGCGCTTCATCGTCTCGACCAAGGGCAATGAAGGCAACGCCCGCACCAACACCATCGAGTTCAACTTCCGCCGCAAGGAACTGGCCGACATCCGCGTCCGCCGCGCCATCGCGCACGCGATCAACGTGCCGTTCTTCATCGAGAATTTCCTGGGCGATTTCGCCAAGCTCGGCACCGGCCCGATCCCGTCGACCTCGACCGACTTCTATCCCGGGCCGAACACCCCGCAATATCCTTACGACAAGGCCAAGGCCATCGCCCTGCTCGACGAGGCCGGGTTCAAGGCCAGCGGCGGCAACCGCTTCTCGCTGAAACTGCTGCCGGCACCGTGGGGCGAGGACATCTCGCTGTGGTCGACCTTCATCCAGCAGTCGCTGGGCGAAGTCGGCATCCAGGTCGACATCGTGCGCAACGACGGCGGCGGCTTCCTCAAGCAGGTCTATGACGACCACGCCTTCGATCTCGCCACCGGCTGGCACCAGTATCGCAACGACCCCGCGGTCTCGACCACGGTGTGGTACCGCTCCGGCCAGCCCAAGGGCGCGCCGTGGACCAATCAGTGGGGCTGGGAAGACAAGACCGTCGACAAGACCATCGACGATGCCGCAACCGAAGTCGATCCGGCCAAGCGCAAGGCGCTCTATGCCGATTTCGTCAAGGAGGTGAACACCGAGCTGCCGGTCTGGATGCCGATCGAGCAGATCTTCGTCACCGTGATCACTGCCAAGGCGCGCAACCACTCCAACACCCCGCGCTGGGGCTCGGCGAGCTGGCACGATCTTTGGCTTTCGGCGTAAGTTGGTGGCAATTTCAATCCCAATAGGGCCCGGATCCATCTACACCGTCATTGCGAGGAGCGAAAGCGACGAAGCAATCCATCCTTCCGCGCGCGCTGCGCGATGGATTGCTTCGCTTCGCTCGCAATGACAGAGTAAAAGGCATGCGTATCCTGAGCCTTGCGGGGCGGCGGCTTGCCGCCTCGATTCCGACCTTGTTCCTGATCCTGATCGGCGTGTTCCTGCTGCTGCAGCTCGCGCCCGGCGACACCGTCGATGCGCTGATGGCGCAGATGGGCGGCGGCGACGCCGCGACCGCCGAGGCGCTGCGCAAGTTCTACGGGCTCGACCTCTCGGTTCCGGCGCAGCTCGGCAACTATCTGTGGCATTTGGTGCGGCTCGACCTCGGCTTCTCCTCGATCTACGGCAAGCCGGTGGCGACCGTGATCCTGGAACGGCTGCCGCCGACCATCCTGCTGATGACCGCCTCGCTTTCGTTCGCGTTCTTCTTCGGCCTCGTGTTCGGCGTGATCGCCTCGCGCGGCGTCAACCGCTGGCCGGACACGATGATCTCGACGCTCGGCCTGATCTTCTACGCCACGCCCTCGTTCTGGTTCGGGCTGATGGCGATCGTGGTGTTCTCGGTCTATCTGCAATGGCTGCCGCCCGGCGGTTTCGAGGACATCGGCAACGTCCAGACCGGGATCTGGCACGTGCTCGATATCGCGGCCCATCTGGTGCTGCCGACGCTGACGCTCGGGCTGATCTTCCTTGCGATCTATCTGCGCATCATGCGCGCCTCGATGCTGGAGGTCTTGAACCTCGATTTCGTCCGCACCGCCCGCGCCAAGGGGCTGGACGAAACCCATGTCATCACCCGTCATGTGCTGCGCAACGCCCTGCTGCCGATGGTGACGCTGATCGGATTGCAGGCCGGCACCATGCTCGGCGGCTCGGTCGTGGTCGAGAGCGTGTTCTCGCTGCCCGGCCTCGGCCGCCTCGCCTATGAATCGGTGGTGCAGCGCGACCTCAACACGCTGCTCGGCATCGTGTTCGTCTCGGCGCTGCTGGTCATATCAGTGAATTTCGTCGTCGACCTGCTCTACGCGCGGCTCGATCCGCGCATCGCGGCGGAGGGCTGACGATGGACGCGGCGAAACGCTATTTCCGCAGTCCGGCCGCGGTGATCGGCCTGATCCTGCTGCTGCTCGTGATCGCGATGGCTGTCAGCGCGGGTTTCCTCTATCCGCGCGATCCACTTGCCTTGGCAGGCAGGCCGCTGGTCTGGCCGTTCTCCAACCCACGCTTTTTGCTCGGGACAGATAATTCCGGGCGCGACATCGCCGCGCAGATCTTCTACGGCGCGCGGATTTCACTCCTGATCGGCGGCGTCGCCACGATGATCGCGATCCTGATCGGCATCCTGGTCGGCGCCTTCGCCGGCTATTACGGCGGCTGGGTCGACAATGTGCTGATGCGGATCACCGAGGCGTTCCAGACCCTGCCGAACTTCGTGCTGCTGCTGGTGCTGGTCGCGGTGTTCGGCTCGACCTTGACCACGGTGACCATTGCGGTCGGCGTGGTGTCGTGGCCGGCGCCGCACGGTTGACCCGCGCCGAATTCCTGTCGCTGCGCAACCGCGAATTCGTGCAGGCCGGCAAGACCCTCGGCATGAAGGATGTGCAACTCATCCTCGGCGAGATCCTGCCCAACGCACTGCCACCCGTGATCGTGTATGCCAGCGTGGTGATGGCGGTCGCGATCCTCCTGGAGAGCGCGCTCGCTTTCTTAAGGCTGTCCGATCCCAACGTCGCCTCCTGGGGCAATCTGATCGGGCTCGGCCGCGACGTGCTCCGGGTGCAGTGGTACGTCTCGGCAATCCCCGGCATCGCGATCCTCGTCACCGTGCTCGCGGTGTCGCTGGTCGGCCAGGGCCTCAACGATGCGCTCAATCCGAGGCTTAAGAGCCGATGAGCGAGACTGTCCTTTCGCTCGACGGCCTGACGGTGCGGCTGCCCAAAGGCGCCGACCGGCCGCATGCGCTGTCCGATGTCTCGCTCTCGATCGCGTCGAACGAGATCCTCTGCGTGGTCGGGGAATCCGGCTCCGGCAAGTCGATGATGGCGAATGCCATCATGCGGCTGCTGCCGAACGAGGTGACCATCGAACAAGGCCGGATGATGTTCGACGGTCGCGATCTCTGCGCCGCCGATGCCGCAGAAATGCGCGATGTGCGCGGCGCCGGGATCGCGATGATCTTCCAGGAGCCGATGACGGCGCTCAACCCGTTGCGCACGATCGGCGACCAGATCGGCGAGATGTTTGCGATCCACACCGGCCTGTCCAAGGCCGAGATCAACGCGCGGGTGCTGGCGCTGCTCGAGGACGTTCGCATCCCCGACCCGAAGGCAGCCGCAAAGGCCTATCCGCACGAGCTCTCCGGCGGCCAGCGCCAGCGCGCCATGATCGCGATGGCGCTCGCGCTCGACCCGAAGCTCCTGATCGCGGACGAGCCGACCACCGCGCTCGACGTCACGACGCAGGCGCAGATCCTGAAGCTGATCCGCGATCTGCAGCAGCGCAAGAAGACCGCGGTGCTGTTCATCACCCATGATTTCGGCGTGGTGGCCGAGATCGCCGACCGCGTCGTGGTGATGCAGCACGGTGCAATCGTCGAGCAAGGCACGGCAGACAAGGTGCTGAACGATCCGCAGCATGCCTACACCAGGCAGCTGATCGCTGCCGTGCCGCCGTTGACGGCGCCGCCGCCGCGTATCCTGTCCGGCAAGGACATTCTGACCATCGACGGGGTTTCAAAAACCTACCGCACCGGCGGCTTCCTCGGCCGCGGCGCGCGGATCACGGAAGCCGTGAAGAACGTCTCGCTGCGCCTGCCGCGCGGCGCGACGCTCGGCATCGTCGGCGAGTCCGGTTCGGGCAAATCGACGCTGGCACGCTGCATCGTCCGGCTGGTCGATCCCGACACCGGATCGATCGTGCTCGACGGCAAGGACTGGGCAAAACTCGGCCGCGACGAGATCAGGCACGAGACCCGCCACATCCAGATGGTGTTCCAGGATCCCTTCGCCTCGCTCAACCCGCGCCGCAAGGCGGCCGAGCTGGTGGCGCAGGGACCGATCGTGCACGGCACCGACCGCGCCACCGCGATCGCGGAAGCGCGAAAGCTGTTCGAGCTGGTCGGGCTCGACCCGTCCGCCGGCGACCGCTTCCCGCACGAATTCTCCGGCGGCCAACGGCAGCGCATCGGGCTTGCGCGGGCGCTGGCGCTGAGGCCGGATGTGCTGGTCGCCGACGAGCCGGTCTCGGCACTCGACGTTTCTGTGCAGGCGCAGGTCTTGAGGTTGCTCGCCGAGCTGCGCCAGCAGCTCGGCCTCTCCATCGTCTTCATCACCCATGATCTGCGTGTCGCCGCGCAGATCTGCGATCTCGTCGCTGTCATGAAGGATGGCGCCGTGGTCGAGCAAGGATTGACCGATGAAGTCTTCGGCAAGCCGCAGCATCCCTATACGCAGGCGCTGTTGTCGGCGATCCCCGGCGGCGATTTCACGCGAAAGCGCGACGCCTTGATCGCCTGATCAGGCTGCTCGCCTTTACCGCGACCGGCGCGAGGCGAGCAAATGCTCCGCCCAGCGCAGCAGCTCGAAGCGATCGCCCCCGACCAGCTCCTGCGCATCGCGCTGCCGGTACAGCACCAGCATCCAGGGCGCGAGCTTGCGTAGCAAGCCGTGCGCCATGTACTGCACCGGCTCGGTGAACGGCAGCGCCAGCTCGCTTTCCGGCACGTCCTGCACGGCCCTTGCCAATTCGCGGCCGAGCGGAATCGTCAGCGCGACGGCGCGGCCGTTGCAGCCGGTCCAGCCATAGGCGTTCGGTCCGAGGCGATGCATGCGCGGCAGGAAATCCGCGGTCATTCCGACATAGCCGTTCCAGACATAGTCGAACGAGACGTCGCCGATCTGCGGCCACAGACGCTGCAACCGCTCGGTCACCCGCGCCTTCAGCCGCGCGGTCTTATCACCGGGGCCGAGCACGGCGCCGCCGGTGACGAGGCGATTGCGGGCGTCGTAGCGTGCGAAGTAGAGCTCGCCATGGGTATCCGACATCGCCTGCCGGCCGGGGATGATGGTCTTGCGGACATTGTCCGACAGCGGCTGCGTCGCCATCTGCCACGACAGTACCGGCATCACCTCGGTCGCGATCTCCGGCACCAGCGATTTCGCGAACTCGCCGCTATAGGCATTGGTGGCGACGACAAGCGCGCGGCCGGAGATTTCGCCCTTCTCGGTCTTCACCACCCAGCGATCGCCGCGGCGCTCGAAAGCGAGCGCGGGCGAGCGGGCGTAGATCCGCGCACCTAGCCCAAGCACGGTGCGCGCGAGGCCCCGCGCCAGCGCCAGCGGATTGACGTGACCGCCGGTCCTGTTCCAGAAGCCGCCGTACCACGCATCCGAGCCGAGTATGTCCCGGGTCTGGTCGCGCGACAGCAATTCGACCGGCGCTCCGAATTTCGACCACTGCTGCACTCGTCGTTCGGCGATCTTGATCCGCCCGGGCGAATGAACCGGCTGCACCCAGCCGGCCTGCTCCTGCTCGGCCTCGATGTTGTAGCGCTTGACGACGTCGAAGAGCATTGCCGCACTGTCGCGCAGCATCGCGACGAAGCGCTCGCCGGCGGCGCCGTGCCTCTTGATGATGTCATCGGGATCAGGGCGCGACAGCGTCGGGATCACCTGGCCGTTGTTGCGGCCCGAGGCGCCCCAGCCCGGCTCTGCGGCCTCGACGATCGCGACGTCGACATTGGCCTCGCGCAGATGCAGCGCGGTCGACAGCCCCGTGAAGCCGCCGCCGATGATGACGACGTCGGCCTGCTGCGCGCCGGTCAATTCGGGGCAATCGGGCCCTGACGGCGTCACGGCTGCCCAGAGCGAATTGGGCCAGCGCACGGCATTGCTGGTCATCATGATCCTTTCTTGCGGGCGCCCGGTCATTCTGGTTAGCTTCACTCTACTCTCCTATTTCAGCCGGGAAGACAACAAGTGGCACTCAAGAACGTCATCGGAATCGATCACGCCGTAGTCATGGTGAAAGACCTCGACAAGGCGGCCGAGAATTACAAGCGGCTCGGCTTCACCGTGTCGCCGCGCGGCACCCACAGCGCGCATATGGGATCGGGCAACTACACCATCATGTTCGACCCCGATTACATGGAATTGCTCGGCGTGCTGACGCCGACGGAACACAATGCTCCGGCGCGCGCCTTCCTGGAGAAGCGCGGCGAAGGCATCGAACGGATCGCGTTCACCGCGGTGGATTCCACCGCCGGTGCCGAGGAGATCCGAACACGCGGCTATGCCCCGATCGGGCCGACCGATTTCGAGCGCCCGGTGAGCTTGCCTGATGGCACCGTTTCGGCGGCGAAATTCCGCACCTTCCAGTGGCCGACCGCCGAGGCGCCCGGCGGCGTCCGCATCTTCGCCTGCCAGCACAAGACCCGCGAGACGGTGTGGATTCCCGAACTGATGACGCACGCCAATGGGGCAAACCGCCTCAAGCAGGTGCTGATCGTCTCGCCGGATCCCGCAACCGATGCCGCGCATCTGTCCAAGATGATCGATATCGCTGTCAGGAACGATCCCGACGGTGCGGTTGCGGTGCCGTCCGGCGGCGATCGCGCCGACTTCGTGTTCCTGACCAGGGATCAGCTCGGCAAGCGCTATCCCGGCGTGTCGCTTGACGGCCTGTCCGAGCGCGGCGGCGCCGGCCTCGTGATCGCGGCCGACCTTGCCGCCACCGAGAAGGCGCTCGGCGCGACCGGCGTGAAGAACGGCGGCGGCATCACCGTGCCGCCGGCTGCTGCGAACGGCACCCTGCTCGCCTTCGTCAAGGCCTAACTGCCATCGCACGCGCGGCGCTGCATCATGCGGCGCCGCGTATGTTGCCCAAGACGACGCGCAGAAGCGCTCCAGCATCGATGCGATTTTTGATCGTATCAATGCTGTTGGTGCATCGGTCGATGCACGATCCGTCCGGAAAACCGGTGTTCACTTTTCCGGATCATGCTCTAGTATCCCTCCCAAACAAGAAGCAGTCCCTGGGAGAGAAACATGTCGCATCACCTGATCTCGCGCCGGCAGATGCTGGCGGGCACGGCCGCCGCGGGCGCGGTTGGAATGACCGGATTTCCGGCCCGCGCCGAGGTCAACTGGAAGAAATATTCCGGCACCACGCTCGAAGTCAGCCTCGCCAAGGGACCGCGCGGCGACAATCTGCAAAAATACATCAAGGAATTCACCGAGCTCACCGGCATCAAGGTCGAATCCGAGCAGGTCCCCGAGCAGCAGCAGCGCCAGAAATGCGTGATCGAACTGTCGTCGGGCAAGCCGAGCTTCGACGTCGTTCATCTCAGCTATCACGTGCAAAAGCGGCAATTCGAGAAGGCCGGCTGGCTCGCCGACATGTCGGGCTATCTCAAGGATCCGAGCCTGACGCTGCCGGACCTCGTCGAGAGCGATTTCTCCGCAGCCGGCCTGCAATATGCACGCAACGACAAGGGCCAGATGCTGTCGCTGCCGTGGTCGGTCGACTATTTCATCCTCTACTACAACAAGGAGTTGTTCCAGAAGAAGGGCGTCGAGGTCCCGAAGACGCTGGAGGAGATGGCGGTCGCCGCCGAGAAGCTCACCGATCCCAAGGAAGGCATCTACGGCTTCGTCGGCCGCGGCCTGCGCAACGCCAACATGGCGATGTGGACCAACTTCTATCTGAACTACGGCGGCGAATTCCTCGATGCGAAGGGCAATATCCTGACCGATGGCCCCGAGGCCGTCGAAGCGACAAAACTCTATCAGCGGCTGCTGACCAAATGCGCGCCGCCCGGCGTCGCCGGCTTCAACTGGATGGAGTCGATGGCGTCCTTCACCCAAGGCAGATCGGCGATGTGGATCGACGCCGACGGCTGGGCGCCGCCGCTGGAAGATCCCGCCGCCTCACGCGTCGTCGGCAAGGTCGGCTACACGCTGGTGCCGGCCGGTCCCAAGGGCAGTTTCTCCTCGACCTATGGCGACGGCGTCGGCATTGCCGCCGCCAGCAAGAACAAGGAAGCCGCCTATCTGCTCTGCCAATGGGTGGTTTCGAAGGGACAGGGCGCGCGCCTGCTGCAAGCCGGCGGCGGCGTACCATTCCGCAACTCCATCGTCGACGATGCCGAGGTCGCCAAGGGCGTCAAGACCAAGGAATGGCTGCAATCGGTGGTCGATTCCGCCAAGATCTCGAAGCTCGGCCTGCCCGTCATCATCCCGGTCGCTGAATTCCGCGACATCGTCGGTGCGGCACTGACCGCGACGCTGTCGGGCACCGATCCCGCCACCGAGCTGAAGAAGGCGCACGAGCAATTCCGCCCCATCCTGGAGCGTAGCGAAAAAGCGTGAGCGTGGTGACTCAAGCTTCGCCGGCTGCGGCCGATCATGCCGCGCCGGCGCGTGAATGGCGTCCGCCGTCCTATTGGCCGTTCGTGATCCCGGCGCTCGTCGTGGTGCTGGCGGTGATCATCTTTCCCTGGGTGTTCACGATCTGGATGAGCATGCAGGAATGGAAGGTCGGTTCGCCCACCACCTTCGTCGGGCTCGCCAACTATTTGCGGCTGCCGACCGATCCGCGCTTCGTCGAGGCGGTCGGGCACACATTGTCCTACACCGCGCTGTCGGTATTGCTGCCGCTGGTGTTCGGCACGCTGGCGGCGGTGGTGTTTCACCAGAAATTCGCCGCGCGCGGTTTCCTGCGCGGCATCTTCATCATGCCGATGATGGCGACACCCGTGGCCATCGCGCTGGTGTGGACCATGATGTTCCACCCGCAGCTTGGCGTCTTGAACTATCTACTTTCGCTGGTCGGCCTGCCGCCGCAACTCTGGGTGTTCAACCCGACCACCGTGATTCCCTCGCTGGTGCTGGTCGAGACCTGGCAATGGACACCGCTGGTGATGCTGATCGTGCTCGGCGGCCTCGCCGCGATCCCGACCGAGCCGTATGAGAGCGCGCAGATCGACGGCGCCAATTTCTGGCAGGTGTTCCGCTTCATCACGCTTCCCCTGATCATGCCGTTCCTGTTCATCGCCGGCATGATCCGCATGATCGACGCGGTGAAAAGCTTCGACATCATCTTCGCGATCACGCAAGGAGGGCCCGGCTCGGCGTCGGAGACCATCAACGTCTATCTCTACAGCGTCGCCTTCGTCTATTACGACCTCGGCTACGGATCGGCGATCGCGGTGGTGTTCTTCCTGCTGATCGTGGCGCTGGCAGCGCTGCTGCTCTACTTGCGCAAGCGCCTGCTGTGGACGTCGCAGCTCGGGAGCGAGGCATGAACCCGCGCTATATCGTCGGCCGGATCGGGCTTTGGCTGTCGGTGTTCGTCATCGTCTCGCCGGCGATCCTGTTCTTCCTCTGGATGGGCTCGCTGTCGCTGAAATTCGAAATCGACAACGCCTCCTATCCGCCGGTGTTCTTTCCGGAGCATATCGCCTGGAAGAACTATGCCGACGTGTTCGCGTCGAACCGCTTCCTGACCTATTTCACCAACAGCCTTGTCGTCACCGGCTGCGCCACGGCGCTGGCGATGCTGGTCGGCGTGCCCGCCGGCTACGGCATTGCGCGGATGGCCGCGCATAAATCGGCGATCGTGATCCTGATCGCGCGCATCACGCCGGGCCTGTCGTACCTGATCCCGCTGTTCCTGCTGTTCCAGTGGCTCGGCCTGCTCGGCACGCTGGTGCCGCAGATCATCATCCACCTCGTGGTCACCGTGCCGATCGTGATCTGGATCATGATCGGCTATTTCGAGACCACGCCGCTCGAGTTGGAAGAAGCCGCACTGATCGACGGCGCCACCCGCTGGCAGGTGTTCCGCCATGTCGCGCTGCCGATCGCAAGGCCCGGCCTCGCGGTCGCCTTCATCCTCGCGGTGATCTTCTCCTGGAACAACTTCGTGTTCGGCATCGTGCTGGCCGGACGCGAGACCCGCACGCTGCCGGTCGCGGTCTACAACATGATCTCGTTCGACCAGCTCAGCTGGGGCCCGCTCGCCGCCGCCGCATTGATCGTGACCGCGCCGGTGCTGCTGCTCACCGTGCTGGCGCAGCGGCAGATCGTCGCCGGGCTCACGGCGGGCGCGGTGAAAGGCGGCTAGGTCAGATGGAGTTATGACGCCGTCGCAGGGGGCGTTGCCAAAATATCGAAAACAACCCCATGCAAAGGTGCCGGCGGCGCCCGACGTTCGACCGGGCAACTTGACATGTCGGGCAACTCAGGGATATATTCTAATATTCCGAAATTGGGCAGACGTCGCCCTGCCGCTGTCGCATATGGCATCAGCGAGCTTGTGCAGTGGCGGCACCGCGGCACTTCGCCCTCGCGACCGATCGCCGACGCGCAGGAATGAAGAGGCTGCGAACTCAGGCGCGCGCAACTACATCAAGATCGCAACCGCAGCAAAGGCAAATGGGGCTAGCCCCAAGATCACAATGCTCGCGGCGTAAAGGATTTCGTCGTCCATGAGGCAACTCCCGCGTCTGGGAGTCGAACCTTACTGCCGAAGCATCAGACGGTTTTGAGCGACGTCAAAAAATAGAGTGGTCTCACGCTGACTTCGGTGTTGGGTTTTGCTTTTGCCACTCGGCCAGCCTGGCTTCTTCCTCGGCCAGCAGCCTCTGCAGGATCGCGATCTTCACCGCGTCTGTTTCGATCGCCAACAGCTCTTTGAAATGAGCGATGTTCGCCCTGAAGATAAAATCCACCAAGGCTCAATCCCCTCGCACAGGAGCCCGGGAAGCATTCTGTCACAACATATGCGCTCATGACAGTCCCGATAACATTACTAACACTTTGACGCTGCTTCCATTTCTAGGACAAACCCCGCTCTGGCGCGGCAGATGAGAGACTCTCCCGGCTCTGACCGGCCAACGGGCGAGGCAACGGGGCGGGCTCTTCCCTCGCAAACGCTGCATCACCATCGGCAACGCCTTGCCTCCGCTTGATATGAATCAAGCAATCCCTTGGATTCCTGGAATTACATTCCGGCAAAGCTCGCCGGGAGAAATGCGATATGAACACGATCAGGTGGATCATTTCCGCTGCTCCGGAGATTTTTCTGCTGTTGGCTGTTGCCGTCGGCACGATCCTGGGCCGCGTGAAGATTCGCGGATTTGCGATCGGGACCACGGCGTGTGTCCTGATCGTGGCGGTGCTGATCGGGCAATTCGGCGGCTTCACATTCCCTCCCGTGCTCCGCGTCATTCTCTTCAGCCTCTTCGTGTTCACGATCGGCTACCGCTCAGGGCCTGAGTTCTTCGCGTCGCTCAGCCTGCGCACGCTAGCGCAAGTCGCGATGGCCCTGGTGCTGGGAGGCACCGGACTGCTGATCGTGTTGGCGTTCGCATCCAGCCTCAAGCTCGATCCTGGCACGGCGTCGGGAATCGCCGCGGGTGCGCTGACGCAATCTTCGGTGATCGGCACCGCGTCGGGCGCGCTGGCCCAGCTCGGTCTGCCGGCCGACGAGTTGAAGCAGCAGGAAGCCAATATCGCAGCCGGCTACGCCGTCACCTATGTACTCGGCTACATTCTGACACTGCTATTCGTACCGTTCGTCGCACCGAAACTGATGCGCATCGACCTGAAAGCGGAGGCCAAGAAGCTGGAAGCCGAGCTTGCGGGGGGCGAAGTACCGCCGGCCGAAAATCTTTCTTACCGAAAATTTCAGGCTCGCGCCTATCTCGTGTCGACCGCTGCGGGGCGATCGGTCAAATCGATTGAGGAGCAGATCGGAAGCCGGACCGTCGTTGAACGTATCGTTCGCCAAGGGATCGACATAGAGCCGCATCTGGACACCGTGCTGGAGGGTGGCGACAACATCGTCATCGCCGGACGCACCGCAGCCCTCGTCGCCGCCAGACCGATCATCGGCACCGAGATCGACGCCGACGAGATCCTCAAGGCAATTCCCGGCAACGTGGTCGAAGTGCTGGTCGACAATCGCAGGCTTCACGGTCGTTCCGTCAAGGACGTTGCCGAGCAGGTCGGCGGCAATGCGCGCGGCGTCTTCCTGCGTGCCCTGACGCGGATGGGCCGCGAAGTGCCGTTGAGCGCAGATACACGCATCTACGTGGGTGACGTCATGACGTTGGTCGGCAGCACGAGGAATATCGAGCGGGCCGCCAGCAACGTGGGCCAGATACTGCGGACGGGCGACCGCGCCGATATCGCCTTCCTTACCGCCGGCATCGCCATCGGCCTGCTTGCGGGGCTTGCCAGCATCAAGGTTGGCGGCGTCGCGCTGACCCTTGGCGGCGGCGGCGGCGCGCTGATCGCCGGCCTTGTCTGCGGCTGGTTGCGTTCGCGCCGGCCAACCCTAGGCGCGCTGCCGCCTGCCGCGCAGCAAACGCTAAGCGATGTCGGGCTTGGCGGCTTCATCGCCGCGATCGGTCTTGGCAACGGCGCAGCCGCCTGGACCGCGATTCAGGCGCACGGCCTGATGCTGGTCGGCATGGGCCTCGTCATTACTATCGTGCCGTTGGTGGTCGCGACACTGTTTGCCTTTTACGTGCTGCGCATGAATCCGGTGGTGACCTGCGGCGCGCTGGCAGGCGCGATGACCGTCGATGCCGCGGTAACCGGCGCCTGCGAGATGGCGGAGAGCCAAACACCGGTCCTCGGCGTTGCCGTTCCCTACGCCGTCGGCAATGTGATTTTGACCGTGCTCGGCCCGATCATCGTGGCCAGCACATATGCCGGCTAAGGAAAGTACCGGGGCGCGAAGCACGGCAACGCGCCCGCGGCGCGGCACGCCGGCCGCGCGACTGGCGGAAAGCGGAGTTGATCTCGCTCAACTTGCCCCGGCTTTAGATGAGCTAATCAAGAAGTGCGTGGTCCCCCCTACGCGAGAAATGCCCCCCATCCCAAGGCCGCTGGCTTCCCCAAGGCCGGCGGCCCTTTTTGTCTTGATCGACCCGGAGCCTTTTTGATGCTGACAGCAGCGGAATGCCGAGATTTGGCCGAGAGCTATCGGAGCCAATCGCAAGACCGCGCAGTCTCTGCAAAGCAGGCGAACGTGCTGCGAAATATCGCCAACAGCTTCACAGGCCTGGCAAAACAACTCGAGATGCTGGCTGATGATGAACACGGCCTGCGCGCGCCGCATTGAGCCGGACTATGGATTTCGGCCGCTGCCTGTTGTTTGCGCGCCACTCTGCCGATGCTGCCGACCGAGCCGCGTGACGTTGCTCGGGTGAACGCATCGATCGGCTGCGGCCGCGCGCTGATCAGGTCCGCTCTAGCCGGCCAACGCCTTCAGCACCGCGGCTGAATCGGCAACCCAGCCGAAAATGCCGCCCTGGGCCTTGATCATCTTCAGGCCCATCTCGTGGAATTCCGGGAAGTAGGACGCGCAGCCGTCTGATATCACGACGCAGCGATAGCCGCGGTCGTTGGCTTCGCGCACCGTGGTGTTGACGCAGACTTCAGTGGTGACGCCGCAGACCAGGAGATTCTCGATGCCGTATTTCTGCAGGATGTCGCCGAATTCGGTGGCGTAGAATGCGCCCTTGCCGGGCTTGTCGATCACGATCTCGCCGTCGAGCGGATAGAGCTCGGGGATGATGTCATGCCCGGCCTCGCCGCGGATCAGGATACGTCCCATCGGCCCGGGATCGCCGATCCGAAGCGACGGCGCGCCGCGCTCGAGCTTTGCCGGCGGCGCGTCGGAGAGATCGGGCAGATGGCCCTCGCGGGTATGGACAACGAGCAGGCCGGCGTCGCGGACTGCCGCGAGGACGGCAGCGATCGGCTTTACCGCGCGGGCGAGCTGGCCGACGTCATTGCCGAGCGTCTCGCCGAAGCCGCCAGGCTCCATGAAATCGCGCTGCATGTCGATGATGACGAGCGCGGTCCTGCTCCAGTCGAGCGTGATCGGCCCCGGCTCCGCCGCGATTGTCGCGCCTGAATTCGCCATGACGTACGCCCCGAATGCGAGAAGACCCGCGCTTGATTAAGCAAACCGCGTGCCATTGCGCAAATGATAGTGCCGTCCCCTTCAATGGCCCGAAATGCCCGGCATCTCAATTGCTTGGGACACGCGCCCGGCCGTTCGCCCTGCCCCGCTTCTCATCCGCTTGATTTGCGCATCGCTTAATCCTGCTGGCATGATCGTTGCTAGCTGAGAGCCGCATCGGAGCCGAACGAGCGGCGACGAACGTTCGGGAAATGACAACGCTTCAAACAAGCGGGAGGACAGGCATGAATGGACTTGGCGGTCTCAACAAGTCACCCAACGGCGTCGTGATCGGACTGGTGCAGCTGCAGCTGCCCGTGGTTGCGACCAAGGCCGATCTGGCACGGCAGACCGAGCGCATCGTCTGGATGGTCGGCAAGGCGCGGCGCAATCTCGCCACCATGGATCTGGTCGTCTTCCCCGAATATTCGCTGCACGGCCTGTCGATGGATACCAATCCGGAGATCATGTGCCGGCTCGACGGGCCGGAAGTCGCGGCCTTCAGGCGGGCCTGCATCGACAACAGGATCTGGGGCTGCTTCTCCATCATGGAGTTCAACCCGCACGGCAATCCCTACAATTCAGGGCTGATCATCGACGATCACGGCGAGATCAAGCTGTACTACCGCAAATTCCATCCCTGGATTCCGGTCGAGCCGTGGGAGCCGGGCGACATCGGCATTCCCGTGATCGACGGACCGAAAGGCGCGAAGATCGCGCTGATCATCTGCCACGACGGCATGTTCCCGGAGATGGCGCGCGAATGTGCTTACAAGGGCGCCGAGATCATGATCCGCACCGCCGGCTATACCGCGCCGATCCGCGACAGCTGGCGCTTCACCAACCAGGCCAACGCGTTCCAGAACCTGATGGTGACCGCCAATGTCTGCATGTGCGGCTCAGACGGGTCTTTCGACTCGATGGGCGAAGGCATGATCGTCAATTTCGACGGCAGCATCATCGCGCACGGCACCACGGGACGGGCCGACGAGATCATCACCGCCGAGGTGCGGCCCGACCTCGTGCGCGAGGCGCGGATCAACTGGGGCGTCGAGAACAACATCTATCAGCTCTGGCACCGCGGCTATGTCGCGGTGAAGGGCGGCGCGATGGATTGCCCCTACACCTTCATGCAGGACATGGTATCCGGCCGCTTCCGGCTGCCCTGGGAAGACCAGGTCAAGATCACCGACGGCACGTCCTGCGGCTTTGCGGCACCGACACGGATGTTCGGCAAGGCCGCGAAGGCTGCCGAGTAGCCGCCAGAGCGGTATGAGTTTTGGTTGACTCGGGCGTGCCGCGATTTCGGCTCACCTCTCCCCGTCGGGGAGAGGTCGGATTGCTCTCGGCGATGCGAAGCATCGTCCGTGCAATCCGGGTGAGGGCTCTTGCTCTTTTGATAGACCGTAACCCCTCACCCGATTTGCTGCGCAAATCGACCTCTCCTAAGGGAGAGGTGAACCTTCGATGCGGCTGCAGCTCAACCTAATCTAGTCATGCTCTACTTGAAGAAGTGCACGAGGCCGATGCTCAAGCCCAGCAGCAGCATCAGCGACAGCGTGACTGCCGCGGTCACCCGGCCGCCGACGGTCGAGAGCACGCGCACGTCGACGCCGAGCCCGAGCGCCGCCATCGAGACGACGGTGAGGATCGCCGCCGTCTTCGTCACCGGCGCGATCGCGATATCGGGCACCAGCTGGAACGAGCGCAGCGCGGCCAGCACCAGGAAGCCGATGATGAACCAGGGCACCAGTTTGAACGGGCTGATCGCGGCGGCCTTTGCAGCACCCGCGTCGACAGCGCCGGTCCTGGTGTTTGCCTTGGTGTTTGCCTTGCGCCGCCGCGCCACGAACAGCGAGAGGCCGACCACGATCGGGCCCAGCATCAGGACGCGCACCAGCTTCACCAGCGTGCCGATCTGGGTCGACACGATGCCGGCCGGCACGGTCGCCGCCAGCACCTGCGGCACGGCATAGACCGTGAGCCCGGCGAGGATGCCGTATTGCGTCGCGGTCAGCTTCAAGAGCGGGATCAAGAGCGGCAGGCCGAGCACCATCAGCACGCCGAGGATGGCGGTGAACGAGATCGACGAGACGATGTCGTCGCCATCGGCCTCGATCACGGGCGCCACCGCGGCGATCGCCGAGTTGCCGCAGATCGAATTGCCGCAGGCGATCAGGATCGCGAGCTTGGTCTTGAGCCCGAGCAGGCGGGCGAGCCCATAGCTCACCGCCAGCATGATCACGACGGTGGCGGCGATGGCGCCGATCAGGAGCCAGCCCGACGCCAGGATCGCGGCGAAGCTGATCGACGCGCCGAGCAGCATCACCGCGACCTCGAGCAGCTGCTTGGCGCTGAAGGCAATGCCCGAGCGCCAGCGCTCCGACGGCTCCCAGGCGGTGCGCACGGCCATCCCGAGCAGGATCGCGACCACCAGGGCCTCGATATAGGGATGGTCGAAAACCCGCTCTTCGGCGGCCTGGATGCCGAGCGAGATGATCGTGACCATTCCGCAGAGCAGAATGCCCGGAATGAGCAGGAATATGCGCTTCAGCGTCCCCTGCTTCTGCCCCTGATCTTGTTGTTGTTCCGGCACGAAATCCTCTTTTCAGAGAAGATTTTATGCGCCAGAGGCCACCTCTTGGCTAATATATTTTCGGACTGCCCCGATAGAGAGAAGTTATGTCCCTCAACCTGCATCTGCTCCGCCTGTTCGCGGCCGTGGCGAAAACCGGCAGCTTCTCCCGCGCCGCCGACCTGCTGCACATCAGCCAGCCGGCGATCTCCAAGGGGGTGCGGGATTTCGAGCTTCAGGTCGGCTGCCGGCTGCTCGATCGCACCCCGAAGGGGGTGCGGCCGACCCGGGAGGGCGCGGCGCTGGCCCGCCATGCCGAAACGCTGTTCGCGGCCGAGCGCGCCGCCGAGGACGAATTGCAGGCGCTGCGCAACCTCGACAGCGGCTCGCTGCGGATCGGTGCCAGCACCACGATCGCGACCTACATGATCCCGGAATATCTCGGCGTGTTCCACCGTGCCTTTCCCGGCATCGACTTGCATGTCGTGAGCGCCAACACCAGTGATATCGCCGCGCTGATGCTGGGGCATGAGATCGAGATCGCGCTGGTCGAGGGGCCGGTTGAGGACGAGAACCTGACCAGCACAGCCTGGCGCACCGACGTGATGGTGCTGATCGCAGCGCCCGATCACCGCTTCGCAGCCGCCGCAGGTCCGATCGACGTCCGCCTGCTCAACGACGAGATCCTGATCCTGCGCGAACCGGGCTCAGGCACCCGCGAGGTGGTCGCGCAAGCGCTCGCCGCTCACCGCGTCGAGCCGCAGCGCACGCTCGAGATCGGCAGCACCGAGGCGATCAAGCAGGCGGTGGCCTCAGGCGTCGGCGTCGCCATCGTGTCGGTTGCTGTCATCGACGATCAGGTGAAGCTCGGAAAGCTGAAGGTGATCCCGATCAAGGGCGTTCATATCGAGCGCACGCTCTGGCAGCTCAAATCGCCCGGCCGGCTCGACGTGCCGGCCGCGGTCGCGTTCGAGGGGATCATCCGGGCGACGCAGGCCACGAAGACGCCGCCGCGAGTGCCGTCCGCCAGAGCGCGATGAGACGAGGGTGCGTATTCATAAAAATCTGGGACACCCGCTTTCGGGGCGAAGCGGACACGCGATCCGGCCCAAGCAATATCGGCTTGTGACCCATCACTGACTTGGGAAGCGGATAGCCTTAGATCGGCTTATGAGGTTTGAGCGGACCAGGTGCAGGATGCCGCGCCATGACGACTGACGATCCCGCTCAATGACGTGCGCGCTCGCGGCGGTCGTTGATCAGTCGCTTCGCGCGTGCATCGTCGTTAGGATCATCGAAGGCTTTGGTATCCGGCTTTGAGTGCTTGCCACGCAACCAGCGCAAGAATAAGCGCCCCGCATGAAATTGCGGCCACCCCTACATAGGTGCTGTAGCTACGCACCAAAAGGAACAAACTCCAGGCTGCCCCGACAATAACCCACCCAATGACCTCGCCACAAACGTAACCACAAGCGTAAGCAAGCGCTTCTTTTGCGCGGTCTTTCAAGGATAGGTCTGACTCTGTCTTCTGCACCAGATGCAAGCTAGCATGGAACCGGCAACCGAAATTCAATCTCCGCAAAAAGTGAGCCGGGCTGGGATCGACCTTCGGCAGCCTACGCCCGTTGCTGACCGGAGCCGCCGACATCACAAGGTCCGCTTGCGAGAAGCGGTCCAGATGCAGGACGGCCTGTGACGTCGCCTATTGGCCCCGAAGCGGACGTTAAAGGTCAGTCTTCATGCCATCCAGACCGGGATGATCTTTGTAAATGTTGTCCTGAAGCATGTTGTCTATCCGAGCGATGATATCGCCGACCGACGTCCTTAATCTCAGAAACTCACTTGCTGGAGCAGCTTCTTCGGCGAGCGTGAGCGCCAAGGATAACTCCTCAATGGCCCGCTCTCCGTGCTGCTTAAATCGCGTGGCTGATTTCGCGTCCATAGAACTATCTCGCGGGAACGGTACCTGCCATTTGCAAATGGCAGCATACCTGCCTTTAGACCAAGAAGCCTCGGCCAAACAGCTAGAGCGCTACTGTTCCGTTAATGACCCCCTATCGGAAGTCGGTGGGCCAAATTTGGCCGTCAACCGTTGGCAGGTATCGCCGGATCGGATGTCTCGCGGGTCAGTCCCGCGGTGCGAGGCGACGTAGTCGATCTCGCCGCGCGCGGTGCCGATATCCATCAGCTCCCGGTCGCTAAGGCTGGACAAGGTGGCGCGCAACTTTTGGCGTTCGCGGCTCTCTTGAAAGGCATCCCAACACTTCCAGACGAAGCGGGCGACATGCCAGGTCGATACGGATTTCCGTTCCAGCCAATTTGTGCTGTGCGTCGTGCTCATTGCGGCGCCTCCTAGGAGGGTGTTTTTCACCCGCACGAGCATGCTGTAAGATCGGCGGCTACGCTTGACCGACAGCTTACATTTTCCTCACCGGCAGCCTATTCTTGCGATTTCCAGCGAGGCCAAAGCGCCACCCGGTTATCGGCGGGCCCTCATCCAGCGGATTCGCATCTTGCGCTATCTCTTCGAGGAGTACGCATTCGACACCGAGCGGCGCGAGCTGCGTCGCGGGCCGGACCTCGTCTCCGTCGCACCACAGGTGTTCGATCTGCTCGATTACCTGATCCGCAACAGGGAGCGCGTTGTCACTAAAGACGACCTCATCAATGCTATTTGGAACAAGCGCAGCGTTTCGGATGCAGCACTGACGACCCGGCTGAATGTCGCCCGGAGCGCAATCGGAGATTCCGGGGAGGAACAGCGCCTGATCAGGACGCTGCCGCGCAAGGGATTCCGTTTCGTCGGACAGGTGCGGGAGGCGCGAGACGCTACGGGCCCAAATCCCAGCGATGCGCCCGCGAGCGCCCTTGCGCTTCCCGACAAGCCTTCCCTCGCCGTGCTACCGTTCGAGAACATGAGCAGCGACCCCGAACAGGAATACTTCGCGGACGGAATGGTTGAGGAGATCACGACGGCGCTGTCGCGGTTCAAATGGCTGTTCGTGATCGCTCGTAATTCGAGCTTTACGTTCAAAGGCAAAGTCGTCGATGTCAAGGAGGTCGGACGCAGGCTCGGTGTGCGCTATGTCCTTGAGGGCTCCGTACGCAAGGCAGCCGGGAAAGTTCGCATCACGGGACAGTTGATCGATGCAGTGACGGGCGCGCATATTTGGGCGGACAGGTTCGAGCGTGACCTGACAGACGTTTTCGCGCTTCAGGACCAAGTCACGGTCGCCGTTGTCTCAGCCATTCAGCCAAAGCTGCTTCAAACAGAAATTGAAATCGCGGCGCGGCAGCGACCGGAGAACCTCACCGCGTATGATTTCTCTCTCCGCGCGAGGCAGCAGTTTTACCTAACGACCCGCGAACGGGTGGCGGAGGCGATCAGGCTGGCTCATCGCGCCCTGGAGCTCGACCCTCGGTTCGGCTTTGTCGCTGCGCTGGCGGGTAACTGTCACATGCTCAACGTCGTTTTGGGCTACGCTATGGATCCTCAATTCGAGCGCAAGGAAGCCATTCGGCTTTGTCGCTTGGCATTGAGCATCGACGATGGTGATCCGGACACATTGGCAACGGCTGCCATAACCTCGGCGTTCATGGTCGGCGATAGTGAAAGTGAGATCGAAATGGCGGACCGGGCGGTCGCGCTCAACCCAAATTCATTCGGCGCATGGAACAGCAGAGGCCAAGTCTACCGAATTGCGGGGCTGCCGGAGGAAGCGGTCCGGAGCTTTGAACGCGCCATGCGTATGAGCCCGGTAGACCCGCGGCTGCACCTGATGTTTGCTGCTATGGGGACGGCGTTGATCGAGCTCGGGCGCTTTGACGAGGCCATCGCCGCGGGGAAGAAAGCCCTTCGTCAGGACCCCTTCTACTCACCAGCTCACCGATGTCTCGCGTCCGCTTTCGCTCATCTCGGGCGAGGTGTTGAGGCGCGTGAGGCGGCGGCGCGTGTGCTTGAGGTCGATCCCGCCTTTACGATATCTGCATGGATCGCTCGGGGCGGGCTGTCAAATGCGAAGCTGCTGATCAAGGGCCTTCGGAAAGCGGGACTGCCCGAGTAAGCGACTCGTGCCGACAAGGTGATCGAATACGAGACGCAATTTGTTGCGATGCATGAGTCCGGAAGTGGCCTTAGCCGGCAAGACCAAGCGCGCCTTCTTGTCGGCTTCCGTTGGCAATGCGGACGTGCGCGTGCTCAGAGCGCGGCGAACAGACCCTGCGCCCAGGCAACGGCACGCTCGAAACTGAACACGCCGGGCTGGAAATAGACGGCGCGTGCCAGCACGATGCCGACCACCAGAACCCAGAACACGCTGGTGCCCGCGGTCTTCAGCCATTTTGACACGCCCTCGCTCGCGATCGAACGATCGACCGCGGGGACCGCCTCACCGAAGGGATCGAATGCGGATTGGCTCATCGTCGTAACCATCAGGGACTACCGTGACAATGTCGCGACGGCGGGGGCCGAAGCAAGGGGCGCGGAATGCCTTTTGCGCCGGTATCTTGGAAGGACGTTTTCCGGGCCGTACGCCGGAGAGCATTTCCTTCTCGACTCCCCATCAACCATCGGTCCCGCGCTGCGGCGCCACGCGCGGCAGCGTGATCCGCACGCTGGTCCCCATCCCCGGCGCGCTGTCGAGATGGATTTCGCCGCCGAGCCGGTTGGTGACGATGTTGTGCACGATGTGGAGGCCGAGCCCGATACGGCCGATGTCGCGGCGCGTGGTGAAGAACGGATCGAAGGCCTGCCGCAGCACGTCGCGGTCCATCCCGCAGCCATCATCGGCGAACAGGATCTCCACCTCGCCCGCGCCTGACGCACGCAGCCGGATCGTGATGGTGCCGCCCTTGCCGTCCGGAAATGCGTGCGCGACCGCATTGACGAACAGATTGGTCACCACCTGGCCGTAAGGGCCGGGATAGCTGTTCATCGCAAGATCAGGCGGGCAATCGACCGCGAGCGCGAGATTGTTCTTCGGCAAGGCCGGACGAAGGTTCGAAAGCACCTGCTCGGTCACCTCACCGAGATCGAACGCGCTGCGGTCGAAATAACTGCGATCGACAGCCACCTGCTTGAACGACTGCACCAGGTCCGCGGCACGCTTGAGGTTGCCGACCAGCAGCGACGACGCGCTTTCGACGACTTCGATGAAATCGCTCAGGGTCGAGCGCTTCAGCTTGCCGCGCGCGCCTCGGCGGCGAAATCGGCGCATTTCTGCTCCAGCACCGAGGCGACCGTGAGGCTGGTGCCGACCGGGCTATTGATCTCGTGCGCGACGCCGGCCACCAGCCGGCCTAGCGCGGCGAGCTTTTCCGCCTCGATCAGCGACGCCTGGGTCTCCTGCAGATGCTGCAAGGCCTTCTCGGCCGCATCGCGTGCGGCGCGGATCTCGCGTTCGCTGCGTTTGCGCTCGGTGATCTCTTCGGCCGCAACGTTGACCCCGACGATGCTGCCGTTCGGCCCGCGCTGCGGGTGCCAATGCGTGATCCAGCAGCGCTCGTCATTGTGGCCGGGGCGCTGCCCGTACACCTCGACACCGGTCACGGGCTCTCCGGTCTCCATGATCGAACGAACGATGCCTTCGACCGCGGTGGCGAGCGCGGGCACACAATCGTGCACGGTGCGTCCGAGATGACCTTCGACCGAGATGCCGCAGATCTCGGTGAGGCGCTGGTTGATCTGGAGGTAACGGCAGTCGGGAGACAGGTAGGCAAGACCGATCGGTGCAGTGTCATAGATCAGCTGCAGCGCCGGTTGTTTTGGGAACTGAACGTCCTGGACGACGGACGACCTCATGCCCTCCCCCTCCCCAATCGGGGCAAGTCTAGCGCTTCAGGGCCGGGGCGCAAATAGGCGGGCCGTGCCAGCCAATGGCGGTCACATTGTCCGGATTCGGCACGGACAGCCGCGTACGTGGCCCGCGAGGAGCAGCAGCCTCAGCTATTCACTGTACCGTGCGCTCGGAAGTTTTCAACGAAGCGCAGCAGCACAAGCGCGCCGGTGTCGGCGTCGGCGAGCTCGACATGCTCGGCCGGATTGTGGCTGATCCCGCCGCGGCAGCGCACGAAGATCATGCCGATATCGGCGATATCGACCATCGCCATCCCGTCGTGCCCGGCCCCGCTCGGCAGTTCGAACAGGGCATGGCCCTCGCTAGCTACCGCCTCGGCGATCTGCGCTTTCAGCCATGGTGCACAAGGCACGCTGCGGTTCTCATGGGTGATGTCGATCTGCAAGGCGAGCTCGCGGCGTTTTGCGATCGCCTCGATCTGCCGCACGATGTCGGCGACCGCGCGCTTGCGATGCATGTCGCTCTGCGAGCGGATGTCCATCGTGAAGGACACCTTGCCCGGGATCACGTTGGTGGCGCCGGGCATGGCGTTGATGTAGCCGACGGTGCCGACCAGGCCTTGCTCGTCGGACTTGCAGAATTGCTCGATCGCAACGATGCATTCGGCGGCGCCCGCCAGCGCATCGCGCCGCAGCTTCATCGGCACGGTGCCGGCATGGCCGGCCATGCCGGTGAGACTGGCGGCAAGTCGCGTCGCGCCTGAAATCGCGGTGACGACACCGACCGGCAGCGCCTTCTCCTCCAGCACGGGCCCCTGCTCGATATGCAGCTCGACATAGCCGAGCAGCTCGCGGCGGGCGCGGGCTGCCTTGCCGATATGATCGGGATCGAGCCCGAAGGCGATCAGCGCATCGCGCATCGAGGTGCCGGCGCGATCGCTTGTATTGAGCACGCTCTCGTCGAACGTGCCGGCGACCGCGCGACTGCCGAGCAGGGTTGAGGCAAAGCGCACGCCCTCCTCGTCGGCGAAGCCAACGATCTCGATCGCGAACGGCAGCCGCTTGCCGCGCCGGTTCAGATCGGCGACGCAGGCGATCGCGGTGATGACGCCGAGCGGGCCATCCCACCTGCCGGCATCCCGCACGGTGTCGTAATGCGAGCCGAGCATCAGCGCCTGCAGGCCCGGCCGCTCGCCCTCGTAGCGGCCGCAGACATTGCCGATCGCATCGAGATGCGCGCTCATGCCGGCCTCGCGCATCCAGGACAGGATGAGATCGGCCGCCTTGCGATGCTCGGGCGTGAGGAAGACACGCGCCAGATGCTCCGGGGTCTCGGAAATCGCCGCTAGCTGATCGATCCGCGCCACGATCTCCTCACCGAGGGAAGAGGGACTCGAAGACGGTTTTGTCTCGCTCATGCTGTTTCCCATCAGTCCAACCGGCGCCGCGGCCCGCCTCACTCGTAGCAGGCCCGATCCGATTCACCAGCCGGCAAATGACGCCTGATGCGCCGACCCGTCCCGGCCCCGCATCGGCCGCCCGGCGGTTAGCGACTGCTTAACGGCATTGCATACAACGGCGATTGATGGCTCACAAAATAGGCAAGATGACGACTGCGCACTTCCGAGGCGGCTCACATCGAACATCGTTCTCATTCATATTCAGATACTTACGGAATAATGACCGCCAAACGTGCTCTGGCACGAAGCTTGCGACACTCCGTCACGCGCCGCCGTTATGGCGGCCGCGACAAGGACAGGCGGGCCGGACCCGCCGGAGGGAGCAGGCGATGGATTTTGGCACGATTTCAAGAAGGCATTTGTTGCAGGGAAGCGCGGCATTGGCGCTCGGCAGCACGCTCGGCGTTCGCGGCGCGGCGGCGGCAGAAACCACGGTCGGCTTCATCTATGTCGGCTCGCGCGACGACTACGGCTACAACCAGGCCCACGCCCAAGGCGCCGCGGCGCTGAAGAAGCTGCCCGGCATCAAGGTGGTCGAGGAAGAGAAGGTGCCGGAGACCGATGCGGTCGAGAAGACCATCGAGTCCATGATCAACCTCGACGGCGCCACGCTGCTGTTTCCCACCTCGTTCGGCTACTACAACCCGCACGTCGTCAAGATGGCGGGCAAGTTTCCGAAGGTGCACTTCGAGCATTGCGGCGGGCTCTGGTCGGACAAGGACCCAAAGAACGCCGGCAGCTATTTCGGCTATATCGACGAGGCGCAATACATCTCCGGCATCGTCGCCGGCTATTCGACCAAGAGCGGTAAGCTCGGCTTCGTCGCGGCCAAGCCGATCCCGCAGGTGCTGCGCAACATCAACGCGTTCACGCTCGGCGCCCGCCTTGCCAATCCCAAGGCGACCACGCAGGTGATCTTCACCGGCGACTGGTCGATGCCGGTCAAGGAAGCCGAAGCGACCAACAGCCTGATCGACCAGGGCGTCGACGTGCTCACCTGCCATGTCGACGGACCGAAGACGATGGTCGAGAACGCCGCGCGCCGCGGCGCGATGGTGTGCGGCTATCACGTCAACCAGTCGCCGCTGGCGCCGAAGGCCTATCTGACCGGCGCCGAATGGAACTGGGAGGCGCTGTATCCGAAGTTCGTCAAGATGATCGTGGCTGGTGAAGCGATCCCGAACTTCTATCGCGGCGGCCTGAAGGAAGAGATCGTCAAGGTCTCGCCCTATGGCGAGATGGTCTCGGCCGAAGCGCGCAAGCATGCCGACGATGTCAAGGCCAAGTTCATGTCCGGCGAATACACGATCTTCAAGGGCCCGATCGCCGACAACAAGGGCAAGACCGTGATCGCCGGCGGCACCGATCGCGGCCAGCAGGATCCCGAGCTCGAGAAGATGGACTATCTGGTCGAGGGCGTGATCGGAGCCACCGCGTGACCACCGAGGCGGCGGAATCGGTGGAGGCGGCCGGCGTTGCTCCGGCCGCCGATCCCGGCTTCCTCCAGCGCTACGGCGCGAGTATCGAGTACATCCTGATCCCGGGCGCGGCGCTGGTCGGCGCGCTCGCGGTGTTCGGCGGCTTTGTCGCGCTCTACGGCAAGAACCCGCTCGACCTCTATTTCTACATGTATTACGGCGCGTTCGGCACCGCCTTCTCCTGGCAGAACACGCTGACCCGCGCAGCGCCGTTGATCCTGACCGCACTGTGCACGGCGCTGCCGGCGCAGCTCGGCATGGTGATCATCGGCGGCGAAGGCGCCCTTCTGATCGGCGCGCTGTCGGCGACATCGGCGGCGCTGGCATTGCAGGGCGCGGCACCGATCGTCGTGCAGATCGCGATGGTGATCGCGGGCATGATCGGCGGCGGCCTCTGGATCGCGCTATCAGGTGGCCTGCGGCAATATCGCGGGGTCAACGAGACGATCTCGAGCCTGCTGCTGGTCTATATCGCGCTCGCGGTCCTCAACCATCTGGTCGAGGGACCGATGCGCGATCCGGCGAGCCTCAACAAGCCGTCGACGCGCGAGATCGGCGCCGCCAACATGATCGGCAGCATTCCCGGCACCGACGTGCATTGGGGCCTGGTGTTCGGCCTCGTCGCGGCGGTTGCCGCCTACATCCTGATCTATCACACCACCTTCGGCTTCGCCGCGCGCGTCGCCGGCGGCAACATCCGCGCCGCCAAGATCGTCGGGCTTTCCGTCGGCAAATTGATCATGACCGTCTGCTTCCTTGCCGGCGGTTGTGCGGGCCTCGCCGGCATGATCGAGGTCGCAGCCGTGCAGGGCCGCACCAATGCCAACCTCGCCGCCGGCTACGGCTTCACCGGGATCCTGGTCGCGTTCCTGGCGCGGCAGAATCCGCTCGCGATCATTCCGGTGGCGATCCTGCTCGGCGGCATCTCGGCCTCCGGCGGCCTGTTGCAGCGGCGGCTCGGCCTGCCCGACGCGTCGGTGCTGGTGCTGCAAGGCATCATCTTCGTGTTCGTGCTGGCGAGCGACGCGCTCTACGGGCGGATCGGCTTCCTGAAGGGAAAGTCCTGACATGGCGGATGCATCGCTCGGGCTCTGGACTGTCCCGCTCGCCGTGTTCGGCGGCGCCATTCGCGTCTCGACGCCGTTTTTGTTCGTCAGCCTCGGCGAGTGCATTACCGAGCGCAGTGGCCGCATCAATCTCGGCCTCGAAGGCACGCTGGTGATGGGCGCGATGAGCGCCTACGGCATCTCCTATCTCTCGGGCTCGCCATGGCTCGGCGTGCTCGCCGCCGGCATCACCGGCGCGTTGTTCGGCGCGCTGCATGCCGGCATCTGCTCGCTGCCGCGGGTCAACGACATCGCGGTCGGCATCGCGCTGATGCTGCTCGGCACTGGTTTGGCCTTCTTCCTCGGCAAGCCGCTGATCGAGCCGACGGCGGCACGGCTGCCGGCGATCGATTTCGGCTGGTGGAGCGACGTGCCTCAGCTGCGCGCCGCGCTGCGCATCAACGTGCTGTTCCTGATCGGCGTCGCGATCGCGCCGCTGCTCTATTGGGCCTTCAAGACCACGCGCTGGGGCCTGCTGATCCGCACCGCCGGCGAAAGCGCGGACGCGGCGCGCGCGATGGGCCATTCGGTGTTGCTGATCCGGCTGCGCGCCACCATGGTCGGCGGCTTCCTCGCCGGCATCGGCGGCTCGTTCCTGTCGCTGTTCTATCCCGGCAGCTGGAACGAAGGCCTCTCCTCCGGCCAGGGCATCACCGCGGTGGCGCTTGTCATCTTCGCGCGCTGGGACCCGATGCTGTGCCTGTGGGCCTCGCTTGCGTTCGGCGGTGCCGCAGCCCTCGGGCCGGCGCTGCAATCGGTCGGCATCACCTCCGGCTATCATCTGTTCAATGCCGCGCCCTACATCCTGACCTTGGCGATCATGATCATCACCTGCTCGCCGAAGCGCACGCTGACTGGCGCGCCCGCCGAATTGTCCATCACCCGATAGACCGCGAGATCATTCATGCCCGAGCGCTTCATCAAATCCGAACCCTACGCCTGGCCCTACAATGGCGATTTGCGGCCGGAAAATACCGCGCTCATCATCATCGACATGCAGACCGATTTCTGCGGCGTCGGCGGCTATGTCGACAAGATGGGCTACGACCTCTCGCTGACGCGGGCGCCGATCGAGCCCATCAGGAAGCTGCTCGCGGTGATGCGCGCGCAGGGGTTTCACATCATCCACACCCGCGAAGGTCACCGGCCTGATCTTGCCGATCTACCCGCCAACAAGCGCTGGCGCTCGCGCCAGATCGGCGCCGGCATCGGCGATCCCGGCCCATGCGGCCGCATCCTGGTGCGCGGCGAGCCCGGCTGGGAGATCATTCCCGATCTCGCGCCGCTGCCGGGCGAGCCCATCATCGACAAGCCCGGCAAGGGCTCGTTCTGCGCCACCGATCTCGAACTGATGCTGCGGCTGCGCGGCATCGAGAACATCGTGCTGACCGGCATCACCACCGACGTCTGTGTCCACACCACGATGCGCGAGGCCAACGACCGCGGCTTCGAATGCGTGCTGGTCGAGGATTGCTGCGGCGCGACCGACAAAGGCAATCACGACCACGCGCTGAAGATGATCAAGATGCAGGGCGGCGTGTTCGGCGCGGTGACGAAATCCACTGACCTGATCGGGGCGCTGTCGTGATCATCGGCGAACCGCCCGCACCATCAGGCGCGTTCGGCGTCGACGCCATCGCCGTGACGATGCGGTTCGGCGATTTCCTGGCGCTCGACAATGTCGAGCTCAAGGTGCGGCCCGGCTCGTTCCATGCCCTGCTCGGCGAAAACGGCGCCGGCAAGAGCACGCTCGTGAAATGCATCATGGGCTATTACCACGCCACCGAAGGCGACATCATCGTCGGCGGCCGCCAGCAGGCCATTGCCAACCCGAAGAACGCGCATGCGCTCGGGCTCGGCATGGTCTACCAGCATTTTACCCTCGTGCCGGCGATGACGGTCGCCGAGAACCTCGTGCTGGCGCGCGACGACGTGCCGGCCGTGGTCGACTGGCGCAAGGAGAAGAAGGAGCTCGAGGCCTTCCTTTCGCGGATGCCGTTCAAGGTACCGCTCGACGCCAAGGTCTCCGACATCTCGGCCGGCGAGCGGCAGAAATGCGAGATCCTCAAGCAGCTCTATCTGAAGCGCCGCTTCCTGATCCTGGACGAGCCGACCTCGGTGCTGACGCCGGGCGAGGCCGACGAGGTGCTCGGCATGCTGCGTGCGATGGTGGTCGCGGGCGAACTGACCATCCTGATGATCACACACAAGTTCCGCGAAGTGATGGCGTTTGCCGATGACGTGACGATCCTGCGCCGCGGCAAGCTCGCCGGCACCGGCCGGGTCGCCGATCTCACGCCGGACGAGATGGCGCGGACCATGATCGGCGCCGAGCAGCTGACGGTGCAGCCGCCGCGCACCGGCGAGACCGGCGCGCCGCGGCTCGAGCTCGACAAGCTCACCGCGCTTGACGATGCCGGCGCGATTGCCGTGCACGGCGTGTCGCTGACGGTGAAAAGCGGGGAGATCGTCGGCATCGCCGGCGTCTCCGGCAACGGCCAGCGCCAGCTGGTCGAGGTGCTGGCCGGCCAGCGTGAGGCCGAGAGCGGCGTGATCCGTGTCCAGGGCGAGGCCTATGCGGCCAGCCGCGAGGAGATGCGCAGGCACAAGATGTCGCTGCTGCCGGAGGAGCCGCTGAAGAACGCCTGCGTCGGCGGCATGAGTGTCGCCGACAACATCGCGTTCCGTGAGTTCGATCGCGCCCCATTCGCGCGCGGCGGCTGGTGGCTCAATCGTTCGGCCTTCCGCGAAGATGCCGAGCGCAAGATCAACCGCTACAAGATCAAGACCCGCACGCCGGAGACGCCGATCGCGGCACTTTCGGGCGGCAACGTCCAGCGCGCGGTGCTGGCGCGCGAGCTCTCGGGCGACGTCGAGGTGCTGATTGCCGCCAACCCCTGCTTCGGGCTCGACTTCGCGGCGGTGGCGCAGATCCACGCCGAGATCATGGCCGCCCGGAACCGCGGCGCCGCGGTGCTCTTGGTCAGCGAAGACCTCGACGAATTGCTGGAGCTGTCGGATCGCCTGGTCGTGATGTTCCACGGCGCGTTCGTTCACGAGGCCCGCGCCAGCGAAGCCGACCTCACCGAGATCGGCCGGCACATGGCCGGGCACTAAGCCGGTCGCTGATCAGTTCGGTGACGCCGCCGCGGCGCGCTCGCGGGGCGGCGTACCGCGCAGAAAGCCCCGGCCAAATCCGTCGGTCGCGGGCGATAGGATCGCCCGATCGCGCGGCAACGCGTCCGGCATCTCGTCGCGGATGAACGCCAGCAGCTTCTCACGGATCTCGCAGCGCAGGTCCCAGGACTGCGGCGCATTGCGGGCACTGACCAGCGCGCGCAGCTCGATGGTGCGCGGGTGGGTGTCGATCACCTGCAGATTGACCACCGCGCCATCCCAGAGTCGCGACTCCTTGGCCACCTGCTCCAGCCTCTTGCGGATCGCCGGCACGTCGGCGCTGTAGTCGACATGCAGCGCGATCGCACCGATCAGGGATTGCGCATCGCGCGTCCAGTTCTGGAACGGACGCTCGATGAAATACGACAGCGGCACCACCATGCGCCGCCAGTCCCACAGTCGGATCACGACATAGGTCGAGGCAATGTCCTCGACCCAGCCCCATTCGTTCTCGATGATGACGGCGTCCTCGATCCGGATCGGCTGCGTGACGGCGATCTGTACGCCGGCGATCAGATTGCTCAGCAGCGGCCTTGCCGCAAGACCGACGATCAAGCCGGCGGCGCCGGCGGAAGCGAACAGGCTGACGCCGTATTGCCTGACCGAGTCGAACGTCATCAGCGCAGTGGAGACCGCGATGATGACGATCAGCGTGTCGGTGACCCGCTTGAAGACGCGGACCTGGGTGACGTGCTTGCGCGCCAGGAAATTCTCGGCGACGTCGAGACGGAATCTCTCGAGATATCTGGCCGACGCCATGTCGACGGCGCGGATCGAGATCCAGCCGACCAGGGCGATGACGGCGACGCCGAAGAAATGGCTGAGCGTCTGCCGCAGCAGATCGTCGAGCGGTGCCAGCGGCAACACCAGCGCGACGGCGGCGAGACATAGTGCCAGCCGCGTCGGACCAGCTGTCCGGTCAAGCAGCATCGGCGCGACCGCGTTCTTCGCCCCGACCATGCGGTGGACGATGCGCTGTGCGATCGAATGGATGACAAGCGCAACGACAATCGCGCCCGTAATGAGGCCAAGGCCGATGACCCAATCTGGAACCCAGCGAAATGTGTGTTCCAATTCGGCTAAGAATTCGCGCATGAAACCCGCCTGCTCCCGCATTGCAGGCCGCTAACGCACGGAATCCGGGATGGCCTCTGACCTCAGTGCAACGCAGCAATTCATCGGATGCATTTCGGGTGAGCTGGAAACCTGCGTCAAACCGAAAGCGGTGGAACCGCGCTAGCCGATCTCGAACGCGTCGGCCGCGAGATGCTTCAGATTGGCGTGCCAGTGCTCGGCGATCTGAAGCCGGGTGGGCACCCAGACGTACTCGTGCTTCTGGATGTAGTCGAGGAATCGCATCAGCGCGGCGGCGCGGCCGGGACGGCCGACGACGCGGCAATGCAGGCCGACCGACATCATCTTGGGTGACGTCGCGCCCTCGGCATAGAGCACGTCGAAACTGTCCTTCAGATAGGTGTAGAACTCATCGCCGCCGCCAAAGCCCTGCGGGTTGATGAAGCGCATGTCGTTGGCGTCGAGCGTGTAGGGGATCACGAGATGCGGGTCGGTGCCGGCAGCCTTGATCCAGTACGGCAGGTCGTCGGCATAGGAATCGCAGAGATAGCGCAGGCCGCCCGCTTCCATCAGAAGCCGCAGCGTGTTGATCGAGGAGCGGCCGGTGTACCAGCCGAGCGGCCGCGCGCCGGTCGCCTCGGTGTGGACGGCGATGGCGCGCGCGATCTCCGCGCGCTCCTCGTCCTCCGTCATGTCCCTGTGCTCGACCCAGCGCAGGCTGTGGCTGGCGATATCCCAGCCGGCCTCGTGCATCGCGGCGACGACATCCGGATTGCGCTTCAGCGCCATCGCGACGCCGAACACGGTGGTCGGCAGCTTGCGCTCGGTGAACATCCGCCACAACCGCCAGAAACCGGCGCGCGAGCCGTATTCGAACATGGTTTCGATATTGGCGTGACGCTGGCCGATCCAGGGCTGCGCGCCCAGCACGTCGGAGAGAAACGCTTCCGAGGCGCGATCGCCGTGCAGGATGTTGTTCTCGCCGCCTTCCTCGAAATTGACCACGAACTGCACCGCGATGCGCGCAGCGTCCGGCCATTTCGGATCCGGCGGCGTGCGGCCGTAGCCGCGGAGATCGCGCGGATAGCGGGCCTCGGTCACATCAGACTTCCTCGAAGCGGATGTTCTGCGCGCCCTTCCACAACACGGTCTTGCCGAAGGCGGTGAGGTTTTCGAGCCCCGAGGTCAGCGTGATGAAATGATTGCCGGCGAGCTGGCCCATCTTGCTGGCGAAGTGCACGCCGCCATAGGCGAGCAGGATCTCGGTCTCGCTGATGCCGCCGGGATAGAGGATGATCTGGCCCGGCGCCGGATAGCTGGTGTGGTTCTCGTAGGAGACACCGAAATCGAGATCGCCGAGCGGCATCCAGACGCCCTCGCCGCTCCAGCGCACATGGATCGCCTGGCTCTCGAACGGCATCGCCTTGCGGAAGGCGGCCACCGTCTTCGGGGCAAGCTGCTCCTCGAAACGGGCGTCAAAGGTGAAATCGCCGGCGCGGACAATCAGTTTGCTCATCGGACTCTCGTGGGTGGGCTTGCAAGAAGTGATGCCCCAACCATTGCCGCCGGCCCGCGCCGGACGCAAGGCCGATTCCGGGCCAAAATGCCGGTTTTTTGCCGCAAGGGCGGCTGCCGCAACGCAGGTTTGAGCAGGGTTGCGTTGCACCCCGCCTTCCCCTTTGCGAACCTGTCCGGACGCGCAAAGGAGGACTGCCGATGACGACAAACAGTCTGCACGGACATGTGGCGCTGGTGACCGGCGGCTCGCGCGGCATCGGTGCGGCAATCGTCAAGATGCTGGCGGAAGCCGGCGCTGCCGTCGCCATCAACTATCGCGAGCGCTCGGCCGAGGCGGAAACGCTGGCCAAGGGCATCATTGCGCCGGCGGCCGGGCCGTCGCG